>CALGNZ010000020.1 GCA_937957915.1 uncultured Granulosicoccaceae bacterium | reverse complement strand
TGCCACCAACAGCGGGTGAGGGCATCGGTATAGACCGATTAGTGATGCTCTTTACCGGCTCACCATCAATCAGAGACGTCATTCTGTTTCCGCACATGAGGCCAGAGGCATAGTTTCGGGTTGTTGAGCCCTGCGGGCTGTACTCGCTGTCGCGGTGTTAACAGGCTGGGTTTTTAGTTGGGGTTGCTTTAGTGGGGTGCGCATGTGGGACATCCCCTGGGGGGGCTGCATTTTTGAAAAGACCAAACACGAATCAAAAAGTCTTTTGCGACCGGACGGGTGCGACCGGACGTGGGTCAATGTGCCATGGATGGCAAAGTGCTCGATGTCAGGCATGGATGCCTGTTTGCGCGGACCACGTACTCGATCACTCTTAAAATTCCGCAAGAACCCTTGGGCGCGTGCTCGCG
The DNA here is from genome assembly GCA_937957915.1 of uncultured Granulosicoccaceae bacterium. Taxonomy (GTDB): domain Bacteria; phylum Pseudomonadota; class Gammaproteobacteria; order Granulosicoccales; family Granulosicoccaceae. The sequence continues at coordinate 10,355 of CALGNZ010000020.1, read as the reverse complement.
CAGCAGACGGCTACCGCAGGCTCCTGTGATAGTTGGTGTTACGGCGCACTCAGTGATTGTCCGTTGTGGGTTTCGTTCAGGCTTAACAGGTACGGAACAGCAGTAGTCGCCCAGGTGGCGGGTGAGTCGAAGCTGGCCGCCTGGGCGCCAAAGCAACTGTTAAGCATATCGGTGTGTATGATTCCCGGGTTCAGTGCCACCGCGGCAATTCCTGTTGGCAGATCCTCTGCAAGCGCTTTTGTCAAACCTTCTATTGCCCACTTGCTGGCACAATAAGGCGCTACATTGGCGGCCACGCTGCGACCCCATCCGCTACTGAAGTTAACGATGACGCCACTGCCGCGCTCAATCATTGCGGGGCAAAAGTGGCGCAGTACGCGGTGCACAGCGTTGATATTGATCTCTGTAACGCTGGCGAATTCACTTTCAGAGATTTCCCACAGCGGCGCATTGGCATTGATCGTCGCCGCATTGTTGATCAGCAGATCCGGCGTGCCCAACGCAGTCAGTATTCGCTCTGCCCACTCGCTAACCTGCTGCTCGCTCGCAACATCTACCGTGTCAAACTGACTGTTCGGGTATTTATCAGCCAGTTGCTGAATGGCGCTGCTGTCTCTGCCACAACCGATAACCCGATGGCCCGCTGCAATGAAGCTCTCCGTCATGGCGTAACCGAGGCCGCGAGTGGCACCGGTTACCAGAATCAGTCTTGAGTGGGTCAATGTCTATTCCTCACAGTCTGCTTATTGTTTCTGTATTGCGCTGTAATAGCGCATCGTCGACACGATGAGTAAAGCGTATCACGCACCGCGTTGGATTTTCACTAGCCACCTCCGCGCAACAGAATGGCGGAAAATTGAATTGACTCTCGTTCTGATCCGTTGTCAGATGGGGCTCACGTTAATCTCTACCGTTGATCAGCGCGATCGAAGCAGTAGACGCGCGGGTCCGGTTTGTGCGGCAGGCGGCTCAGTCGCTCTTGTAAATCGGCCGGTTATACGTGTTGCACTGCAATGGCAGTACGGCGGTTCCTCGTGTGCTGATTAACGGGAGTTTCAGTGAGCATCTTTACCGGTCGATCCGAGCTATTCGGCATAGCCTGCGCCATTGGTGCATGGTTTATGTTTTCGTTAAATGATGTCGGCATAAAATTGTTGAGTGGTGATTATCCATTGCATCAAATTGTATGGGTAAGGGCGCTGGTCGGCATTACTGTTACGTTGAGTATTCTGTTGCCGCTTGAAGGTGGCTATCGACAGCTAAAAACCCCGTTTTTGAAAATGCATTTGCTGCGTGGGCTGTGTGTCGTGTTGGCGAATATGATGTTTTTTACCGGCCTTGCGACCATCAGTTTGCCAGAGGCCAGTGCTCTATTTTTTGTTGCGCCACTATTTATCACGGCGCTGTCAGTGATCTTTCTGAAAGAGCGGGTTGGCATCTGGCGCTGGATGGCGGTGGCCGTAGGGCTTGCCGGTGTTATTGTCATGCTGCGTCCTGGAACCAGTGCCTTTAAATATGCGGCACTGCTGCCATTGCTGGCCGCCGCTGCATACGCAATGTTGCAGGTACTGACTCGGAAAATAGGTATGCAGGAAAAAGCCTCGGTAATGGCGTTCTACATACAGTTTGTGTTTGTTATCGTCTGCACTGTTTTCGGCTTGTTGTTTGGCGATGGTCGCTATGCAGACCCGTCGAACCCGTCTATTGATTTTCTATTTCGGGCCTGGGCTATTCCGACCACGCTGGATATGGGCATTATGTTTGGGCTGGGGCTGAGCAGCGGTGTTGGCGGATACCTGATCAGCCAGGCGTATCGCATCTGCGAGGCGGCGTTAATTGCACCCTTTGAATATCTGGCGCTGGTGCTGGCGATTGTGTGGGGTATTACGCTGTGGGGTGAGTGGCCTGACCTGGTTGCCTGGATTGGCATCGTAATGATATTTTCCTCCGGGCTTTTTGTATTCTGGCGCGAGGTCGTGCTTGATAAAAAATTTGTTGTCAAACATCCGATGCCGAGGAATCGCTAGTCTTTAGACACGCGCATTATTGTCGATTACGATATTGTGCAATGCAGAATCTATTCAAAGTTGTCGGCCCCTGAAGTGGCTGGCGATTGCTGTTTACTGTTCAGTGCCAATGAATTGAGCTGCAGGCATTTATGTCAGCTCTTTGGTGCGGGCCACGAACGTTTAAAGGTAAACGCATCTTCGTGTGGCCCCAGCTTTTCAAGCTGTTTCAGTCTGTGAGCCGCTTCCTCTATAGTCGGGCGGCAGCCTGATTTAACCCACCATAACACCGAATAGGTCCTCATCGTTGTAAACCATTCTCGGCGACGTTTTAAAATGTCTGTGTGTGCACTTTTGTAGACGTAGTTGTGTAGTGAGTCGATGTCAGCCCAGGTGCTCATGTTAACCACAACGTTTTCACCAAAGTGCCTGATGCCGGTGGCGTCTCCCTCAGGTGTTTGCAGTCTCCACACAAATCCTGGCGCGTCATCTGCCAGCTGATTAATTCGGTCTAGATTGGCAACAAAGTCGGCCATTTCGGGGGCTTCAAGCGGATACTGCTGGGTGGCGATATTGAGTTGAGCCAGCTGATAGGCAGATGAGCTGTTTGCATCGCCGGGGCGGTTATTGGCGCTTGTTTTATTTCGTGTGTGGTTGAGCAAGTCTGTTTGTGTATCAATCCATGAATAGATATCTTCAACCAGCTTGTCGCGGGCAGCTGAAACGTACTGAGTGGGCTCGCTGTGGCCCCACACTGGCGCGGGCCAGGCCTTGTCGTTTTTGTACCTGGCAATATGGTGAACGTGCAGTTGCGGTACCATGTTGCCCAGTGCTGCAATATTTAGCTTGTCAGGGCTTAATACCGACTGCAGACAGTGGCTCAGTGTACTGGACTCGGTGAGCAGCTGTTGCTGGTCGTCAGCGCTGAGTTGAAATATCTCGCTAATATCGTTTCGCCGCGGTACCAGAATAGTCCACGGATAGTTACTGTCGTTACTCAGCAGAAGTTTGCACAGTGGTAATTCTGCAATTGTGCTGGTATCTGCGGCGAGTGTCGGGTGTAGACTGAATTTTTCATTTTCCATGGGCTTTCGATTCACAGATGCATTGGGGCGACAAGATATTTTTCCAAGCGTTATTATACATGCCGGGCTAAATGGTTACCTGTGCACACGGTGTTAGTGGTGAGTGTAAGGCTTACCTGCCTGGCTACACCCACGCAGTCAGGTTGGTGGTCTTGAATAGACAATAGCTATTAATATTCAAAGGAGACAGCTCTCATGCCAAAAGCGCCAACGTCCCACAGTGACACAGTGATAGAATTTTATGACACACATCCAATCAATGAAGATGAAATTCTGCAGAAGATACAAGCGCAAGGTAAGTCTGTTGAGCAGCTAACGCAGATAGATCTTGCCGAGTTCGATCAGGATCACTATGGCGGTACCGCGTTTCTGGATGTGCTGGCTGACGCAGCTGGAATAACCGAACACCACCATGTGCTTGATGTTTGCAGCGGCATGGGAGGGCCGGCTCGGTGGATTGCTCATTGGCGAAGTTGCCGGGTAACCGGGCTCGACTTTACCCTTAGCAGAGTTGAGTCTGCCCGCAGGCTAACTCAACTGGTGAAGCTTGATGCATTGGTCAAATTTGCCCATGGCGATGCGACTGACATGCCTTTCGATGCAGAACAATTCGACATTCTGCTTGCACAGGAGTCCTGGTTGCATATAGCTGATAAGAGCAAGCTTGTTGCCGAGTGTATGCGGGTCCTCAAGCCGGGTGGCACATTAGCGTTCACTGACATTGTGGCAAATGTCAAGCTCGATCCGCAAACCGAGCAGCGCCTTGCGGACGGGATGCATACGGCTAATATAGCAACAGCTGACGAATACGTCAGGTTAGTCACTGCTCTCGGCGGAACGGTTGTTTCGCAGGATGATATCTCGGCTCAATGGCGGGTAGTGCTGCAGGACAGGTTACAGATGTTTCGCTCTCTTCGAGACACGACAGTTGCCAAATTCGGTGTTGATCGCTTTACTGAATACGATAACGCCTATAGTCACTACGTCGACTGCTTCGTTTCGAATAATCTGGGCGGGGTTAGGCTGGTAGCTAAAAAACCGCTTGATTAGTTTGTGGCGCATTGGTGATTGAAGAGTAAAGTGCCGCTGCGATCCGCCATCAGTCGGCGGACAATCGAAGCTAATGTCAGTCTGAAGTCAGTATTTTTACGGATGTTTTGTCAATCGCTTCAAGTGCAAGCTAAGTGTTTGCTGACTATCAGCGGTGTAAGAGTTTTCGCCTTGCGAAACTTGCCTGTATCGAATCATTACTAAAACGCATATACTAAAAGTAGTTAAATAGCAGTTGAGAGGAAACGCTTGAATTCAGATACTGTCCTGTCTGATTGGCGAAGCAAGGCACTTGCTACTGAATCCGCGATAGGTAGTGCGGTGATTGGTCAGCCGTCTTTGATTCGGCTGATTAGTATAGCCCTGTTTGCGCGTGGTCATGTTTTACTTGAAGGTGATGTGGGCGTTGGTAAGACAACCGTGCTTCGCGCCTTCGCTCGAGCCGTGGGCGGGGATTTTGAGCGTGTCGAGGGCACGATCGATCTCATGCCCAATGATCTTGTTTACCATACCTATGTTGATGCAGATGGTCAGCCACGCATTGATCCGGGGCCGTTGTTACGCCACGGTGAATCCCTGACAACTTTCTTTTTCAACGAGATTAATCGCGCTCGGCCTCAGGTCCAGTCATTGTTATTGCGTGCGATGGCTGAGCGTTCGGTGTCAGCGTTTAACCGCGAATATCAGTTTCCACATATGACTGTATTCGCTGATCGCAATCGTGTTGAAAAAGAAGAGACATTTGAATTGGCGTCGGCGGCTCGAGATCGCTTTATGTTTGAGCTGAATATGTCAACGCCTGTTGATGATGATGTGCGGCAGGCGTTGATCATAGATACCGCTTACCACAATGCCGACACGTTGATCGAATCGGTGCCACTGGCGATGTGTCCAGGGTCCGAGTTAAACCATATCGCAGGGGAAATTCAGTCGAGTGTCAGAACCAGTCCGGCAATAGATCAATACTTACTTGCAATATGGCGAGCCACTGAAAACCCCGCAGCCTTTGGCGTTAGTGTTGACGGGGTAGATATGGATCGGCTGATTCTCGCCGGTGCCAGTCCGCGTGGTATGAGTGCGCTGACCAGGGCTGCCCGAGTAGTGGCCTGGATGAATGATCGTGATCACGTTATACCGGAAGACATACAAACGGTTTTGCCCTCTGCATTAGGTCACCGCATTTTTCTGACTCCCATTTATGAACTGCGTCGTTCCGAGGTGGCCCCTGCGCTGGTTAGTGCGATTATGAATGTCGTGGCTTCGCCATAGCCTTCGCCGCTAACACGAATGTCACTGGCATATTGAATAATACAGCCTCAGATTTTTTTTATCGCTTGCCAGGTAACACTGGTAATGTCCGTCCCGGTGCGCATCGAAGCACCAGTCGTGGCGCGGGGATGAACTTTATCTCACACGCGAAGCTTATAGATCAGCCAGATCCACGGCGGCTCGATCTGCGCGCAAGCATCGGTAGTCTTGGTAAAGACTGGCTGGTTCGGGTTAATCAGCAGAGGGTTGCCATTACCATATCGGTGATTGTCGACGTATCGCCCGGTATGCATTTCCATGGCGCCTTTAAAAAACTTGAAGTTGTCGCCCACTTTCTCGAAGCGCTGGGTTATAGCGCGGCCGCATTGGGTGATTCAACAGGGCTGTATGCCTTTGATCACAAGCTGCGTGATGACCTTATCGTGCCAGCACGTTTCGGACGTGCCGTCGGGCTAAATCTGGCACAAATGATTCGCGGCTGTAGTGCGTCTGGTGATTCACGCAAAGGCATTGTCTCTGAATCACGGATTGCAGCACTCGGCGACTGTGTCAGCCTGGCGGCAGAGACTTCTTCCCTTGTTTTTATTCTGAGTGACTATCACTGGTCTCTTGATGGATTGGTGTCTGCGCTTGACCCGTTAGCTGATGCACTGGTGGTGCCTGTAGTAGTGTGGGATCCGGTAGAAACGGAGCCACCGTCGGGTAGTCGACTGTTGTCGGTACAGCAGATGGGAGCCGCGCAGTCGCGTCATCTGTGGCTGACGCCGAAGCTCAAACAGCAATGGGTTGAAAATGTAGAGCAACGCAAACGACACCTGTCAGATGTGTTTGCGACCAGAGATATAAAGCCCTTCATTGTCACTAACGGCTTTGACTGTGAGGCCATGTCAGAATATTTTATGGGGCTGGGTCTTCAGTGAATCAATCGCCTTTAGATATTACTAAGCAAAGGTACTCAATGCCACTTGCGCTCATTTGGATGACCATAGTTGTGAGCCTGTTGTCTTCGGCCCCTGCCGGGTCTGTAGAACTGCAACAACCCGAGCGCTCAATCGGTTATTTTATCGGGGATATCCTGCAACAGAAGGTAGCAGTCAATCGGGGTGACAACGTTGTTGTTAGCGCGGATTTGGAAACCGGTGAGCGAATTGATGAATATCTCTATCGTCTGCCGGTTGTTCAGCCAGCAGAGCCTTCGTGGATCGGCCGTCGGTTGGGGTGGTTTCGACACGCGGCAGCGGCAATCTATGATGGCGCAGGCCCTGGCGGGTCGGTACTGAATATTCGCTATCAGGTGATCAATGTGCCGCCGGTCACACAGACAATCAGCTTGCCTGAGTTGTCATTGATGACTGGCGACAACGAGAGCATTGAAATTCCGGCGTGGCAGTTTACTATTGGCCCGCTTTCACCGGACGCAGCGTTTGTTCATCAAGACGGCGCAACTGGCAGGCAGGGCGTTGGCGGCAGCCTCAAAGATGGTCTGCAATTTTTACCAGATAGGAGCGCATCAGAATTTTTTACCGCCAGGGACAGGCGCAAGTCACTGGCAAGGCTTGGTGCATTGATCAGCGTGTTAGTTGTGGTGCTGCTATGCTGGCTTTTATGGTGGCTATATCGGCATTTCAGAGAGAGGCATATTTTACCTTTCGCCAGAGCCCGGCGCGCAATTGGTGCGTTGCCCCGCGCACACAGAAAATCCGACGACGATGCGTGGCGACTTCTTCATACAGCGCTGAACGATACCGCTGGTAAAACTATTGTTGTCGGTACTCTGCCTGATTTGCTACAGAAAGCGCCCTGGCTAGAGGCACACGCCGGTGACATTGAGGCGTTCTATCTTGCATCAGCCGCACGTTTTTTTCAGCAACGTGACCCGGCAACAGATATTAACGTGGAGTCGCTGACAGAAGCGCTATATCAACTGGAGAAGCGCCAGGCGCCAACTGACCTGGCTGCTGTTGCATCAAGGCAAGGTGCCATGCCTGCGAGTTCTGGTTTAAACCGCTCTGGCAACGCGCACTCAAAATCGTTAGCTGATTGATGCCGTGTCTGCTATAAGCTTCCAATATCCGATGGTACTGTTGTTGATTCCGCTGGCATTGCTGCCTGTTTTACCAAAACAACGCGATGCTATACGGTTGCCCTGGATAGACTGGCTGCCTGAAGACGATGCCGGCACCCGTCTGCATGTCATCTGGAAAATACTGGCGTCTGTTACTATTGGCTTGCTGGTGATTGGTCTGGCCAAACCGATCAGCCCGGCGGGAGTTATCGAAAGAGTCGGGCGTGGCGCGGAGTTATCTATATTGCTCGACCGCAGTGCCAGTATGGATTCGCAGATTCGCCGCAAAATCAATAAAGACTATCAATCCAAACAATCTACCAAAACTAAAAACGATATTGCCAGAGAAGCGCTGTCGTGGCTGCTCAATCAGCGGCCGGAGAATCGATATGCACTGACTGTATTTCATGTCGTTGCCATGCGAGTTACCGACTTTATAGACGATATTCAATTACTGCAGGCAGGTCTCGATGCCAGTGCAATCGGCCGGGGTGCGAAGGAAACCAATATGGGGGCAGCGTTACTGTCTGCGATCGAAGGGTTTGATCGGCGGCCATATACCGGAAGCAGGGCGCTGCTACTGGTTTCTGATGGTGGTGCCAGGCTCGATAAATCAACGCGCAGTAAAATTCAGCAGGGATTGCGGCGCAATCAAATCAGCCTGTATTTTATCTATGTAAAGAGCGGCATCAACAATGCTGATCTGATCAATACAGATTTACAGACGATCGGCACCAATGCTGATTCCCGTTCCGAGGAAGTAGCACTGCATTTGTTTTTTAAGGGCATTGGTGTGCCTTATCAGGTTTTCGAAGCAGACGATGAGCTATCAATGCAAGATGCCGTGGCGACTATTGATCAGCAACAGAACCTGCCATTGACTTACTTTCAGAAAACCCCGGGCAGCGACCATAGCAGGCTGCTATTCATCTGTGCATTGTTGAGTGTTACGGCCCTGGGTCTGTTGGCTCTGGTTCGGCTGGAGAAACTAAATTGAAGCGAGCGACTGTGCATCTGTTTTTTACGTTGCTAACCCTGTGTCTGGTTGTCGCTATAGCCTGGAATGCGTGGCAGTACTACCAGTATGGGCGAATAGCCCGGGCGATCGAGAGTATACCTGATGCGATACCGGCATCTGTGCAGGAAGATGCTAACAAGCAAACCCAATTTTTGCATCCGGCGGTGAAACTGGCGCGGGCATCTGCTCTGTCAAGGGGGGATCAGTTCGATGCCGCAGAGTTGTTGTTTGTGGAAATTATAGATTCGCAGCAGTATCAATCATTGGGTCAGGCGGCGCGCTTTAATTTAGCGAATCATTATCTGCGGCAAGGTGCTCGTACTGATTTACCGGGTGCGCAAACCCGGCCGCTGCTGGAAATGGCAAAGCAGCGCTATCGTGATTTACTGCAGGTACACCCGATGGACTGGGATGCCAGATATAATCTTGAGCGAGCACTGGCGCTGGCGCCCGAGCGCATTAATGCAGACCCTGAGCACGGCCCGCCACCGAAGAGCGTACGTGTAATTGTGCCAGACTTCGAAGCAGACAACCTGCCGTGAATCTTTCCAGGTTCTTGCCGTCGGCGACTGGAAACGCCCTCATTCTGCTTGCTCTGCTAATGCTGATGGTGGCCGTGTTTATGCCGCCGGTTGTCATGAAAAAGGCTGCCTATAATGTGCAAATCACCTTCGACATCTCGCAGAGCATGGGTGTTGAAGATCAGCTTTATCGTGGAACTCCCATCGGGCGACTGACTGCTTCAAAAAATGCAGCGCGTTACTTGCTGGAAGAACTACCCTGCGGATCAAGTATTGGCTGGAGTATTTTTACCGGCCGGCGTGTGCTGTCACTGATCAAGCCCGTTGAGGTATGTCAGCACTATGCCGGTTTGCTTACCTCGCTTGACTATGTTGATGGACAAATGCGTTGGGCGAACGCCAGCGGGGTTGGCAAAGGTTTGCACCAGAGCATTCGAGCAGCAGATGAATTTGGTCGCCGTACCACCCTGGTATTTATGACAGATGGTCAGGAGGCACCGCCACTGAGAGCAGGAAGCCGCGGTATGCCAAAATCTGACAAATATGATGTCGACGGAGTGATAGTCGGTGTGGGTGGCGAAGTCGCGGTGAGAATCCCCAAAGTTGATGACGATGGAAGTCTCGCAGGCTTCTGGCAGGCAGATGAAGTCGTACAGCGCATGGATGAAACTGGAGTGCAAAGTCACGAAGAGCTATCGCGCCGACAGGATAAACATCTGGGTAACCTTGGTCGGCTGTCAGGTCTTGCCTATTTGCCACTGATCTCGTCGGAAGCACTGGCTGATGCGGTGTTGCAAAATCGTTTTGCAACACATCAGTTCGTATCTGTTGAGTTGCGCTGGGTGCCGGCGTCAATCGCACTGTTGCTTTTATGTTTTCGTTTTTTGCCTTACTGGCGAACGCTCAACTAGACATTGTGTCCAGGACGAGCGCAGTCCTGTGCATACCATGTTTTGCTGTCTTAACCGATGACCTGCAAACCGTCTTGTAGTTGTCCGTATTTTGCTTACTTACTTTTCTATTCTGTAAGTCTGATGTAGTTAGATGATAGGAATTCCTACCCCTGCCTTCTATTGAGCTTAGCAAGCACGACACGTTGTATCTTACCTCGCCGTTTTACCGTGATGTAGTGTGTTGATAATAGCCGAACTATCCGATTCCGGAGTCGCCCCTCAATTCGCAGGCCAGATTCGGTTTTTAATTGGTTAAAATTTCCCCCAAGTGGGGTACAGTAAAACATTGTTACACGGGCTATGCTTAGCTTGCGCAAGGAGAGTATGTGTGCGTCGTGTTAGCGTAGTGGGGAAGCATTGTAAGAGTCGATAGTCAGAACTTTCGTGA
>CALGNZ010000019.1 GCA_937957915.1 uncultured Granulosicoccaceae bacterium | reverse complement strand
AACCTGTGGCTTCTGCAAATGCTGAAACCAAAGCGGCAGTCACGCGCGACATTCAGCTGCCAGCAGTGAATTATGATCCAGCAGTGAACTACGATAAGGCGGGCGACATTACCACTGAGCAGAACGCTGATGATGATTTCTCTTTAGAGAAAGCCGATTCCCGCGTAGTGGTAACGGCCACTAGTGCCGAGCCTGGGCCTCGACCAACACAAATACAGGGTATGGGCATACAGGGTGCTCGTGAGCGAGCTAAACGCACAGCAGATACCCGCGCGCAAGGCACCCGTGAACAATATGTTCCTGACCCAGGTGCTCTTGATAAAGGTGCTCTTAATAAAGGTGCTCTTGATAAAAGCGCCCGTACTAAAAGTGCGCGCAGCCAGGCTGCCAGCGCACAGGGTAGCGGCACCCGTGATTCCGGTATTCTCAAAGTGGAACAGTCATCTGCAGGCGGTGTCAGTATTGATCATCAGTCTGCTCAGTTTCCGGCGGTCATTGGTCAGGCGTTTCATGCGTATTCGATCGGTAACATGGCTGATGCCGGTGCTCTATATGCTCGAGCCTTACAACTTGAACCGTATAGCCGGGATGCGAATCTGGGGGTTGCGGCAGTGGCATCGAAAACCGGTAACTATGCCGCTGCCGTTGTGCGTTACCGGCAATTGTTATCGCTGTTCCCGGACGATGTCGTTGCATTTTCTGCGATGCTTAACCTGGTCGCAGCGACAGGTAATGCTGCACTTGAAAATGAAATGATTGTGCATGCCGGTCAGAATCACCAAATACCCTCGCTGCATGCAGCGCTGGGCAACTACTATAGCCAAACCGCGCGCTGGGGTAAGGCCAGACAGTCCTACGCAACAGCCGTCAGGCTATCGCCTGATACGGCAGACTACCTCTACAATCTGGCTGTTTCTCTGGATAATCTGGGTGAGAGCGTAGCGGCTGTCGAAACCTACGACCGCGCCGTGTCCTTAAGTGTGGTGGGTAACTACACCTTCAGTGTGTTAGAGGCGAGTGCCAGGCTGCAGGCATTGCAGGCAACCAAGCCGTAGCTGAATCCATAGCTGGCCACGCGCGCTATATCAGAGTTCTGCCGCGCAGACTCCCGGTGTCAAAAATCTGTCCTGTTCACCAATTCTGCAACATCGATCCTCAAACACCAATCCTCAAACGATGACGTAAAGAGTTGCTGTGCTCGCGGCGTAATTATTGCTGTCGCTTACCCTCCATGGTGGTTCTTCGGCAGACAGCCGCTGAGCCAAGTTAGCAGAACAGCGTCGGGGGTTTCAGTTGGCAGAGGTCGTGTCTTTAGTCGGTAATCAGAAGCCGTGTACTGAGGAAGATGAAAGTCTTTCGATGGTGCATATCGCGCGTGAGTCGATACTGGCGCAGTCAGCTGCACTTGCCAGTATAGCCGCTGGTCTTGGTGATGAATTCGATGATGCTATCAAGCTAATCGTTGAGTGCACTGGTCGCGTTATCGTGATCGGCATGGGTAAGTCCGGCATCGTTGGCAAAAAAATAGCCGCGACGCTGGCATCGACCGGAACGCCTGCATTTTATATTCACCCTGCTGAAGCGATTCACGGTGACCTGGGCATGATCACCCCGCAGGATGTGGTGTTGTTGATCTCGAATTCCGGTGGAACCGAGGAAGTCGTCAAGCTGTTGCCATCGATAAAGTATTTCGGCAACAAGATTATTGGCCTGGTCGGACGCGCCAATTCAAGTATTGGGGATTCTGCGGACGTTACTCTCGAATTGCCGGTTGAAAGAGAAGTGTGTCCTCACAACCTTGCGCCCACCACATCAACACTGGTGGCGATGGCGGTTGGCGATGCACTGGCGGTAACGCTAATGAAGGCGAAGAATTTCGAGCCCGCTGATTTTGCCCACTTTCATCCGGGCGGGATGCTCGGCAAAAGCCTGCATTCAAGGGTGCGCGATGTTATGCGCTCTCACGATTTACCGCTTTGCACACCGACAGATCAGATTTCTGACGCAGTAATGGCAATGACATCATCGCGACTCGGACTGGTTATCGTGCAGGACGAAGGTCGTATTGTCGGTATCTTCACCGATGGTGATTTGCGTCGAGCCATGTTGGCCGAAGGCAATGTGATGTCTGCCGCAGTTTGCGACTACATGTCTCCAAGTCCTGTCTGTGTAGCTGCAGAGGATCTGATCAAAGATGCTGAGGCACTAATGCGTGATAACAAAGTCCGCGCTCTGGTTGTTGTTTCTTCTCGCGATGGAGAACAGGAAAAAATATGCGGAATTCTGGAAATTTTCAGCAGCAATCATTGATGTTGCGAATCAGATCAAAAGTTAAAAGCGTAGCAGTCTGTCTGTTTGCCGGTGTCGTACTCACGACGACGGCCTGTACCAGGATGCCTGTCAACAACGCGTCGGTTATGCCTGATCAAGTGAGCGCGGGCAAGATGCAGTTAGTGGCGCAAGCCAGTGTTGGAACGACTACGCGGTATGTAGATGCTGAGTCCGGCAGAACCGTTGTGATTTCTGTTCTATCGGAATACTTCTCCGCTGGTGGGCGCAAATGTCGGCGCTTTTCTCAAAGCAGCGGCACGTCCCTGTTGGGGTCTGCCACGGCTTCTGATCTGAGCGCTGCCTCGCTGGAGCCGCTGGAGCCAACTACGAACGGGCTGGCTTGTGAAGACAGCAAGAGAGGCTGGATCGAGATTCCGATTCAGTCTATTGAAGGCTGACCTATCAGCAAGCATTGTCCTCAACAGAACAGTTTATAAAAGGTGAATACCAGCGTTTCACGTCAGTCGGCAACAGAGTCTGCATTCCTGATTCAATGCAGGGTGGTACACGCACTGGTTATGCGTGATGTGAAGTCACGTTACGGTGGCAGGCGTCTTGGATTTCTGTGGGCGTTGATTGAGCCACTGATGATGATCGGTGTTTTTATCGGCTTATTCCACCTAATGGGGCGAACTTCACAGGGAGGCATTCCGGCACCTCTGTTTTTTGTTGCAGCCTTTACCCCCTTCTTTATGTTTCGCGACATATTCTCTAACGTCATGATGTGTATTAAAGGGGATAACCCACTGTTGATGTTTCCGCAGGTGGCTAGAACCGACATTATCCTGTCGTCTGTGATTGTCGATATTCTGGTGTCGCTCGCTGTGTTTTTTCTATTGTTACTTGGCTGCGCAATACTTGGATTTGAATTTACTATAGATCGTCCGTTGGAAACCTTGTTAGCACTCGGATTGCTAATCGGTTTGGGTGTAGGTCTGGGTCTGATACTTGGCGCTCTGACAATTCGATACGAGTTTGTATCTTCGGTGTCTCAGGCTTTTCTGGGCCGCCCGCTCTTTCTCGCCTCAGGATTGTTTTTTACGGTAGATGTTATACCCGCACAAGCACGCGACTACCTGCTACTCAACCCCGTTCTGCAGGGTGTTGAAGCGGTGAGGTCGGCAATGTTTACGCAGTTTGAAAGCCGCTATGTCGACTACTCTTTTGTGCTTCTTTTTGCAGTCGTGATGATCGCATTTGGCCTCATGTTGATGAATTTTTTCGAGCGTCAGAGACACTAGTGGTTCACCCGGACAATAAGAATTCTGGCGTTGCCGTAAATACCGGTCGGGGCTCGCTTTGATTTCATTGCAGCATGTATCCAAAACCTACGGTGTGGGAGCACAGCAACACCGTGTGCTCGATGATATCTCATTCAGCTTTCCGTATCTCAAGAGTGTTGGAATACTGGGCGCTAACGGTGCGGGTAAAAGTACGCTGATACGCATCATCGGCGGTGCTGAAAAACCGGACACCGGGCGGGTTGTCCGCACCAGTCGGCTGTCCTGGCCGATGGGCTTTGCCGGTGGATTTCAGAGAACCATGACAGGCAGGGAAAATGCAAGGTTCGTCGCTCGCATTTACGGCGCAGACTTCCGCAGCGTTGAAAGCAAGGCAATCGAGTTCTCGGAGCTGGGACACTATTTTGATCGGCCACTGGGATCGTACTCGGCTGGAATGCGGGCGCGTTTTGCCATGGCGGTCAGCTACGCACTGGATTTTGACTACTATCTGATCGACGAGGCACTGGAAACTGGCGATGCGAGATTGAGAGAGAAATTCAGACAAATATTTAAAGAGAGACGACAAACTTCTTCCGTGATACTCGTATCCCACAACGAACAAACGATTCGCAGAAATTGTGACTGTGCCGCTGTACTGACGGGTGGCAAGCTGCACTACTTCGACGACATCGATGATGCATTCCTTTTGTATCGACGTGTGTTACTTGGGAGCGCTGCCGCATGAACCCGGTTGCTTTGCGTGTCGCGTTCTCGTTGGCGATTCCGGTTATTGTTGCTTTTACCTATTTTGGATTGATCGCCACAGATCGGTTTGTTTCGGAATCAAGTGTGGTCATCAGAAGTGGCAACTCGTCCGCTCAGACAATTTCCTTCGGTGGTTTAATTCCGCTTGGCGGTTCAAGTGTCCAGGATGTCGTGGTTGTTTCTGACTACATTGCCTCTATGGAGATGGCGCAGCACCTCGAGGAAAAATTTTCCCTGCGAGAGCATTACTCGTCTAAACAGGTCGATTTTTTGTCACGGCTTGATCCGTTAATAAGTGCTGAAGGATTCGTCGAATACCTGTCGGGGAAAATAGGTGTCGTCTATGAAGAGACGACTGAGATCATATCAATCACGGTGCAGGCTTACACGCCGGAAATGGCTCGCGCCATAAACAGAGAAATCATTAATAAGAGTGAATTATTGATAAATGCTCTCTCAGACCGTATCGCTACGGACGCAATCGGCGCTGCACAGGCGGAAGTGCAGTTGGCGTTGAACAATGCGACTGATGTGAGTGAGCGCATGTCACGATTCGCGGTGGATAATCATTCACTAAATCCCGAAGTTGAAACCAGCTCTATCTTTGGCGTGATATCAGCACTTGAAGGAAAACTTGCCGAGGCCCGAGCGGTATACGCTGAAAAGTCAGCCTATTTGCGACAGTCTTCGGCGGAAATTAGAGGTCTGCAAAATCGAATCGCCGGTCTGGAAACTGAAGTCACTCGTGAGCGAGCCAGGCTCTCTGATGATCGAGGTGAAGGAGTTGGTCAACTGTTGGGTCGGTATAAACCACTGATGGTGGAAGAAGAACTGGCTCGCCAACGATATGCAGCTGCGTTGATGGCGCTGGAAACAGCGCGAGCCGAGACACGTCAGCAGAAACGTTATCTGGCTACTTTTGTTACTCCAAATTTGCCAGACGCCTCAACCGAGCCTGACAGAATAGTCGACGCTATCAGCGCCATTTTGTTTGCCATGCTCTTCTACACGATTTTTGCATTGTGCAGAGCCACAATTCGGGAGCATATTGATTTTGCCACGTAATGCCTTTTTCAATGTTAGCAGCTACCCGTGTCTGATCTTCCGGCTTGCAGCTTCTGCCTGCGTCATTGCTACATCGATAGCAGTCGGTGCAGGTTCGGCGTGGGCTCAAATGGTCGCGGAGCCCGATTCAGCACAGCCGTCAACGCATAGTGAGGTTCTGGAGCAGCAACAGCCGAGTCAGCTTGATACGATAAGACGCAAAGCTCAGCCGTTTGGTCATTCTTTGTTTAGCGGTGGGTTTGGTACCGATGAATCCAGTGGTCTGAATGCAGATTATATCGTTGATGCAGGCGACCGCGTTGCTGTACGAATTTGGGGCGCTGCTTCATTTGACGCTGTGCAAACGGTAGACGGTCAGGGCAATATTTTTATTCCGGAGGTAGGGCCGGTCAAGCTTGGCGGAGTGGCCAACAAATACATCAACTCGAAAGTAAAAAAGGCGGTATCGCGTGTCTATACCAATGATGTGGAGGTTTATACCAATCTGCTGACGGCGCAAATGATTAGCGTTTATGTTACGGGTTTTGTTAGCAAGCCCGGAAAGTTTAGTGGCTTGTCTAATGGGTCATTGTTGAATTTTGTAGACAGGGCGGGTGGTATCAACCCGTCGAGTGGTAGTTTTCGCGACATTGAGGTTGTGCGCAGTGGTAAGACAATTGCCACGGTTGATCTCTATGATTTTATTCAGTACGGCAAGCTGCCGGGGCTAAGTTTGAAAGAAGGCGATGCAATTATTGTAAAGCCGTTGTTGAATACTGTCATTGTTCAGGGTGAAGTTGCCAAGCCATTTCGCTTTGAGTTTTCAGATCAGAAAATTAGCGGCTCTCAAATCGTGGCGTTGGCAACCCCGAAGCCGGGTGCTACGCATGTTGCTATCAGTAGAATCGAAAATGGCGAAACCCGCTCTGAGTATGTCCCTCTTGAAGCTTTTGCTGATATCACACTAGGCAATGGCGATATCGCAGCTTTCCGGTCTGATCTGGTTGAAAGAAATATTACCGTTAATATTGACGGCGCACACAGAGGTGCATCTGCATTGACGGTTGCGCAGCATGCGACCCTGCGAGAGGTGCTGGATCTGGTAGAGGTCGACCCGGAGCTCAGTGCCTTCCGTCGGATATATATCAAGCGGAAAAGTGTTGCAGAGCGCCAGAAGCGTTCAATTGAGGAGAGCCTCCAGCGACTCGAAGCCGAGTATCTGACTGCATCTTCTGCAACAGATAATGAATCCAAAATTAGAGCCCAGGAAGCAAAGCTGATTTCCGACTTCGTGCGCAAGGTGAGTCGCATAGAGCCCAATGGCACGCTGGTAGTGGCATCGGCTGGTGAGGTTGCCGATATTATCCTGGAAAACGATGACACGATCTATATTCCAAGGAAGTCGCCGAGTGTGTTGGTAACCGGTGAAGTCAGATTGCCGCGTGCGTTTCTGTGGGAACGTCGGTTGAATGCGTCCGAGTATATTGCGATGGCCGGAGGCTACTCCAATAACGCCAATAAAAAGTCAGTGCTGGTTGTAAAACAGGACGGTCGAATCTTGGATGCCGGCAGTACCAGTGTTGATGCCGGAGATGAGCTGCTGGTATTACCAAAAGCGCCGACAAAGAACCTGCAATTAGCAGCCAGCATTACCGATATTCTTTACAAAATCGCTGTTGCGACTTCCGTCGCACTATCAATATAAGTCCTGGCCGGATACTCCGTCTATCTGGCCTGATCCGCACTCTTCGATCAATTTACTAACGATGTGTGTCTCTGTGGACTGCATCGTGTCTGCTCGGCAAGGAGATTGCGACGTTACTGTGGCGTGATGAGCGCGCATGGATAGCGGCAATACCAGGGATTAACAATAATAAATCGGGTTCAAGCCCGAGGGCAGCAGGACTCCAGACCTGAGTTTCCACGCGGGGATATCGGGTGTCGGGAAAGAACGCTGTCAGTGCCAACAGATAGGCCGGATGATGAGCCGAGATACGTCAAAAAAAATTACAATTAAGCGCGTACTTGAACCCTTTAGCAGGTTGACGCCGAGGCTAAAGCCGGTTCTCAAGCCTGCTAATGATATCGAGGAAAAACGAACAGCCCGCACAGGTAGCTGGACTTCCTCCGGGTCAGATCCTCAGTTTGTATGTAAGTTTCCCTTGCTTGATCTCCACACTGGCTGGTATCTCATTTCTCTAGAGATTGAGTGCAGTGGTGCGTTTGATGTCGCGAAAATTTACATTGATAGTGATGGTTCCGGGTATTCAGAGAATCTTGCTGTTTCAATTCCTTATCGGTCAGGGATTGTGGCGAAGCGTTTTGTTAAATTTTCGCGAAAGATGCACAAAATGCGATTTGATCCGCAAAGTGTTGCGGGCGAATTCAAAGTCAAAAAATTCAATATTACACCAGTGACTTTTCAGTATGCCGAGAGCAGGATGATTCTGCGATTGACCAGATGGAGTGCGTCTTGTCTGGATACCGATGTAAATAGTGCTCGGAAAATTCTGCAGCAGACCGCGATCGAAGACAGAGTCAGTTACGAAAATGTACTACTGAAGCACTATGGTGCTCTGTTTGTTGCACCAATGGAGAGTCATAGATACAAAGACTGGATAGAAACAGTAGAGTCCAGTAATCTGCCCGCGTCGCCTGAAGTAGAGAAAGTCAACGAAAGTGCAGACAAGCCGTTGATCTCGGTCATCGTACCGACATGCGAAACTGACCCGGAACTGCTTCAACAGACAATCGATTCTGTCAGATCCCAACTGTACGACAACTGGGAGCTGTGCATTTCTGACGATGCGTCCCGTCAGGCTGCTACGCTGGAAGTGATTAAAAGAAATGCAAAGGAAGATCCTCGGGTTCGATTTGTTTTCCAGTCTGACCGGGTTGGAATATCCGAAAATACCAATGCCGCGCTGGAGCTGGCGACTGGCGACTATTGTGCATTTCTCGATCATGACGATTTGCTCGCACCACATGCGCTGCACGAAGTAGCGTCTGTTGCAGTAACGCGTCCGGAAGTAAAGCTGATCTATTCAGATGAAGACAAAATCAACGAGAGTGGCGATCGTACGGAACCCCACTTCAAGCCGGACTGGAACCCCGATTTATTGCTGGCTCAGAACTACATTTGCCACCTGACCGCAATCCGCAGAGACGTGCTTGCTCTAAGCGGCTGGTGTCGATCGGGATACGATGGCGCGCAAGATCATGATCTGTTGCTGCGTGTGACTCGCACGCTGGAGCATCACGAGGTTCACCATATTTCACAGATTCTCTATCACTGGAGAATGACTGCTGAATCTACGGCATCGAATGCCAGTGCCAAGGGTTATACGTCTGACAGTGGCGTCCGTGCGGTAGCGGACTTTCTTGGTACCAACGGTGAGCGGGCGGAAGTAGTAGCGGGGAAGTATCCTAATACGTATCGGATACTAAGGGAGTTGCCAAAGGATGCGCCTCTGGTTTCGATAATTATTCCGACGCGGGACAGGGTCGATATATTGTCTCAATGTATAGACAGTGTCAGGAATCTTACGAACTATCCTAACTATGAAATAATTGTTGTCGATAATCGTTCTGAGGAGCAGGAAACCCATGATTATCTTAAGGGTGTCGAGCTTCTGAGTGGTGTCAGAGTGGTTCGTTACAACGGTGATTTTAATTATTCAGCGATCAACAACTTTGCTGTTGGTGAAGCGCGCGGCAGTGTGTTGACGCTGATGAACAATGATATAGAGGTGATTTCACCGGATTGGCTGACTGAAATGGTGACACATGCGATTCGCCCGTCTATCGGGTGTGTCGGTGCAAAATTGCTTTATAAAAATAACATGGTACAACACGCTGGCGTGATTCTTGGCATTGGTGGTGTTGCAGGCCATGCGCACAAATATTTTGATGCCGAATCGGCGGGCTATTTTTCAAGGCTGCATCTGACGCAAAATATGTCAGCTGTGACTGCGGCGTGTCTCACGGTTGAACGGCGTATCTATGAGTCAGTGGGTGGACTCAACGAGACCGATTTGAAGGTCGCCTTTAATGATGTTGACTTCTGTCTTGCAGTCAGGGCGTTGGGCTATCGGAACCTGTGGACGCCCTATGCTGTTTTGTATCATCATGAATCTCTCAGTCGCGGGCAGGAAGATACGAGTGAAAAGCAACGACGGTTTACCAGTGAAGCTCGATTCATGCAAAAAAAGTGGGGTAAGTCTTTAATGAGTGACCCCGCCTATAACCGCAATCTAACTCGATCGCGAGAAGATTTCTCGCTGGCAGCCTAGAGTTCGGCTGATTGCTAGTCAGAATTATTATTAGTGTGCTTGATAAATAGTTAGACAGACATGAGTGAAAAGATGAGTCTCCCGATAATTTGCCTGCATATCCCGAAAACTGCGGGTACCAGCTTTCGGATTAGTGCGGAGCATTATTTTGGCCCATGGAATGTTGTTAAGGACTATGGTGAGAATTCTCCGGCAACTTCTGAGGAGATAAAGACTGCGTTCTATGAAAAAAAGGATTTTGAACTACTGTATTCGAAGGTAACACAGAAAAAATTCTTTACCGGTCATTTTTCGCTGGCGAAGTATCGAGAGCACTTTCCGGATTCACCGGTGGTGACCTTCTTCCGCGATCCGGTTAAGCGGGTAATCTCTGAGTACGTTCATTTTACCACGCACTACGGATTCGAGGGTTCACTGAGAGAGTTTTATCGCAAGGATCAGTTCCGCAATAGACAGTCTCGAGTGCTGTCGGGTGCAAATCCGATTGACCTGGATTTCTACGGTCTCACTGAAAACTATGAAGAGAGCCTGCTCAAATTTAATCAGCGCTATAGCACGAATTTCCCGATGGCAAACCTGAACCGGGGTAACTACGAGAAAGACGCCCATCGTGCTACCGATGAAGAGATAGAGGAAATTCAGTTGCTCAATCAGGACGATGTAAAACTCTATCAGCAGGCAGTCGAGCACTTTGATAGTCAGGACGATAGTGTCCGCCCGGCACTGGCGACTGTCCCGCGCTACAGTGGTTATCTTGGCGGTGTTCGAAATGAAAAAATGATTGGCTGGACCGTGGATCGGGAGAGCGACAAACCCGCAAAGCTCAGAGTGATGGTGAATGGTAAACGAAAGTTTGACTATACAGCTGATATGTTTCGTGCGGATATTCAGCGTAAGGGTATACACATTAATGGTAACTGCGGGTTTGAAATACCACTTGATAAACTGGGTCGTGTTGCAGCAGGTGATATCATATCAGTTCGGACACATGATGGATCATTTGAACTACCGAACAGTCCGTTGATAATAGGGTAGGTGTAACGGTGACGGGCTGTTTCGGTATAGCGGTGGCCTGATCGATGAATCTATCGAGCGTGCTGTATGTTACTGATACCCGATACGGTCAAAATGCCTGGAATGATCCGTCTGCCAGGCACCGATGTTATCACTATGCGGACGCGCTGGTCGCAGATTCATGGATAAGCCAGGTTGTTCATATAGACCGTTTGAGCGAATTATTGGTGCGGCAGTTTCGACATGTTATTTTTCATCGACCCAAGTTCACCGGCAGGTTTGCAAAGGCAATTGAGCTGTGTCGGCGCTGTGATGTAGTGTTGCATGCCGACTACGATGACCTCATATTTGATACTGCGCTGGCGTCGAGTAGTCCGCTGTACATCAATGGAAACAGGCCTCTTGATAAAGTTGAGGCATACTTCTCGGACAACCGGCAAGCGATGCAGTGCTTTGAAAGTATTGTAGTATCGACAGGGGCTTTGGCAAAACATGTGCTGTCATCACGGCCTCAAATGTCAGTAACCATTTTACCCAACTCATTGCCGCGCCTTTTTCAGGCGCCGCAAAAGCGTGCAGTCTCTAACAAAAGATTTACTATCGGATACTTCCCTGGCAGTAACAGTCATTCGCACGATGTGGAGATGATTCGTGGTGCGCTGGCCGGTCTTTTCACGGCAATGCCCGACAGTAAACTGGTGGTGATGGGGCGGATGGAGCCTGAGAGCCTGCCATTCTCGTCGCAACAGGTTACATTCAAATCATTTGTTGATTACAGCCAGTACCTGGAACAGTTGGCACAGGTCGACCTCTCAATTGCACCTTTGCAGGCAAATGTTTTTAACGATGCAAAGTCGGCAGTAAAGCTTATTGAATCTGTATCAGTGGGAACCCCGATTCTCGCGACTGAGAACGGCGATATGCGTGATCATCAGAATCCAATGTCCCTGTTGGTTAAAGATGAGGCGGATTGGCCGGCAATGCTGCTGCATTGTGCAAACGACCAGTCCGGGTTTGATAACTCCAGTAGTGAGCGTTTAAAGCAAAGTTACTCGGTGCAAGCCAGATTGCCGGTTTTGCAGAAGATGCTGAGTGCCGCGGCGTGATTGTTTCGTGCAGAGCCGGTGACTGGGAGCGGCATCAACGGTGTGAGATCAATCGTGGTGTAAAGCAAATCACTGCGGTCAAAAATCGCAACATCAGTTGTATGCCCCTGTACCCGGGGTCGATGTTGTTCAACCAAATAGCGCTGATTGGCGTTGATGGTTCGTCCGGCATCAATGAGTTTCCCAGCCCTCGGTTTGAATCGCTCGACGCTGTCTATGAAGCGTTGGGGTACCCCGTTGCTGTGGAAGTTTCGGCGGAAACACTGATAGTGGACTGTCAATTCTGGTGGACAGGTCTTGAGTTGGCTCTGACAGTAGAGATAGAAAAACATTGCTTGAAAAACCCCGCGAAAGCAAACGTCGTTTTGTTATCCGATCAGTATTCGACCCGACTAAAAGAGATATGCGACATGCTATCGGTGAAGTTCAATGTAATCAGTCCTCGCTGGTGGTGTGCCGCTTCACTTTTGTGTTTGTACAGAAATGCAGCGCACGTTGTGTTTGTAGATACAGCCAGAGCTCTTGATGCGGCTATGATTGGTGTACCATGCAGTTTGATTGCCGGAGATGTTTATTCGAACAATCCCGTTTTTCCGGCGCTGCACACAGCGATTGCCCGGT
Source organism: uncultured Granulosicoccaceae bacterium (assembly GCA_937957915.1). Classification (GTDB taxonomy): domain Bacteria; phylum Pseudomonadota; class Gammaproteobacteria; order Granulosicoccales; family Granulosicoccaceae. Next base: position 60,475 of record CALGNZ010000019.1, on the reverse strand, counting down.
TGAACTGTTGCAGAATGATATTACCTCACCAGAAAACAAATAAGCCTGTGCCAGATATGGAAGGTATTTTTTCAGTTGAGAATACCCGTTACGCGCTGCAGTCCGCGATGACTGAGAGTCTGGTCGATACCAGTGCAAGCTGTGTGAATGATAGTTGTGGCACGGATCCGGTTGTTCGTACGGGGGTATTGTGGCAACAATTATGGAGGCGCAAGGTGGCGAATACTACGGTGTTGACCCGACGCAAGGCACGCAAGCTTATGGAAGATCCGCGGGCGTTCTTCAAGGATTCGACACTGCCCGGTAGCAGTGCGGTTGCCGCTTTGTTCCCTGAGCCTGTAAGGGCGATTGATGTCGACCCTGAACATCGACGTGCATCATAGAAGGCATGGGCTGTAATCGAGCGCACATCGATGCGGTGGGTACGTTGAGGTACACAAGGCTATGCAGGATGAGCCCTCTGGACAGTGAGTTTCTGTGGCCAATGTGCAGCTGGCAAAAGCCGTGAATATCCGCGAATACCTTGGTGGCTCTCAACTGAGGGCACTTGACAAAATGGCCTATTCCGGTTGTTTTGACAGTCAGACTCTCGACGATATCGTGGCTGCAGTGCTCTCGCGACGGTGTTCCGGTAAGGCACTGGTCTATTATGCGGCCTCTCTTTATCTTCAGTTGGGGGAGGCCGATAAAGCTCGCGATCTGCTCAGAGGCACCGGCAGAGCATCCAGAGAAATGAAGTGGTTTTCTATGCTGATGCTATATTGCCGCGGGACTGGCCTTGCCTGTCCGCGCCTCAGCAGAGGGGGCAGCCAATGTCTTGATTATTTGCAGGAAAAATATTCAGGCTCTGTTGGTGTCAGTCAAACATTACCTGACACTGCTCTCCTGAGCCGATTGGCGGATCTGGTAAATGTGAAAAGTGGTTTTTCGGTTATTGGCAATGCGCCTGCGGCAGATGTTGATGACAGAATATCGCTTCGCGAAGATCACCTGTCAATCTGTTTTAATAACTATCATCTCAACGCTCGCATTGAGGGGGACGCTGATGTGCACGTTGTTACACCGTCGTGGAGATCTGCACAGCAAGTGCCCGGCAGGCATCTGATTATTACTGGTAATTCGATATTTTACCGTCGTAGCAAGGTCTGGCGGCGATTTGAAGATCGTCCATCGTACGTTGGCATACATACCGTTCCGAGGAACCTTTGGTGCTCGCTCGTCGAGCAATTGGGTGCCTCTCCATCTGCGGGTTTGTTGTTGCTGTCCTGTCTTGAAAAATATATTGATGTGACAGGGAAGGATGGTTTGGTCGCCGGTTTTTCGGAGAGGGTACCAACGCAAAATCACAGCTATGACAGAGAGCCGATTTCTCCCGCGCACAATTGGCCTGCAGAGGTGAAACTTCGTCAAACACTACTGCAGCGCATTGAAAAAAACACACGGTCTTTACACGTCAGCCATTGATGTTGATTACTGTCGCATTCAGAAAAATCAAATAGAATGAATGTTCTGCTGCGGGTGCGATCTTTTGGTCAGCCTTTCATCTAACTTAATTAGAAACGTATGTTTTTTGTTTAAGAATTTTCGGCGCATACAAATGTGAGTGACCCGGTAAGACGGATGAGCAGATAAGAAACGCAAAGTGTTTGCTGTTGCTCTCCCGCGTTTAATCTTAGAATGCTGCTGGCACCCATAGGTTTTGTGCGGTTCGCATCGCTCACCGACACCCTGCTTTTTCGGATCAAATATTTTGGTAATGCTGTGGTGGTAAGACCGCGCACCGTTCGCCGAGGTGTAATCTCCTGGCCACAGCACCTGAACATGTGGTATCCGTAGACTATGGTAAAGCGACAATGATTAAACCAGGTGTTCTTGCTATGGCTGCAGGACAGACCATGGCGTGGGCAAGTTTGCTGTATGTGTTTCCTGCGCTTTTGCTCCGCTGGGAGCAAAGCCTGGGCTGGTCGAAAACGTTGCTTACTATTGCTATTTCTTTGGCACTGTTGATGTCGGCCTGTTTTTCTCCGCTGGCAGGTCGAATGATTGATCGAGGCCGAGGTGCAGTGCTTATGGCAGGCAGCTGTTGTCTGGGCGGTGTTGCGATTTTTCTGTTGTCGCAAGTTGTTGTGCCCTGGCACTTTATGGCACTCAGCGCCATAGTCGGTTGTGCCATGGCTGGTTGTTTGTATGAACCGTGCTTTTCACTTGTGACGCGAGCATACGGTGCGGACGCCAAAAGCAGTATTATTACGATTACATTGATTGCGGGTTTCGCCAGTACTATCAGCTTTCCTGCGGCACACTGGCTGGCCGATATTTACGGGTGGCGCATAGCCGTGAATGTTTGCGGCATTGTCGCAATAACAGTAGCAGCACCGTTACTATGGGTTGGTGCAACGCGACTGGAAGCGGCAGCGGATGTAAGCCGTGTTAATGCCAGCCAGGCTGTACAGTTCCGGCGATTGTTAACGCCCCGGTTTGTGTTACTTGCGGTTGCTTTTGCGCTGTTAGCAGTGGTTCATGGCGCGACCCTCCATCACTTGATTCCGATTCTCGTTGAACGCGGCCTGGCGCTTCACCAGGCTGTGTTGATTGCGTCGATCATAGGGCCAATGCAGGTATTTGGCAGAATTGTCATTATGGCCATGGACAAGCGTACAACGAATGATTTTGTAGCCGTATGTTGTTTTATAGCGTTGGCAATGGCGATGATGCTGCTGCTTGCAACCCACTGGATTGACGCACTCGCACTACCGTTTGTTGTGCTGTTTGGTAGTGGCTACGGGATTGTCAGTGTCATTCGGCCCCTTATCGCCCGTGAAATACTGGGCAGCGATGCATTTGGTTCAAAAAGTGGTTTACTGGCACTCTTTTACTTACTGGGTTCTGCTGTGTCGCCGTTTTTCGGAGCAGTGGTCTGGTCTGTCGGAGGATATCAGTCGCTGCTTGGTTGCTTATTGATTTTTGTTGTCATCGGATTGACGCTGTATCGCACAGCGAGGCGGGTGAATGGTTGAATGGCCGATTGGTTGGGCACTCGATACATAATGTTTGGTTGCCGCAGTTGATCCGCGACGAGCTTCCGAGGCGAATTCAAGTGCCGGGCAGATAGTATCGAACGGAGTTGGCAGCATAGGAAGCTACCCACACAGTGCCGCCTGCCGATGGCGCGTTTACTGCTCAGTCTGGTCGGATACGAACCCCCGGAAAATCAATGGCTGCGGCGCAATGCCCCTCGCTGATTCAAGATTACACGACGCTGGTCACCAGTCTGCAAAATGGCAAGGTGTCGTTGATCGACTGCGGCATCGACAGGGTAATGTTGAACAGGTACATCGTTGACGCAGCGACTACCACAGACCATCTGGATCATGATTTCCTGCTCGATACTATAAATCTGGACAAGGTCGAGTATGGTGGCAACAACGAAGATAAAAGAAAGCACTGTGGCGAGACTTTAGCTGAACTCGTTAAGCTGCAGGAAGAAATAACCACCCTGCAAAAAGTGGCACGCGAAAACGGCATTAGCGGCGGATTGCTCACTGTAGTGGGTCAGGCGGCCAGGCAAAGTCCGGACGATCATGGTGCATCGGTGATCAGGCAATTGCATCTGCTAATGAATGATGACGCTGCAGATTCCAGTGTTGTGCCGTCGCAAGCCACGAGCACAGAATCAGTACCCGATACTTTTGCAGCAAATGATGCAGCCAGCGGTGAGTTTGAACGCCTGTCATCACTGCAGCAGCTTGTCGTGTTGATGCGTGAAAACTGGAAGCCCCTGGCAATAGATAGTGCGATATGCCTGGTAATGACGTGTCTTGCTATTAACCTGGTTCGGTAGAGTGCGGTTGTGAAATCCGGGTTTACCCTATCGTCAGGTATCGGGAGAATAAACCGTATAGAGACTTTTCTGGGTCTCTCCAGTCTATCCCGTAGTCCCTTGCAATTGTTCGGCGACAATTGTGCTGGGGTGTACTCATGGGGCTCTAAACCGTACAGTGCCAGAGCGCTGCGGATAGCTACTCAATTTGCGCTGCCGCATATCCGCCTCGAGGACGGATTTATCTGCTCGCTAGGCAAGCATGCGTCTAATCGTAAATACTCAATCGTCACCGATAATATTGGTATTTACTACGACGCGACTTGCCCCTCAAGGCTTGAAAACCTGCTAAATGGTGTAGATGCGGAGTCCTGGAAGCTCGACGATCCGGGTATGGTCGGTGCCGCTGGCGAATTGATGGCACGTCTGGTCAAGGCTGGAATCAGTAAATACAATCACCTGCCTGAACAGTCGGCGGATCTTGGTTCTCTCACAGACTTTGCACTGATCGTTGATCAAACAGTTGGAGATCAGTCAGTGCGTCTGGGTGGCATGAATGCTTTGGCATTTGACGAGATGCTCAGTGACGTCCTGAGTCGCTATCCGCAAGAAAAAGTTGTTGTCAAAGTGCATCCGCAGGTGCTGGCTGGCAGGAAGCGTGGCTACCTTGTCGATCGCGCACAACAACTTGGTCTTACGCTGGTAACCGGAGACATCAGCCAGGCGCAGCTGAACGCCTGTGACAGCGTACATGTTGGCACCTCTCTGTATGGGCTCGAGGTGCTGATGCGAGGGGCCCGCGTTGTCTGTCACGGACAGCCATTTTATGCGGGTTGGGGGCTAACTGAAGATCGCCAGCCACTCGCACGACGTGTACAAACCAGATCGCTGAGCCAGTTGTTTGTCGCGGCCTACCTGATCTACCCGACCTATGTTGATCCGGTTACAAACAGCTTGTGTGATCTCGCAACCATTGTTGATCACATTGAAGTGCAAATTGAACAAAGGGAAAGGGTAGGGGGGCGTCTTGTTTGCGTGGGAATTACACCGTGGAAAAGACGATACATTGATCGCTACCTGTTTAACTCCGATTACAATCACAAACATTTGTCAGTATCGCAGTTTTTGCGATGGGACAGCACTCAGCGGGAACCCGCTCAAGTTCTGGTTTGGGGCAGAAAGCCACCAGAGTCTAAGGTGGAGCAGGCGCTGCAGCGGCACCAAATAACTCGCATGGAGGATGGCTTTGTGCGGTCGGTTGGCCTTGGCAGTAACTTTACGGCACCGAGGTCTCTGGTGATTGACGCTGAGGGGATATATTTCGATGCGACAGGACCATCGAAACTGGAGTCTCTGCTTGAACTCTACAATTGCAGCGATATTGATTTGCACCGTGCACGTCAATTGATGCATGTGTTGCTCCGAGAGCGAATCAGTAAATACACGAGACCATCAGATGGTACGTTTGATTGTACCTATTATCAGGGTAAGCAGGCTTTGCTGGTGGTAGGGCAGGTCGACGGCGATGCGTCATTGCGTTTTGGGTCAGGCGCAGCACGCAGCAATCTAGGTCTGATTAAAGCGGTGAGGCAGTTGAATCCGGACGCGATCGTTGTGTATAAACCCCACCCGGATGTGGTCAGTGGTAACAGATCTGATGGAATCGATAAAAACTGTGAATTACTGACGCTGTGTGATCGTATCGAAACAGAGCTGCCAATTGATGTTGTGCTCCAACAGTGTGACGAAGTTCATACAATAAGTTCTCTGGCCGGGGTTGAAGCACTACTTTACAACAAGCGTGTCGTTACATACGGTAGACCGTTTTACGCCGGTTGGGGGTTGACAACCGATCGATGTGAATTTGCTCGTCGCAGTCGAAGACGTACGCTGGATGAACTGATTTTTATCAGTTATATACGTTATCCGGCTTATCTGGATATTGCGTCTGGTGAGCACGTCAGTGTGGAGCAAACGGTCAAAGCGCTTCTGTCGGAAAAACATGCTGCGACGTCGCCGATTACTGAAGCTGGAATCAGGAAATACGTGAACATTGTTCGCAACATAAAAAAAGGCCTTACTTATGCCGCGTAATGTGCTGCTGTTACAGGGACCTGTTGGCCCGTTTTTTAGGAATCTGGCTACAGATCTGGAGCAGCATGGGCACAACGTAGTCAAGGTCAATCTCAATGGCGGTGACTGGCTTTTTTACCACAGCGGCAGCGTGCTTAATTTTCGGGAAGATGCGGTGGTGTGGCCGTACTGGATCGAATCGGTCATGGTCGGGCGTCAGATTGACCGCATCTATCTGTTTGGCGACTGCCGAAGCTATCATCGACAGGCCATTACCATCGCGAGACGCCTGAACATTGAAGTCTATGTTTTTGAGGAAGGCTATGTCAGGCCCAATTACATTACGCTTGAGCGCGATGGAGTAAACGGGTTTTCCAGTGCCTGTGACCCCGATACCGTTAACACGCAGCTGGAGGCCCGTGCGGATTCAACGACCGAGACCAGTAAATCGTCGCAGCCGGTCAAAAGTGTATTTTTCAAGGCAGCTTGTCTTGCTATGAAATACTATATGGCCTCTTCAGCGTTACGGTGGCGTTTTCCAAATTATGTTCATCATCGTCCTCTGAAAACGCTGTCAGAAGGTTCTATCTGGATTAGATCCGGGTGGAGGAAGTGGTTATATAAATTCACTGAGTATCAAACCAGTAGAAAACTGCTGAAAGGGAAAAATAGATTTTTCCTGGTGCCGCTGCAGGTACACAACGACATGCAGGTTATTCAGCACTCAGATTTTGGAAGCGTCGAAGAGTTTATAGATAGAGTGTTGATTTCGTTTTCTACTGCAGATGAAAATACTTCTATTGCATTCAAGCATCACCCCTATGATCGTGGCTACAAGAATTATCGGAAACTGATTGAGCGCCTGGCCGGTGATTACGGGTTAAAAGGTCGGGTGCACTACATTCACGATACTGATCTGCCTCGTCTTTTGCAGCGTGCAGAGGGTGCCGTTTTAATTAACAGCACGGTTGGTATCTCTTCCATGTATCATCAGACACCGGTGAAAGCGATGGGTAAAGCAATCTACGATTTGCCCGGACTCACTCATCAGGGTTCGCTGGAGTCATTCTGGCAGAATCCAGAGAAGGTTGATGTAAGCAAGTACACGGCATATAGAAATTATCTAATTGCAACTACTCAACTTAATGGAAGCATCTATACCGGTATCACCAACGCTAAAAGTGCTCTGGGTGTTAACTGGTGCGGTGAAAAATACAAAACACACTTGCAGGCTACTTTTGACAATGTGGTAGATATAAACGCTGGTCGAAAGGAGCGGAAAAATACGGTGGTGCCCGAGGTTACTCGTCAGAACGTTGCGGTATAACAACTACCTGGTATTGTTTAGCAGGGCGTGCTCAGTGGATGGTTGGGTCTCTCGTGTTTAGTTAAGTGATAACGGTTTTCTAACCCAACTATCGGGCGCCGTGTCGGGCGTGTAACGGACTTTGTTGCGGGCACTTTGTGTATGTGCCCGTTCCCGAATACGATTATTTCCAATCCCTGCGCCGACTATTGTTGACCTATCCAGTCTTCGAAACTGATTTTCCCGGTTTTTGCCAGTGCTTCCAGTTGTAGCCGGATTGATGTGCGGCCTTGTGCACTTGCAAGCGCTTGTTCAGTTGCCTGCAGGGACCGGTTAGCCAGTGCTTCTCTGATGGCGTCTGTTCCCTTACACATTGAAGTGACCGTGGCAAGTGACGATACACCCGTGTCGTCACAACGATCGCATCCGTTGGCAAAGAAGAAGGACCCGGATTTCTGGTCTGACATCGTTTCAGGTAACCGTTTGAAATCGAGTTTTCCGGGCTTATAGGTTTCTGCGCAGTGCGGACATATTAAAGCGGTATCCTCTAGTTCAATTATTGTATGCAGATTTAAGCGTAAATTCTCAGCCGAGAACAACTGTAGTAGTCCGCTGCTAACATTACCCCGCCAGAACAGAGTGGATTGTGCGTTACTTTGCAGTGCGTTGATGATGCCTTCGTCGCAGGCGGTTTCCCAGTCGACGAACACATGATCAGACAGCCGGGTTACAGTAGATACCGCTGTTAGCAGGCTGCGCTTATTGCCCGATTGGTTTGCATTGCCATTTGCCAATATCTGACTAACTCGTGGTACCTGCTTGTCTATGTTGTTCTGAAGGGACACGATTTTACGCTCGACGTTGTTCACCTCGCCAAGCAGGGCATAGTATACAGAACGCAGCAGATCATCAGAGTGGCTGCATATCATAGTGATGCCTTTGACTGGCATTGAACTATAGTGGTGCCTGATATCCTGTTTGGTGGCAGTGTCCAGTCGCGTTTGCTCAAGAACTTCAGGAATGGTGCTCGCCGCGCTAACAGAAAGTGTTAAGCATTTACCGCTAATAGTGTCGTAGCGGCAAATGTTGAGGTCACATTTTTCCCCGTCTATTTGTACCGGAATGGTCAGACTGCCGAATTCGTCGTTTGCTGCGTTGACTGCTCCGGCGTTGTCAGAATCCACCCCGTTGTTTCCTGTATCGCCCGGCCTCCGTGCGTGCGGATTTTTGCCGTTACTTTCCTGATTGATGGCGGTCAGCAATTCAGTGGCGAAATCGGGATTGTAAAATTTTTGCTCGGTCAGTCGGCCATTGATTCTGATTCTGACTCGGCAGAATTCTGTTTCCTGCTCGATATGCAGTTCACGTGACTGCCCGCTAATCATGGATTGCAGCGTTGTTTTCAAAAAGCACTGTATGGAGTCGTCATTAGCGGCGCTGCACCAGTGATCCAGATTTACTACCAGGCTGGAAGTATTTGATATCTCCGGAGATTCGAATGTTTCTCTTCGAGGATTGTGTTGCATAAGCCAGATTGCTCCGTTAGCTTGCACTGTCTGCTCTGAGTCCGCAGGATTTGAGTCGACAGTTTTTGACAATGCATATAGCGGCAGCTATGCGGTTCGGTGATGCGGTTAGCAAATGAAACGGTGGTCTCTGTGATGCCAATTTGTGGATGCAGGTGTGCCGGACAGTATGTTGTTTTTGCCCGGGTTTTGGTTGTTTAAAATGAAGGCCCCCGGCGGGGTGTGTCATGAAGTTGTTAGCTGTAAGACAGCGCGCCGCTCGCCCGGGCGCACTTTCCTATAGCAACTCTGCGGGCTCGGCCAGACGCAGATGTTCATGTCCTGGCTTTTGTTGATGGCAAGGGTGGCAGAGGTTGGTCAGGTAGTGAAAATTTTTGTGAGTGATATCACAGTGTGAATAGTGTGTGCTCTGGCCTGTGCTATCGCAATCAGCTGTTCCCGAGTGTGAGTTAGCGCAACGCTTTGAAATGGATCGGCATCGCGTGGCTAAGTGACGCCAGTCAACCCAGAAACACTTCGGCACAGATGGACAGGATGAAGGCCGAATGGCCTTTTGCCGGGTATAGAACTCACTGCTATCGAGCAATGATAGTAAATGGCCGGAATCAGTGATTTCTGCTTTCATGTAGCCGAGTTCATTCATCGCTTTTGTGCAGTGAGCGCATGGCAGCAAGCGTTGTGTGTCCATATCGCACAACACCCCGCTTTGGGTGGTGTAGCTGAATATAAATCGGCTTTTATCGCGATGTGAAATCTGCCACGCGTGCGGTTCACGCCATTCGTTCCGGTGTTGTTGCTGCAAGTGCTCGCAGAATAAAAAATGGAAGCGAGGCAGTTGTTCGATCAGAGACAGATTATCGAACCCGCCACTGACAACATTTGACCGCAGGAGTGGGTCCAATTGATCTGAGTCAACTCTTTGTTCAGCATCGTAGAGAGTAACGCGGGTCAGTGCGCCGGAAACAGTCAGGTTAAAGATACCGGTTTCGCCGAATATCAGTTCGGCAGGGTCGATACGAAACGGCTCCTCTTTAAGACGAAAGGCCAGGCCGTTAATACCCTCACGGGCCTGAAGTTGCCTCACGGATTCCTTAAGGCGATAAAAGCGGGTAAGCCTCACGACAGGTTTTCTGCTTCACGAAGTATGCGAAAGATTCTCTCTTCGGTTTTAGTGATGACGCGAAATTCAACTCGTCTGCTGCGATTGACGTCCTCTGTGCCCGAGGCTGTTATAACAGGCTTCGCTGACGATAGTCCGTTTGCCCTGAGTACCTTTTGCAGCCAGTCACGATAGGGGTCACTGGCCTGCATGGTATGGATGTAGTCAAGTACCGAAAAGGAGCGGTTTTGCGACAACCTTGCATTTTTTATGTAGGCGATTTGTCTGCTGTCAGTGCCACGCCAGTCAGACGATGTATGGCCCTCAACGCGCACCTCATCGATCTCTGATTTAAATTGATCTCGAGCCAGTATGGTCAGATAACGCGGGAAGAAATTGTCTAATATCAATTTGAATTTTTCGTTAATCTCTGCACTGTTGCGGGCAAACAGAACCTGTGGCTCATTAAATCGAATCGTGTTGTCATCGAGAATTTCTGCTCCCCAGACTGGCAGGTCATCGCGAAACTCGTGGCGCAAAGCCTGGTTGAGATCATTACGTGAGCGCTCGAATTCGACGGCAATATTCGCCATTGCCTTTTTTTCCTGATCGGTTTGATACATGAAAGCAATGGCGATCAACAGGAAAATCATCATCAGTCCGGCCATCATGTCCGAGATTGATATCCATTCGTTACTGCTGCTACTTCTCATTCTTCATCAACCAGCAGAAGTCGGTAGCGTTCCAGAAATGACTGGTAGTCGCGTGCGAATTTATTAGTTAACCCGGTCAGTGTGTTTTCGAGTTCATTGAGGGCTTCCGGAAGTTGTTTGCTGATATCCGTTGTAAGTGTTGCAACAGCTTCGGACTGTACTTGCATGCCTGCTTGTATATTGCCAAACCCGGTTTGCATAGTGGCGAACGCAGCAGTGGCGCGCTGACTGAGATCAGCGTATTCCTTCATTTGTGCTTTCAGCATTTCTGATTGCTGTTTTTGTACTTGAATGAGTTCCCCGAGGTTTTGATAAACTTCGATTGTTTCTTTGTTTCGGCTTGCTACTGAATCCAGAGTAGAGCGTGAGCTGTCGAGGCTCTCGGTTATTTTACCCAGTAACTCTGTGTTGCTTGTGACCGTATCTCTGTAGTGATTCTGCCACTCAAGCAAGTTGGCTATACCTGCATTCAATTGCTTAAAGTTATCGCCAAACTGTTCGGTCAGGTTGTTGTTGAAGTCAGTGATCACTGTTTCCAGCGATTTGACTATTTCTTCACTGGCATTTCGAGAGATTCTTTCAAGCGCATCGTTCAGTGTATGTTGAGTGGCCTTGAAATGTGCATTGAGTTCACTGCGTGAGTACTGCATGTCGCCGCGAATGTCACTGATGCCATTGACTGCTGCATTTAGCTGAGCACTTACCTGGTCAAGCGTGTCCAGTTTTTCCAGGTTGTCGAGTTTGTTCAGCCCATCGAGTTTTCTACTGATTGCGTTCAGTGCTTCAGCTTCATCGTCACTGGTGCTGGATATGAATCGATATAGAATCGACAGTGCGACTGATAAGCCCATGCCGACCACCGAGGTCAGGAATGCTATTTTCATCCCGTCGAGCAGTCTGGGAACACTGCCGCGAATGTCGCCAGCGTCGAAGCCCAGCAGACCAATAAAAACGCCGGTGAATGTTCCAAGTACACCGACACTGACAATAATGGATCGGAAGTCTTTGTGTCGTCGAGTGAAAGAGGTAACTAAATCAATCAGAAACAACACCAGCATTAGCGCGACAAACGCGGCAGTAACGCTGGACGGGGCAGTTAACATAATATCTTCGCCTACAAACTCTAGTGCTTTATCGCAACATCCGCTACTGGATGTTGTGACAAATGCTATCACGAAGTATGAGCGTCCAGATTACAAGGGCGCGCTTTTTTTTTACCGAATTCGAGTTTCCATTGTTGTGTGTAAGCCACACAGTTTGAGCACTCTGTGCTTATTCGTGTTTCGGTTTTGCGCCGTCAGATGTTGGTGCGTGTGCCTGGCTTTCATGGCTGTTGCAGCTGTGCCACACAGTGGATGGTGGCTAATGCTTGTAGCACTGTCGTGTCAGAATTTTGCTGTGGTAATTTAGCCACGACAGATTTGCCGTGGCGGGTATGTGGTTCTGCGCGCAGGGTCTCCCATTGCGCCTGATACAGCGCGAGAGCTATTTCTGGCTGAAGTAGATCGGTTGCACCTCACCACTGGCGATTTTTTCGCGCCAGGTCTGCGGGCCGGTCTGATGCACTGCCTCGCCGTGGCAATCGACTGCGACGGTAACCGGCATATCTTTAACCACGAACTCATGGATAGCTTCCATACCCAGTTCCTCGAAAGCGATAATGCGCGCGGATGTGATTGCTCGCGATACCAGATAGGCGGCACCGCCTACCGCCATTAAGTAGACTGACTTATGTTTTTTTATGGCATCGATACCAGCCGGTCCGCGTTCCGCTTTCCCAACCATGCCCAGCAGACCGGTTTGTGCGAGCATCATTTCGGTAAACTTGTCCATGCGGGTCGAAGTTGTAGGTCCGGCAGGGCCTACTGCTTCGTCGCGTACCGCGTCGACAGGGCCGACGTAGTAGATTAGCTTGCCACTTAAATCGACGGGCAGTTCTTCACCGTTATCCAGCAGTTCCTTGATTCGCTTGTGAGCTGCGTCGCGACCGGTTAACAGCGTGCCATTCAGCAACAGTGTTTCACCGGGCTTGAAGGTGCTGGTCTCTTCCGCGGTTAGCGTGTCGAGATTAACGCTGCGTGCGCTCGGGCCAACGTCCCAGGTGATTTCGGGCCAGTCAGACAGTTTTGGCGGAGCTTGTAGCGATGGCCCTGTGCCGTCCAGCACGAAATGAGCGTGGCGGGTGGCTGCGCAGTTAGGGATCATGCTGACCGGCAGCGATGCTGCGTGCGTTGGGTAGTCCGCTATTTTAACGTCCAGCACGGTCGTCAGTCCGCCCAGCCCCTGCGCACCGATGCCCAGTGCATTTACTTTTTCGAAAATCTCCAGTCGCAGCTCCTCGGTTCTGGTCTTTGCGCCGCGGGCCTTGAGTTCGTGAATATCGATCGGGTCCATCAGCACCTGTTTAGCCAGCACAGCAGATTTCTCTGCTGTGCCGCCGATGCCGATGCCGAGCATACCGGGTGGACACCAGCCAGCCCCCATCGTTGGTACCGTTTTTACAACCCAGTCAACAATACTGTCACTCGGGTTCAGCATCGCCATTTTTGATTTGTTTTCAGAGCCACCGCCTTTGGCTGCGATATCGACTTCGACTTTGTCACCAGCGACAATTTCCATGTGGATGACCGCGGGAGTATTGTCCCTGGTGTTGGTGCGACTGCCAGCCGGATCGGCGAGAATGGACGCGCGCAATTTGTTGTCGGGGTGCAGATAGGCGCGCCGGACGCCTTCATTGATCATATCCGCAGGCGTCATTTCGCCTTCCCATCTGACGTCCATGCCGACTTTGACAAACACGGTTACGATGCCTGTGTCCTGACAAATAGGCCGATGCCCCTCTGCGCACATGCGTGAGTTGATCAGTATCTGCGCCATTGCGTCTTTGGCCGGTTTTGACTCCTCTCGCTGATAAGCCTCATGCACCGCATCGATGAAATCCTTCGGGTGATAGTAAGAAATAAACTGCAGCGCGTCGGCCACGCTATCGATGAGGTGCTGTTGATTAATAGTGGTCATAGGTAATGTCACAGAGTCAGGGATTATCGTAAATATAGCGGCTGTTCACGGTGATAGCATCAACCTGGCGGTAAATTGTTGGCAAACACAGGCTTATTGAGGGGTGAGGTTCGTGGTTGGCGAAGATCAGCCGACTTGCGCACTGGGTATTGTTGATGAGCCATTGTTGATAGATCAGCGCTTGACTCAAAGAACCCATGTGGATAAATTTAACATTCCTATCAGAGTAAACGTGCAGCATGGCTTTAACTGACATGACAAGCTTGGGGGCCTGGCCCTGGCGATTCTGCCCACGGGCGCAATTGCGCCACGCCATAGTTACCTCTCTAACGTCACTGTCACCCGGTATTACCCATGAAACGCACTATCTCTTCTGCCAATGGTCAGGAAAGTCGAGCCAGACCTGACGACACTGTTACTAACGCTGTACAGGGTCATTCTGAAGCAAGCGCGCAGCCCAATCCCGATCAGGATCGACAGCACAACTCAGGTTCGGTTGTGCATCAGATTGTTGTTCGAGAAATTCTGGCAGACCTCGACACTCCGCTAAGCACATACCTGAAAGTTGCCAACGGTCCCGGCACCTACCTGTTTGAGTCAGTCACCGGTGGAGATAAGTGGGGCCGGTACTCAATTATTGGTTTGCCCTGCACTGAAAAAATTCAGGTACATGGCAATCAGATTGAACATTACCTCGATGGGGAAATAGTTCACTCTGAAACCGCACCAGATCCGCTGCAGTGGATCGAAAGCTTTCAGCAAAAGTTCGAAGTGGCGCCACTCGCCGGCCTGCCGCGGTTCACCGGTGGTCTGGTCGGGTATTTTGGCTACGAGACAGTGCGCTATATCGAGCCGTCTTTAATCGCGCATAAAAACGCCACACAAACCGACCCGTTGCAAACGCCCGATATTCTACTGCTGGTATCGAGGGAGGTGATCGTTTTCGACAACCTGACGGGCAAGCTGATTATTGTTGTGCATGCCGATGGAGAAAATATCGACGCGGCAGAGTCTCGGTTGCTGGAGATCGAAGCCCTGCTTCGTGCGCCGCTGGATGTGCCGCGCAGCAAGCAAAGCCAGGTTCTGGACGAAACCGATTTTGTATCCGGCTTCGGTCAGAACAGTTTTATGGCCGGCGTTGATCGCATCCGTGACTATATAAAAGCCGGCGATTGTATGCAGGTAGTGCTGTCGCAGCGTCTCAGTACAAAATACTCTGCATCTGCCCTGGATTTGTATCGGGCACTGCGCACCTTAAATCCGTCGCCGTATATGTATTTTCTTGATCTGGGGGATCATCAGGTGGTCGGATCCTCGCCTGAAATTCTTGTGCGACTGGAAAACAACGAAGTGACTGTGCGCCCGATTGCCGGTACCAGGCGTCGTGGAGCATCAGAGCCGGAAGATGCCGCGCTTGAAGCAGATTTGCTGGCAGACCCCAAGGAGCTGGCGGAGCACCTGATGTTAATAGACCTTGGTCGAAATGACGCCGGGCGTGTGGCAAAGACTGGCAGTGTGAGGCTCACCGAAAAAATGCTGGTTGAGCGTTATTCGCACGTAATGCACATTGTGTCTAATGTTATAGGTGAACTTAAACCAGGGTTGACTGCCATCGATGTTTTGCGCGCCACTTTTCCTGCGGGTACTGTCAGTGGTGCACCCAAAATACGCGCAATGGAAATAATCGAGGAGCTCGAACCAATCAAGCGTGGTATCTATTCCGGAGCAGTTGGATACCTGTCGTGGAACGGCAATATGGATACAGCCATTGCTATCCGCACGGCAGTTATAAAAGATGGCGTGTTATCAATACAGGCGGGAGCAGGGGTGGTGTTTGATTCTGATCCGCAAAGCGAGTGGGAGGAAACCTTAAACAAAGCTCGGGCAATTTTTCGAGCGGCAGCACTGGCAGAAGCAGGCCTCGATAGTCATGCGCTGCAAATGCGGAGCGATGTCTGATGCTGACCATGATAGACAACTATGATTCGTTTACTTTTAATCTCGTGCAATACTTTGCCGAGCTTGGTGCGCAGGTGGAGGTACACCGCAACGACGCCGTCAGTGTCGATAAGGTTCAGCAATCTGATAGCGCCCACATTGTCATATCGCCCGGTCCGTGCACGCCTTCTGAAGCCGGCATATCAGTTGATCTGATCAAGGCTGTAGCTGGAGATATACCGTTACTGGGTGTCTGTCTCGGGCATCAGTGCATTGGTGCAGCATTTGGTGGCAAAATTGTTCGGGCAGGCCAGGTTATGCACGGAAAAACCTCTCCGGTGTATCATAGTGACTGCGGGGTGTTTGCAGGGTTGCCGAATCCGTTTACGGCGACGCGTTATCATTCACTGGTGGTTGATAAAGAATCTTTACCGGCGTGTTTTGAGATAACCGCCTGGACGCAAACAGAAAGCGGCGGCGTTGACGAAATAATGGGTTTGCGACACCGTGAGCTTGCTGTTGAAGGTGTACAGTTTCACCCGGAATCAATATTGACCGAGCATGGTCATGACATGTTGCAGAATTTTTTAACCGGGACAAGCCCGCGCAAATCGTAAGGCTTGCGATCAGGTTGAATATTTTTTTCTGTCAGCGGTGTGTGGCTGTGGTACCCGGTTTTGAAACTACACAAAAGTCATATCTGTATCAGATCCGGTAGCGCCTTGCATCACATCTGTTGGAAGTAGTGCATGACCGGGAACGGAGCACTATCTGCCGGTTGATCTGGCTCGTGTTATGGAATGCAGATGTCCGCGCTTTTAAAAATTGGCTAATGAATAATGCAGGCTAGCAAATGAACACTGTTACAGACATACGCGCAACCATCGCCAGAGTAGTCGAGGGTGAAAATCTGGATGCTGATGAGATGGTCGGCGCAATGCGTCAAATTATGTCCGGAGCCTGCGGTGACGCACAGATAGGCGGTTTGCTGGTCGCATTGCGCTGCAAAGGAGAGACAGTCGATGAAATTGCAGCAGCTGCACAGGTTATGAGAGAACTTGCGAGTGGTGTTAGTTGCAATACAACTAATTTACTCGACATAGTTGGTACCGGTGGCGACAGCCACAGCACGTTTAATATCTCGACGACCAGTGCTTTTGTAGCCGCGGCGGCAGGTATCAAGATCGCCAAACACGGTAACCGCGCAGTATCGAGTAGTTCAGGTGCCGCAGATTTGCTTGAAGTAGCTGGTGTTAATATAAACCTCGAAGCCAGTCAGGTGGCCCGGTGTGTTGATACTGTCGGGGTTGGTTTTATGTTCGCGCCCAAACATCACGGTGCCATGCGCTATGCAATTGGTCCGCGTAAGGAGTTGGGCATGCGCACCATATTTAATGTACTTGGACCACTAACCAATCCGGCGTCTGCACCAAGGCAGGTGCTTGGCGTCTATAGTGAGCATTTGGTCAAGCCTATGGCGAAGGTGCTGCAGAAGCTTGGCAGCGAAGGGGCGATGGTTGTGCATGCAGAGGATGGTATGGATGAGATCAGCATCGGCTCTGCAACCAGTGTGGCTGAACTGAAAGATGGAAACATCACGTGTTATACGGTCAAGCCGGCAGACTTTAAGCTCGAAATAGCAGATCTGAAAGCGCTTAAGGTTTCAAGTGCGGCTGAGAGCCTTGCAATGGTGAAGCGGGTTTTGGCAAATGAACCCGGACCGGCAAGAGACATTGTTGCGTTAAACGCTGGCGCGGCTATTTATGTAGGCGGGCTTGCAAAGGACCACCAGCAGGGGGTTGAGATGGCCGGTAGCCTGATAGCTGATGGCAGTGCTGCAAATAAATTACAGGACTTAATCGACTGTAGTAATGCCTGTGCAGATACTGCAGGGGCGGACTGATTGTTATGACTGTAAATACTCCAGATGTGCTGAGAAAAATTCTCAAACGCAAAGTAGAAGAAATATCTGCAGCCGTTGCAGTTGAAAGCTTATCGGCGTTGTCGCAAAGAGCTACTCAGGCGTCATTGCCACGCGGGTTTCTGTCGGCGTTAAATACTCGTGTCTCTCAAGGCGAGTCTGCGGTTATAGCTGAAATAAAAAAAGCCTCTCCCAGTAAAGGCGTTATACGCGAGAACTTTGATCCGGTAGAAATTGCACGTAGTTACGCTGACGGCGGGGCAGCATGTCTATCGGTTTTGACTGATAAAGACTTCTTTCAAGGGTCTGAGCAGTATCTGATAGATGCCAGAGCAGCGTGCAATCTGCCAGTGATCCGAAAGGATTTCATCATTGACCAGTATCAGGTTTACGAGGCGCGAGCGATGGGTGCTGACTGCGTACTGCTTATTGTTGCGGCCCTTGGCGACGCAATGCTCGCAGAGCTCTATGGTCTTGCCCGCCACCTGGATATGGACGTGTTAATTGAAGTCCATGATCAGGACGAACTGGAGAGAGCGCTACAACTGGCCCCGGAGATGATCGGCATAAACAATCGTGATCTGCGTACCTTCGATGTAACCTTGCAAACTACCCTCAACTTGCTAGCGCAAATTCCGGACGGCGTTTTGGTCGTCACAGAAAGCGGTATTCTGTCCAGGGCTGATGTGCAGCTCATGCGCAACAATCAGGTTAATGCTTTCCTGGTCGGAGAGGCTTTTATGCGCACAGAGTCACCAGGTCAGACGCTCGATGCATTGTTTAAGATCTAGAGTTTAAGATCTAGAGCTACAGGGCAGGTATGGGGCTGAAAAGCCAGGCACAGATGTCAATGAGGACTCGCGATCAGGGATTGAGCACGGTGAGGCCAGATGGGTGAGGCCAGTGGTAATACGGTTGTTTCACATTCTGGCCCGCCAGTGTTGGCGGGCCAAAGTGTCAGAGCAGTCAGGCAAAGGCTCTTTCAGTTATTACAGCTGACAGAGTTTCCTGTGCCGCAGAATCTATAACTTCTAGCGAGTGCCGTAGATAACCATTGTTTTACCACGGGCGTGGATCAAACCTCGATCCTCCAGATCTTTCAGAACCCGGCCAACCATTTCTCGTGAACAACCAACTATTCTGGCTATCTCCTGGCGAGTGATGCGAATCTGCATGCCATCGGGGTGAGTAATTGAGTCTGGCTGTTTCGCAAGATCAAGTAACGTAGAGGCAACCCGGCCGGTGACATCAAGAAACGCCAGATCACGAACCTTGGTGCTCGTCTTACGCAAGCGTGAGGCGAGTTGTGTGGAAAGTGCGAACAGGATTTCAGGAGACTGGTCAGCCAGTCTGCGGAATTGTTCGTAATTAATTTCAGCGACTTCACATTTGTTGCGCGCGACTACCCATGCACTGCGCTCGCTTTCCTCTTCGAACAAACCCATTTCACCGAAGAAATCTCCGTTGTTCAGATAGGCCAGAACAATTTCTCGTCCTTCATCATCTTCGATGACGACGCTCACAGAGCCGTCAACCATGTAGTAGAGCGTATCTGGCTTATCACCATGGTGGATGATGGTGGTTTTTGCAGGGTATTGTCTGCGATGACTATGGCGTAAAAGCGTTTCTAACCATTCGGCTTTAGGCGGTGTGTTACGAGGTGGAAGCATGTGTCCGTTCTCCGGGCTGTTCACTGTCGGCTTCGAGATAACGGAGATAGAGCAAAAACTGTTCACACTGCGACTTGGGTTCTGATTGCATGTTAAGAAGTGTGAACTTGAACTGTCAGGAATGCTCTCAAGAAAGGGAATAACTGGCCGCAGTGGTTAAAATTCGATGTGAATGTGACTTCGTCCGCACTTTTAGCAGTACAAAATTATTTGACGACTTCGGCGAGTACGGAAGAACGACGCGAATTTCCTGCCGTCATATGTGAAAGCAGTGATGGTCTGCTGACGAATTGGTCTCCGCTGGCGTGTATTGCCTGTCCGCGTTACGCTATCTGTCATCCAAACGAGATACACCGCATGCAGTCAAGAGTGAAATGGCTCGATAACCTGAGCTTCGTCGGCGAGTCTGGCAGTGGCCACAGTGTTGTGATGGATGGGTCGGTCGAGCATGGCGGCCGGGACCTGGGCGTGCGTCCCATGGAAATGGTGCTGCTTGGGCTTGGCGGGTGTTCGTCTATCGATGTTATCCTGATGTTAAAAAAAGCGCGTCAGGATGTTACAGACTGCCAGGTGCTGGTGGAGGCCGATCGTGCTGATGCGGTTCCGGCTGTGTTCACCAGGGTGGCGCTGAAGTTTGTTATCGAGGGCCGGAACCTCTCGACCAAACAGGTAGAGCGCGTGGTCGCTCTGTCAGTTGAAAAGTATTGTTCCGTCACCAAAATGCTGGAAGGGAGTGTCGATATCAGCTTCGAGACTGAAATCGTCGACATCGCCGACAGTTAGATTACGTTCCGTAGGCGGCGCCACCAACCGTTGCGATGCCGGGCGGCAGCATGAGCGAGCAGTACAATAGGCCCTGAACCGGGCAGCACGATTTCCTGCTTGCACGATTTTCTGCTTGAATGCGCGTTGGTTGACAAAGTCTTCAACAGGTATTGATCTTTTGTCCGGAATCCGGTAGCCTTGCGGAAAGATTTCCTCCTCCATCCTCCAAAGATGGTTAGACGCGGCCTCTCAGGCCGCGTCGCTTTAAATTCCTGCCTTACGTCTAAACAGCTCTCACAAATAGAATAATTCTCGCCGAAACAATGGTTTCAGCGGAAAATTTGAGAGCAAATGCGTCGCGCCCATACGCGAATGCGCTGTTTAAATGTCTGAAGGTGCTGCGTGTAGGCGCGGAGCTTGTTAGTGTAAGAAGCATCTACTATAATGGAGGGCTTTTCTGGGCATAATTGCTCTCCTCGATTCTCGGAGTTTCAATGAAAACCTTTAGTGCCAAGCCGGCCGAGGTAAAGCGTCAATGGTATGTCATTGATGCAGAAGGCAAAACGTTAGGAAGACTGGCGAGTACCTGTGCGCATGTATTGCGTGGCAAGCACAAGCCTGAATACACGCCGCACGTAGACACGGGCGACTATATAGTCGTGGTCAATGCGGACAAGGTTGCTGTTACTGGTAAGAAAGCGACAGACAAAATGTATCACCACCATACTGGGTACATTGGCAACCTTAAATCCATAAGCTTCGAGAAAATGCAGGAAAAAGCACCCGGGCGTGCAGTTCAGCTGGCCATTAAAGGCATGCTGCCCAAGAATGCACTTGGCCGCGCTATGTTCCGCAAGCTGAAAGTGTATGCTGGTAAAGACCACCAACACGCAGCGCAATCTCCTGAAACACTGGAACTGAGATAAGTCATGGCTGAACAGTATTACGGTACAGGTCGACGCAAAACGTCCAGCGCACGAGTTTTCATGAGCGCGGGCAAAGGCGACATAGTGGTCAACAATCGTCCGCTCGATGAGTATTTCGGCAGAGAGACTGCTCGAATGGTTGTTCGCCAGCCGCTCGAAAGCCTCGAAATGACTGGAAAGTTTGACTTCAAAATTACCGTAGCCGGAGGTGGAAACACCGGACAGGCTGGAGCGATTCGACACGGTATCGCCAGAGCGCTATTGAAGTACGACGAAGAGATGCGATCTGATCTCCGTAAAGCTGGCTTCCTGACTCGAGACGCTCGAAAGGTTGAGCGTAAGAAAGTTGGTCTGCGCAAAGCAAGACGCGCTACTCAGTACTCGAAGCGCTAGTTATATATTCGAGGCTTTTGGTTCGGGTTTACAGACTCGACGCAAACATGCGATGCTCATTCGTAATGGGCACATGAATCGCTATTGTGAAAGCCAGGAAAATTCTCTGAAGCCCGCAATAGCGGGCTTTTTTGTGCCCGCGCCTGTTGCCTGCGACTGCTGACGGTCGTCAGCCGCCAAGCACCCTCATCTTAAAGAGAATGCAGGAGTCAGCAACTTTAGGCTGTCCAGATTGTGCGCTGATGTGTAGAGATCGACCTCCGGTATTACCGCATTCATACACCTTTCGATAGGGTAGGACACGTCATCATTGGTTTGTCGTCCGAGTAACGGGTTTATCCATACAAGTTTTTTGCAGCGCTGCTTTATATCTCGAACTTCGGCCACCAGTTCCTCTGGCTCGCAACTGTCGTAGCCATCACTGAATATGAATACTATTGTCTGACGATTGACAACGTTTGCCGCATAGTCGTGGTTAAAGCTCTGTATAGAATGGGCAATGCGTGTTCCCCCTAACCAGCCACTGGAAAGCTCTTTGAGCTTTGTTTCCAGCCTGCGTGAGTTTTTTTCCTTTAATTCATTGCCGATCGGGATCAAATCCGTGTGAAAGGCAAATGCGTCGGTATCGGCGAATGCCTGCAATATGCCGCGCGCAAAACGCAAAAACAAAGTGCTGTAAATTTCCATTGATTGACTGACATCCATGAGCAGCACAAACCTGGCGGGGGATTTTGTTTTACGCCGAAACTGAAGTTTGAACGGCCAGCCACCATAACCCAGATTTTTACGCGCTACTTTTGCCGCGTCTATTTTGCCCTTGTGTGCTGATAGCCGGTTGCGACTGCGAATTTGTTTTTTGACTTTTCGCGCCAGCTCATCAACGAGGTGCTCGATGTTACGCATGTCATTTGGGTTGAAAACAAATCTAAAATCACGCTTGGACAGCATACGGGCCTCACCCGCACCGCCGGCGATTTGCTCGGTGCCAGACTCTGAAGCTTCAGATGATGCGGCGTCCTGGCTTTGCGATTCCGAGAAAAAAGCGATCCCGGCGCTTGCGCCAGCGCTACGCGATATCAGCAGGCTTGCGTCGGCAGTTACTTCTTCGCGTTCAGGGTCAAACCAGTAGAGATCAAAAAGAGGGTTAAAACCAAGCCATTGATCTTTGTTTTGGCTGAACAAAGCTCGCAGTGCTGTGCGTAATGATTGAGCAGACTCTACCATTGGTGTGCAGCAGAGTTGGTGGGCCATTTGCACATTGGCGGGAGTGGTTTCGTAGCCCGCCGTTCTCAGGGTATGGATAAAACTGTCCAGCCTGTGCCGGACTACAGCTACCGGATCAGGCTCTGATCGTCGTTGCAACAGGTTTTGTTGATCAACTGTCACTGGTCGGATTGAGCAGTTGTTTCAGCCAGACTGGAGTAGCCAGCTCACGGTCGGGCTGTGTTTTTAGCAGACAACCTAATGTAGCCTCTATCTGTGGCATAGACTGCTCGAGTTCACCGGTTTGCAAATGCATCAATGCAGCAGCCCAATCCAGAGTCTCTGCTACCCCGGGTGTTTTCTTCAGGCTTTCCTGACGGAGTTTTTGGACAAAGCGTGTGATGGCGCGTGCGAGATGCAGATCCAGATCTGGCAACTGTGTAGATAGTATATTGAGCTCTTTTTCGGCGTCCGGGTAATCGACAAAGTGAAACAGGCAGCGTCTGCGTAATGCATCGCTTAAATCTCTCGTCGCGTTGGAGGTAAGCAGCACGGTTGGACGGTGTTGAGCCTTGATAGTGCCGAGTTCCGGAATCGTTATTTGAAAGTCCGATAACACTTCCAGCAAAAAGGCTTCAAACTCATCATCAGCTCGATCTATCTCATCAATTAGCAACACGCAGGGTTTGGGTGTTGTTATCGCCTGCAACAATGGGCGCGGTAGAAGATACTCCTTACTAAACAGCTCTGCTTCGATAGCGTCGGCGTCAGTGTTTTCAGTTTCTCGTAGCCTGACCGCCATCAACTGCCGTTGATAGTTCCACTCGTAAAGGGCAGTGCTGGCATCAAGGCCTTCGTAGCACTGCAGGCGTATCAGTTCCTGTTGCATCATTTGCGACAGGGCAACTGCAACTGCAGTTTTACCTACGCCGGCGTCACCTTCCAGAAGCAACGGGCGCTTTAGAACCTGCGTCAGATGAATAATGCTTGCCAGGTCAGTATCCGCAATATAGCCGGCGGCAGCAAGGTTGCGCTGTATTTCTTCTACTTGCTGCATAGTCGTTGTGGCATTGGCCTTATTCGATTATTGGGCGGCACTATCATATCGCGAAACAGCGTAGCAAGAACGTATAATATCGAAGGCCGTGCTCATATGAATTAAGGGCAATCCTTAGCGGCGTATAGCAACTCAATTGCCCCGGTTACGATCGATAAAACGCATCGGCAAGGCGCTTTTCGCCTGTTTTCAGGGGGTACCAGCGTATCAGCGGGTCTGCTACTCGATTACTCTCATAAAATCCGAAGGAACCCTTGGGATTAGTGCGGTTCACGTCGCTCACCAGGCACCTACGTCTTCGGATCTAATATCGAAATTGCACAGTCCTTATTTGCTTCGCTTTTAGTCTTTCTAAAAATGATGGCCCCCCGCAGGGGATGTCCTACGTGAGAAACCCAATAGAGTAATCAGCTGCGCGACAGCGCACCGCTTGCCGCGGCGTGATCTCCTAGTGTCGCAAGCTGAAATCGTTTTTGCCGCTGGCATCGGAGCCTCGCATGAGATATAGCGTTCGCTCGCTCTGATCAATCAGGCCTTTGTTCTGGCTCATGGAGCTTGCTAACTCGCGATCGTATATCGATGTGGTAGGCATAAATCGAAGTGTCATGCCTCGTCTTGATTGTGCTGAATTGTTGGCTGCAGAACCATGTACGATATAGACATCGTGAAGTGACACCTGGCCAACGTCGAGCACTATGGGCTGTGCATCCTGCGAATTATACTGTGAGGTATCGAGTTCCTGGTTGAGCGTGATGTCTTTACTCTGGTTGGTATTGTGTTGCAGCAAAGTCTGTTGTTTATGCGAACCCGGAATTACTTCAAGGCAACCGTTTTCTGGTGTGGCTGGGTCAAGCGCGATCCATACTGTGCAGGTGGCCAGTGGTCTGATAGGCCAGTATTCTCCGTCCTGATGCCATGGTGTGGCATGTCCGCCACTGGCTGGCTTGGCAAAAAAACTGGAATTCCAAAGTGCTATGTCAGGGCCAATGAGCTGCGCCACCATATCCAGAATATCGTTGTTTTTAGCAACGTCGAGAAAGTCGCGATCATAGGCCAGCAGCGATGGACAGTAGTTATTAAATTCAGGATGTTTGAGCAGTAACTTGCGGTGCCGCTCCCTGATGCTGTCGACCTGCGCATCAGACAGTCTGAAGCCGGGTGTTACGTATCCGTTTTCGTGATAGTGCGCCACTTCTTCGTCGCTGAGCATGACTTATTTCTCCCCGATCAGATGATAGATTATTTATCGCAATAACCAGAGTTGCAACAACTGTTCGAGAGCGGTAGTCAATGACTCCACCTGCACTGGTGCGAGTCGAGCTGAAGAAAAGGAGCTAGGAGCCTGCCGCGCAGACTCCTAGCGCTCCTTTTCTGTTTGCAAATCGACTTACTTACCGGGAGTTGTTAGCGAACCACGCAGGATCGACTCATTTCCCAGCCCCAACCGTCACCGTCGCTATCTGAATCAGCGCTTGCACAGTAATTGGTGCCACTGTCGTTTGCTGCGCCACTTGCGCCAACAATACAGGTCTGCTCGTTCTCCCAGCCATAGCCGTCACCATCAGAGTCGCTTGACGCTGAAGAGCAAGCCGGGGTGCCGTTTGTCGCAGCCCCAGATGGCGCGGGAGAGGGCGCGGGTGTTGAGTTACTAACAATGCAGGTTTGGTCATTCTCCCAACCGTATCCGTCGCCGTCGGGATCAGAACTGCCAGATGTGCACTGAGGCCTGGCAGCAGAATCTGAGCCTGTGTTTTCTGTGGTGTCCGGCTGTGGCTCCGGTTGTGGTTCCGGTTGCGGTTCTGGCTGTGCTACCGGCTGCGTGATTGGCTGGGAGGGCGTTGCATTTTGGTTGCAGCTGACCGAGTCGTTACCGTTTGGCTGGCACAGCAGGCCACTAACGTTTTCCTTGATTAACATGAACTGGTCCATTTCGAATCCGTCTTCGCGAGCGGTGAATCGAACGGTATTGGCACCAGCACTTCCAATGTCCAGGTAGATTGTTCGGGTTGTGCCGCAATGGTTGCTGGTGGTTCGTTGCGCACTTGACCAGGTCCATTGATTTTTACCACTGCACCACTGGATGCGCTCACCACTGGCCGGGTTAGATGAGTTGAGTCCGACGTGTATGCCGTTGTCTTCGGTACCGGTTGAATAGGCCTTAACCCATACGGTATATCGACCTGCTTCGGGAATATTGACGATGTAATCTATTGCGGGGCCAGTGCCTCCCTGCGGCCAGAAATTAACCCCGCTGATTAACGGGTCGCCGTGCGTTACCCGTGTGTCTGACAGAAGTTCAAGATAAGCCTGGCCACTGGCACTTCCGTGGTGCGAGCCGTCCGGATCGGGCGTTATGCCGGAATTAACGGTTGCGCTTGTCAGAGTCCAGCGCCCGTCTTTTGAAAAGTAATTTTCGGCTTCAACCTTGATGGCGACGTAGTCTTCGGCCATTGTTGCCGAGGCGCACAAAGCTGTGCAGCAAAATGCTGCAATCTTCAACACGTTCATGTGTAAACCCAAAGTAGTTTAAGTGGCAGTGACTGCTGCGGTTTCTGGCTCCGGCCGAATCAGGACTATCTGGCTGCTGCCAACAAAGGTCTAAACCGATTGGTCTGACGACTATCCGGAAAAATGTGCGCAAACTCACTGTGTGGATAACAAGTGGGTCACATGTTGCCGTTTGGGTTGGGTGGTTATTGTGCCGTGATTCACAGTTTTTTTCCGGAAAAGGCAGTCTGTCCGATCCGTAATTCTCGCCTTTGCCATGGGTGTGCTGCGGCGAACCCCGGCTGCGACCTGTGAATCAGATTGCCGCTTGTTATTGATATTCTCGTTGTGAACCATGTCCATACAACATGTCTGGTTTACTTACACTGCACTAACCACAGCTGCTTGGCTCGCTTGCCTACGGGCCACGGACTCAGTGGAGTAGTCACTCGTTAACCCAGTCGCGAGATTGCAAATAGTAGTCGGTCAATTCGGCTTCAGCGCTGTCGGATTCTGGTGAGTAGTTATACTGCCAGCGCACCAATGGGGGCAGCGACATCAGAATAGATTCTACTCGTCCACCTGATTGCAGGCCGAACAGCGTTCCTCGATCGAGTACCAGGTTAAATTCTACGTAGCGACCGCGTCGGTACAGCTGGAACTCGCGTTGAGCATCGGTGTGCGGTGTGTTGGATCGCCGCTCAATTATCGGTAGATATGCGGGCAGGAAAGCGTTGCCAATGCTCTGCATAAAGTTAAAACTATGCTGAAAGCTCTGCTCGTTATAATCGTCGAAAAATACGCCCCCGATACCTCTTGGTTCATTGCGATGTTTAATAAAAAAATATTCATCACACCACTTTTTATATCGGGAATAGTGATCCTCCCCGAATGGATCACAAGCGTCTTTGGCTACCTGGTGCCAGTGTTTGCAGTCCTCTTTATTGCCATAGTACGGTGTTAGATCGAAACCACCGCCGAACCACCACACCGGTTCAGCTCCAGGCTTTTCGGCGACGAAAAATCTGACATTGCAGTGGGTCGTTGGTACAAACGGATTGTTCGGGTGAAACACCAGTGACACCCCCATCGCCTGGAAGCTTCGTCCGGCTAAATTTTCACGACCCGCGGTGGCCGATGGCGGCAGATTGTCGCCGAACACATGTGAGTAATTAATACCGGCTTGTTCGAGCACAGATCCGCCTGAAAAAACACGGCTTCGACCACCTCCGCCTGCGTCTCGTGTCCAGCTGTCTTCGGTCAGTGATGCAGAGCTATCGATGGCGATAACAGCTTCTGTAATGGTGTCCTGAAGTTCGGTCAGGTAAGTCGATACCGACTCAATATCCGTTTTTGTGATCATAAGTTATCGCAACTGTTTACCGGTCGCGCCATCAAAAATTGGGGTGGGATTATCCAGATCGCCAACTGGCAGATCTAACAGGTAGTCTATCTGGTTGCCAAAGCAGTCTGCGACGGCCTGTGCATCTTTGCAAGACGGCTGGCCACTGAGGTTGGCTGAAGTTGAAACAATGGCATGACCTGCTGCGATACAGAGTTCTGCTGCCGTCGCGTGGCTGGTTACGCGTGTGGCAACGGTGCTGCGATTTCCGGTCAGCAAAGCTGATGCAGTGGCACTTGACTTCAGTATCCAGGTTACCGGGCCGGGCCAGAATTCATTCAGTCTTTTTTCTATAGCAGGGTCGACAGCGGCGATGTACGGGTCCAGTTGCTTGCGGTGTGCTGCAATTATAATTAACCCTTTGTTCGAGTCGCGTTGCTTCAGATCAATCAGTCGCTCCAGAGCAGCGCTGTTTAGAGGGTCGCACCCAAGCCCGAACACGCCTTCCGTCGGGTAGCCTACAATTCCACCGTGTTGAATACACAGTGCAGCTTTTGTTATGTCTTTGCCTTGTTGCATTGGGAGTCGAGGTATCGGAGGTTGAATTTTGTTGCCGGCAGCTCGGCACATGCGATGGGAGCACGAGTCAGCTGCAGAGGCTGTGGTTAATGGAGCACGTAAACAATAGAAACTGACTGTTCTGGTCTTCTCTGGTGCCCTGCTGGAAGCTATGATTTTACGTATTTACCGCCAGCCACTTTTACGATCGCACCGCTCAATTCAAGATCAAACGCCAGGTTAGTAACGGTAACAATATCAAAGCCGGTGGTTTCTACTATAGCGTCCAGGGACAGCGGAGTGTAATCAAATGCATCGAGTGCTTTTTGCATGTCGGCAGACAGATTGTTGTCCGGTTGTATTGCATCGTCGGAAGGCGGATTTTTTTCGTCAGGCTTGGTTGAGACGGTAGTCTGTTTTGATTTACCGGCTGTTGTGCCAGATTGCTCAGTCGATTCTGAATTCGCTGTTGCCAGAGGTTCTGGTGACGCGGACTCTGTATCTGACTGTGTTTTCTCTTTCTTTGCTGCGGTAGCCGCCGTGTTGTCAAATCCGACAGTCGACGGTAACAGTGGAGCCAGTTGTACGAGTATATCGTCAATCGTTTCAACCAGTGTCGCGCCATTTCGAATCAGTGCATGGCATCCGCGGCTTTGCGGGTTATCGATACTTCCTGGTATTGCGAACACTTCCCGAGACTGCTCAGTGGCGTGTGCAGCGGTTGTCAGTGTGCCGCTTTTCAGTGCTGCTTCAACCACCAGCGTACCGAAACATAATCCGCTGATAATGCGATTGCGCCTCGGAAAGTAAGCAGGTTTGGGTGTGGTGCCAATCGGGAATTCAGAGACAATGGCGCCGTTTTCTACGATCTCGTGTGCCAGTGCCTGATTGGCAGCCGGGTACACCCGGTCAAGCCCGGTGGCTGTAACAGCGATCGTTAATCCCTGAGCTTGCAATGCACCACGATGCGCGCAGGTGTCCACACCAACCGCCAATCCACTGGTTATCGTTAAGCCATAACCGCTTAACTGCGCAGCCATCGAGGTTGCGTGTGAGGCGGCGCTGTTACTGGGCTTGCGACTGCCAACGATTGCCAGTTGCGGAGTGTGTAAAACTTCCAGGTCACCGCGCACAAAAAGGACCAGCGGAGGGTCGGCAATCTGCCGCAGCATCGGTGGATAAAGATCAGAGTAATACGGAATGATATGGCAATCGTCGCTGCCTTCGCTCCAGTTGATGTCGCGATCGATCTCGGATTGATCAACTTCGCGCAGCGCCTTGATTTTTTGAGTGCTCAAGCCGGCGTTTGTAAGCTGGCCGTTCGAGGCAGATAAAATAGCCTCCGGCGAGTCAAAGCCCTGCAATAATTTGTAGACTGTTCTCGGGCCCACGCCGTGGCAGTGGACGAACGCCAGCCAATCTCTTAACTCTGACATTGTGCTGTTTCTGATTGCACTGTGCCGGGAGAGTTGTCAGTGTGGTGGCGTGAAGCCGCAATGTCGCTGAGTGTCTGGCGGCCAGTCTCTATAACGTTGATTAAATAATAGTGGAGTGTTGGCGGCACAGCTAAATATCCGCGGATAACCGGTCGGGGTTGACCGGCTTTTAGTTTAACCGGGTGCAGTCAGCGATGCACCTGTCAACCGTACTCTGACAGCTTACTTTCCGGGTGAGACTCGGCAGCCACGCCAGGTGGCTACCGTAATCCATTTTACAAGGGTAGAAATAGCGCTCGGCTATTTGACCATGCTGTCGACACGATCGTACAGATTAATGGACCGATGAGAGCTCATGATCAGCGCGTAGCTCACCCGCTCAAAGGTTCGAAACACCATAATTACACCAGACTCGTCGCCCGGGATGGTCACGAAATCATTCTTTTTACGAGAGATTTTGTCTCGCACCTGGCGATCATCGCTGATTACTGACATAACGTCGCCGGCCTGAACGCCATCGTTTTCACCCAGGTTCAACACCACAACCTGGTTTTTACCTGCTCGTGAAACGGCATCAAACAGAGAGATGATTTTTCCGGCTTTGTTCGCCGTTGACGTGCGTGGCTGAAACGAAATCTGCAGCGCGTCGGGGTTGCTCATCAGGCGATCACCGATCAGGGTTTCTCGCTTGTTGCTGGTAAGCACCATTTTGCTTGGGTCACCTGACGCGACCATGCTCGCTTTGGAAACATGAATGGCCTCGTGTCCAAGTACTTCGCCGGTGTCCGGATCGACCAGCGCATCACCCGGGCGGAACACGCTGTAACGATCAGAGCTGGTGTCACCGCGAACGTAGACGTGATTTCCTTTGGCACTGATCAGGCGGCCTTCGTCGGCAGCGACGACATAAGGGGCGGTGTACAGCTCCTTGCTGGTCACGACCTTGGGTTCAATCAAAAACTCCTCGATGGCGCCCAGTGGAAATTGTGAAATTGGCCCGGTGCTTTTGCTGCTTGCGCGAATCAGCTCAAGGCGTGGCTTACCGTTTACGTAGGTCAGGGAAATCTGGTCATCAGGGTAGATCAGATGGGGGTTCGCAATCTGCGGATTGACGTGCCAGATTTCTGGCCATAACCAGGGTCGACTCAAAAATCGCTCAGAGATATCCCACAGCGTATCTCCTTTGACAACCGTGTAGTTGCCTGGATTATCGGTTCGAACTGATCCCTCGGCCAGTGCTCGCAAAGCGCGCTTTCTGTTGGCCCCGGTGCTTAGCGCAGCAGTTCCGGTCAGGTTGGCCGAGGTTACTGCAGCAGTATCGCCGGCGGGGTTTTGCAGTGCGCTGGTGGCAGGCGTAGCGTTAGAATTCGTAAAAACATCACTCGGCTCGGTGACAGCACAAGCGCCTAGCGCAAGCGTTGTCGCGGCAAGCGCAAGACTGGTCAATGTGCTGGTCAAGTTGTGACGTGCAGCGGTCAGCGGGGCTTGGAATGTCATATTGATCCGGATCGCAAGGCTGAATAGTGGTGTGAAACCTGGGCCACAGGCGATAGTAAACTCGCTTGCGAGACTCAAATCTCACGTTATGTAGTCGAATGAGAAACCAAAATCAGTGCCAAGCAACTGGGGATGGGCTACCGTTTTCGTGTGAAATTTGCATTAACGTCGATTATTGGTGGCGATCAGGGCTTTGATATCCGGGTGGGAGTGCTTACACTTAGCGATTAAATCTGAACTTTTCTGACAGCAATGCCTTTACTAGACATCCTGGTCTACCCTGATGACCGACTGCGCCAGGTGGCGGCTCCTGTATCATCCGTTGACAATGCGACTCGCAACCTGGTCGATGATATGTTTGAGACAATGTACGATGCACCCGGAGTTGGTCTTGCGGCAACCCAGGTAGATGTGCATCAGAGAATTGTTGTAATTGACGTGTCAGAGGATAAAGATCAGCCCCTGACGTTAATCAACCCTGAAATTGTCAGCACGCACGGCAAGCTCGCAGGCGAGGAAGGGTGTCTGTCAATCCCTGGCATTTATGAAACGGTAGACCGAGCCGAGAGTATTGTCTTCAAAGCGCTCGACAAGGATGGTGTGGCTTACGAGAGGGAGGCCGATGGTTTGTTGGCGGTATGCGTTCAACACGAGGTCGACCACCTTGATGGCAAGCTGTTTGTCGATTATCTGTCCGCGCTCAAGAAACGCAGAATTAGAAAGAAAATGCTGAAGCACGAAAAGTAGATTCAGCGCTCGCTGAGCTTCTTTCAGGCGGTTCGCGCGTTAGAATTTTTCACAGAGGGTTCGTCGTCCTCCTATCCCTATATAGAGGTCTGATCGCTGTCTGTGCGAGCGTTGGCCGTTTGCCGGAAGTAACACGCAAGACATGAAAAATCAGTCATTTCGCATCGTTTATGCGGGTACCCCGGATTTCGCAACGCCACCGCTGAAGGCGCTGGTTGAAGCGGGCTACAACGTAGTCGGGGTCTACACCCAGCCCGATCGCAGGTCGGGCCGTGGTCGCAAGCTTGTGCACGGGCCCGTGAAAACTACTGCACTTGAGCTGGGGCTTGAGGTGTTTCAGCCAGTGGCGCTGAAAGAAGAGGCTGCGATCGCAGAGCTCGCTGCGTTGCAGGCAGATTTAATGGTGGTTGCAGCCTACGGCCTGATACTGCCGCAGACGGTGCTCGATCTGCCGGTGCACGGCTGTATCAATATTCATGCTTCGCTACTGCCGCGCTGGCGCGGGGCGGCTCCGATTCAGCGTGCCATAGAGGCTGGAGATGAGCGCAGCGGTGTCACGATAATGCAAATGGCGGCCGGGCTCGACACTGGTGACATGCTGCTCAGGAAAACTGTCGATATCACATCGGATATGACGGCAGCAACGCTGCACGATTTACTGGCTGCGGCCGGCGCCGATGCCTTGCTGGAAGTAATAGATCAGATTCACGCAAGCACGCTGACTGCTGAAGTACAGAATGACAGCGAGGTTACTTACGCGCACAAACTCAACAAGGCTGAGGCGGTAATCGACTGGTCGCTTTCTGCCACCGCATTACATCGAAAAGTTTGCGCGTTTAACGCATGGCCGGTTGCCCAAACGGCTTGCGACGGTGATGTTTTGCGTGTGTGGCAATCAGAGCCGCTGGAACACTCAGCAGTTGAAACCGACACTACCCCGGGAACCATTGTTGGCCTTGAGCACGGTATTGATGTGATGACGGGGGATGGCGTTTTGCGTTTACTCAGGGTGCAGGCGCCCGGTAAGAAGCCCGTTGCGGCACATGAGTACGTCAGTAGCCGCGCGCTCAGGGCTGGACAGCAGCTTGGCTGATCAATCAAAGGATGTACGGTTGCTGGCGGTGCAGATGGCTACGCGTGTGGTGATGGATGGCGCATCGCTTGGAGAGCTTTTGCCGGCAGCCCAGGAAAATCTTACCGCGCGCGATGCGGCACAGTTGCAGGAGCTGGTTTTTGGCGTGACGCGCTGGTCCGGTCGACTGGATTGCGAATTGGGTCTGCTGCTGAAGAAGCCGCTGCGGCGCAAAGATTCAGACGTCAATGTGCTGATGTGGCTTGCGCTGTACGAAATCCAGTACATGCGGTCGCCTGATTACGCAGTTGTTAATGCCTACACTGATCTCACGTCAAAATTGCGCAAAAAATGGGCGAAGTCACTGGTCAACGGGGTTTTGCGACAATTTTTGCGCGGCCAGGCCGAGATTACCGCCAAGGCAGACAAGCTCGATGCTGGTCGAACGTCGTTGCCAACCTGGATTTTCCGGCAGATCAGGGCTGATTGGCCCGCGCACGCAGAAGAGATTGTTCAGGCTGGCAATAAAAAAGCGCCACTGGTGCTCAGGGTTAATCAGTCTCAGGGTACGCGTGATGAGTATCGCCAGCGCCTGCAGTCGTCGTTACCGGCAGCAGATTTCCTCTGTCGCGACGGCGAGCTGGGACAGCATTCGCTGATTTTGGAAACGCCTGTCAGGATAACGGAACTGCCGGGGTTCAAGCAGGGCGCGTTTTCGGTGCAGGACAGTGCGGCACAACTTGCCGCTGAATTGGTGGCACCGCTGGCACAGCAAAGGATTCTGGATGCCTGTGCTGCGCCTGGTGGAAAAACCTGTCATCTGCTCGAATTGCAGACCGACAGCCAGGTTACAGCGATCGATAACAGTGAAAAACGCATGGTGCGCGTTAAAGAGAATCTCGATCGTCTGAAGCTTGACGCCAACTGCATTTGTGCCGACGCCGCCGACCTCGACAGTTGGTGGGATAGCGAGCCTTTCGACTCAGTGTTGCTGGATGCTCCCTGCTCAGCGCTGGGCGTATTGCGCCGGCATCCGGATATTCGCCTGCTTCGGCGTGAAACAGATATCAATAGCCTTGTGGAGCAGCAAAAGCGGCTTCTCGCCTCGCTGTGGCAGACTGTTAAGCCGGGGGGCAAGCTTGTTTATGTAACCTGCTCAATCCTGAAGCAGGAGAATGAGCAGCAGATGATCGAATTTCTGACAGCCAATAACGATGCGCAGGAACAACCAATAGAAGCCAATTGGGGCCAGGCCTGCAAAGTGGGCCGACAGATCTTGCCGGGTCAGCATGAAGCGGACGGTTTCTATTATGCGATAATCAGAAAAAAATTCGCTGAGGATGCGCACTGAAACGATGTATCTGGTCTCGTCATATCATCGATTGCTGGCTGGTATCCGGTATTGCCTGCGGGTGGCGATTACCGTGTTGATCTGTTGCGGGCTTTCGTATGCCGGTTCGATGCGATTCGAAAGTGCGGGTACCTATGTCAGTAACGATACCTATTATCTCGATGCGTTTGCCCGTGTTGACCTGGGAATGGAGCCAATTCAGGCACTGGTGAACGGTGTAGAGCTGCATTTTCTGGTTCAGCTTGCCGTGTACAAGACCCGTCGCTGGTGGATAGACACGCCCATTCTCGAGCGTCGGTTGCGCTACCGGCTCGACTACTACGAATTGACGCAGCACTATCGGGTCACGAATCTGCAGAGCGGCAAAAGCGAAAATTTCCGCAGTGTGGCGGCAGCCTTGCGAGAGCTTGGCAGTTTGTCACGATATGCACTGTTGCCCGCCAATGAAATTAATAACCGTCGCCAGTATGTTGCCAGCATCCAGCTCGAACTTGACCTGACCAGACTGCCCGGACCATTGATGGCACAGGCGCTCAGG
Source organism: uncultured Granulosicoccaceae bacterium (assembly GCA_937957915.1). Taxonomy (GTDB): domain Bacteria; phylum Pseudomonadota; class Gammaproteobacteria; order Granulosicoccales; family Granulosicoccaceae. The sequence goes on along the minus strand of CALGNZ010000019.1, from coordinate 26,019 downwards.
TCGCGTGAATGGCAACTCGAGACGGAGGAGTTTCAGTGGTCATTAAACTGATACGCAACCTCGCGAACAGTTTGGCGCTGATGCTGTTCCTGTTTTTGTTTCTCATGGCGACGCTGTTTTTTGTTGCCAATACTGGAGAGCATCTCGACAGCTTTGGCCGCTCCTATCAGTGGTGGATGTTTGGCATAGTTATGGCGCTTGGCCTGATCGGTATTCTGATCTGTGCCAGCCTGTGGCGATTGGTCGCCGATTTGCGCAACAATGTCTCCGGCTCACGACTGAGCCTGAAGCTGGTTGTTATTCTGGTTGTTATGGCGCTGTTGCCAGTGACGCTTGTATATTCGTTTTCTGTGAAGTTTCTGCACTCGAATATCGATAGCTGGTTTGATGTTGAAGTAGAAAGCGCGCTGGATGATGCACTTGGGCTCAGTCGCGAATCACTCAATGTCTATATGCGTATGCGGCAGGACACAACGCTCAATGTTGCTGAACGTCTGGCCGAAATACCGGACGAACTGGCTATTTTAGTATTGAATGATTTTGGTGCCGACTCAGATGTAACAGAGCTCACACTGATCGGTGCAGATAATCGTGTGATAGCCACCACCGCGTTTGGTGACGATCTGTCAGTTGCCCCGGAACGACCTGCCGATGATATTGTTTCTCGAGCCCGGGCGGGTATTTCCTATCTTAGTATCGACCCTGGCAGTGATGGTGATCTGCAGGTGTTATCTGTCGTGCCAGTGTTTCTCTCAGATCCGTCTCGTGGCACACCCGTACTCTATGCAACCTATCCAGTACCGCGAAACTCAAGCGTGCTTGCTGCAAACGTACAGGAGAGTTTTCGCAATTATCGTCAACTGGCTTACCTGCGAACGCCGCTTAAGCAAAGCTCTATTGCAACCCTGACACTGGCTGTATTTCTTAGTCTGATGATGGCTGTTTGGGTGGCGTTTTATACCGCACGTCGTTTGATTGTACCGGTTCATGATCTGGTAGAAGGCACGCGATCAGTAGCGGAAGGAGATTACTCTACCCGGCTCACCACCAGTGGCAGAGATGAACTGGGTTACCTTGTTCAGTCTTTCAACGATATGACGGATCGAATAGAGGCAGCCAGGGCAAGTGCGGCTCAAAGTCAGCTATTGGTTGAAAACCAGCGCGCCTATCTGGAACTGGTGTTAAGTCGTATTTCAACCGGTGTAATCACGCTTGATGAGAACAATCGAGTTAGAACCTGCAATGCCAGTGCGGCCAAAATATTGCGCGTATCGGCCGAGGTGCTGCAATCGATTGATGCACTGGTAACTGACTCGCTGGTTACCGATGGTGACGATAATGATTTTGTCAGGCAGTTTTTTAGCAACATTAAGCCGATGCTTGCAGCCAACCGTTCAGATTGGGGGATCGAGTTTGAACTGGTGGGCGAGCCAGGTCGTCATCCGGTGATGTGTCGGGGGGCGAGCATGCGTAGCGGTGGAGATGAGCACGCAGGTCACGTGCTTGTATTTGACGACATTAGTGATGTGGTAGAGGCACAACGGAATGCTGCCTGGAGTGAAGTTGCCCGTCGTCTCGCTCATGAAATTAAAAACCCGCTGACACCTATTCAGCTCTCGGCGGAGCGATTGCAACACAAATATGCATCCAAGTTACATGGTGACGATGCCACGACCTTGAAAAAGCTGACCAACACCATTGTGCAACAGGTCGAATCCATGAAAGGCATGGTTAAAGCGTTTGCAGACTATGCAACCACGCCCGGGGTAGAATTCAAGGTTCTGCAACTGAATGATCTGGTCACTGAAATCAGCTGGCTTTATCGTGAAGGTAACGAGCTGGACGCTATCTCACTACAACTTCAGGAAAATCTGCCGTTGATTTCCTGCGATCCGGTTCGCATTCGTCAGGTGCTCCATAATGTTATAAAAAATTCGTTTGAAGCTATGGCGCAACAGCCGCAGCAGGAAATGACGATTACCAGTCGTTCTGGCGCCTACAAAGACAAACCTTCAGTGGAATTGATTTTCGAAGACAAAGGTCCCGGCTTTCCAGCCGATTTGCGCGACCGATTGTTTGAACCCTACGTAACCAGCAAACGAAAAGGCACCGGCCTTGGCCTTGCTATTGTAAAAAAAATTGTTGAAGAGCATGGTGGCGTAGTCAGAGCGGAAAACATCAGCAGTGACGACGGTGGTGGACGCTTAACTGTCCTGATACCTGCGGTTGAGCACAAAACACAAGCACCCAATGAAACCACTGTTGCAAATGGCACTGTTCAGCCGGCGACAACTGATAAAGACAGCTACGGAGATGCGGCATGAGTCAATCCCTGGTTATGGTTGTAGATGATGAACCGGATATTCGCGATCTGGTTAAAGAAATATTGGAAGACGAAGGCTATGCGGTAATTGTTGCGGAAGATGTAAAGGTGGCGCGCGAGGCGATCAGCGAGCAAACACCAGATCTGGTATTGCTTGATATCTGGATGCCAGAGCAAGACGGTATCAGTTTGCTAAAAGAGTGGCGAGATGGCGGACAACTGAAGTTTCCGGTGGTGATGATCTCCGGCCATGGCACAGTTGAAACAGCTGTTGAGGCAACCCGATTAGGGGCAGTAGATTTTATTGAGAAGCCCTTGTCGCTGGCGAGGCTGTTACTGGCAGCAGAAAAGGCAATTAGTAACTATGCCGTTCCGGATCAAAGTGAACGTCGCGCAGAGAGAAAATTACCGTTGTTTGTTGGCAGCAGTCAATACGCCACAGAGCTTCGGGCCACCATTGAAAAGTCGGCGAGCAACAACGAGACCGGCATCCTGATACAGGGTGATCGAGCAACCGGCAAGATGCTAATCGCGCAGCATATCCATCAGGCAAGTAACCGTCGAGACAAACCCTTTGTGACGCTCCGTTGCGATAGCCTGTCTGACGCGAATGCAGAGCGAGAGTTGCTTGGCAATGAGAACCATGTCGGGTACCTGGGTTCCGCTTGTGGCGGTACGCTTTGCCTGACCGATCTCGACGAGTTGCCAAAAGCGGCCCAGGCGATTGTGCTCGCGACTATTGAGAGTGGTGAGTTGGTTGTACGTGGAAAGTCTGTGCCGTTTGATGCTCGCATTATTGCCTGTGCTTCGGCAGATGCGCAAAAGGCGGTGGCCAGTGGCGATTTCAGTGAGGCACTGTATTATCGTCTTGCAGTATTGGTCATTAATACTTTACCGCTGCGTGATCATCGCGAAGATGTTCCCGCATTGCTGACGTATACCGTTGATCGGCTGGTGGAGCAGGAGGGTTTGCCTTATCGCCACTTTAGTGTCTCAGCGCAAAACAAGCTTAGAAACATGGATTGGCCCGGCAATGTATTGGAGCTAATTAACTTCGTGCAGCGATTGCTCATATTGGGCAATGGCGTGGAAATTGACTTAGCCGAAGTAGAGCAGCTACAGGGCAGTGATCGTGAGCGATCCTATGAGATGGCTGGCGATGTGATGAAACTGCCGCTGGATGTTCCATTGCGCGAAGCCAGAGCCGAGTTCGAAAGGCTCTATTTATCAAGACAGCTTGAAAAGGTTGATGGCAATATCGTGGAACTGGCACGAATCGTCGGGATGGAACGAACCCATCTCTATCGCAAGCTCCGCAGTGTGGGTATTAAGGCTGGTCGAAAACGAGGCTAGCCAGCACACAAGTCTGTCTGCAACGCGCTAACCGTCTGTTATTGAAAATCTGACTGACAGCTCAAATGACATTCACAATGCGCATCAATTACACCGGATTATCGCTGTGCCCTGCATTCAAAGTGGCGCTCACAGTGACGTTGAAAGTGACGTTGAAAGTGGCGTTCAGGGAAATTTTCAATAACGTTTTGTCTATGCTGCGAACCCGACGTGCTCAGGCGCAGCGCAAGTTGATAGATACTTTTATCCGGTCCAGCGTGACTTTTCTACACCGATCCTGCATAGCCGAACATTACCGGGCAATTTTGTGAAAATTATAGTGTTAGGGGCAGGGCAGGTTGGTTCTGCGGTTGCCAGAAATCTGGTGGACGAAAAAAACGATGTCACCGTCGTTGACTTAAATAAGCGTGCACTTGACAGTTTTGGCTCCATTGACCTCAGCCTGGTGCGTGGTCACGCAGCCCATCCTAATGTGCTGACGGAGGCTGGTGCTGAGGACGCGGATATGATCATAGCGGCTACCAGCAGCGATGAAACCAATATGATTGCCTGTCAGATTGCGTACACGTTGTTTCGAACCACCAGTCGCATTGCTCGTGTGCGATCGCAGCAGTACCTTGCCAGAAAAGATGTTTTATTCCAGAAAAAGCATATACCGATCGATGTGTTGATCAGTCCGGAGCAGCTGGTCACTGATCACATACAGCGAATCATCGAACATCCGGGTGCATTACAAGTAGTCGATTTCGCGGATGGTCTGGTCAGACTGGTTGGTGTAGTCACTGAAAAAGATGCGGCCATGTGTGGTCGTGATCCATCGTATCTGAAGGAGTTACTCCCAGAGGTAGATATTTGCCTGGCTACGATTTATCGAAAGAACGAGCCCATTCTACCGGAAGAAAAGTCGGTAATTATCGAAGAGGGCGACATTGTCTTTTTTATTGCTGCGAGTGATAAGGCAGTTGAGGCGATGTCTCAGTTTCATCGGGTTGAAAAGCATTTTAAACACGTGATGATTGCCGGTGGTGGAAACATCGGACTTGCGCTGGCAGAGAAACTTGAAAAGGGCCGGTATCGCGTCAAGCTGATTGAAAAAAATCAGGAGCGTGCGCTGTACCTTGCAGACGTGCTGCAAAACACCAGTGTACTTGCGGGTGATGTTGCAGATCAGGAGTTGTTGCAAACAGAAAACATTGATTCAATGGGTTTGTTTTGCGCTTTAACGAATGATGATGAGGCAAATATTCTATCTGCGATGGTGGCCAGAGATATGGGCGCTCGCAAAGTGATGTCACTAATTAATCGGCCTGCCTATGTAGACCTGGTCGAGCAGGGTTTTGTCGATATAGCCATCTCTCCGCACAACGTTACTATCGGTGCTTTGTTGCGCCATGTAAGGCGTGGTGATGTGGTAGCCGTGCACTCACTGCGCAAGGGATCAGCTGAAGCGCTTGAGGCTATAGCTCACGGCGATATGGACACCTCAGAGGTTGTGGGGCGAAAAATCAGTGATTTACCGTTACATAGTAGCAGTGTAATAGGTGCTGTGGTGCGTGGCCGCGACGTTATTATCGCGCATGATGATCTGGTGATTGAGGCAGAGGATCACGTAATAATACTGGTTGTAGATAAAAATCATATAGCCGAAATCGAGAAATTGTTTCAGGTGGGTGTTACATACTGATGGTTAATATCCAGGCCATGGTTTGCGTTAGCGACAGGCCTTGTTGGCTTTCGTATCGCGCACAGCCGAGGTAACCACGATGCAGATACTGGTTGTATTGCGGGTACTCGGGTTATTGCTGTCGATCTTTAGTGTAACCATGCTGGTACCGGCACTGGTTTCGCTTGGCTATCGCGATGGATCTGCCCAGTCATTTTTCTCGGGCTTTGCGCTTACGCTGTTCATTGGCCTGATTGCCTATTTGCCGCTTAGAAATTATCGGGCGCCAATTCAGTTGCGCGACGGTTTTGTCATCGTTGTGATGTTCTGGACGGTGCTGGGTTTATTTGGCGCTATACCGCTGTATCTCGACGAAACCGTTAATTTGTCGATAGCTCAGAGTGTCTTTGAATCGATGTCGGGCTTTACGACCACCGGTGCCACCGTCATCGTCGGCCTTGATTCACTACCGCAGGGCATACTGATGTACCGTCAGTTGGTTCAGTGGCTGGGAGGCATGGGTATTATTGTGCTGGCCGTGGCAATTTTGCCATTGTTGGGGATTAGCGGCGGGATGCAGCTTTTCAGAGCTGAGACGCCGGGCCCGCAAAAAGAAAAAATAACGCCGCGTGTTACCGACACGGCAAAAATACTTTGGTATGTGTATCTGTTTCTCACCTTCGTTTGTATGCTTTGTTACTGGATAGCGGGAATGCCTTTGTTTGATGCTGTCGGCCACAGTTTCTCGACAGTCGCGATTGGTGGTTTCTCTACTCACGATGCCAGTATCGGCCACTACAACAGCGAAGCCATCGAGATGATTGCCGTGGTGTTTATGTTGATCTCCGGGGTTAACTTTGCCTTGCACTACCTGGCATGGCGATCATGGTCGCTGCGGATTTACTTCGAAGATACGGAGTTTAAGGTTTATATACTGCTGTTGCTGGTGCTGAGTATGGTAACCATTGGTTACCTCTACTTTACCGATACCACCGATTTAAGAAGTTCGTTTTTTAACGGGTTGTTTCAGGTGGTCTCTATTGCCACGACCACCGGGTTTACCACAGCCGAGTATTTCAACTGGCCGGGCTTTCTGCCCGTACTGTTGCTTTTTGCAAGCTTTGTTGGTGGTTGTGCCGGATCAACCGGTGGTGGCATGAAGGTGATCCGGGTACTTTTGCTGTTTAAGCAAGGCTACCGAGAGCTGACTCGCATGGTTCACCCGGCAGCGGTTGTGCCGGTTAAAGTAGGGCGTAAAAGCATGCCGCCGAGAGTAATTGACGCAGTGTGGGGGTTCTTTGCGACCTACGTAGTGGTGTTTGCACTGATGCTATTGCTGTTAATGGCCACAGGTCTTAATCAGGAAACAGCGTTTTCCGCGGTGGTCGCCTGTCTGAATAACCTCGGTCCCGGACTCGGTGAAATCAGTTTGAACTATAGCTCGCTGGACAGCATTCAGCTGAGCCTGCTATGCATTGCCATGTTGCTCGGGCGCCTGGAGATTTTTACGTTGTTGATATTGTTAACGCCGGTGTTCTGGAGGAAGTAGTGGACGCTCGGCAAAAGTGGGACAGAATATATAGTAAAAGTTGCGTTGAAGAGCCAGCGGCATGTTGGGTTCTGTCTGAATATGCCTATCTGCTACCCGAGAGTGGCAGAGCTGTGGATGTAGCCAGTGGCAGAGGCGGCAACGCGTTATTGTTAGCGGGCGCCGGGTTGCAGACAACAGCCATTGATATTTCATCAGTCGGGCTCGAGCAGCTACAAAGCAGTGCACAAAAGCGATCTCTTGATATCCGGATACGCGCTGAGTCTTTGTCGAGCAGTTCATTGTCTGAAGGTCAGTGGGACGTTATCGTCGTATCAAACTACCTGCAAAGAGATTTGTTTGCCGGGCTTGAGGTGGCGCTCCGGCCGGGTGGGTTGTTGTACTACGAAACCTTTGTAAAAAATAAGACTGATGAATCTGTCGGGCCCGGTAATCCCGAGTTTTTACTTGATGACAATGAGTTGCTGAACGCTATACCGAATCTGAAGGTCCGGGTCTTTATTGATCTGCAAAATACCGGTAAAACCGACAAGGGCTGTCGAAATCGTTCATGCCTGGTTGCTCAGAAGCCCTTGTCAAAATAGCAGGACAACACAGCAGGGCAACGCAGCAGGGCAAAACAGCAGGCTCTCACCCCGGGAACAGTGTGTAACCCGGTTATGGCAAAAGGATAATCTAATGTCCACAACAGACTCTTTTCTTGCGATGCTGGATAAAGGTATGGATAACGCGATGCTGCGCTATTCATTGGGAAATGCCTATTTCACCGAAAAAAACTACGAACAATCCATTGTGCATTTTAAGGCGGCGCTGGAGCATGATCCAAAATACAGCGCCGCTTGGAAATTACTTGGACGCTGCTATTTCGAGTCTGGTCTTTACAGCGAAGCTATCGAAACGCTGCGGCAAGGGATAACAGTTGCTGCTGAAAAAGGAGATAAGCAGGCAGAAAAGGAAATGAGTGTGTTTCTGCGCCGGGCTGAGAAAAAATCAGGCTGACAGGGTTAAGTGCTACACCCCGGTGAGTAAAATACTTGTTGCATCGGGGTTCGATACCTTAGTATTGAGGCACCGGATCAGTGTCTTTCTCTGAACGTGGCACATTACGTTTGAGGCAATCAGTCTCCTGGCAGCAAAGTAGGGTTCGGATATCTGGCACATTCTGCGAGGAGTATACGCACCATGCCCGTTCAAATCATGCCCGTTCAAATCACGCCCGTTCAAATATTGACCGCTAAAATATCGACCGCTCTACTATCAAGAATCTCCAATAGCGCGCAACACCGGTTTGCCCTTGCCCTTAAACCCTGTACACGTATGATGGCTCTTGCCGGGTTTGCTGTTTTATTGAGCGGATGTGGAGGCAATTCGTCTGCTGTTGTCGATTCGAGCACACCAGTGGTGCTCCCACAGGTTGGAGAAAACTGCGACTCAGCGGTAGGCGATGACTGCGCCAATACCGGCGTTACCAGCATTCTTGCAGAAGATGCTCCGATAACCGCTTCAGTTGCAGATGGGGAAAGTCGCGTCTATTCAGTGCCGGCTGGCAGTCAGGTGGTGCTTTCGACTATCTCTGGCAACGCCAACCTTTACTTGTACCCGAACCAGAATTTTTCTAACGACAATATAGTTTGCACAGCAAATTCGGCGTATGTAGACGACATATGCAGTGCAGACAATGCACAGTACGCAATTGTCTTTGGTCGTGAGGCGTCTGCGTATTCTATTTCTGCGACCAATGATTGCTCGGTGCCATCGCAAAATCGGTGGGTTGATCGGCAAATGCGAGACTATTATCTTTTTTACAAGCAAGTGCCCACTCTTAATGTCAATGATTTTGAGCGACCGGAAGATTTAATCGCCAGTCTGCGAGTGGCCGAGGTGGATCCTTTCAGTAATATTAGAGACGCCGCACAGCAGGCGGAGCTATTCGCTGAGGGCACGAGCTTTGGTATGGGTTATCGCTTAAGAAGAGATAGCAACGGACTGCCCAGAATAGCGCGAGTGTATGCTGATTCTCCGATGGGGCGTGCAAACGTAAAGCGTAGCGACATCATTGTATCGGTCAACAATATTCCGTGGGATGATATTGATTCAACTCTCTATAATGATTTGCTGGGCACTATAGACAACCCGTTGCCGACAATCTGGGTGTTTCGTGATTCAGCCACTAACGAGACACGCCAAATCGAGTTGACGCAGAGTGTGTACACTATTAATACCGTGCTGCACTCACAAATAATCACGCACCCCGAATATAGCGGCAAAATAGGTTACCTGGTATTTGAAAGGTTTCTGGGCCCTTCAGAATCTGAACTTGACCAGGCGCTAAATAGTTTTTTGCAAAACGATGTTACCGATCTGATCCTCGATCTTCGTTATAACGGTGGTGGACTGACCCGTATAGCGCGCAAGCTTATTAGCCAGATTGCCGGGCCGGACACTGATGGCGAGCTGCTCATTAAGTATCGGAATAATGATAAGTATCGGCAGCTGGATACTGAACGGTTTTTTGAACCGCAACAGATCAATCTTGGTCTGAAGCGATTGGTCGTAATTACGTCCAACGCTACTGCATCCTCATCCGAAATAGTCATTAACTCATTGAAACCCTATATCGATGTGATGACTGTCGGTTCCGGCACAGCGGGCAAGCCCTATGTATCCGGTGCGCGTGACTTCTGCGGCAAAAGTATATTTGCGATGTCTGCCGAAGGAGAAAATGCACGGGGGGTCAGTGTGTTTGGAGGTATTCCGGCGGACTGTACCGTCTTTGATGATTTGTCCCGAGACTTCGGCGTGATTGATGGTGACATCGAGGGTATGGTGAAAAGCGCTGCTGAGTATCTGGTATTCGGAAGTTGTGGCGCTGCAAGTTCGTTAACCAAACTTGATTCAGAACTTACACAGCCCGTTGAACTGCACGACCCGGATGAAATCAGCCTTCCGGGCGCTGTCGGGTTTTAACGCGAGCGATACACACCCATTCCACCGGAAACGGTGGAATGGGTAGTAAAGCGTGAATGCCGGTATCACATCTTTCAGGGTGCGGTTTTTGGAAACGCCACCAGGTGGTCAATCCTTAATCTCACGCCAATATTCTCACCCAGCTTGTGATCATGATGGCTTGGCGCCAGACACATAACGTTTGTGCCACCGGGCATGCGCAATGTGTACAGATGATCGGCACCGCGAAAACTTTTTTTCAGAACCGTGCCTCGGTAGGTGCTGTAGTCATCGTGAATAATATCATCGGGTCTGACCAGCAGGTCTACTTCCATGCCTCTGGGCAGATCAAAGGCCAGCTCACCGTTTACATCGCCAAGCTCGGTCTGTACGGTTTTACCGTCAATAATATTGCCGCAGATGAGGACACCCTCACCGACGAAGTCCGCAACAAACCGGTCGGTTGGAGTATGGTATAGATTGTAGGCGGTATCCCATTGCGACAAACTTCCGTTATTGAGTACGCCAATGCCGTCGGCAATGGCAAACGCTTCGTGTTGATCGTGGGTTACCAGAATAGCGGTGACGTTATCTTCCTTGAGAATTTCGCGGACCTCCTGAACCAGTTGCACACGCAGTTCGGTGTCCTGGCTGCTGAAAGGTTCGTCGAGTAACATTAAATCGGGCTTTGGCGCCATAGCGCGTATCAGCGCTACCCGCTGTTGCTGACCGCCCGACAGTTCATGCGGGTACTTCGTTTGCAGGGCTTTCATATTGACGATGCTGAGTAAATCATCAACCCGCTGTTTGGCATCGGCACGCGACAGATTACTGATGCCAAAAGCAATATTGTCGGCCACACTTAAGTGCGGGAACAATGCGAGGTCCTGAAACATCATGCCAATGCGCCGCTTTTCCGCAGGTACCATGGTGTCTGTGCTGCTCATTACCTCGCCTCGCAGCGTAATGGATCCATGGTTCAGATCCTGAAATCCGGCAATGGCGCGCAGCAAAGTGGTTTTACCTGACCCGCTGGGGCCGAGTAAGCAGCCAATTTGTCCCTGCTCCAGTGCAAAGCTCACATCGTGCACAATGGCTGTGGTGCCAATGTTAATGCTGACCTGATCCAGCTCGAATTGATTCAAAACATTCGTCCCGCTATTGCTGTATCAGGCTTAGTTGAGTAAAACATCTGTATGGCAAGTCGTCGGCTTCGCATTGTATTTTCTGTGGCAATATTGTACGCCGGGTCAGCTCAAATGAATGCTCTGATCAGTCGCTTAAACGGTCCGGCTTATTTGTTCCATTACACTAGTGGAGCAACTCAGCCGGGTCAATATTCCGCTTCGAAAATTGATTGGAAGGTCTGATGGGGTCGCATCAACAACTCAGGGTAGCAGAATACGCACTGGCGCAGGCGTGTTGCGAAGACAGTCTGTTGTCGAGCTATTGTGATGAAGTCGCCGACCCGCTCAAACTGCTTAAAGAGCAACTGCAAGTCTGCGCGGGCTCGCACTTTGACCGCACCCCTGGCACTGCCTCCGGAGCTGCCCCTGGACCTGCTTCAGGAATCGGTGCAGTAGTCGGCGATAGTGGATTGATTCCATGGTCCAGCGTGCAGTACGCGCTCGCCTGCAGTCCGTTTCTGGCCTCAGTTATTGAGCGCTACCCTGCACAATTTGCAGACACTCTCGGCAGCTGTCAGCACGGAATACCCGATCGCTCCAGTTTATGGCGCTTGCGGCTGGCAATGCAGTCCCCTGACGCGTCGGCCGAAGCGTTTATGCGCGAGCTGCGGGAATTTCGGAATTTGCTACTGGCCGCAATCGCGCTGTTTGATTTGACTGGTGTGGCGACCGTGCAAAGTACGCTGCAGTCCCTGTCTGATCTGGCTGATGTTTGCATTTCCGCAGCACTCGCATTTGCCGAACAAACCTGCATCAAACGTTTTGGTACACCCCGCGACAGTGATGGCAAGGCGCAGTCAATGGTTGTTATCGGCATGGGTAAGCTCGGCGGGCGCGAATTAAATTTTTCGTCAGATATCGATCTGGTGTTTTTGTATGCAAGTGAAGGTCAGACAGACGGACCCAAGGTGGCAGAGAGTCAGGAGTTTTTCCGACGCACTGGCCAGTTACTGATTAAGTATCTCGATGAAGTTACCTCGTCAGGCTTTGTCTATCGTGTGGACATGCGTCTCAGGCCTTTCGGGGCAAGCGGCCCGCTGGTTATTAGTCTGGATGCGATGGAAAACTATTTGTTTACCCAGGGTCGCGACTGGGAGCGATATGCATGGATTAAATCACGGGTTATCTGTGGCGCTCCGGAAGACGGGGCTGCGCTGGAAAAATTACTCCAGCCCTTTATTTATCGTCGTTACCTTGACTACGCGGTGTTTGATTCGTTGCGTGATTTGAAGCGTCAAATCGGGCTGAAAGTCGATGCGCTCGGTTCAGCTATGAATATAAAGCTGGGCTACGGTGGCATCAGGGAAATCGAATTCATTGCACAGTCCTTTCAACTGGTGCGCGGCGGTCGTGAGCCGGCATTGCAGGAACGTGCATTGCGAAAGGTGGTGACGGAGCTTGCCGCTAACGGTCACTTGCCATCACCCGATACCGATCGCTTACAGACGGCCTACGATTTTCTCAGGCGCACGGAAAATCGACTACAGATGGTCGGCGACAGACAAACTCACACACTGCCCTCGGTGGAGCGTGAACAAACGCGGTTGGCGATGGCGATGTGTTTTGACGGGTATTCGGCCTTTGCGGCAGAGCTCGACAAACGCAGAGATGACGTACACCAGCTGTTTGCGGCTGTGTTCAGTACCGACGAAGAAGATGCTAATCAGGATAACATCGAGGATATCTGGATTCAGCTAAGCGGTGCGGATACATCCAGCGGCGAGGAGGGTGCGGATGTCGAATCATCTCTGGGCGATGCAGGCTTTCGAGAGGCTGCCAGTTTATGCAAAGTACTGCAGCAGTACGCCGCCAGTAATCGGTATCAGCGCTACCAAAATCGTTCGCGTGACCTGATCGACAGCCTGATCCCTAAAACGCTGCGTTTGATACTAACAACAGAGCAATCACCCACGCTGACACTGCAGCGAGTATTGGGGTTGTTTGATGCCGTAGCAGGGCGTAGTGGCTATTTACAACTGTTGCGCGACAGTGAAGACACTCACGCCAACCTGGTTCAGCTTTTTGCACTCAGTCCCTGGCTAGCAGAATTCGTCACCAATCACCCCGTTGTGCTTGATGAATTGCTCGACATTGAACACGCCAAAATAGGCGGCTCAGCTAATGAAATATTGCAGACGCTGCTTGCGGAACTGAAGCACTACAGAGACAGTGGCGAGACTGATCTTGGTGAATTGATGGATGCGGTGCGGCAATTTCAGCACTCCCGAATGGTGCGAATTGCAGCAGCAGACATCAACGGACTGCTAACCGTGATGGAGGTCAGTGACCGGCTAAGCTGGCTGGCCGAGGCTGTTCTCAACGCCAGTCTGGAAATTGTGTATGACGAGTTATGCAACAAACATGGAAAGCCGGGTTGTACTGTCGATGGGCATAGAATTGAACCTGGTATTGCCGTCGTAGCCTACGGCAAGCTGGGTGGCTACGAGTTGAGCTACGGTTCTGACCTGGACCTGGTTTTTTTGCATGAAAGTCGAGGTGATGAGCAACACACAGACGGTGAAAAGCCGCTCGACAATACGGTTTTCTTTGCCCGCATGGCACAGAAACTGGTGAACTTTCTTACCACCCTGACAGCCGCTGGCGTATTGTATGAAATCGACACACGGTTGCGACCCAATGGTCGCGCCGGCGTATTGGTAACCGAGCTGCAGGCCTTTGCCGAATATCAGCGCAGGGAAGCCTGGACCTGGGAGCATCAGGCGCTGGTACGAGCCCGGGTGGTGGCGGGCAGTGCTGCGATGGGCAGTCGCTTTAAACAGATCAGAGTCGATACACTGTGCAATATGGCCGACGCCAAAGACCTGCGTGTTGAGGTGCTTGAGATGCGTCAGCGAATGCGGCGCGAGTTAAGTAAAGATACGAATGACACTTTTGATCTCAAGCAGGGCGCTGGTGGTATCGCGGATATTGAGTTTATGGTTCAATATCTCGTGTTGAACAATGCAGGGTGCAAACAGTCGCTGCTTGAGTTTACTGATAATATTCGCCAAATTGAGGGATTGCAGCGAGAGGGTTTGCTCGCAGCAGACAAAGCGAAACAACTCACTGAAGCGTATCTGTACCTGCGCGGGCTATATCATCGCAGTGCAATGTCGCTTGAGAAGCCGCTGGCAGCAATTAGCAATAGTTGCAATAACGACGAAGACAAGATTGGCGATACCGAGTTAGCGACGATTCTTCACCGAGCATCTGTGAAAGCATGCTGGCAGCAAATAATGCGGGAATGCTGATAGAAATACAGAATTTTTAAACCCTGTTTGTAGCTGTTGCACAAGTGGGCAAACCTCATCGCGAACGAGAGAGTGAGTCTCAGGTCGTGAGCAAAGATGATTGGAGATAATGCGATGTCAATGGCCGATAGAGACGGCGTAATTTGGTTAGATGGGAAACTGGTGCCCTGGCGCGAGGCAACGGTGCATGTGCTGACCCATACGCTGCACTATGGCATGGGTGTGTTCGAAGGGGTAAGGGCCTATGAGACCAGTCGTGGTCCCGCGATTTTCAAATTACAGGAGCACACCAAACGCCTGTTTAATTCCGCGAAGATCCTGCGCATGGATATCCCCTGGGATCACGACACTCTGTGTGATGTACAAAAAACGGTGGTGCGCGAAAACAATCTGCAGTCTGCCTACCTCAGGCCCATGTGTTTTTATGGCAGCGAAGGTATGGGGTTGCGTGCCGACAATTTATCGGTGCATTGTATGGTGGCAGCGTGGGAGTGGGGGGCCTACCTGGGCGCAGAAAATCTTGAGCGTGGTATTCGTATTAAAACGTCATCGTTTACCCGTCATCATGTCAACATTGCCATGTGTAAAGCGAAAGCCAATGGCCAGTATATAAATTCAATGCTTGCGTTGCAGGAAGCACTGCAGGACGGCTATGACGAAGCTCTGTTGCTCGACAACGAGGGTTATGTGGCAGAAGGGTCAGGAGAGAACTTTTTTATCGTTCGTGAAGGGCAGATTCATACGCCTGACTTAACCTCTGCACTTGACGGCATAACGCGCAAAACCGTTATGCAACTGGCTGATGAACTTGGCATTGATGTGATAGAACGCCGCATCACGCGCGATGAAGTGTATATCTCTGACGAGGCCTTTTTCAGTGGCACGGCTGCTGAAATTACACCTATCAGAGAGGTAGACAACCGTGCTATCGGTGAAGGAACGCGAGGCCCGATTACAGAGAAACTGCAGTCGCTGTTTTTCAAGGCTGTTGAAGGCAAATCCGAGAAACACCAGCACTGGTTAACGGTAGTGTAGGCAGCTGTTTATGGGGTCAGTCACTGTGAATCAGCCCACTGCTGTATTGTAAAGTGGCTGGCCTTTTAAACGTGTCTCTATTCGATACTGCACAGCACTTTTTTGCACAGCACTTTTTTACACAGAGCTTTCTGCACAGAGCTTTCAGGAAACACAAGAAATATGAGTAACAACCAAAATACCGCTCAGAACGGTAGTGACAATCAGGTAGTAAAGGTTAGCCGTAGCGAATTGCCTGTGCACTGTCCGACTGAATCGATGGGTCTGTGGAACTCACATCCCCGTGTTTATATTCCGCTCGAAGAAGAGCCGGTTGGCAACTGCCCCTATTGCGGTACGCAGTTCGAATTAATCGATTAAAAGGGCTCCTGAATTACGCCTGGCGGGCGGTGCACGCTGTCGCGCAGCCAACAGTCTGTGATTTTACGGTTGATCGCCCCACCGTGTTTTGCAAGTGTGTTTTGCAAGTAGGGTGTTGGTGAGCGACGCGAGCCGCACCAGTCCCAAGGGTGCCGCAGGCACCTTTGGCTGACAGCGCTCTGTGCACCATCGCTGACGAGCCGACCCACTGCCTTTTTTACCTGCCCAATAACTCTCATGCACCAACAACGAGGTACTATCGTGGCTCCAGGGAGCGATTGACCGCTTCAATGTGTTTGTCGGCCAGTATCCCTGCGGCCAGCCGTAATTGCAGGCTTCTAACGACATACTGGTGCCGGGCTGCCGCATAATCGGCGTACGCATTGAAGGTATCACGCAGAGACACTAACACTTCCACAGCGGTACGCGTGCCTGCATCAAAGCCGGCCTGAGTCGCTTCTTTGGCAACTTCTGTTGACGACAGTGCCTGTTTCAGTGCGCGTGCCTGACTGATGTCAGCGAGTACGCTTAGATAGGCGTCACGTGTTTCCTGTTCAACGGCCCTTCGTACTGTTTCCTGGTTAAATGCCGCCTGACGTGATCGTGAGCGCGCTTGTTTTATTAACGCGCTGGTTCTGCCACCAGTCAGTATCGGATAGGTGAGTTGCAACTGTAGTTGACCGGACTCCACCTTTGGTCGGCTGGATGTCGCCTCGGTGTTTGAGTTGGTATAGCGTCCGTTCAGTGCCAGTGAGGGCAGCCTGCCGCCACGTTCAATTTTTATGTCGGCACGTGCGATTTCATAATCGAAATTCGCTATTTGCAGGCGAGGGCTGTTCGCTTCCGCCAGTGCTATCCACTGATCAATAGACTGTGGGACAGGCGCGGTAAGTTTTGCGGAAGCCGACAGCGGATCGAGGTCGGGGACATCCTGGCCAATGATGACTCGAAGTGCCTCTTTTGCCAGCGCTACCTGATTTTCTGCAACAACTTCCCGGGCCACTGCCAGATCGAGTTGTGCCTGTGCTTCTTTTACATCGGTGACCGCTGTCAGGCCAACCTCAAATCTTTTCTCGGCTTGTTCAGTCTGTCGGGATATTGCATCACGCGACGAACTGGCTGCCCGAAACGCTTCCTCTGCTGTCAGTACATTAAAGTATGCCTGTGCCGTTCGATAGATCAGATTTTGTGTGGCTTCGCGCAGCGAGGCCTCGGCCTGAGTAACACTCAATCGCGCTTTTTGCAGGGTTTGCGATGTCGAACGGTTATAGATCGTCTGTGAGATGGTGGCACCGTAGGCGTCCGAGTCGAATTGACCCTGGGTGTCATCATTGGTCTCATTCAATGCTTTGTCACCCTGCAGAGTAATGCTGGGCAGCAATGCCGCGCGTGCGATTGGCAACGCCTGTCTGGCGGCCTCGTACTGTGCCTGCGTCGCCTGAATAACAGAATCGCGCTCTTTGGCGAGCCTGTAAATGTCAGCAAGGTTTGCGGCTTGAGTATTCGAGGTGACAGTCAAAGGGGCGGCAAGAGCGAATATCAGTGCAAGTGGCGCTTGCAGTTTCATACAAAATTCTCGACTAGAAATGTGGCACGGGTCTGCCTGAGGCTGGCAGATCTTTATTTTTACCTTGATAGGAATGTAGAACTAAAACGGACATTTGGCACGACTATTTCGGATTGTAGTCGTGACATTACCGACACCTGATTGCGTCGATGCCGGGATTCGACAGTTCGAGCTGGCGGTTTTGGCTACAACGAGTCGCTATCTGCGGGCCTTGCTACCGTTTTACAGGGCAGGAGTCGCAAAGGAGGCCTGTGCGCATAAATGAACTGTGGCAGTTCTCTCAGCAACCAGTGGGGGAAGAGTAGCGCGGGGTGTCGTGCCTGACCACAACTCAGGTCAGGGTAATGTTTACGATAAGCGGGTGTGTTTAGCGTACAGCTAGAAAACGAATCCGGTGTCCTTTTTTTCTGGCCCTGTATTGAAAAGACAGGGAATGTGCGTGTCAAATATGCTCTGCTCCAGCCAGTCTTCTTCGCCAATGCGACGAATCACAAAAGTTTCCATGATGGGTTTGTTTTCTGAGCCGACAGTGACAATCAGGCGGCCAAGTTTCGTCAGTCGGGTCTTTAATCGCTGAGGGACAGTTTCCAGAGATCCGTTAACGATGATGGCGTCATAGCTGGTTTTATCTGGCAAATCTTCGAGCATATCGCCGGTAATAAACTTTATATTATCGATGTTGCACTGCTCTGCATTGTTGCTTGCAGTGATGTTTATCGCCTCGCTCGAATCTACGGATTCAACATGTTTGCAGAGCTTTGCTGCACAGGCGGCGATGTAGCCGCTGCCGCTGCCAATAATCAGCACGCGATCATCATCTTCCAGCACAGCAGCCTGTAGCAGCCGGGCCTCGATGTTTGGGTTTAGCGACATGCGCCCGTTGTCCAGCGGAATACGGGTGTCAGAGTAAGCCAGTCCGCTGTGTTCCTCAGGCAGGAATTTCTCGCGCGGCACCTCGGCCAATGCGTTCAGTACGCGTTGATCAAGCACGTCCCAGGGGCGCACCTGCTGCTCTATCATATTGGCTCGGGCCAGTTCGAAATTCATGTGTCTAGGATCCGTGAAAACGGCGAATATTAAGGAATATTGGAGTGAAAGAGAACTGCTTTTGTCCCTTGCAGGGTACAGCGAGCGCGGCGCGATATACAGTGTATCGCAAAAATCGGCGTTTAACTTTAGCCTGGAGGCGTAACTGCTAATGCACGCTATACGCGCGCCAGGCGGTTACCGGGATATGGCATGCCGTCAGTTGCTTTTTTCCTGCACAGGTTTTTTTTGACTGGGGCGGCGATTGTTACTGTTGCCTCCACTGCCACTGCGCCCTTTACTGCGACGTCGATTGCCGCCGTTGCCTGAAGAGTGACCGTGACTTTTTGGTCGCTGGGTTTTGATCGGAGGCGCCAGTTCGGCGATCAGATCATCAGAGATATTTGCAGCTGCAATTTCATGGCCCAGCAATTCCTCAATTTCTGGCAACGAAAAAACATATTCCTCGCAGGCGAATGAAATCGCCTCACCGGATGCACCGGCGCGCGCGGTCCGGCCTATCCTGTGAACGTAGTCTTCTGCGTTTTGCGGTAAATCAAAATTGAATACATGGCTGACCCCTTCAATGTGCAGGCCTCTCGCCGCCACATCTGTCGCAATCAGCGTGTTCAACTGACCGGAGGAAAGATCTGTTATCAGTCGCTGGCGCTTGTTCTGGCGTACATCACCAGACAGCACTTCAGCCTTAATATCGTTACCCGCGAGATACGCCTGAACTTTCTCGGCAACGCGTTTCGTGTTGACGAAAACAATGCTGCGAGTCGGCGTCAGTTTTCGCATCAAGCCCACCAGCAGCGGGATTTTCTCGTTAGACGCCGGGTGATAAACCAGTTGCACTACTTTTTCGGCTGCAATCTGATCAGAGCGTGTTTTCAGATTGACCGGGCTGTTCATATGCTCGTAGGCGAGTTCCATAACGCGATGAGAAAGCGTTGCTGAAAACAACAGGTTCAGGCGTTTCTCAGGGTCTGGCATACGGCGCAGCACATAGCGAATGTCAGTGATAAAGCCGAGATCAAACATTCGATCGGCTTCGTCCAGTACCATCACTTCAACGTGTTTTAAGGAAAATACGCGCTGCTTGAAATAGTCAATGATGCGCCCGGGTGTACCAATGAGGATATCGACACCCGCTTCAAGCTGCTTGCGCTGCTTTTCATAGTCAGTGCCGCCGTAGGCCAGTACTGTGCGAAATTCTGTGTTGTCCCCGATTTCCATCGCATCCTTGTAGATCTGGATGGCCAGTTCGCGAGTCGGTGCGAGAATAAGCGCACGCAGGTCTGTCGGATTACGGTCCGGATCAACCGGGTTGTCGAGCAACTTTTGGTACATGCCCAAAAGAAACGCCGCCGTTTTGCCCGTCCCCGTTTGTGATTGGGCAGTAATGTCTTTGCCCTGCAGCATAAGCGGCAGGCTGAGTTCCTGAATTTCGGTGCAGTATTCTAATCCGGCGGTGGCAAGGGCGTCGGTTAATACGGGGTGCAGGGGTAATTCAGCGAAACTGACGGACGTCAGATAATTGGATTTCATGGCGAGAGCATAGCCTATTTCACAGGTCTGCGTGCGACGGTAACAAGTGGCGACGGATTCCTCGTGATCGCAGCCTGGCGTGATTGGGGGCAGTTGCTGATCAGGTTCTGTCGCGGTTTTGGGGATCTTTGGCTCAAATAGTTGACTGGTCCACTGCTGTTGGCGGGGGCGAATCTGACTGATAAGTGCCAGGGGCAGACGGTTAATCTCAGCAACGTACTATTGAAAAATTGATGTGCCAGCCCAATTTTTATTGGATAATGGGTCGATCCACGCAGGAGAACAATGTGCACGAGAAAATAGTAGAAGTTAACGACGGTAATTTTGATTCTGAGGTTCTACAGTCCGAATTGCCGGTGTTGGTAGATTACTGGGCTGAGTGGTGTGGCCCTTGTAAAATGATCGCTCCCATTCTCGACGAGATCGCAGAAGAGTATGGCGACAAAGTGAAAATCGCCAAGCTGAACATTGACGACAACCAAAATACACCTCCCAAGTACGGTGTACGTGGTATCCCTACGCTGATGTTGTTCAAAAACGGATCGGTTGAAGGCACTAAAGTTGGTGCGCTTTCAAAATCCCAACTGTCGGCATTTATCGATAGTAATTCTTAAGCAGTACCGAATGCGCACCGGATTGCTGCGTCAGCAGACGTCCGGTGCAGACTCAGTGTTATCTCGGTGTAATAATGTTGTCTGTTTTGCCCTCTGCAGTTCAATATAGCCAAAACCTCAAGATCACCTGACTAAGCTCGACACCGATCGGTTTCCTGGTTATGCCCTTTTTTATTTTTCTCAACTACACTTGTAGTAATCGCGTATTTGCCTGACCGGCATGTTGGCGTGGCTGTACAACGGATGCTGGACGCGGGCAAAAACGCGTGATAGTGTTAGGGGATACCTGCTATTGAACAGTGAACGCTGCAATCCCACTCGCAGCGCCGACTTCTAAAATTAAATTTGCTCTTCGATTACCCACACGCTCGATCATTTTGAGCGAGATGGCGCGGTCCCGCGTTTCTCAAACCCGCGTTTCCTAAAATAGCAACTCGATACACCTTCCAATATGAATCTAACCGACCTAAAGAAAAAGTCAGCAAGCGAACTGGTTGAACTCGCGCAGTCCGCCGGACTTGACAGCGTTGCAAGATCTCGCAAGCAGGATATTATTTTCTCGCTGCTCAAAGCCCATTCAAAGAAGGGTGAAGATATCTTTGGAAGTGGTGTGCTTGAGATATTGCAGGATGGCTTCGGCTTTTTGCGATCCGCCGACAGCTCTTATCTTGCAGGCCCCGATGATATATACGTATCACCCAGTCAGATCAGACGCTTTAATCTGCGCACTGGCGATACTATCTCTGGAAAAATCAGGCCGCCAAAAGATGGTGAACGATATTTTGCTCTGTTAAAAGTTGATGAAATAAACTTTGGGCCGCCAGAGCAAGCGCGCAACAAGGTGTTGTTTGAAAACCTGACACCGTTACATGCAACTGAAAGGCTGACTCTGGAACTCGGTAACGGAAGTACTGAAGACATAACCGCAAGAACCATCGACTTTGTAGCACCCATTGGCAAGGGGCAGCGAGCCCTGATTGTGTCTCCCCCGAAGGCGGGTAAGACCATGATATTGCAGAACATTGCGCAGAGTATTGCCGCCAATGATCCTGAGTGTGTTCTGATCGTGTTGTTAATTGATGAACGACCAGAGGAAGTCACCGAGATGGAGCGGATGGTACAGGGCGAGGTGGTGTCCAGTACCTTTGATGAGCCGGCAAGTCGTCACGTACAGGTCGCTGAAATGGTGATCGAAAAGGCCAAGCGTCTGGTCGAGCACAAGCAGGATGTTGTTATTCTGCTTGACTCTATCACCAGGCTGGCTCGTGCATACAACACTGTCATACCGTCTTCCGGCAAGGTATTAACAGGTGGTGTGGATGCACATGCATTGCACCGACCAAAGCGATTTTTTGGCGCAGCCAGAAACATTGAAGAAGGTGGCAGCCTGACCATAGTCGCAACAACACTGGTTGATACCGGCTCAAAGATGGATGAAGTGATTTACGAAGAATTTAAGGGAACCGGCAACATGGAGTTGCATCTGGATCGACGCATTGCAGAAAAAAGAACCTTCCCCGCCATCAGTGTTAATCGTTCCGGTACGCGTAGAGAAGAACTGATGATCAGTCAGGAAGAACTGCAAAAAATATGGATATTAAGAAAGTTCCTGCACCCGATGGATGAAATTGAAGCGATGGAATTTTTGATCGGCCGTCTGCAGCAAACCAAAACCAATAACGAGTTTTTTGATGCAATGAAGCGTTAGGAACTAATGCAAAACGCCCGGGCTCAAAGCAAGCGTCGGGCAATAGAAAGAAGCTGTTACAAAGAGCCTGTTACAAAAACCCCGTTACAAAGAGCCTGCTACAAAGAACAAGACACAAGAGTCAGTGCAGCTAATGCCAATACTCTAATAAAGCCGATAACTTTTATAAACACCGCAACGATGTTCATCGGCTGACTGATGTTAGCAGTGCCTGTGCATTGGCCGTATGCAGCGCTGCTTTAGCCAGCGTCTGATTCTCTGTTTATTGCCCGGTAACCGATGTCGGTGCGATAAAAACTTCCGCTCCAGTTGATCCGACTTGCTGCAGCATAGGCATTGCTTTGTGCCTCGGCAACACTATCACCGATGGCCGTCACGCAGAGTACCCGACCCCCGCTGGTTTTTACCTGATCGCCTTGCAGGCGTGTACCTGCGTGAAAAACAACAGCGGTATCACCTGCCTTATTCTCTGACGATTCCAGACCGTTGATGGTGTCACCCAGGCGCGGGTTGTCGGGATACCCTTCAGCAGCAATGACGACGCCCAGTGCTGTTTTGTTCAGCCATACGGCTGTGTGTTGATCAAGTTGCCGATCGAGTGCAGCGTTGCACAATTCGACCAGATCGGACTCCAGTCGCATCATAATTGGCTGCGTTTCAGGATCGCCGAAGCGCACATTGTATTCGAGTACTTTGGCATTGCCATCGTCGTCAATCATCAAGCCAGCGTATAAAAATCCGGTAAACGAATTGCCGTCTTTCTGCATTCCGTTGACGGTGGGTTCAATGATGTCGCTGATGATTCGGTTGTGCATCTCTGTTGTGATGCCGGTGGCGGGTGAGTAGGCGCCCATGCCGCCTGTGTTGGGGCCCTGATCGCCATTGTCGCGTGCTTTGTGATCCTGCGATGTGGCCATCGGCAGCACATTGTTGCCGTCAACCATGCAAATGAAACTGAGTTCCTCGCCCACCAGAAATTCCTCGATTACCACTTTGCTGCCTGCATCGCCAAAACGATTGGCCGCCAGCATGTCATTGATTGCGGCGAGTGCGGTTTCGCGTGAGTGCGCTATTACCACGCCTTTACCGGCTGCCAGACCGTCAGCCTTGACAACGACCGGTATCGTGCAGCTGTCGAGATACGCGGTAGCTCGGTCGACTTCTGTAAAGACCTGATAGTCAGCGGTCGGAATAGCGTGGCGAACCAGAAAATCCTTACAAAATGCCTTGCTGCCCTCTAGCTGTGCAGCTGCCGCTGATGGGCCGAAAATGCGTAGCCCCTGCGCCTGAAACTGATCCACTATCCCCAATACCAGCGGGCCCTCGGGGCCAACGATGGTCAGGTCTATATCCGCTGATTTTGCAAAGTGAATCAAGCCGTCAATGTCGTCAGCTGGCAGATCTACGTTTTCAATGCCGCTTTCCAGTTCGGTGCCGGCGTTACCTGGGGCAACATAGACGTGCTGCACGTCAGCGGAGCTGCGTACCTTCCACGCCAGTGCATGTTCTCGTCCACCGCCACCAACAATAAGTACATTCATGATCAGATTCTGTTCAGGTAGTTAGACCAGGCGACAACCAGGCGATAAACGTGCGGTTACCGGCAATCGGGAAACTGAGGTCAGTCAGGTCGGTCGTGGTCAGCTTTTGATTGAGTACGAGCGAGTCGCAAAGTTCTGCCGGAGTGGCTCCGGCTGCGTTATTCTACATGTTACTGGGCGAAAAACGTGATGACATATGTCTGGCTCAATCGACTTCAATAAAAATTTAGAATTTACCTACGGTAAAAGTGATCGCTTGTCGCCGCTGGTGCGCAGAGTGATTGCAAACAACCCCGGGTCTTTCACCTTTACCGGCACGGGTACCTATCTGGTCGGTAGCGGCGACGTTGCGGTCATTGATCCGGGGCCGGCAGATCAACAGCATATTGATGCAATACTCGCGGCGACTGCGGGTGAGAACATTACTCATATTCTGGTAACACACCGCCATATCGATCACTCCCCGGGCTGCGAGCTGCTGCAGGCCGGTTGTGGTGCCGAGACCTGGGCCTTTAAGCCGCCACCGGCGTCAAGCGCAAACGGCTTTGGGCTGGATACCCGTTTTAAACCTGATCATATTGTGTCTGACGGTGACCAGATCGGCGAGGGTCCGTGGCAGCTTGAATGTCTTCATACGCCAGGCCACTCATCCGATCATTTGAGTTTCTATCTGGCAGCTGAGAACGCGCTTTTTTGTGGTGATGTAGTGATGGGATGGTCAACCACGATCGTGTCACCGCCAGATGGAAACATGCTGGAGTACATGGCCTCACTTGAGCGCCTGAAGACAAGATCCGATTCAATTTACTATCCGACGCACGGTGCCCCCATACCCGATCCCCAGGTTTACGTAGAGAAACTCTATCAGCATCGGCGCGAGCGCGAAGAACAGGTATTTTCCTGCATTAGTGAAGGATCTAATACCCTTGATGACATGGTGCCTGTAGTCTATGCAGATCTCGATCCGGCAATGTTCGGCGCTGCGTCACGAAGTTTGCTGGCTACCATTGAGTATCTGGTAGATTCTGGCAGACTGGAAGTGAGGAACACAACGCTCGGTGAAATCAGTTACCACATGGTGTAGTGGATTAGCACGCAGCAACTGATTGACGGTATGTAACTAAATCTTTACTCAATGCGTTTTACCCTAGCGTTATCGGATTCCGCGATCCGTCTGTTTTGACTTGATAAAGGGCTATCTGCCGCTTGTTATCAAGAGTGAGTCAGCCTGATCCACAGCAATAGTGGTGAGCGACGATTAGTTGAAATCAGGTTAGTTACAGTTAAACCGTTTATGCATCGCCCAATACAATGGAATTGGTGCTGGAACCGAGGAATGAATATGCGTATACCCAAACTTTTGGTATTGGTTGTTGTCTACGGGATGTGTGCGATTGGTGTTCTGTTGGTATGGAGCGATCGTCGCAAGAGTCAGTTACACACCAGTATCGCCGAGGATGCCGGAGTTCCGGCCTATAAGTAAACCGCAGTATTGCGGCAGGTGAATTAGAAAAACGTAGTAGTAACAAGTTGTACTTAAGAGCCTGTAGCAATTCATCGATGGCACGGCCAATTGATTGCCGGTGCCATTCCTTCATGCGCACGTGTCTGCATCTTGTCAGTGTTGCGTCCGTATGCTGACCTGGCCTGTTGGTGTCTGTTGAATCAGGCAATGTTATCGGTTAAACAAATGTGAGCGGGGGTAGTACTGCAACAGTGCTGCAGGCTCCACCATCGTGCACGGCAGGCGTTTACCGTTTCTCCGAGATTTACAATTCAAAGAAGGGTTAGCTGTTGAACAGAGATCTGGTTCTGATTGGCGGAGGCCATACCCATGCTCTGGTGATTAAATCTCTGGCAATGAATCCGATTCCGGATGTTCGCCTGACGCTTATCTCGGAGCAAACACTCACTCCCTATTCGGGGATGTTGCCAGGCTATATAGCCGGACACTACACACTGGCCGAAACTCATATTGACCTCAATAGATTGTGTCAGTGGGCGAATGTGCGATGGATCAGAGGGCGCGTCACTCATATTGACCCCGATGCGCGGCGGGTAAGCATTGACGATCGTGGTGTTGATCGCGGTGTTGATCGCGCTGTCGAGTACGACAAGCTAAGTATCGATATTGGCTCGACGCCTGACCTGTCGGTCCCGGGTGCTGCACAATATGCAGTTGGGGTAAAACCGGTTAGTCACTTTAATCGTGCCTGGGAGAAATTACTCCGGCAGGCGTCTGCGAGTAACGTTGGCAACGGTAGCCTTCCTGATCCAGACACAGCAAAAAACGATAGCTTTACTGAGTGTGGCGTTATCGGTGCAGGTGCCGGCGGGGTCGAGTT
>CALGNZ010000018.1 GCA_937957915.1 uncultured Granulosicoccaceae bacterium | reverse complement strand
TGGAACGTATCGGCACGACTCGACCAGTTATTCATGAAACTGTATGCAGCCGAGGTCGACACCACGCTCAATATATTGCTCGATGTCAGCGCCAGTATGGCCTTCGGCTCACCGTCGAAGTTTAACTACTGTCGACGCCTGGCCGCAGCGCTGGCTGTTATCGGACTATCAAATATGGACCGCATCTCGGTTACCCTTTTTGACTCACAACTCGGTGACAGATTGCCATTTTTGAAAGGCAAGGGACATCTTCGCACCGTACTGAAATTTCTTAGCGACTGCGAACCCGTTGCTAACTCTGCCAGTAGGTTTACCACGCCGTTTGCCGATGCCGTAGCGAAACGCGCCAGCCCGGGAATTGTGGTTGTGATATCCGACTTACTCGGCGACGCTGATACGCTCAATGCACTGCGTGCACTACGCTCCGCACAGCATGATGTGATCGTGGTACAGATCCTCACCGACGAGGAATACACACCTACGCTGGATGGTGTTTTAAGACTTATCGACACCGAGTCAGGTCAGGTCGTAAAGACCACGGTAGACGCCGAACTACGCGACCTGTATCAAAGCGAGCTGCGGCAGCACCTGCACAGCATCGAACAAACCTGCCGCAGGCACGGCTTTAGCTACGTGCGCAGCAGCACATCGGTGGCGCTGGAAGATGTCATTCTTCGTGACCTGCAATACGGTCGTTACGCAGCGCGACCAAAGTGATCGCCTTCGCGCAACCGTGGGCCTTGTTGTCACTGCTGTCGCTGCCTGTGCTGATCTATCTGTATCGCCTGCGCCCGAAACGCGAAGACGCTGCGGTATCGAGTTTAATGTTCTGGCAGGAAGCCATAAAAATTCGTGAAAGCCAGCGCAACCTGCAGCGCCTGTTGCGTGATTTGAATTTACTCGTGTTACTCGCCCTGGCACTGCTACTCGGTTTGGCACTGGCACAACCGCAATGGCAGGTGTCCGCACAGCATTCGCAGGACGCCGTACTCATCATTGATGTCAGCGCCAGCATGGGTGCACGATCCAATACCCTGGGCCGCACCCGATTAGACGAGGCAAAGACCACCGCTCGTAAAATCATCGCAGCCTTGCCGGAAGGCGCGCGCCTGTTGCTAATGACCAGTGCACGCTACGCACGGGCACAAAGTGGCTTTGAGTCCGACCGTGATCTGCTGCAGACTATTGTGTCTCGACTGCAGCCAACTCAGGAAGCCGGCAACCCCGAAGCGGCCTTCACACTGGCCCGCACGTTGTTACGCAGCCGAGAGCATGCGCAACTTCATTTTGTAACCGACGGTGCCTTTGATACCAAACCCGGACTGCTGACAGCCGCCAGCGAATTCCACTTTGTTGGCGATCAACGTGCGAACGCAGCCATTACTCGATTTGACATTCGCGCCGCACTGTACACTGAAAATGCCTATGAAATTTTTATTGCCGTACGCAACTTTGCAGAGGAGTCTATTGCCGCACCACTCACACTCTCAATGGATGGAGTTGAAATCATCGCACAAGACATTGTGATTGAGGCGCAAAGCGAACTGACATTGTCTTTACCGATGTCGGGCAGACTCGGTAAACGGGCCACGGTGCGAGTTGACATTGATGATGCCCTCGAAGCGGATAACGCAGCTTATATGGCATTTGCGTCAGCCGCACCTCGACGAGTGTTGCTTTTTACGCCTGGCAATTTTTATCTGGAAACCGCGCTGCGAGCACTGCCTGACACACTACTCGACATCAGCGCTGAAACCGACACATCGACAATAGAAACCACGGTGCGTGGTTATGACGCAGTCGTCTTCGATCGGGTACCTCCACCGCAACTGGATAGCGGGAATTTTCTATTCATTGATGTTGCGCCAGCGGCAACGGGGGTTGATATTCATGAAGCAGATAAGGAAAGTGAACAGCATGATAGTAAAGCACTCGAGGCCGGTCAGCACAATGCAGTAACCAGTGTCACCGGCATTAGCGATAGTGCATTGATGCGTGATCTTGATCTGAGTCAGTTACGAGTAACCGCATATCGAAATATTCAGACACGTAACAGTGTCGCAACACAACAGTTATTCTGGTCATCCGATACGAATCTGGCGCTGACTCTGTTGCAGCCCGATAAACGCGTGGTCTACCTCGGCTTCGATCTGTTCGATTCGAACTTTCCGCGGCAAACAGCTTTTCCGCTGTTTATTCGTCGCAGCGTTGAATGGCTTACTGCATCGAGTTTGACACCGGGCTTGCAAACCACTGAAGCCGATAGCGGCGACCGGCGCAGACAGGTTCCGACAGGCGAGTCATTTACACTTGAATTGCCAGTCGGCACCGAGGAAATATCAATAGCCACCCCCGACGGCTCAGCTGAGGCGATTGTGCTTACCCTGCCGCGCTATACTTTTGCCAATACCTCGCAAGCGGGTCTGTACCAATACAATGCCTCCGGCATTAGAAACTACATCGCCGCAAACCTGACCGACGAGCTTGAATCCGATATAAACAGACGGGTACCCGAGCGTGCGGCCATCGCTGTTACCCGGTCCGCAACGTCAACCGGCATTGTTAAGCTCGCCATTTGGCCGTACCTGGCCTGGCTGGCATTGCTATTATTGCTTATTGAATGGTGGCTATGGTGCACGCGACGTGAGCATGCCTGAGTTTACCTATCCGCTGACGCTTTGGTGGCTGGCCCTCGTGCCATCTGTGTGGTGGTTTGGAACGCGCCGGCGCAACCTGCCAAAGTGGCGCTCACTAACCGGCTCCGCGCTGCGAAGTGTTGCACTGGTCGCAATCATCATTGCGCTTGCCGGGCCCATAAGCAAGGGCGCCAGTACCAGTTCCAATAGTGTTTTTGTGCTCGACACATCCGCCAGCATCAGCACTGAAATTTTTGCTCGCAGTATCGAGTTTGTTAATAACGCCGTCGCAGACAAACCGCCACGCACCGGTATCGGCATGGTTGTCTTCGGTGCCAGCGCTGCGGTAGAACATGCAGTCAGCGAGGCGCCGGTAATCAGCGACGATGTGCAATCGTTTGTAGACACTGGCGCCACAGATATTGGTGCTGCGATAGAACTG
>CALGNZ010000017.1 GCA_937957915.1 uncultured Granulosicoccaceae bacterium | reverse complement strand
TATTGTCGGGCCAGATTTTCCGGCAACCGCTGTGTGGGGGTTCGACGGCAGTGTCCCGGGTAGCCCGATTCGATGTGTACAGGGGCAAACACTGGACATAGCGGTGAACAATGCACTCGATGTACCCACTGCTGTGCACTGGCATGGTATTCGGCTGCCCAATGCGATGGATGGTGTAGCCGGTTTAACCCAAAGTGCTATTAAGCCCGGAGAGACCTTTCACTACCGATTTGCTCCACCGGACGCTGGCACCTACTGGTATCACTCACATGTGAACGCCTATGAACAGGTGGGGCGTGGGCTGTACGGGCCACTGATTATTGAAGAGGCATCTCCACCCGAAGTGGACCGTGATATTGTTTGGATGATTGACGACTGGCGTCTTAACGACGATGCGCAGATCATTGATAACTTTGGTGCCGGACACGATCGTTCTCACGCCGGCCGCATCGGCAATGTGCCAACCGTCAATGGCCGGTTTCGAGACATAGTCAAAGTACGTACCGGTGAGCGCTTGCGATTGCGTTTAATAAACGCGTCAAACGCCAGAAATTTTTCGCTGTCCTTTGGTGACCTGACACCGTTAGTAATTGCTATCGACGGTCAACCGCTTGAGCCATACGAAGCAAATGATGAAATCATTGTTGGTGCTGCCGGCAGAGTTGATTTGATTATCGATATGACCGGTGACCCGGGTTCGCTTATGCCTGTGGTCGACAACTTTTATCGACAATCGTTTGATTTGGTGACGTTCGCCTATGATGATGAGCCCCTTAGAAGTTCGATATTGCAACGTGCGGTAAGCCTTGCTCCATCGGTGTTGCCAGAGCCTGATCTGACGGGTGCGCAGAAGTACGAAGTAGTGATTGCCGGTGGCGCTATGGGTGGCCTGCGTCGAGCGCAAATGGACGGAGAGTGGATGAGTTTGCGCGACATCGCACAGCAGGGTTATGTGTGGGCTATCAATGATGTCGTGGGCAACAAACTCGATATGCCACCGCTAATTGACACCGCAGCTGGCACATCGATTCGTTTGAAAATTCGCAATGAAACAGCATTTCCACATCCGATGCATTTACATGGCCATCATATGAAACTACTGGCTATTGACGAGCAACCCCTGGCCAGCCCTCACTGGGTAGACAGTCCGCTGGTAATGCCCGGTACCACTGTGGATCTGGCGTTTGTTGCAGATAACCCCGGGCGCTGGCTGTTTCATTGCCATGCGCTCGAACATCATGCGGCAGGGTTAGGTGCGCTGGTTAATATATCCTGAAAAGGAAGGTAGGGTGTGCTGAGTGGTGCGAAGCGCCCCATCACGTGATTGATTGGTGCGATTCGCTGCCCCCACCACACCCTACGCGAGGAAGAATCCAGATAACAACGCAGAGCGGGCTAGCCTGTTACCGGGTTAAATACATACCCGTTACCGTCTTTTTCGATTTTACCTGAGTTGGGGAAACCGAAATGATAGCCGGCAACGTTGATGTTATCCGCCACCGCTTCCGCGACGATAGCCTTGCGTGTCTTTGTTGCCATGTCCTTGTCTGCATCGAAAGCCAGCTGCCAGTCAAGGTTGGCAAGAAACAGTGCAGGGAGGTTCATGATGTCGCCAACCAGCAGGGTTTGATCATCACCACTGGCAACGCGAAATGCTGTGTGGCCTGCCGTATGACCGAAGGTGTCAACAGCGGTAATGCCCGGTGCCACCTCTTGTCCGCCTGAATACTGATTAACGTTTTTCCAGCTCGGGAATGTCGCCTGTATTCGTTTGGCAAGCCCCTGTCGGCCTTCAGGTAGTTTTCCTATCAGATCTGGCGCTGTCCAGAAATTGTATTCCGTTTCACCGACCAGAATCTCTGCGTTAGGGTAAACCTGTGCATTGGTTTCCTTTTCCATAAGCCCGAAGATATGATCAGGATGAAAGTGAGATACTAAAACGGTATCTATATCGGCTGGAGTTATGCCTGCCGCCGACATACCATCTGATGCCAGGCCGGCAGTCGGTGCCAGCTGACCACCGGTTCCGGCGTCGACAAGGATAGTTTTACCGCCTGTTCGGATAATGGTAAAAGCGAACTCGATAGGGATAAACTCTTCATTTAACCCTGCTTTTTTTAGTGCCGCCTGCGTTTCCTCGACACTGACGCCAGGGATGAAATTTTCATCATGGGCTTTTTGCCAGATACCATCGTACAGAGAAATAACCTCGATATCAGACCCGACTTTGTAACTGTAGTAGCCCTTTTTGCGTGCATCTGCCGCGGCAGTTGACGGAAGTATCGCGAGTGAACCGGTTAGCCCCAATGCTGATACGCCGGCAACGGAGGCAACAAACTGTCTTCGGTTGAGTGTGGTCATAATATCTTATCCTCGAGGTTTAGGAAAATCGTTGTTGAACATCTGCGTGTAAAGACTGAACAACGTTGTATCGCTGGTGGTCGGTAAGTACTTCTACCCGGTGGCCGGTTAAGAGTTGATGCCTTGCGAGTAAACCGTGCATGTAAAGCGGGCATCTGAAACAGGCGCTTAAGCCGGCGGGCACAACCGCAGAAACCAGTGGCTGATATTCCCCGGTGGCATAGAGAGCCTGGAGTTGCGAAATTTACCTGATCCCTGATACATGGTACCTGTTGCTACGAAACAGATGTGATTCTGGTTTGGTGCGACACGGTGTGTGCGCCTGGGCCAGTCCGCACACTGCAGGCTTCGACAGCTGTTCTCTATCAGGGTTCCCTGTGTGACGCTTGTTTCCAGCTGGGTACCCGGTAGTATTAACCAGGCTGACCGCGGCATTGTCGTGAATTCGTTTTCCGGATACTTGCTATCGTGTAAGTCGTGCCCGCCTTGCGTCAGACTTTTATCCACCATAGGTTTTGGCGCAGGCGCGGTTCATTTTAACCCCAGACAGTTAGCCAGTGGTCCCGGTGTGAATATCGTACAAAGAACAGGATCATCATGCTAATTCCCTGCAACAGCCGAAAATACTTCTCAGTGCTTCTCAACCCGTTACTCAATGGTATCCGCGTATTTGCGGGTTATGTTTTGCTGTCCTGCCTTGTTGTTAGCCTTATACCAGGTATTGGACTGGCACATAACGTGACACCTGGCGATGCCGGCTACATTCAGGAAATCTGGGGCGTTCATCTTATTCCTTTCGCCTACCTCGGTGCCAAGCATATGGTAACGGGCTATGACCACATTCTGTTTTTGTTTGGTGTGGTATTTTTTCTGTATAAAATGAAAGATGTCGCGATCTATGTGAGTTTGTTTGCACTGGGTCATTCGATTACGATGTTGGCGGGTGTGTGGTTCGGTTGGGGGGTCAACGCCAATATTATCGACGCGATTATTGGTCTGTCGGTAGTATATAAAGCCCTCGACAATCTGGGTGCCTATCAGAGATGGTTTGGATTTCAACCCAACACCAAAGCTGCCACATTGATATTTGGTTTGTTTCACGGCACCGGCCTTGCCACAAAAATTCTTGACTATCAAATTTCGCCAGACGGACTGCTGGCTAATTTACTCGCGTTCAATGTTGGAGTGGAAATCGGTCAAGTAGCGGCGCTTGCCGTTATACTGATCGTTATGGGCTATTGGCGCAGAAGCCCCCACTTTTATCGTCAGGCCTACACAGTAAACGTGGTTATGATGTCACTTGGATTCATGTTGTTTGGCTACCAGATCACCGGGTATATCGTAAGTACCTAACTACAGGAAAGTAGATGTTTAACGCAGAAAAACCGAGCCTTGATGAATTGCCTGGCTCAGCGCAGCTCTTGCGCTCAACTGTTGCCGCGGCGACAGTTGCTCTTGTTGTGCTGCTGGTGGTGGTGCTTCCCGCCGAGTACGGCATAGACCCGACTGGTGCAGGTCGAGTGCTCGGGCTAACAGAAATGGGGGAGATCAAACAGGAGCTATCCGAAGAGGCAGAGCAAGACAAAATAAAACATGGCGGTTCTGAACAAAGCTCGAGCCTGTGGAAAGATATTGCGGATCTTTTTATAACTCCGGTCAATGCACAGGAAAGCTGGCGCGATAAGTTGACTCTGACACTGGCCCCTGGTGATTCAGCGGAGATAAAACTGGTGATGAAAAAAGGCGATATAGCCGAATACTCGTGGATCGCCGACGGTGGCCGAATTAACTACGATTTACATGCGCACGGTAACGGAGAATCAATCGACTATGAAAAAGGCCGTGGTAAAACCAGTGGGGTAGGCAGCATCACAGCGCCCTTTGACGGAAACCATGGCTGGTTCTGGCGCAACCGTGACAAGAGCGATGTTACTGTCACCATTCAGTTGCGTGGTGACTATGGGGAGGTGATTCGGGAGTAGTGGTTGGTGGTTAGGGTTCCCCTGCGGGGGGCTTCATTTTTGAAGGACCAAAAATAGAAAGTCGTTTTGTGGTTGTTCTGCGGTGTGGGTGAATTTGGTGTTTAGGGTTGATGTTCCAGCGTGGCGAGCAAGTATGACATCCCTGCCGGGGGCCTTCATTTTTGAAAAGACCAAAAACGAAGCAAAAAGGACATGCCCTTCAGGCGGAGTCACTTTTAAAAACACCAAAAGTAACCAAAAGTGTTTCTGCGACCAATCAGCCCAAGGGTGCCTGCGGCATTTTGAGAGTGACCGCTGAAGGGGGCCGCGCAAACAGCCATCCGTGGCTGACAGCGCTCTTTGCGCCATCCATGGCGCGCCGACCCCCTTCCTCGATCAATCTCAAAACTGATTAAACGCGGGTAGATCAAGAGCAAGAGCAAGATCAACGGCAAGAGCAAGAGCAAGAGCGGGAAAAGCTCACCTCTCTGGGTG
>CALGNZ010000016.1 GCA_937957915.1 uncultured Granulosicoccaceae bacterium | reverse complement strand
AGCTGCGGAGTTAGCTGTTCACGGTCGACACCTGCGAGTATAAGTTGTTGCCGAAGCTGCTGGTAAACAGAATCGAGGTGGCGCCTGGTCGATGGGAAATCGTACCAGGGCAAACTTGCGATAAACATAATTTTAGGGGTTGCAGGCTGTTGTTAGATTGGTTC
This sequence comes from uncultured Granulosicoccaceae bacterium, assembly GCA_937957915.1. GTDB lineage: Bacteria > Pseudomonadota > Gammaproteobacteria > Granulosicoccales > Granulosicoccaceae. The sequence goes on along the minus strand of CALGNZ010000016.1, from coordinate 101,987 downwards.
GTGAATGGACAGTCTGACTTGTAGAGCGTTCATAAATTTCTGTTGCCATTGGCTGGTGTTGTCACGATCATTGGGTCGACATGACGCACTAATGAAACGATGCATACCGGGTGGGGTAGTATAAGCGGAATTTCAGATTATCGAATGATGAATACGTTTTGTTGACGGCCTGTCTGGTTTTCTGCATGAATTCCGGCGGAGCCGCTTTTGGGATGGCCGGGTATATAAGGTGATGAATCATCAACCTTATGCAGGCAAGCCAGCTTGATTGGCGCGGCCAAAGAGCGTCGGCGCGAACCGGCACCCTGATGTCAATCGTGCGATGCTCCAACTCACCTTGTTGTTACCGAATCATCGGTGTACCGTAGAATCGGTCAGGTGTGGTGCTGGTGTAGACACCGAATTTCAGGCCGTTGTTATTAGCGACTCATTGGGTGGGGAAACATGTTTGAAATGGTAGCGGTGCTTTGTGTTGCGGAGCTGTGCATGGAAAGAGTATTGCCGCAAACCGAGGTGATGCACGAGCCGGTTTGTCAGGAGCGGTTACAGATAGTGGTAGATGACTGGCTGGGAGCGCACGAGGGCTACACGCTTGAAAGTGCATCGTGCCAGTCACTCGAATCACTTCGTGATCGCGCTGCTGCGGTGACCGAGACAGCACCGGGTCACTTTGTGCACGAAGGCCGAGTCGCGGATTTTGTGCCAGACAGCGCCGGTGATCTGGCCAACACCGGTTTTATTGCAGGATCCAGCGGTGTGGCGGTTATCGATTCCGGCACCACCAGACAGGTGGCGGAAGCGTTATATCTTGCTGTGCGTTTGTCATCAACGTTGCCAATTACTCACCATATCATTACTCACGTGCACCCTGATCACTCGCTTGGCGCTGAAGTGTTTAAAGAAGCTGGCGCGGAGGTTATAGGCTCGGCCGGGCTCAGGCCCGCTGCACTGAACGCAAACCCTGTATTTAGCGATAATCTGCTAAGACTACTGGGACCGAGAGCTTTCCATGGCACCTCACCCATAACGCCGGATCGTGGTATTGAATCAGCTGAAACGATAAATCTTGGTGGTCGTCCGTTACATTTACAGGCGTGGCCAACCTCGCATACCAATAGTGACTTGACGGTGATAGACGAAAACTCTGCCACAATATGGATGGGAGATCTCGCATTTCTCGATCACCTTCCTGCGCTCGATGGATCTATCGTGGGTTGGATACAATTGTTGTCGCGGATGGCAGGCAGCCCTGATGGATTTGAATACAGCGTAAGCCAGATGGTGCCTGGCCATGGTAAGGCACCTGTCGAGTTTCCGGATGGAGTGGTGCCAACGCTTGGGTACCTTGAAACGCTGGCGGCAGAGGTTCGTCAGTCTATAAGTGATGGAGAAAGCCTGACTGAGGCGACAAAACATATTGGCAAAGCGCAGCGCGGTGACTGGCAGTTGTTTGATGAATACCATTTGCGCAATGTAACAAATGCGTATGTAGAGCTTGAATGGGAGTAACGCAGGCGCTACCACGAGCTAACAAGCTGGATTTTGATATTGACCACTTCAGTGTGGGTCGCCTACAGGGATTCCCAGCCGGAGCCTGCATTTTTGCAAAAACAAAAACCAAAAACCAAAAACCAAAAACCAAGTAGAAAGTCTTTTTGCGGCAAACGCAGGGTGCTGGTAAGCGACGCGAATTGCACCAACCCTGCGTGTGCCTCGGCAATCCGATCGTGTCAGTTGCAAAAGTGATCCGATACGTCCGGTGTATGTGTACGCGAGTTGCGTTAACATACCCGATATTCGTCTGACAGTTTTAAACCATGGCTAAAAAAACTACCGGTAAAAAAGTGTCGCGGTCGGCAGCTAAGGTCGCCAATAGTAATGCGTCGACTCGGCGTTCAGCTGCAAAGTCTCGAACTGCCAAAAAGGGTACAGGCAGTTCCAAAACTGTAAAGGTAAAAGCGGCATCATCGGTAGCTAGAAAAAACGATGCCGTTGATGATCTGGTCTATGTTGCAGAAAGCCCGCTTCATGGAAAAGGTTTGTTTGCGCGACAGAAGCTAAAAGCGAATATGACGTTGGGTAAGCTCGAAGGCAGACCGATCCGTCGCGATGGAACCTATGTACTGTGGTTGTCTGATACCGATGGGCTCAGGGTGACCAATGATTTTCGGTTTATCAATCACAGTAGTAAACCCAATTGTGCATTAACCGGTACCAAGGTTGTAACACTCAAATCAGTCAAAGCTGATGAGGAACTGACTCACGATTATGGGTGGTGATAACAGGTTTGCAGAAAGGCTCAGGTGATTATCAAACGCTGTCTTGTACCCGACCTGAGCAGGTATCGTTTTGCGGGCAGTATTTGTTCAGATTTTTGTCGAATCTCAGCCGATGTGAATTTTAAATCCATCGTACCCGGCTTCGACATTTGCCGGTAGCGTGCGGCTAATCTCGTCAAAATCAACGGCATTGTGCATATTGGTTAATATTGCTCTGGCTGGTGCTCTGTCATCTATAAACGCAAGCGCTTCGTCAACATTCATATGGGTGGGGTGTTCTGTATAACGCAGCGCGTCGAGAATCAGTACCTGCAGGTTGCTGGTTGACGCCACGCTTTCGGGCAAGTCTACGGTTTTCACGTCTGGCAAATAAACCAGGTCATTGATGCGAAAGCCCAGCGCGCTGATATCGCCGTGATTAACCTCAAACGGCATGAGTTCAATTGCGCCACCGCTACCGGTGATCTGGATTGGCTGCTGCGCATGGATGCGATGTTCTGTGCATATTGCGGGGTAACTTGTGCCTTCAGATTGCTGGTAGCAATATCCAAACGCTGGCATTACTCTTTCCGATGTTGCGGCATCCATATACACGTTCACTCTTTCGCGATGTTTTATGGCGAGCTGACGCAAGTCATCCATACCGAAGATATGGTCTGCATGAGAATGGGTGAGCAACACTGCATCAAGGTACTGCACGTTTGCGTCGATCAATTGCTCTCGCATGTCAGGCCCGGTATCAATCAATACCGTGGTTACGCCGTCGACACCGTGTTTTTCGATCAGCATAGAGCAGCGTCTGCGCCGATTGCGAGGGTTAGTCGGGTCGCAGGCCCCCCAGTCATTGCCAATACGCGGAACACCGCCTGATGAGCCGGTGCCCAATAAGGTAAATATTGTCTCGTCTGTCATGCGCTAAGTATAAACCAGCCGCCCTGTTTACGTGCGCGTAATAGCGGTATTCGAGCTGCTAAATCTGCTGACTCAAGACAGGGTATTTTTTACCCGGTAAATTCTCCCCGGTTTTTAAAGCGCCGGACTGGCCGTATTGTTTGATGCGTGTAGACGAACAGCGTGAGCACGATTAGTCAGTGGTTTGCCTGTCCGTTGAATTTAATTCCTACTGGAGAACACGATGAGAATATTGTCGAAGAGTACCCTCTCAAAGCGGTCTGGTCAGCACCACCGGCGCAAAGCGCTTGCTGGTGTGCTGGTGCTTGTCACCTGGTTTTCGACCAGTGCCTTTGCGCTGGGCTTGCCTGATTTTGAATCGCTGGTAAAAAACCAGGGCAAGGCAGTGGTAAAAATATCTGTAACAACGGAGCGCAAGCTTACGTCGGCGCAGCCTGACATGCAGGAGTTTGATTCTGAGCAGATGCCGGAGTTTTTCCGTCGATACTTTGAAAATCTGCCTCAGCAGCCTTCGCCACGCAGCCATCAGGGCGGCGGTTTTGGCTCTGGCTTTGTCCTTTCTGAAGATGGTTTTATTGTGACCAACGCACATGTTGTGAAGGATGCGACGGAGATCACCGTCAGTTTGCCTGACAGAAGGCAATACGATGCAACCCTGATTGGTGCTGATGTTCGCACTGACCTGGCATTGTTAAAAGTTGATGCGACCGGCTTGCCGGTGCTCGAGCTGGGTGATTCCGACGAGCTGAACGTGGGGCAGTGGGTGCTGGCTATTGGTTCGCCGTTTGGTTTTGAATACACCGCCACGCAGGGCATTGTGTCTGCACTGTCGCGCAGTTTACCCGACGGCAACTACGTGCCGTTTGTACAAACCGATGTTGCGGTGAACCCGGGGAATTCCGGTGGACCGCTGTTTGATCTCAATGGCAAGGTGGTTGGCGTTAACTCGCAAATCTATTCGCGCTCTGGTGGTTACATGGGGCTGTCATTCGCGATTCCGGTCAATGTCGTTAAAACAGTAACCGAGCAGTTGAAGAACACAGGGTTTGTCAGCCGCGGCTGGCTGGGCGTTAGTATTCAAAATCTGGACAAGTCACTGGCCGATTCATTCGGTATGGATAGACCAGAGGGTGCGTTGGTGGCCAGTGTTACCAATGACAGCCCCGCTGCCAAAGCCGGTTTGCAAACCGGTGATGTTATTTTGAGCTTCGCGGGTAAAAATATTGGCCAGTCGTCTCACCTGCCGCCGCTGGTTGGAGCGACACCGATCGGTCAGCCGGTCGATGTGGAAATTTTGCGCAACCGTGAACATCAGACAGTGTCTGTGGTGATTGCAGAGCTGGCAGAAGACCGCGAGGTAGTCAGAACATCCCAAGTGACCGACAGCGATGATTCCAAACTAGGTATAACAGTATCTGAACTGACGGCTGAGCAGCTTGCGGAGTACGGCAACATCGAGCAAGGGGTACTGGTTACCGATGTCGATCCGAACGGTGTTGCTGCCATTGCGGGCATAGTAAAGGGGGATGTGTTGGTCGCCTTTAATCAGACGCCCATCGATTCGGCGAAAACGCTGGCAGCCAAAGTCAGGGAAACCACCCCAGGACAAACAGTGGCTGTGTTGGTGCAACGCAATAAGAATGCGCTTTTTACCGCGCTAACCATGCCTGAGTAACCATGCCTGAGTAACCGGAAACGGCAGCAACTGGTAGCCGCTGAGTGTCAGCGGCGCCACCAGAAATGTACCGGAAAAGGTCACCATAACAGCACGGTTCCAGGAAGCGACAGGCGTTTGGCCTCTCGCTTTTTTTGGTTTTACGCGTACCACCGTCGTGACACAGATCTCAAATCGGCGCCGCAATTTGGCGAAAATGAGCACAGAAATTAGGGCAACCGTGTAAGACAGGGTGAATTTCACCCCTGCCGGATTGAATTTTAACCAATATACTCCATCAAGTTAGTAGGCAGGAACTGGAATCTATTTGGATGGTTTCCCTGGAAACACAAATGACTGATGTCGAACACCGTGCTGATACCGAAATAATCAGTGCCAGACCTATCTCCGCATCGCTGGGTATCAATCCCCACTGGTCTGAGCAGGATGTTGACCATCAGCCCGCGGTGGAACTGGACTCGATTCCCGAATTCGAGGGTAGCTCGGAAATCGCTCGAATGGCGTTGATGTTTACGTTGTGGGCGTCGGTTGAAGGGTTTCTGTACGAAGAAGAGCAGATTGAGCCGTTGTCAGTAGCAAGGGAAGAAAAAAAGCACCTGTCGGTATTGAGAGAGGCTGAGACCTCCATTATTTGTCTGCTGTGCCTGCTTAACAATGAATACTATTCTGCCGGAAAACTAGTCGATGCAATGATTGGCGAGTACGCGACGGCAGATCAGCGCGGAAATGCCCGTAAGAGACTAATCAACAGAACCCTCCCGACCGTATCGGATCGCTACGGCTTGCTCAATTGTTACGAGGTTGGCAGTGGCAATTCGCGCGAATACAGAATTTGCCGCAGCGAGCGTCTGGCACGATTTGCCGAGCAGCACCTGGTGACCGGGGTAAGACGTCTGATGGGAGAGGCAACATGAGCAGGAATCGGATCATGCAGTGGGTATCAGATCTGCCATCTACGCACATTAGAGCGATGGCTCGGCAGTTGTTTTTAATACCGATTGTGTTGTTGCTGGTGTATGCAGGCGGGGCACCTTTGGCATTGGCTGACAGCACCTCTGTCAGCAGTGTTAATACCTGGCAGGTTGTCAGTCCGACAGGGTCAGTAGAAGTGCAGACGATGTCTATACAGCTGCCGTTTGCCAGTGGTGTAACGCACGTGGCAGTACATCAGGTGACGCGAAGCACGCAAACCTATTTCGGTAAGCTTAAAGTTGAGCGGCATGCTGATCAGTGGGTCGTTACCGGTTGGCGTGCCGTAGAGTTGAAAGCGAATAGTCATTGGCTGCCGCGAACAGATCAGCACAGACAGGATCCATGGTCGCGTAAAGGTCAGCTGCAAAGAATCTTTCTGCAGGAAGTTCGAATAACCTTGCCCTACAGTGCCGCAAACGGTGGCTGGGATGTAAGATCGCTTGAGCGAGAGCTTGAACGACTGGGTGTGAAAGTAAAGCCAGGGCCAACGCTGCCAAAGCCTGCACCAACACCGCAGCTGCAGGGCTAAGGCGATTCGCCATAGACTGTGACACGCTGTTATGCGGTGACATATAACGGCAAACGGCGCACAAGATTTCTGTAGTTATTGTTCGGAGACTGGCGCCTTGTTTTTTTCAACCGCATATTTGTCTAAATAACTGTCTGCATAGCTTTTGCTTAAGCGCGATGCCTGCAACGCTGGCAGTTTGCCTGTTGCAAGTTGGTAGCCTGTTAACCGCGCTATAACTCGACCGCTCGTTTGAGGCTATAAATAAAGACAATCGGTTGACAAATACAAGTGATTGGTAATACCGTTAGGTCCACTTCATTCGATCGCCTGCGTTGTTCAGTACGCGCTATTCAAAGCGATCAACTTAATCGTTGGAAGCGTTCCTGCCTATGTTTGATCGGTTGTGTTTATCGATACTATTAGTAATCTATTCGAACATGGCGTGGGCCGTTTGTGAAAATGGTGTTGATGTTTGTCTCGAACAGCAGCCCGCTACTGAAACAGACACCCCTCCGACAGCAGACAATGCGGTAAGCACTGAAGTAAACGCTTTACCTGCAAACAACGCAGCCAGTATCGATAGTTTAGTCGATGGTATTACTACTGATCTAAAAGTGCGTCGGTTAACCAAACCCGTCGGCAACAATGCACTGGAAAAAATACGCAGGTTACAACAGCTTGCTCCTGAACATGACTACGCTGTAAACGGCTATCGATATGTAGCGAGGATCTACCTGTCCATAGCGCGAAACGAGCTTAAGAATAACCGGGTAGAGCGCGCCATCGCTCGCCTTGATGCAGCGACGGATGTGGACCCGTCATTGCCCGGTCTGGCGGCTGTCGCTCAACAGATAAAGAGCATCACGCAAGCACAGGCTAACGAAACGGACCAACCGGTAAAGGCAGAGCCGGTCGTCAAGCCCGGTAGCAAGCCACAGAGCGCAGCCAGCACAACTGCTGCAGACATTGATGAACCGGAAGTTATCAGCAAGGTGCAGGTAGAACCGGATAGCGCGGCTGGCGACACTGGCTCGGAACAACGTGCAGGGGTGTTAATAACACCTGTGATGGTCGGGCTGCCGGCGGGGTCCTTTGTTATGGGGAGCGAGTCCGGTGCCGACAATGAAAAGCCTGCGCATCCAGTGCAGGTTGATGCATTTAGTATGTCGAGATACGAGATTACGCGCGATCAGTATCGCGAATTCAGGGCCGATACCGGTGGCGAGGTACGTCAACTCGAACGAAGCAAGGCCTTGCTGCCTGTAGCAGGGGTTACCTCGGATGAGGCTATTGCCTACACTCGTTGGTTAAGTGCAAAAACCGGCAAGCGTTACCGACTTCCGACAGAGGCTGAGTGGGAGTACGCCGTGAGGGCTGGTACGGTGACTCCTTATCATACCGGAGACGTAATTTTCGGGTTTGCAAACTGCCTGACCTGTCTCGATGAAGTCCTGCAAAAGTCTACGCCTGTAGGTTCTTTTGCACCCAATGCTTTCGGCCTCTACGACATGCACGGTAACGTTGCTGAATGGACTTCGAGTTGTCTGACTGAAAACTATTTCCGCACGGATGAGAGACCGGAGCAAGTGTGCACCGCGCGCGTGGTTAGAGGCGGCTCCTGGCGTTCAACCCGGGAGCAGGTGCGCTCCAGTTATCGTGTCGGCCAGCTGTCATCTGGCAGATCTATGGACACCGGTTTTCGTGTGGTGCACGACGGGCTCTAGCGAGCATTAAGCGTTCGACCAGCGCAGAGGCCGCCAGACAGGCCAGCCACACGTCCGAAACGGCGCGCGATAACAACGCCAGTATGTTTTGCTTTGCAGATCGCTTTCTAGGGCGTGGCGCCGGCAAATCTCTCAATAAGATACAAAGCCAACATGCCGGCGAGCATCAAAAGTATTGCGGTGGCTGTTGTGGATTCCATGGCCGGCAGGTACCAGTCGTAGCCAGAGACAACTTCTTTTGCCGGCTTGCCTTCACGTTCAATTACGGTATGCAGCGTTTCCTTCCAGGGCCAGATGATTGCGAGCGAACCGGCGATAAATCCGGTCATCAACGCAATGGTTTGGTCGTGAAAGTGTTTGAATATCAAGGCCAGTAAATGCGAGAAAGCGATCAGGCCGAAACCACAACCGAGTGCCAGCGGCAGCAGCACTGACAAGTTGGCGCTGCCAATAGCTGCCAGTATCAACGCGTAGTTACCCATGATGATTAGCACGAACGAGCCGGAGAGGCCTGGCAGAATCATGCTGCACATCGCCACAATGCCACACAGAAACACATAGCCGAACGCGCTGTTTTCAGAGGCAGGAGCCAGCAGTGCTATCCCGACGGCGATGACTACGCCAATCAGCAATGCGATAACACTCGGTAACGACCATTGCCTGACGGTCTTGCCAACAAAGTAAATCGAGACCAGGATCAGGCCAAAGAAAAATGCCATTGTCAGGGTTTCATGCCGGGTCAGCAGATACTCGAGCACCTTGGCGAGGGTGATGATGCTAAAGCCGATGCCGGCAAACAGTGCCAGCAGAAATGAACCGTCTGTCACCGTCCAGAACACGCGCCATTCGCCTTTTAGCAAATGCTTCAGCGCGACCAGATCAACCGATTTTATAGCGTTGATCAGCCGCTCGTAAATACCGGTGATCAGGGCGATGGTGCCGCCGGACACGCCGGGGATTACATTGGCAGCACCCATGGCCATGCCTTTCAAAAAAATACTGATTGGTGACATATTGTTTTAACTTATCTGTGCCACACACCGGTCAGTCGTCGCACAGGTCGTTGAAAACTGTGGAAATTGCCTGCTGGTGTCGCTGGTCATAAATCGGGGCCAGACAGCTGTCGCTTGAGTCTGGCTTCGTTGATTAGCGATTATGCAGGTATCAGCCCATTTACAGCACCCGGCTGGATGACAGCGGGATCATAGGGCTTTCTGGCGAAAACTTCTCTTACTGCGGGTTCGAAATGACTGAGCGTCGGCATGTCGTATTCGGGGTCAAATGACGATTGGTCCCAGCGTTCGCAAAAGTCGACACAGCTCTGGTAGTAAGGGGAATCCTTGTATTTTTCGCGTTCATACTGGTTCCAGCCATCGTAGTGATGCGCGTAGTAAACCATTTGAAATGCGCCGTGGTGTTCAACCACCCAGGTGACTTCCTCGCGGACGAACGGGCGCAAAATTTCTGCCGCCATACGGTCATGGTTTTGCGGGGCCAGACCATCGCCGATATCATGAAGCAGGGTAGCGACTACCCAGTCTGTGTCAGCACCGTCGCGCTCGGCTCGGGCTGCCGATTGCAATGCGTGTTGCAGCCGGGTTATTTTATATCCGCCGATGGTTTCGTGCTCCTGCGCAGCCAGTTCGCGCAGTAGTCGATCAGCCGTCATTGAGAAAAAGCGGTCTTCCTGAGTGCGAAGAAATTCGTATTCCTCTTTGGTGCCATCCTTCATCGCTGTAAAATTAACGGTATCCATAGTGACCCCTGTGTTTGGTTGTTACGCTACATTTAACGCGCTGGCGGGAAATTGCCCGTGCAAAGCTGCCGCGAAGGTGTACAGGTATTTTAGCTGACAAATTCGTCTGACAGCGGACAGGCTTGGAGTTACTCGCTGGCGCCGCGAACAATACCTTCAATGCTCTGTGCAATCGACAACAATTGCTGATCGCAACCGGTTTTGCCGATCAGCATAAACCCGACAGGTGCCGAGCCCGGCGTGTGGCACGGAATCGAAATGGCGGGTGCATTAAGAGTATTGGCGATCGATGTGTTGCGCAGATTCAACAGATTAACCCGCTGTGATTCGTCTTCTTCGTATATAAGTGTGCCAATTGGCTGGGGCAATAACGCGCATGTTGGCAGTACAATCGCGTCGAGGCCGATAGTGCGCTGATGTGTGGCCTGTCGACATGACTCCCGTCTTTGCAGCGTTGCCACATAGTCTGCCGCACTGTAGGAAGCATTCGCTTCAATGCGAGACAGCACCCACGGGTCGTAGTATTCAGCGCGCTCTGGCAAAAATTGACTGTGCCACGCCAGCGCCTCGCCACCGATGAGACTGCCGCGATTGGCGTGGGCGTAGTAGCTTTCCAGTTCAGGCAGATTGATAACCTTGGTCAAGATACCGCGTTTGCCCAGACGCGCCAGCACGGCCTGATACGCCGCAGCCACCTCCGCGTCGAGATCTTCAGTGGCGAGCCCTTCCAGAACGCCCAGACGGATGCCAACCTGCGGAAAATTCGGCACTTCTATTTGATCGCTGCCAGCCATAACGGCATCCAGAATGGTGCAGCACGTGACCGTATTGGCAAGCGGGCCGATAGAATCGAGCGTAGTCGATAACGGCACGCAGCCGTCTTTTGGCACCCGTTCGGCTGTTGGCTTGAAGCCGACGATGCCGCAAAGTGCGGCGGGAATGCGGGTTGAACCGCCGGTATCGGTGCCTATCGCACCGGCTGCCATGTCATCGGTGACGGACACAGCCGCACCGGAACTGGAGCCACCGGGAATTCTGCGTGTTTTTCGGTCCCACGGGCTTGCCGGCGTACCATAGTGGGCGTTTATTCCAAGCCCGGAGTAGGCGAATTCGGTCATGTTGGTGCGACCAATCATGATAAAACCGGCACTCCGCAGCCGTTGTACGACGGTTGCGTCTCGCAGTGCGGGCCGTTGCTCGTCCAGAACATGGGAGCCGGCCGTCGTCACCTCACCGGCAACATCAAGTAAATCTTTTATTGAAAGGGGAATTCCGGTGAAAGGTGATGCATGGCGATTGTGCTTGCGGGCTCGATCTGCCTCGTCAGCCTCGGCCAGCGCGCGGTCTCGATAGACCGAGATAAACGTGTTGTGGCCTTCGCCGCTATCGTCATCGATATTGGCCAGGCAGTGTTCTACCAGTTGTCGGCTGCTTAGTTTTTTCTTTTCCAGCTTTCGAGCCAGATCGAATAGAGTTTTCATTGCATCAGTGACGTGAAATTATGTGCTGATAATGACTGATTTTCGCCGCGGCGGGTAGAATAAGTAACTGCTGTGAATCACGATTTAACCAAAGGACCGCAAACCCATGAACAAGAGATCCCTGTCTGCCGCCGAACACGTTCACTCTCTCCGTGCTGACGTGCGTGGGATTGTATTGTTTGTCGGGCTGATCTGGCTGGTGTTTGTGCTTGACCGCTTCATGGCGCTGGAGAGCTTTGGGCTAATTCCTCGCTCGTTGCGTGGCCTCGTCGGGATTGTGACTCTGCCGTTTCTGCACGGAGACTTGTCTCATATCATCAGTAACACGATTCCATTGTTGGTGTTGCTGGCGTTGCTGGCCGGATCGCGGGCAAACAGTATCGACATCGTGGTGTTGATCAGTATCCTTGCCGGCGTGGCACTGTGGCTGTTTGGTCGCACCGCCATCCACATTGGAGCCAGTGTGCTGGTGTTTGGTTTAATCGGATTTCTGGTCTGTGCCGGTTTCTTCGAGAAACGACTATTGTCAGCGTGTATCGCGATCGGTGTGGCGGTGACCTACGGTTCGACACTGTTGTCGGGTGTGCTGCCAACCAATAGCGGTGTGTCGTGGGAAGGCCATTTGTTCGGTGCCATTGCCGGCGGACTGGTGGCCTATTACATAGCGGGTGATCTTAAGCGGGGCACAGGGTCTGGTACGCGCATTTGAGTGACGCGTTAGCCTATCAGCCGACGGAAGAACCCTTTGTTCAAATTGCCTTTGCAGCTCGCATATTGCGCCTGATAGCGATGCGACAGTTGATCAACGCGCGTAGCCACCTGTTTTAGCCATTGCTTTTTTTCGTAACTGCGCTGTTTATAGCCGGTCCAGCCTTCGTGATACGCCAGATATTGACGATAGGCATCCTGCTTGCCGATACCGTTGACCCGTGTGGATTTGTCGATGTACCAGCCCATGAAGTCGAGTGCGTCATCAAAGTTCGTGCGTCTGGCGCCGCGGTTACGCGTTTCCTGTCGATAATTGTCCCAGGTACCATCAACTGCCTGTGCATATCCGTATGCGCTACTGCGTCGTTTCCAGGGAATAACACCCATCAGGTAGCGGCGAGGTGGCTTGGCTTTTTTTCGAAACTTGCTTTCGTGGTACATCATCGCCATCGGTATATGCAGTGGAATATCCCATTTTGCCTGCATGTCTTTGGCGGAACTGTGCCAGCCCCGTTTAGCATTGAACACGGAGCACAGGTTGTCAGTGGCACTGGTGGGTAAGCTGGCGCAAGCGGTCATGACCGAGGCGAGGACAACCCCGAACACCGTCAATTTAATCCCTGGCTTTGCGCCTTTTTTGAAATGCTTAAATGGATCCACGCCTGCGACCATACGTTGCGGAAGGTCATGGTAGAGACAAGCACTGGTCAGGCCAATTGCAGTTTGTATAGCTGACTGTGGACTCGTTGAAACAACGCTCTACGGCGTGCCTGACAGGCTGCAGCTTGCAGCCCGTGAAGGCTGACTGTCGTCGCGCTTCAATTGTCTGATAGCGCATCAAGGGCTGCCTGATAAGCAGCAGAGGTTTTGCGTGTTTGTTTTAGCCATGTCAGGGCCACGGCTATCGATAACCGTGGCCCCGCACAATCAACCCAGTGTTGCAGGGGTTACCCTCTCAGGTGCCCGGCGTGAAACGCAATGTGGTCACCCATAAAGCTGGAAATAAAGTGGTAGCTGTGATCGTAACCGTCCTGCATGCGTATGCTGGCGTCGAGTCCGGCTTTTTTGCAGGCAGCCTGCAGTTTGTCGGTGTTGAGCTGATCAGCCAGGAATGAATCGTCACCACCCTGATCAGCCAGCATTGGCGGGCAGGGCGCGCCGGCCTCGATCAGTTCAGTGGCGTCCCAGTTTTTCCATTCGTTTTTTTCATCGCCCAGATAAGCACCGAGACAACCGTGTCCCCACGCGCAGTTAACCGGATTGCCAATCGGCGAAAACGCGGAGACCGACCGATACCGGCCAGGCTGCTTCAAAGCGCATATCAGCGCTCCGTGTCCACCCATTGAATGGCCGGTAATTGATTCACGGGATGCGTCGATGGGCAACTCGCTCGCAACCAGCTTTGGCAATTCGTCGGTCACATAGGAATACATCTGGTAGTGTTTTGACCAGGGCTGTCGGGTGGCGTTTACGTAAAAACCGGCTCCCTTGCCCAGGTCATAGCGATCGGCAGCATCGGGCACATCATCACCGCGCGGGCTGGTGTCCGGCATAACCAGCGCAATACCGTGTTCTGCGGCGAATCGCTGTGCGCCACCCTTGGTCCGTACGTTATCGTCGGTGCAGGTCAGGCCTGACAAGTAATACAGCACTGGTACCTTTTGGGACTCTGCCTGTGCTGGCAGGAACACTGAAAACGTCATGTCGCACTGACAGCATTCCGACTTGTGCACAAAACGTTTCAACCAGCCGCCGTGATCTTTTATCTGTTCTGTTTGTTCCATAGAAATACTCACTTATGACTGACGTTGAAAGGGGTTATTGTTCGTGCAGCAGAAGCACGGTGCAACCACAGTATAAAACGCAAAGCAGGGTGTCGGCGTAATTTACTACGCGTCATTGCTGGTGACCACATCAACTACCCAGGCGGGCGCTATTTCCTCGGGCTCGGTCGTCTCCAGCGCATCTATTTTTAGAGGCTCGGAAGCTCGTCTGGCTCCCAGATCGGCAAGCGCTGCATCCATTGTCAGACCGCCCCCGCAGAAGTTTTCGTAGGAGCTGTCTCCCAATGCAACCACCACGTAGCTTAAGTGAATAATCTTCGGGTAGTCATTGACCAGACCAGTGTACAGCGGCACGAGATCGTCGGGTAAGTCTCCATTGCCGGTCGACGATGTGCACACCACTAACCAGCTGCTAGCCTCATCGGTCAGGCTGTCCAGGCTCGGCGGATCCGGCCGGATTACCTTATGGCCTGCTTCCGTCAGGGCGGTTTCGATTTCATCGGATGTGATGGTTGCCGTACCGAACACAGAGCCGGTAATTAATACGATATTTGCCAAAGTTAAAAACCTGCTGTAGTTATTTTTCAGTCGCTGTTACGGGATAGTCGCGAGGATCTTGTCGAGTAAAAACCCGGGTAACAGGCGTTTGGCGATAGAAAATGCAATGGTCGGGGTCGTCACGCGATACCTCAGTTTAGGGCTATTGCTGTTGAGTGCATGTAACAGTTTTTCGGTGACAGCCTCGGGGCCAAGCGTGAATCGACTGGCATCACCGCTCGCCTGCAAACGCGCCAGTGTCGCCTCATAGTAGGCGCGGTGTGCGCTGTCCTGATGGTTAATGTTGTCATGGAATTTCTGCAAGCCATTGGCTCTGAACCGTGTTCTGATGGGGCCAGGCTGAATAATGCTCACATACACGCCGCTGCCCCGCAGTTCCAGCCTCAATGTATCGGATAACCCTTCGATCGCGAACTTTACAGAATTATAGGCACCGCGGTAGGGCATGGCCGCAAAGCCCAGAACCGAGCTGTTTTGCACAATTCGACCGTAGCCCTGGCGGCGCATCACCGGCACAACCTGTCGGGTGAGTTCATGCCAGCCAAAGAAAAGCGTCTCAAACTGGGCTCGCAGTGCTTCTGTTGGCAAATCCTCAACAGCACCTGATTGACCAAAGCCTCCGTTGTTGAACAAACCGTATAGTTTCCCCCCGGTCTCATCCAACACTTGTGCAAGGGAGTTGCCTATACTCTGCGCGTCGTCGAGATCAAGCTGCAGCGCGGTCAGTCCCTGTGCTGTCAATTTTTCCACATCAGCGGTTTTTCGCGCTGTCGCAAATACCCGGTATCCGTGCTTGCGCAGTTCGAGTGCTGCATGCAGACCAATTCCGCTAGAGCAGCCCGTTATCAGCACGGCGCGCTGGTTTGCAGTCGCTGAGGAATCGTGATCGTTGTCAGTCATGAGAGTTGACCATAGTAGCGAGTTATTCCAGGCGTTTGTGGGTGGGACAGATTTTGCGTTGGCGCGTAAATCGAGACAGCGCGGTGGCGGCGAATGCTAATGAGTGAAACAGGCTCTTGTGAAATTGCTGATCGCAACCATTACTGGAAGCAGACGCCGTGGTGCAAGAGGCAGTCAGCAAAAACTGCAGAGAGTATTGTGCATAGCAAACTGCCGCCGCATTGAAATACTCGACGATAGTCGTCGGATCGGTACCTTCAGTGGTAAGCGAGCAGTCACAAGCGATCAACTCGCCTTTAGAACGGGTTGGAAAGAACAAAATCAAAAATAATCTGTTGTGGTTATGAGCGTATACGAAAAGATATCAGTCGTTAGAGAAGAGTTGGCAAACACCATAATTGGCCAGCGCAAGCTGGTGGATCGGCTAATCATAGCGTTGCTGGCTGATGGTCATTTACTCGTAGAGGGCGCCCCGGGCCTTGCCAAGACGCGGGCCATCAAAGAGTTGGCGAGTCGTGTACAGGGAGCGTTCCAGCGAATTCAGTTTACACCTGATCTTTTACCGGCGGATATTACCGGCACGGAAATCTATCTGCCGGCCACCGGTGAGTTTAAATTTCAGGCGGGGCCACTGTTTAACCAGATCATCCTCGCGGATGAGATCAACCGCGCACCGGCCAAGGTGCAGTCTGCCTTGCTTGAAGCGATGGCAGAGCGCCAGGTCTCCGTTGGTCAACAGACCTATCCGTTGTCGCCGTTGTTCATGGTGATGGCCACGCAGAACCCGATAGAACAAGAAGGCACCTACAGCCTGCCGGAAGCGCAGCTCGATCGTTTTTTGATGCACGTGACGATAGGCTACCCGGATGCGCGTCGTGAAATAGACATCCTGCGACTGGTGCGATCAGAGGCGAACCCGGTGGCTGAGTCTGCGCCTGCACTGATGCAACTGGAAGCGTCTGACATTTTTGCCGCGCGAGCGGAAATCGCGAATATCTACTTGTCTGAGCCGGTTGAGGAATATCTGGTCAGGCTGATTGTAGCGACCCGTGAGAGCGATAGGCGGATGGGGCCGGTGCGCTGGATTGCGCACGGCGCATCACCACGTGGCACCATCGCACTCGATGCCTGCGCCAGGACGCACGCCTGGCTTCAAGGGCAGGATTTCGTGTCGCCCTCTGATGTACAGGAGGTGGTGCACGACACCCTGCGCCATCGCATCATTCTGTCGTACGAGGCGGAAGCCGAAGGCGTCACTGTCGATTCAGTCATTGATCAGTTGCTGTCCGACACCGGAGTCCCTTAGGAGCCTGTCCGAGAATGAATGATCTATTGCGGAAGCGATCTTTTGGCCAGCTATTACGATCCATTTCATTAACGATGAGCAACTATTCGCCTCAATCGACCGACCTGTCAGGCTCAAAATCTCACTTCCTCGCTATGACCCTCATTCTCGGACAGTCTGCTGTGGATGCTGTGGAGATGGTGAATCATACGGGTCAATGGTGATGATGAGTTTTTTTGGGCGAAAAGCTGAGCCGAACGGCATCGAACACAGCACTGCGCGTGGCGCTGTGAGCCGTGGTGTACACAGCGGCAGTAACACTGCGAGTGGTAGTACTGATGCTGCTGATACAGTCGACCCGACACAGGTTTCTTTGCAGTCGCTGGTGAAGCTGAGACAGTCGTTGCCGCTGATCAAACGACCGGCCGGTCGGCAGGTTCGTGCCAGTGTCACGGGGGGTAATATGTCGCGCGCGCTGGGCCGTGGACTCGACTTTGCCGAAGTGCGAGAGTACAACCACGGCGATGATGTGCGCACCATTGACTGGAAAGTAACAGCCAGATCCGGGAAGCCACATACCAAAGTGTTTAACGAGGAGCGCGAGCGGCCGTTCCTGATCGTGCTCGATTTACGCCATTCGATGTTTTTTGGCACCCGCACGGCATTTAAGTCTGTCATCGCGTCGCGGCTTTGTGCAATGGTTGCATGGGCGGCAGCAGGCAACCGTGATCGCGTTGGTGGCATGGTCTTTAGCGATGACGGGATTCGCGAGAGCCAGCCAGGTGAGGGATCAAAAGGCGTTACTCGATTGCTGAATGCGATCGCAACCACGCATGCACAGGCCAGAGACAGCGTGTTGTCCGCCGCCGGGCAGCCCAGGCAATTGTCGTTGAACGATATTTTTAAACGATTAAAGCGCAGTGCTCACACCGGTAGCTCGATCTGCCTGATCTCGGATTTCCCGGACCTTGATGAAAGAGAATCGGGCCACTTGAACCATTTGCTGCGCCACAACCACCTGGCTGCGTGTCGGGTCTATGATCCGCTTGAGGCGGAGCTGCCGCCGCCGGCAACTTACGCAATCAGCGACGGGCAAACGCGAACCTCGCTAAACACCGGCGCCGATCAAACGCGCAAAGCCTACAGCGATCACTTCGGCCTTCGTCGCCAGCAAACGCGAAAAATATTCCGTGGTCATGGCAATAGCTACAGCGAATGTCGAGTGGATGATTCGCTGACCGACGTTGCCGCGGCACTCTTGCGCCAGCTTCCGGGGAGTTTATGATGGGCGCACAGACTGCGCGCCTACTGCATCGGTTGACAGATGCGTCAATAGCGACCCTCATGTGGAATTGCACAACCACTGAGCAGACACCCACGACGCAGCTGTTAATGATGCAGTGCAACAGGCGGGCACCTGGATGACCGAACAGGAACTGCTGGCGCAACTTCGCGACGTTCATTTGCCTGAAAATCCTGGCTGGTGGCCACCGGCCATCGGTTGGTGGCTGCTCGCTTGCCTGCTAATTGGTCTGCTTCTCGGCGCGTTGTTCTGGATAAACCGATGGCGCGCTAACGCCTGGCGGCGGGCTGCGTTGCACGAGCACCAACGACTGGTGGCGGCCAGCCATGGCAATGCCGAGGTAGTGCGAGAGCTTTCGGTATTAATGCGGCGCGTTGCTATCAAGGCCGAGCCCCGGCAGCAAGTGGCATCAGCAACTGACCAGCAGTGGCTGACTGTGCTCGATCGGATCGGTCAGACCAACGAGTATACGGACGGCGTCGGCGGACTGTTAACGGTCTGGCCCTACCGCGATATGACGTCAGATCAGGCGGCATCCACAGACCAGTTAAACAGTCTTTTCAGGCTGACCAGACAAACGATAGAGCGTGTCAGCCTTACCGCTGGTACCGGGCAGGATCCCCGGCCCGAACCTGGACCCGAGCCCGGACCCGAGCGAGGCCAGTATGTTTAGCTTTGCATGGTGGTGGCTATTAGCGCTATTGCCGTTGCCGTTACTGGTGCGCTGGTTATTACCTGCCGCACCCGCTCGGCAGGAAGCAGCGCTGCAAATACCTTTTTTTGAGCAAATGCAGGGTTTGCCGGCGGCGAACTCTGGTTCACTGCGTGCATCGAACTGGTTATTCGCCGCGTTGATGTGGTGTGCGTTGGTGCTGGCGGTAATGCGACCACAATGGCTTGGTGAGGTAATCGACACGCCGCTCACGGGCAGAGATTTGATGCTCGGGCTCGATATCTCGCAAAGCATGCGCGAGCGTGACTTCCAGCTCAACAACAAGAGTGTCGAACGCCTTGATGCGGCAAAGACAGTGGCAGCCGAGTTTATCGCCAAGCGGCAGGGTGATCGGGTCGGGTTGATCCTGTTCGGTGACAACGCGCAGGTGCAAACACCGCTTACCTACGACTTAGAGACGGTGCAGCACTTTTTGCGCGAGTCAATTGTTGGTCTGATTGGTCGCTCCACGGCAATTGGTGATGCTATCGGTTTGGCGGTGAAGCGGCTGCGTCAGCGACCGGCCGAATCGCGGGTGTTTATTCTGCTAACGGATGGCGCGAACACGGCTGGCGCTGTGGCGCCGATCGATGCGGCGCGCATCGCAGCCGACAACGATGTGCGTATCCATACTATCGGGGTTGGTGCCGAGCAGGTCACTGTCAGGGGCGTATTCGGCCCTCGAGTGGTGAATCCGTCGCGATCGCTCGATGAGGAGACGCTCACGCAGATAGCAGACCTGACAGGCGGTCGTTATTTTCGCGCCCGAAATACGCGCGAGATGCTTGATATTTACGACGAGATCAATCGCCTGGAGCCCAGTGAAATCGATGGCACCCAGCAGCGGCCGCTGACAGAGTTATACATCTGGCCGCTGTCGGTGGCGCTGCTACTCAGTGCCCTGATAGCGTGGCGCAGGGCGCAGTCGTGATCGATCAATTTCACTTTATCAGACCTGTCTGGCTGCTGGCCTGTTTGCCTTTGTTGTGGCTGTTATGGCGGCTGCTGCACAACGCCGGACACGGCAATCGCTGGAGGGGGGTTGTTGACCCGGCACTGCTCGAGCATTTGCTGGATCGGCAAGGTTCGCGCGGTGCGCGCTGGCCGGTCTTTGTTATCGGGTTCGGGTGGCTGATGGTTGTGCTGGCACTTGCCGGACCTTCGTGGGAGCGTGAAATGACCCCGGTGTACCGCGGTGCGGATGAACGGGTGCTGGTTGTCGATGTGTCAAAATCGATGGACGCCACTGACCTCAAACCTACGCGGATGGAGCGAGCCCGACAAAAACTGACCGATATTCTACAACGATCAGCGGATACACAGACGGCACTGGTGGTCTTTGCTGCGGTGCCGTATGTAGTGTCGCCGCTCACTGATGATGCGCAGACCATCAGCTCGATGGTGGGTTCGCTGGAGACCTCAATTGTGCCGGCGCAGGGCAGCCGTGTAGACCTCGCGCTTGCACGTGCGCTGGAGCTGTTGCAAGGCGCCGGTAGCAAGCAAGGCACTATCTGGTTGCTGACAGACAGCCCGGCAACGGCAAAAGCGGTGTCACAGGCAAGGCGCATTGTATCTGCCGGTTACACCGTGTCGGTGCTGGGGTTTGGTACCCGCGAAGGTGCGCCAATTCAGGAGCAGGAAGGCGGATTTGTGAAGGACGATAAAGGCAATATCGTGGTGGCCAAACTCGATCCGGCCGGGTTGCAGGAACTCGCGGCGGCGGGCGCTGGTATCTATTCAGGCGCACTGACCTCTGACCGCGACCTTGATCGTTTGTTTGCATCGCATCAATCAGCGCTGGATGTTCGCGAGAATGAACAGCAACGACAGACAGAAGTATGGCGTGACCGCGGGCCATTTCTGGCTTTGCTGGTGCTACCATTCGCAGCGCTGTTTTTCAGGCGAGGCTGGTTATGACTCACACACGACGTGTAAAAGCATGGTTGACAGTGGCTGTGTGCCTGATTGGCGGTTTGCCCCAGCTGGTTTCTGCTGATAGTGGTAGCTGGTGGAAAACGCGTGATCAGCGTGGCGCGGAATTGCTGCAATCCGGTGATGCTGCGGCGGCTAGCGAGGTTTTTCGAAACTCCGAATGGCGGGGCATTAGTCACTACCGCAATGGTAATTTTGCCGAGGCGCAAAAGGAATTTTCTGCATCTGGCGACCCGCAGTCACTTTATAACGAAGGCACAGCGGCAGCCAGAGCCGGTGATTACCAGACGGCGGTAGAGAAATTTGAACAGGTGGCGGAGGCTGATCCATCTCACGCTGATGCTGCGCATAACCTCGATATTGCCAGACAATTGCTGGAAAAACAGCAACAGTCATCTGATGAATCACAGCAAGGTGACGAGCAGGGCGAAGATCAAGGCGAAGAACAAGGTGCAGATCAAGGCGATTCGCAAAACAGCGATGGTTCTGAACAAAGCGGCGATCAATCGCAATCCGGTGATCAGCAGCAGGGCGAGCAGCAGGAAGGCAGTGAGTCGCAGCAAAACGACGGTGCTGGCGATCAAAACCAATCAGATAATGGCGGCGAATTAAGTACCACTGCGGAAGATGCCGAGGCCAGCGCGGAAGAAAACAAGAACCAATCTTCGCCAGGACCGTCAGATCAGGAGCAGGCTGAACAGGAGCAGGCGGCAACAGCACAAGCCGGTGATGAACAGGCGGGCGAGCCTGGTGAGCAATCAGCCAGCAATGCAGACCCGACGCAAACCGCTCCAATCAGCGAGAGCGAACAGGCGACCGAGCAATGGATGCGGCGAATCCCGGATGATCCGTCCCAACTATTGCGAAACAAGATTAAACTTAACCATATGATTCAGCACGAAAATGTCAGAGACCTTGCGGAGCCATGGTGAGATCAATCGAGGGGCTTGAGACGATGCGCTTGTTACATCTTCAGCGCGCTAAACGCTTTGCGCTGGCTGCTGTTCCAATCGCCTTTGTGGTGGTTGCAGTGCTGTTGTCAGGCCTGCTCGTAAGCGGCAATGCATGGGCGGCAAGTCTGACGGCCGAAGTAAAAAAGCAAACCATCGTTGATGGCGAGACTGTGCTGCTCTACGTCATCGGTGAAGATCTGCGCGAGTATCCGGATACATCGGCGCTGAACAAACGCTTCGACATTGTCGGTTCACGACGACAGGAAAGTCAGTTTGTCGACAATGGGGTAGTCAAGTCACGCTTTACCATTTTGCTTGAGCTGCAACCGAAGCATCTGGGTGTCTCCGAGATCCCACCATTCGAAGCCGACGGGCAGCGCAGTGACGCAATCTCGATCGAAGTGGTACAGCGTGGCACGCCGGGTGTGGTGCCGCGAGACAACGTTTTTGCTGAACTGTCAGTGGACAACGCATCACCGTACGTCCAGGCACAGGCAATCTTGTCACTGCATGTTCTGGACGATGGATCGCTGGCAGCCGCTGAGCCCGAGGTGCCGGATATAGCCGAGATGCATGTCGAGCAGATACCGGGTGACGCGCAGAGACTGGAGACTCGTGACGGTGTGGAATATCGGGTCCACACCTGGCGCTATGCACTGTTTCCACAGCGCAGCGGCACCTATGACATTCCTCGTATCAAGGTGGTGGCCAATGTTAAAGACGCCTCTTATGGCGGTAATCTGATCCTGCGCAATTCACCAACAAGGCGCATCAATTTTCGCAGCGATTCGATTCAATTGCAGGTGAAACCACGGCCATCGCAGAATATTTCCGGCTGGTGGCTACCGGTAAAACAACTCGATCTGCAAAAAAACTGGTCTGCCGATCCGGGTATCAGTCAGGTGGGTGAGCCACTCACGTACTCTGTTGTGCTAACCACCAGTGGAGCGACATCAACGCAGCTGCCAGAGATAAAGCTACCCCCGGTCGATGGCCTGAAGATTTATCCGGATGTGCCGGAGCTGGCTTCACAGCCCGGTGACGACGGTGTGGTAAGCCGACGCACCGACAAGTGGTCGATAATTCCGCAACGCGCAGGCAAGATAACACTGCCAGAGTATAAGCTGCGTTGGTGGGATACCGTAGCCGACAGAGAAAGGACAACCATCATCCCGGCTCAGGAATTGACGGTAGCTGCATCTGCCGCGGACTCGTCTGCCCTTGTCGTTGACAGGTCTGATACCGAACCGAAGCAGGCTGAAGAAAGCTCGATACCTGAGCCTCAAGTGAGTTCCCTGTCGAGCCAGTTGTCGAGCCAGTTGGTACCGGCACGAAATAACCTGTGGGCGTGGGTTGCCGCAGCTGTCAGTATGGGGTGGATTGCAACGCTGGTGGCGTGGCTGTTTAGTGCGCGACGCAATCGAAAACGTCTGCAGGCATCTCTGGCTGGTGCGTCGGATGACGGCAGTCCGCACTCAATCTCCGAATCGCAGGCCATGCGTGACTTAACCCTGTTAAGCAGTGGTGCCGATCGACCGCGCTACCTCGCCGGACTCATGAGCTGGTCGGCTGCCGAATGGCCCGATCGCCCACCGGTCAGTGTGGTCGATGTTGGCAGACGTTTGCGCAGCAGCGACCTGTCAATTCAACTGCAGCAACTGGAATCATCGATTTATTCAGCGCAACCATCAGAGATTCCGCTGAGTACCGTGCACAAGATATTGGGCGATGCGATTGCCCAATACAGGGAAAGTAAATTTGCTAAATCAACCAGGGCCGTAGCTGATGACTTACTGCCCAAGCTCTGAGCATTGCCAGCGCAATTGGCCGGGGCCTGTGCTCACGGTAACTCGCCGGTGAGTCAGGCACTGTTGGAGGCAACCGATGTCGCTGTGTTCAGGGGGGATCACTGTCTGTTTTCGCAGCTTGATCTGTCACTTGGCAGTGGTCAGGTGCTACAGGTCAGCGGCGACAACGGCAGCGGTAAAACCACATTGCTGCGCGGTTTGTGCCTGTTTGTGCCGCTGGAAGAGGGGGCAGTGCGGTGGCGTGGTGTCACCTTGCCGGCAAAGCGTGATCGCTACTATTCCGAGCTCACATACCTGGGGCACCACGAGGGATTGAAAGGTGACTTGTCGGTGGTGGAAAACCTGCGAGCAAGTGCCTCACTGAGTGGCTCTGATGCCGCTACCCTGCCGGCTGCCGTTGAACGCGTGGGGCTCGTTAATCAGGCAGATCTGCCGTGTCGATCCTTATCAGCAGGACAGCGTCGTCGCGTATCACTCGCGCGCTTGTTAATCAGCAACACGCCACTGTGGATTCTCGATGAACCTTTAACTTCACTTGATCTGCACGGCAAAAAGCTGGTGGAAGGTCTGATTACAGAGCATGTCGGTAACGGCGGACTGGTCGTCTACACCACCCACCAGCCGCTGTCGCTCAGCGGATGCGATGTGCAGATGCTGCAAATGAGTGACTGGTAGTGGCCAGTGCATTTCTGACGCTGTTGAAGCGTGATCTGATGCTGGCATTGCGTCGTAGCAGTGACTGGCTGAACCCGTTGATATTTTTCATCATTGTGGTGTCGCTTTTTCCGCTCGGCGTTGGCCCGGACGGAGACTTGCTGCGTGAGATAGCGCCGGGAGTGTTATGGGTTGCCGCGTTGCTGGCAACCTTGCTGGGTCTGGATGGACTATTCAAGGCAGACTTCGACGATGGCACGCTTGAGCAATTGTTGTTGAGTCCGCATCCCTTGTCGGTGCTGGTGCTGGCAAAGATTGCATCGCACTGGCTTTGCTCCGGTTTACCCTTACTGCTGCTATCGCCGCTGCTCGCTGTTTTTATGCAGTTGCCGTCGTCGGCGTTGCCAGCCTTGTTGGCGTCACTGATGCTCGGTACACTCAGCCTGTGCCTGATCGGGGCAATTGGTGCGGCTCTGACAGTGAGCCTGCGAAAAGGCGGTGTTTTATTGGCGCTGCTGGTACTTCCTTTGTACATTCCTGTACTAATCTTTGGTAGTGGCACTGTAGTGGCTGCGGCTGCCGGCTTCGAAATAGAAGCCCAACTCTCAATTCTGGGTGCTATTTTTCTGTTGTCATTATCGCTGGCGCCACTGGCGACGGCCGCCGCGCTTAGAGTGAGCGCCGAGTGAATCCCCATTCGGGCTTTGCAAACAAACAAGAGGTTTGGTCATAATGTTCCGCTGGTTCCACCGACTCGCTTCGCTGCGAAATTTCTATCGCCTGGCGGAAATACTGATGCCCTGGCTGGCGGTACTATGCGCAGGGCTGCTTGCTGTTGGGCTGTATCGGGGGCTGTTCGTTGCGCCTGCGGATTACGAGCAGGGTGAGAGCTACCGAATCATCTACGTGCATGTGCCGTCTGCGTGGATGTCCATGTTTATCTATATGGTGATCGCGTTTTGCAGTGCGTTATTCCTGGTTTGGAAAATGAAGATCGCCGACATCGTGGCAGAAGTGTCAGCACCCATCGGTGCCGCATTCACGTTTCTGGCGCTGCTAACCGGCTCATTGTGGGGCAAGCCGATGTGGGGTACCTGGTGGGAGTGGGATGCACGGCTAACATCGGAGTTAATTCTGTTATTTATTTACTTTGGCTACATGGCGCTGCGTTCTGCCATTGATAACCCTTCTACAGCGGCCAGAGCCGTTGCAATTCTCGCGCTGGTGGGGGTGGTAAACATTCCGATTATTCACTATTCAGTTGAATGGTGGAACACTTTGCACCAACCGGCGTCTATAACAAAGATTGGCAAGCCTTCTATTCACATCAGCATGCTGATTCCACTGTTGCTGATGGCATTGGGTTTTACGTTGTTTTATGTGGTCAATATGCTGGCGCGTGCGCGTAATGTCATTCTTCAGCGCGAGGCGAAAACGAGCTGGGTGCGCGAGCGAGTTAGCGAGGGCCGGCTGTGAAAGAATTTTTGTTAATGGGTGGATACTGGCCATACGTATGGCCATCATTTGCAGCAACTTTTATAGTAATGGCCTGGTTGATGATCTCGACGATATGGCAGCGTCGTAAAATAATCGACGGTTTAAAACGCAAACTGGAACTCGAGAAACGTGAATCCAAAACGTAGACAAAAACTGATGCTGGTGTGTCTGATGGTGCTTGGTGTGGGCGCGGCAGCAGCGCTGATACTTAATGCATTCAAAAACAGCATTCAGTTATTTTACTCGCCTACAGAAGTTGTTGAAGGCAAGGTGCCCGAAGGTGCAGAGTTCAAAATTGGTGGACTGGTTGCAGCCAACAGCGTGGTGCGTGCGGAAGATGGCATCACAGTACAGTTTGAATTAACCGACAACGGTGAGAGTGTGCCGGTCAGATACACGGGAATATTACCTGACCTCTTTCGTGAAGGGCAGGGTACAGTGTCCGTGGGTTCTCTCGACAAGGACGGTGTGTTTGTCGCCAAGAAAGTGCTGGCCAAACACGACGAAAACTACATGCCACCGGAAGTTGCAGATGCACTGCAGAAAGCAGGCGAAAAACACGGTGCCACCACGGTCAAATTTCAATGATTGCTGAGCTCGGACATTTTTCGTTAATACTGGCGCTGTGTATCGCTTTGGTGCTATCGGTGGTGCCGATGGTCGGCAGCTTTACCGGCACTTATTCGTGGATGGCATTGAGCAAGCCCGCCTCGCGAGTGCTGGCGTTGATGGTAGCCATCTCCTACGCGGTGTTGACTTACTCGTTTTTGATCAATGACTTTTCAGTCAAGTATGTGGCGACAACGTCCAATCTATCGTTGCCACTCATCTACCGTATATCCGGTGTGTGGGGATCTCACGAGGGATCACTGTTGTTGTGGATGTTGATTCTGACGTTGTGGGGGGCTGCGGTCAGTATTTTCAGTCGGGCGGTGCCGCTGCAGATGATTTCCCGAGTGTTGTCGGTCATGGGAATGATCAGCGTGGGTTTCTTATTGTTTATTCTGCTTACCTCAAATCCATTTGATCGATTGCTGCCGGCGCCGGCAGATGGACAGTCACTCAATCCACTGTTACAGGATTTCGGCCTGGTTATTCACCCGCCGATGTTGTACATGGGCTACGTGGGTTTTTCCGTGGCCTTTTCGTTTGCTGTGGCTGCATTAATTGGAGGTCGCCTCGATATGGCGTGGGCGCGCTGGATGCGACCCTGGACCAATATCGCATGGATGTTTCTGACAATTGGTATCGCGCTGGGTAGCTGGTGGGCTTACTACGAGCTGGGTTGGGGTGGCTGGTGGTTTTGGGATCCAGTAGAGAACGCGTCCTTTATGCCATGGCTTATCGGTACCGCGTTAATCCATTCACTGGCGGCGACTGAAAAGCGCGGCGCCTTTAAAGCCTGGACTGTGCTGCTGGCGGTGACTGCCTTTTCACTGAGCTTGCTGGGTACGTTCCTCGTGCGCTCCGGTGTGCTGACGTCTGTGCACGCGTTTGCAAACGATCCTGAACGTGGTGTTTTTATTCTTGGCTTTCTGGGCGTAGTTGTCGGGTGCTCACTGGTGCTCTATGCATGGCGTGCACCGCAGTTACGCAGCAATACCGAGTTTACGGTGCAGTCACGAGAAGCGGGCCTGCTGTTTAACAATGTAGCGATGGTGGTGATTTGCGGCAGTGTATTGCTTGGCACCCTGTATCCGCTGGTGCTTGATTCACTGGGCATAGCAAAGATTTCTGTCGGTATGCCTTATTTCAATGCGATCTTTGTTCCGCTGGGTGCAGCAGTAGCACTGGTGGTCGGGGTTGGTGCGTTAACCCGCTGGAAGCAGGACAGTGTTGCAGATATCCTGAAAAAAGTGCGTTGGGCCATTGTGTTGAGTGTGCTGGCTGGTATTGCTGCTGCGTTTCTGATGGGTGAATTCAAACCGGCTGCAGCGCTCGGTGTTGCATTGGCCAGTTGGGTAGTACTAACAACGCTGCAGGGTGTGTACGAGCGGATTAAAAATCGCAACAACAAGCTAACCGCACTGTTTCGAATACCCGCGGGCTTCTGGGGCATGAGTCTTGGCCATCTCGGCATTGCCGTGATGAGTGTCGGTGTAACCTTAACTTCTCTTTACAGCATTGAAACTGACCTGCGTATGGCGCGTGGCGAGGTCCATAAAATGGCCGGCTACGAATTTGCGTTTCAGGGGGTGAGGCAGGTACAGGGGCCGAATTACAGTGCCGACGAAGGCTTGCTGGTGGTCAGTCGTGATGGTGTTGAAATCGCGCAGCTGGCGGCACAGAAACGCGACTATAAAAGCCAGATGGGTGTTATGACGGAAGCCGCCATAGACCCTGGGCTCACACGCGATCTGTTCTTTGCACTGGGTGAATCACTCGATGGTAACGACGAATGGAGCATGCGGATCTACTATAAACCGTTTGTGCGGTGGATCTGGCTGGGAGCGTTTATGATGGGGTTTGGCGGACTGATTGCAGTCACTGACCGGCGTTATCGCAAGGTAAAAGTTAAACAGACACAGAGCACAGGTGCTGCAACCGCGGCGACGCCACTATGAAAGCATTGCTGCCGCTTGCGCTGTTCGTTGTCATTGGTGGTTTTTTGTACATGGGGCTTGATCGGGACCCGCGACTGGTGCCGTCGCCGCTTATCGACAAACCCGCACCTGAATTCGATTTGCCCGAGCTCTATGCCTCAGAGGGCGCGGCTGCACGCTTTGCGCCTGCGCAGATGCAGGGCAAGGTCTGGCTGTTTAACATATGGGGTACCTGGTGCGCAGCCTGCCGTGTTGAGCATCCGCTGCTGGTAGATCTGGCCAATCAGGGTATCGTCGACATTGTCGGCCTCAACTACAAAGATGATCAGGCCACAGCCAAACAGTGGTTAAAGGAGCTGGGTAATCCCTACGTGGCAGTGCCGGTCGACACCGAAGGCCGTGTTGGTATTGACTGGGGATTTTACGGGGCGCCTGAAACCTTTGTGGTAGATAAAGCCGGTATTGTCCGGCTCAAACATATAGGGCCTGTGACACCGGATGTGTTGCAGAACACAATTTTGCCAATGGTTGCAGAACTGCGCGAGGACACCTGACTATGCCGGAGATCCATGCGCCTATACCCCGAATTCGTTTACCGCGTGTGTGTATACCAATGCCAGGTGCGCCACTGCAACCAGGTGCGCAACCAGGTGCGTTACTACCAGGTGCGCTACTACCAGGTGCGTCAATGCTAAAAGCGGAGTCGTTTGTAAAAGTGTTCCTGCTGATAGGTTTGCTGCTGTTGTCGCCACTCGCTAACGCGCAATCGGTATTCAGTGAACGCGAACTGGAAGACCCGGCGCAACAGGCCCTGTTCAAAGAGCTCGCTTCAGAACTGCGTTGCCTTGTTTGTCAGAATCAAAACATCGCCGACTCAAATGCCACACTTGCGCA
Organism: uncultured Granulosicoccaceae bacterium; assembly: GCA_937957915.1. Taxonomy (GTDB): domain Bacteria; phylum Pseudomonadota; class Gammaproteobacteria; order Granulosicoccales; family Granulosicoccaceae. The sequence goes on along the minus strand of CALGNZ010000016.1, from coordinate 73,146 downwards.
GGATTTGCGGCGCGAGATTCACATCATGATCAGTCGAGGTGACACTAAATCGCAGATCATTGATTTTATGGTCCAGCGCTACGGTGAGTTCGTGCTTTATCGGCCGAGGTTTACTGCCAAAACTCTGGTGTTGTGGATAGGGCCGTTTGTGTTGTTTGCGTTGGGCTTGCTGGCGCTTTGGATGCAAGCGCGAAAACCTCGCGCCGTGGTACCTGAAGACAGTGAGTCACTGGCAGCGGCCAGAGCGTTGCTGCAAAGTGGTTCATCAGATGACCACAAACCGAATTAACCTGACGGGTTAACCATTACTCTTCGATTGCGGAATTTCCCTTGCCGATATTCTTTCTATTATCTGCGGTACTGGTTGTGTTGGTGCTGGCAATGTTGCTCCCGTTGCTGGCGCGGCGTGACCAGGTTAACGACGGCCTCGATCGCCAGCAAATTAATGTGGCTATCGCTAAAACCCAGCTGGAAGACTTACAGCTGCGACTGCAGGAAGGTGAACTCAGCAACAATGAGTTTGACCTCGAGCGTCAGCGGCTTGAACGTGACCTTGCTGGTGATATTGCTCTGGGGGCTGAAACCAGGCAACAAGCGGGTGGACAATGGATGCTCTGGCCGGTGGCCGCGCTGTTCCCGATTCTGGCGGGCTATCTATATCTGACCATTGGTACCCCTGAAGCAATTCAGCAGGCAACCCTGTCGGCGGGGCAAATGAACAATCAGGCGCAGGCCACTGGTTCTCAGCCACCGACGCCCGATATGAATGATGTTGTCGCGCGCATAAAAGAACGACTGGCAGAGGAGCCTAACGATGGGCGAGGCTGGTTCATGCTTGGTCGCGCGCACATGACACTGGGCGAGTTTGACGATGCCGTCGTGGCGATCCGTCGGTCCCTTGAACTGACTGGCGATGAGCCTGAAATACTGATTCGGCTGGCAGACGCTGTTGCCATGAGTCAGCAGGGCAGTATGGCCGGTGAGCCTGAGCCGCTGCTAAAGCGCGCGCTGGCTATCGATCCGCAAAATCCGCAGGGGCTTTGGTTGCTGGGCATGGCGCAAAGTGAGCGCGGCGACAACATGGCCGCCATCGCTACCTGGAACTCGCTGCTTCCACTGCTTGCCAGTGATGCGAGATCAGTCGAGGAAGTGAAACAGTTGATTGCCAGAGCTCAACAACAGACGGGCAACGCGGCAAACGTCGTCAATGAGGATAATGCCCTTGACACAAGCGCGGCTGACAGCAATGTGGCGGCAGTAAAAACGGAGACTGCAGCAACGCCCGCAGCAACGCCCGAAACGATCCAAAGTGCAAAAGGTGCTGATCAAATCACAGTGACTGTGCAGCTTGTTGGCAGTGTTGCTCAGGGGTTACCTGCCAGTACCCCTGTATTTGTGTATGCCAAAGCCACCAGCGGCCCACCAATGCCGCTTGCCGTAGCGCGTCGTACGCTCGGTGATATCCCGTTCACCGTAACCCTGTCTGACGCTGATGCGATGTTGCCTGCAATGCGCTTGAGTCAATTTGCGCAAATCGATGTCGGTGCCCGTATCTCGCTGACCGGAGATGCAATCGCCAGCAGCGGGGATTTCTTCGGCGAGCTGTCGATTGACGCTGTGTCCGGTAGCGATGTGACAGTTGAAATTGCAAATGAGGTGCAATAGAGCCTGTTAGTGGGCTGGTGGTAGAGCTCTAGCGGCTTTAAGGATGTTTAGATTGATTGCTCCAATGGGGCGCATAGGTAAGACATCTCTGCCGGGGGGCTTCATCTTTGATCTGCCGGGGCCTTCATCTTTGCAAAGACGAAAAACGAAGCAAAGTCTTTTTGCGGCCGGACGCAGGGTGTTGTTGACCGGCGCGAACCGCACCGATCGTCGTTGTTTGCACCGGCAAGGCGCCCGACAGCGCACCTTCTTGCTACGCGGACTTTTGCCGTGCGTGCTCCCAGTCTGACGGAAATGTCACAGGGGGTGTGCCATGTGGGTCCTGTGGACAGGTAAAATCTGCCGCAGTTATGCGTAGCTCTCTGATTAATTTTTCCTTTCACTCATGCCGTGCGGCCAGCCGTATGCGTTGTGGTTTCCTGTCCGTGCCAAATGCACGGTGCAGACTGTCAGAACTCATGGTTGCCGGCCGCCTAATCAGGCTTTTGTTGTTAAGCCTTGGATTGAGTTGTGCGATGCCGTTGCTGGCGCTCGCGGAAGACCCGGCCACCGATGATTGCCACGGTACTATTGCGGCGGTTAAGTTCGAGGGCAATAAAATCACTCTCGACAAAACGCTGTTGCAGCGTCTGGACGTGCGTGCCGGAAGCCGGTGTTCGTTCGAAGATCTCGAGGCGGGCCGTCAGGCCATCATGAATACCGGGCTTTTTAAAAGCGTCGAGGCCCGCTTTAACGCCGAAACGGCTGTTGTCAGTTTCATTGTCAGGGAGCGAATCTATCGTTTCCTGTTGCCGCGTCTGTCGCGCAGCGCAGATGGTGATGTGAAAATAGGCGGGCAATTGCGTTTTGATAACGTGATGGGGCGCAACCACAAGATGCGCCTGACTGCGCGCAGAGAAGAGGGAGGCGGCAGCAGTACTCAGGGCAATAGTCTGTCGGCTCGCTATGAGATTCCCCGTTTCTTTAATTCTGATTTTGGCTTGTTTTTGGGCGTAGCTGGCCGCCGCCAAACTGAGCCGTCTGTGGTTGATGCGGACGTCGTAGGGCGGGTCAAACGCAGCGAGCACGGGGCATCGATACTAGTCAGCCGGTACCTTCAGGAGCAGACCTCGCTGCAAGGCTGGAAAATTGACCTTGGGTTGGTAACGGCAACTCGCAACTATCGGATTGTCGCTGGTGAATTGGGGACACTGGTGTCTGGAACAACCACAGAATTGCGTTTGGCGGGCACCTACAATGCAGTGCAACTTGAAGAGTATCGCCGGCGTGGCACTGAATATGGCGTTGAACTGGCTGCTGCCAGGGCGTCAGTGGCTGGTGATTTCAGTTACACCCGTGTCAATATATTTTATCGCGGCTATATTCCGCTGAAAAATGCGCGAGTGCTTGAAAACCTGAACTATCAAATTCGACTGGGTGGTGCGACAGACGGCGCATTCGGTGAACCCTCTTACCGGGTTGGCGGCAGCCGCTCTTTGCGAGGATTCAACAAGGAATTGCTGCGCGGTAACAACATGGCTGTGGTCAATGGTGAGTATCTGCGATCCTTTGCTGGCAACCCGAGACTGCGATGGGCCGTGATAAGCGATATTGCAGCCGTCAAAGATGACGCAGACTGGCGCCTTGGCAGCTTGCGAGCCAGCCTCGGAACCGGCCTGCGATGGAAGATACGTTCGCTGGTCAATACTGATCTGAATCTGGATCTTGCCTACGGCTTTGGCAGCGGCGGGGGTGAGGTCAGGTTTTACTTCGGTACTAATGTGGTGTTCTAGACTGTCAGTGCAGACTTAAAGCTGCTATGCATTGTTCTGCAACCGGCTATCTGAAAAGCGCTCAGCCATCTGTTAACCCGGGAGCGCCGTTTTGTTGACGTCGGGGTTGTCGGTTCAGTTTGTTAAATTCGATCTGTTGCCATTGAATTTTGCCTCTATCTCCAGATATTCGAGAGGTGATGCGGCTTGCCGCATAGGGCCGTCGGTGACGACGCCAGCCTCAAACACCTGGTTTCCTGCTAACCTTCCGGAAATGACTTTACGCGCAGCAGCCATCATATGTTGACCAGATCTGGTTAAGCCTGGACTGGAGCCACGTTGACTGGTGTTGTGCAATTGTGGTCTGAAATACAGATCAAAGGGTATCCCAATAAATGAACACAGCTGTTTATAAACACTGGAATCTGTCTATCGACGGTGACCAGATCGCCTGGCTACTGATCGACAGAGAGTCCGAGACCACCAACACACTCAGCCAGGATGTGATCGCCGAATTCGATTCCATTCTCGATAAGCTAACCGCGGATACACCTCGTGGTCTGGTGGTTATGTCAGGTAAAAAAAGTGGCTTTATCGCCGGTGCTGACATTCGTGAGTTTGAAGGTTTCGACAATGCTTCCAAAGTTACTGAACTGGTAAAGCAGGGCCATGCGGTATTTGCCAAGCTGGAGCAGCTAAGTTGCCCGACGGTAGCGGCGGTTTCCGGCTTTTGTGTGGGAGGCGGCTATGAGCTTGCGTTGTGCTGCAAATACATCATGGTGCTTGATGTGCCTGATACGCGGATCGGGTTGCCTGAAATCAAACTGGGCATCATGCCGGGTTTGGGTGGCACTGTGCGTTTAAATGAGCGCGTTGGTGGCATGAAAGGCATGACCGCAATGCTCACCGGTAAGTTGTATCGGGCAAGGCAGGCCAAAGCGCTGGGCATGGTTGACGAGGTCGTTAGTCACCACAGTAATTTGCGCTGGGCGGCGCGGCGTGCGGTTTTGCAGAAGAGAAAATTCAAAGGCCCGTCAATGGTTGCCAAGGTGGTTAACTCCAACCTGGCAAGAGATAAACTGGCTGGTCTGATGGTCAAACAAACATCAGCCAAGGCCAGCCCTGATCACTATCCGGCGCCGTTTGCGCTGATCGATATGTGGAAAGAAAACAAAGGCGATCGGGCGTCAAAGTTTGCAGCAGAAGCGGAGCTGTTCGGAAATCTGCTCGTATCATCAGAATCGCGTGGACTGCAGCGCGTATTTCATTTGATGGAGCGACTGAAAAGACTGGGTAAAAAAGCGGACTTTACATGCCGCCGCGTGCACGTGATTGGTGCAGGTGTTATGGGCGGAGATATCGCCGCATGGTGTGCACTGCAAGGCATGGAAGTGACAGTGCAGGATCGCGAAATGAAATACATCGAGCCTGCTATTGATCGGGCTCGCAAGCTGTTCAAAAGAAAAACCCGATCAAAGCATGCTGCAGATGCCGCCGCTGCGCGTTTTCTGCCTGATGTCGATGGTAAGGGCGTTGCCCGCGCTGATGTCATTATTGAAGCGATCTTTGAAAATGTCGAAGCCAAGCAGGCTTTGTACAAAGCAATAGAACCAAAAATGAAAGACGATGCAGTACTGGCGACGAACACCTCTGCCATTCCGCTCGAGACCTTATCTACCGTGCTTGATAATCCATCGCGACTGGTGGGCCTGCACTTTTTTAACCCGGTGGCGAAAATGCCTCTGGTAGAAGTGGTTCACGCAGCTGATACTGACCAACAGGCGATAGCGCGTGGCAGTGCTTTTTGCGGTCAGATCAATCGCTTTCCGGTACCGGTTAAAAGCAGCCCGGGCTTTTTGGTGAATCGGGTGCTCGCTCCTTACATGCTTGAAGCGATGAAAATGTTTGACGAAGGCATGAGCAAAGAGGAGATCGATGCCGCCGCGCTCAAGTTTGGTATGCCGATGGGGCCGATCGAACTGGCAGACACGGTTGGTCTGGATGTTGGCCTGAGTGTAGTGAAAAGCCTTGGTGGTGATGGTGCTGAAGCCGCAGTAGAAAGACTCGGTACCATGGTCGAAGCCGGGGAGCTCGGCAAGAAGTCTGGCAGCGGTTTTTACACCTGGGTAAAAGGTAAACCTCAAAAAGAGGAATACGAAGCAGACGACAAGATAGACGAGCGCGCCAGTCGATTGATGAAGCCTTTCCTTGATGAGTGCCAGGCCTGCAGCAATGATGGCATCGTTGAAGATGACGACCTGCTGGACGCCGGTATCATTTTCGGCACTGGTTTCGCGCCGTTTCGTGGTGGTCCGATGCATTATCTCAAGACCCGCGATGCTGACGCCCGCGGTGTTGACGAAGGTGCTGCAGATGCAGCTGCCAAGTAACGTAACCACTGACATACTGGAACAATCATGACCAATACTCTCAGACCAGTCGCTGTCGTCGGCGGACTACGAATCCCGTTTTGTCGATCTAACACGGCCTATTCAGATCTTTCGAATCTGGATATGTTAACGACCACCCTGCGAGGCCTGGTCGAAAAGTACAGCCTCGATGGTGAAAAAATAGATGAAATCAACGCCGGCGCGGTGATCAATCACTCACGCGACTGGAATGTGGCACGTGAAGCCGTGCTGGGCACGAGCCTGTCGCCGCTGTCACCGGCAATCACTATGCAGCAGGCCTGTGCGACGAGCCTGCAGGCAGCGCTGGTTTCGTCTGCCAAAATAGCCACTGGCCAGATTGATTGTGCAATTGCGGCCGGTGCGGACACGGTAAGCGATGTACCCATCGTGTTCGGTAAAAGATTTGCCCGAAGGCTGGTTGGTCTGGGCAGAGCAAGGTCTCCAATGGCCAAGCTCAAAATGTTAAAGGGTTTTGGGCCTGGGGAGTTAAAGCCCCTGCCACCCTCTACCAATGAGCCGAGAACGTTGTTGTCTATGGGGCAGCATTGCGAACTGATGGCGCAGCACTGGGGTATTACTCGCGAGGCACAGGATGAGCTTTCTGTGCAGAGTCACCGCAATGCGGCTGCCGCCTACGATGAAGGCTTTTTCGATGATCTAATTACCCCCTGTGAGCAGGTGGTGCGTGACAACAACATGCGACCTGACACTTCTATTGAGGCGCTTAGCGGACTTCGCCAGGCCTATGAAAAAAGTGACAAAGGTACGCTGACAGCGGGTAACAGCACGCCACTGACCGACGGTGCGTCCAGTGTTTTACTCGCCAGTGAAGAATGGGCGCGTGAGCGCGGTTTACCGATTCTTGCGTACCTGACGCACAGCCAGACGTCGGCTGTCGACTTTGTTGGTGGTGAGGGGCTATTGATGGCACCGGCTGTGGCGATGAGTGAAATGCTAACCCGTGCCAATATGTCCCTGCAGGATTTTGATTTCTATGAAATCCACGAGGCGTTTGCAGCGCAGGTGCTGTGTACACTGGCGGCCTGGGAGTCAGAAGAGTATTGCAGGGAACGGTTAGGGCGTAATGAGCCTATGGGCAGTATCGACCGTAAAAAAATGAATGTCGTTGGGAGTAGCCTGGCAGTCGGCCATCCATTTGCTGCAACCGGTGCTCGTATCGTCGCAACGCTGGGCAAGTTACTTGAACAGAACTCAGGTGGTAAAGGGGTTATTTCCGTTTGTACTGCTGGTGGTATGGGAGTAACTGCGATACTGGAACGCTAGCTTAGCAAACGCTAGCTTACCAATAGCGCTTTGGAATAATGACCGCAGCAACAATTATCAGGACGATCGTTGGTGGCTATTATCGTGCCTCAAACACAACCTGGCTCCCGTTTACCAATAGCCGTACTGATAGCATTGTTTTCTGGAGCCTTGTTGTGCACGGTATTTTGCGAGTTATTGTGCATGGTGGTGCGCGCACAGCATTGCTATTACCGGTGGTATTTATGAGCGCTTTGCGGCAGAGAACAGCATGTTTTAAACAACTGGCAAAACGATCGGTGCCACTACTTTGTTTTCTGGCAGCAACGCTGCTGATTGGAGTTGATCAAACATTGGCTAATGATGACCCGGTCTACGACCAGTATTCACTGCAGGCGACGGCTGAAGGTGAGGTGGAGAATGATCTGATGATCGTTCGGCTGCAGGTTGAGCACGAAGATCGTGATACTGCCGCATTAGCAAACAGGGTCAATCAGGATATGCAATGGGCGCTTGATCAACTGGATGAAACACAAGCCCTCCAGTACCGCACTGAAAACTACCGCACCTATCCGAAGTACGAGCAAAATCGTATCGTTGGCTGGCGTTCCTCGCAGGTCCTGACTGTGTCTGGCGCGGATTTTGACGAGCTGAAGAATGTTGTGCAGGTTTTGCAGCAACGACTGCAGGTAGCGGATATGTCTTTCCGACCATCAGATGACACGCGCAGTGAGGTTGAAGACACCTTAATCAACGAGGCTTTGGATAACTTCAAGCGTCGGGCCGAGATCGTTCAGGCTAATATGCAGGCTTCAGGTTATCGAGTCATGCATCTGGAGATTCAGACGCCGGGGTCGCGAGGCGGGAGCGGCCAACTGCGCGCAGAGATGATGGCTGTGCAGAGCCGGTCTGGCGGGCAAAGTCCGGCTATTGAGGCTGGAGAAACGCGAATCACCGTATCCGTAAGTGGTCAAATTCAATTACAGTAAGTGTTTTTGTGCGATTCAATGCATACAGTGTTCAGTCGTCCGGTCTGCACCGAATGTCGTTGCGGATATGACCGGACCCGATTTCATAGGTTAAAGTGGCGAGTTTCGCCCGAATACGAGGAAGCAAGAGTATGAAGATTCTGGTCGCTGTGAAGCGTGTGCTCGATTACAACGTCAAGGCACGCGTGAACGCAGAAGGCACAGGGATAGATCTCGCCAATGTCAAAATGTCGATGAACCCGTTTGACGAGATTGCAGTTGAAGAGGCATTGCGAATCAAGGAAGCGGGCAAGGCTGATGAGGTTATTGCTGTCTCTCTGGGTGTTACGCAATCACAGGAAACTATCCGAACCGCACTGGCGATGGGTGCTGACAGAGGCATTCTTGTTGAAACTGACGCTGAGCTTCAGCCGCTGGCGATTGCCAAGTGCCTGGCGGCGATTGCACAACGTGAACAGCCTGGTCTTGTCATCGTAGGCAAACAGGCCATCGATGATGACAGCAATCAGACAGGACAAATGCTGGCGGCACTGATGGATTGGCCGCAGGGTACTTTTGCATCGGAACTCGATATCGATGGCGACAGCATGAAGGTCACTCGTGAAGTCGACGGCGGACTTGAGTCCATTCAGGTGAGCTTGCCGGCGGTAGTCACCACCGATCTTCGTCTCAATGAGCCTCGTTATGCGAAGCTGCCGAACATCATGAAGGCCAAGAAAAAGCAGCTGGATGTGCTGACGCCAGAAGAACTTGAGGTTGATATTACATCGCGTCTTCAGACCGTCAAAGTAGAAGAGCCAGAGCAGCGCAAAGCGGGCGAGATAGTCGGCAGCGTCGCCGAGCTGGTCGACAAGCTCAGAAACGAAGCCAAGGTTATCTAGGAGTCTGCGCAGGCTCCAAGGCTCCCGTTATTAATTTCCCACATCAACGCGGCGATTGCTCAATTCAGTCGCTAGTCATTGATGCAGGCTCCAAACTTATTCAGGAACTTTCATGTCTATATTGGTAATAGTCGATCACGACAATAGCGAATTAAAACCAGCCACGCTGAGCGTGGTTGCTGCAGCCCATGCAATCGGTGGAGATGTTGTTGCGCTGGTAGCTGGTAGCGGATGCGGCGCTGTTGCAGAGCAGGCGGCAGCGGTTGCCGGCGTTAGCAAAGTGTTGTCATGCGACGATGCAGCTTACGCGAATCAACTTGCCGAGAATCTCACCCCGTTAATCTGCTCAATAGCAGGTGACTACACACATATATTGTTCGGCAACACTGCGAGTGGCAAGAATGTGATGCCACGGGTGTCAGCCAAGCTCGATGTGGCGGGTATCTCCGACATCACAGCGGTTGTCAATGAAGACACGTTTGTGCGTCCAATCTATGCCGGCAATGCGATGCTAACGGTTAAAAGTTCAGATTCTTGCAAACTGATTACCGTGCGCACCACGGCATTTGACGGCGTCGCCGCAGAAGGCGGATCAGCTGCAGTCGAGGCGCTCACGGCCACTGGTGCCAGCGACAAGGTAAGCTGGGTTGGTCAGGAGCTAACCAAGTCTGATCGTCCTGAGCTGACCAGCGCATCGATTGTTGTGTCTGGCGGCCGCGGCATGCAAAACGGTGAGAACTTTGCGATGCTCGAATCGGTTGCTGAAAAACTGAATGCAGCGGTAGGAGCGTCGCGAGCGGCGGTCGACGCCGGATTCGTTCCCAACGATTATCAGGTAGGGCAGACTGGTAAGGTGGTGGCACCTGATTTATATATCGCTGTCGGTATCTCTGGTGCTATTCAGCACCTGGCAGGTATGAAGGACAGCAAGGTGATCGTTGCGATCAACAAAGACGAGGAAGCTCCGATTTTCCAGGTTGCTGATTACGGCCTGGTGGCTGATCTGTTCGACGCGGTCCCCGAGCTGGATGCTGCTCTGGCTGCGGGCTAGACGCCCTCGGCTCCAGGACTGACAGCGACGAGGATTACAGGTCCGGCGCTCCGTACTAAACCTGTAAAAAGGCCTCGCTACGCGGGGCCTGTCAAAAAGCAAATAGCCCACTTGTATAAGGGTTCGCGCCCGCCCGGCCTTGCCACTATTGATCTGGCATCTATCTCATCTACTGACCTCCAAACGCGTGAGTTATTGACCGCGCGGTAATCGTTTTCGGCGATTGCGCCGTAATTTGCTATAAAATCCTTAATCTACAGCCAACGTTTCCAACGCAGGAAGACCCGATGAGCTATACCGCACCCGTGAAAGACATGCGATTCGTTATCGAACATGTGGTCGGTAGCGAGGCAATCGCCGAGCTGCCTGGCTACAGCGATGCGACGCCCGATATCATCGATGCGGTGCTGGAGCAGGCCGGCAGGTTCGCCTCCGATGTGCTGGCACCATTGAATACCGTAGGTGATCAGCAGGGGGCGAAATGGACAGAAGATGGTGTAGTGACACCAGATGGCTGGAAGGACGCCTACGAGCAATTTACCGAAGCGGGCTGGAACAGTCTTGCATTTGATCCGGAGTACGGTGGGCAGGGTATGCCTGGCTTGCTGGCTGCTGCGGTACAGGAAATGTGGCACAGCTCGAATATGGCGTTCGGTTTGTGTCCGCTGTTAACCCAGGGGGCGGTGCATGCGATCAATTCTCATGCGTCCGATCAGCTGAAGCTGATTTACCTTGAGAAAATGATTAGTGGAGAGTGGACCGGTACAATGAATCTGACCGAGCCACAGGCCGGCTCCGATCTTGCCGCCGTGCGTGCCACAGCAGAACCTGCCGGCGATCATTATCTGATCAAGGGTCAGAAAATATTCATCACCTATGGTGATCACGATCTCACTGAAAACACCATTCACCTGGTGCTGGCGAGAACACCCGATGCACCTCCAGGGGTTAAGGGAATATCGCTGTTCGTGGTGCCAAAGTTTCTGGTTGATGCACAAGGCAACACGACTGACCAGCGCAACGATGCATTCTGCGTATCGATAGAGCACAAGCTCGGCATCCATGCCAGCCCAACCTGTGTGATGGCTTTTGGCGACAACAGCGGTGCAATTGGTTATCTGGTTGGCGAAGAAAACCGCGGCCTGATGTATATGTTCACGATGATGAACGAGGCACGTCTCGCAGTCGGTATTGAGGGGTATGCGATGGGCGAAATTGCGTATCAGCGTGCGACCGCGTTTGCTCATGACAGAAAGCAGGGCGCAGTGCTGCTTGGCGGTGAGGATGCGAGCCCCGGTATCATTAATCACCCCGATGTGCGTCGCATGCTAATGACCATGCGGTCGCAGGTAGAGGCAGCACGTGTCATAGCCTATGACTGTGCCGCGGCATTTGATTTTGGTGGACGTCATCCGGATGACGATGTCAGAGAGCGGTTTGATCGCCGCGGCGCCTTGCTGACTCCTATAGTGAAAGGCTGGTCAACCGAGTTGGGTGTTGATATTTGTTCGCTCGGTGTACAGGTGCACGGGGGGATGGGGTTTGTTGAAGAAACCGGCGCTGCGCAGTATCTTCGCGATGTTCGGATCACGCCCATCTATGAAGGGACTACCGGAATCCAGGCCAATGATTTGTTGGGTCGCAAAACCCAGTACGATGGCGGCCGCGGCATTGAAGAATTGATTGTCGACATGAAAAGCACACTCGAGGGACTGGCAGCGCACGGTGCACAAGGCGGTTTAATTGACACAGCCAGCCAGTCACTCAAGAGCAGTATTGAGATGATCGAAGGCTCGGTTAGCCATCTGCTGGCTCAGGAAAGTCCTGACCTCGCAGCAGCCGGTGCTTATGACTACCTGATGTTGATGGGATACTGTTGTGGTAGCTGGGCGATGGCCCGATCGGTCCTTGCACTGGCTGCAACTGACGATCAGGCGTTCGCCGACGTTAAGCGAGCCACTTGCCGCTTTTATTTTGACAGTATCGCGCCACGTGCACTGGGTCATTATCACGCCATCAGGAATGTAAGCGATGAACACTTTGCACTGGATATCGCGGCACTGTAGAGCGAAACAGGTGTGGCAGACCGCCTTTCAGCATGCCAGTACGATGTGTCTGTCCGAGTGTGCGGGGCATCGCGGTTTTAAAATGTGCTTTTAAATAGTGGCATTAAATTGCGTCTTTAAACCGAAACACTGTCCATTGCTGCCAAAGCCGGGGCACGCCATCGTGCGTGCCTGCCAATCCACCGGTTTTTGATCATGTAAAACAGGCATTTGCCTGATCATCACGTCTCTTTCGTCCTGCGGTACTTGTGGACTGCGCGGTATGGCGTGGAATATTACTTGCAACTTCGGCCGACAAACTGAATTTTGTCAATGGAAAAGTGCCGAATATGAAAGGTCTAATTCTCGCGGGCGGTTCGGGTACGCGTCTTTATCCCATCACTCAGGTAGTGTCGAAGCAGTTATTGCCGGTTTACGATAAGCCGATGATTTTTTATCCGCTGTCGACACTCATGTTAATGGGTATCCGCCAGATCGCGATAATTTCTACGCCTGAAGATATCGGTCGCTTTGAGCAGTTGCTCGGCGATGGCAGCCAGTTCGGTATTGAACTCGAGTATCTGGTCCAGCCCAGTCCCGACGGACTGGCACAGGCCTTTACCCTCGGTGCAGACTTTATTGGTGACGATAGTTGCTGTCTGGTTCTGGGTGATAACATCTACTACGGTGCCGGGTTGGAACGCATTCTTGAAAATGCAGCGCTGTCTCTGGATGGTGCGACAGTCTTTGCCTATCGTGTGGCAGACCCTGAACGCTATGGCGTTGTCGAATTCGATTCGGTTAACCGCGTAGTGTCTCTGGAAGAGAAACCACAAAACCCCAAGTCGCACTACGCAGTAACCGGCCTCTACATTTACGACAACTCGGTTGTAGAAAAAGCCGCTGCGCTTAAGCCATCCCCGCGCGGTGAGCTGGAGATAACCGACTTGAACAAATTATATCTCGAAGAGCAGAGACTACAGGTTGAATTGCTCGGGCGCGGTCATGCCTGGCTTGATACCGGCACGCATGCGTCCTTGAACGAGGCTTCAGTGTTTGTTCAAACAATTGAAGCCAGACAGGGATTAAAGGTATGTGTACCCGAAGAGATCTCGTGGAATAAGGGTTGGATTAACACAGAGACTCTGTCGCAGAGTGCTCTGCGGTATGGGAAGAGTAGTTATGGCAAGTACCTCGTCTCTCTGATTGAAGAGCGAGCATCAAGAGCTGACCCTATTCGTTCTATTGCTGCCTGATGTTGCCGGGTCTCCCATCGAAGTGCTGTGGGGTTGGTGAACACACACTAGTCCCGTCTATAAAAAGTGTCGATACAGGTAAATCGCATTGAATGTAGCGAATCAAGTCAGTTCATTGAATGATACCAGGCGTGTTGTGCTCCCCAGTGCGGAGTACCCATTGGTGCCGCCAGAGATATACCAGTCGGTCAACTGCACCAATGAGTTGCCAGATTCAGTAAGATCAAATGATATCGTTTTGCATGATCTCTATGATGCGAACGTTTTGTTTAACGGTGTGAAATCAATCATTGTTAACGCTGACGGTGAAACAGTATACAACTACAGCAACCTGAAGATCGAGCCGAGCGATTTCCAGGATCCTGCCTACCTGCCCGGCACAACTGTATTGTTGGGTGTGCATGGAGAGCATAACTATTATCACTGGAACGTTGATGCGTTGCCAAAGCTCAGAATCCTTGAGATGGCTGGCCATGTACTGAGCGACATTGATCGTTTTGTGCTTTGGGGAGGCTTTTATCATGAATTCCACACCAGAGCATTTAATTGTCTGGGTATTCCTGAAGAAAAAGTGTTTTTGTCAAAAACCACCCCCAACTTTCGCTGCGAACGGTTGTTGCATGTGGATATTCGCAACTTCGTTGGCATGCAAATGCATTCTGTGGTTCCGGAATACCTTAGGTCCGTGTTTCTCGAGGAAGACCGGGAAGTTGGTAATCGAAAGCTCTTTATTGCAAGAGAGAATACCAATGCTCGGCGCATTACTAATCAGGATGAAGTCCTGAAGCTTGTTTCCAGCCACGGATTTGAAGTGGTGTATATGGAAGGTCTTGGGCTAAAAGAGCAAGCGGCGATGTTCAACTCGGCTTCAGTGATCATCGGTACTCACGGGGCAGGGTTAACCAATCTCGTGTACTGCAACCCTGGTACTACAGTGGTAGAGCTATTTGGTGCCCATGTTTATTCGTTTTTTTACGGGCTTAGCAATTTATGCCGTCTCAGATACATTCCCGTGTTGTGTTCTGCTGACGACTACGACGGTGTGGTCGATGCGAAACTGTGTAATGCGAAGAGCGATCAGGCAGTGACAATAAAGGCTGACACAACAGTCAATCTGGCTGTGCTCGAAAAGACACTGACCTCATTGTCACTCTAAGTTGACTAAACCAGCGGATGCAGAACTTGCCTGGTTTTGTTGGTTTGGTCGATATGATTCATATTGTAAATTATATTGGTTTACTTGTTGCTGTAGGGCACAGGGGTTAGCGGGTTCCCGAACGATGCCGTTGGTGTGAAACGTCATACGCTATAGATGGAAGGTTGCGTGTGATTGCTGCGAATGAGGTTGGTCTTAATCGCGGATAAGAATCTGATAAACAATAAAAAAGGGAACAGGCTGGTTTGCTGACTCGTGCTTAGATCGATGGAACGTGAAGAGAGTCAACCAACCAGAAGATTCCACTAGGAATGATTAACTTGACTAGTTTTGTCGACAAAAAGAAGTTATCAAAAATTCTTCGCGAATTCGTCTCCCATCTGGACGAAGAGAGGAGAAAGATCGATGCTGCCATCACAGCACTTGATTCAGTGGATCAGGCGATTGAAGCGAAATCGTCTTTGAATGCTTCAATTGGCAGAGGGTGTCAATACCTGGGCAGAATTACTGCCAGAAAACCTCTATTTTCACGCACAGACAAAGGGACAGATGCTTCTCCATCGGCTGCTCAACTGCTCTTAGCAATCCATAAAGACCTTATAGAGATACTCGGCTCTGTCGAGCATGCGGCAAAGACGGAGTGTGATCTGCCAACGCTTGCCTCTTACAATCGGCTTCTCCGTACACTGGTCTCTGTTGCCAGGCCTCTGTTCGAGGACAAGCGTCACGCTAATCTGGTGTTGCAAAGGCACCATGCGATTGTGCAGGGTTATCGACAAACTAATGCATCTATATTGCGCGAGTTTTTAGACGATGATTACCTCGCTCAAAACACGGATGTACTGGATAGCGTTAAAAATTCAGGTTTCGTTAATGGCTTTGAACATTTTCTGTCTTTTGGTGCGAAAGAGGTAGAAGGCGGCCAGCGGTTTATAAGTCTGGCTCATAAACGACGAAGTCAAAAGGATACCGCATTTAATGAATTTTTAAGCCTGGTCAGAACTTCCGGAATTGTCGATGAGGTCTGGTATGAACGCACCTACGGTGCGACATCCTGCGCAGTGGAACATTTCGTTTCTATCGGCTTGTTTGAGGGCTTCAAGCCAAACTATTATTTTGACTGGCAGTGGCTTGGGAGCAATCATTCTCAATTCGCAGGCCATCTGGACAAGCTGGTAAACTATTATCTGACTGAAGGCGAAAGAAACGGTTTCAAACCATCGCTTATTTTTGACCCGGTTTGGTATGCGCAAACCTATGGAGTGGACCTGCAAAAGGAATCTGCTCTGGGCCACTTTGTGCAGTCCGGTCGAGCGCTTCGGCACTCGCCCAACAAATGCCTGAGCTATCAATTCTACGTGGATGAAAATCCAGATGTGCTGTCCAGTGGTATCGATCCTTTTGAGCACTATTTTGATTGTGGCTGGAGAGAGGGACGACGTCCATCGCCTGATTTCGATACGGAATTTTACACGGCAGTGCACTTGCACGGCTATCGAAAGATATGTCCGGTATTGCACTACCTGGAGATCGGTGAGGATAAATGCCTGCCGGTTAATGCCAGTGGCGCCAATGACATACAGTTGGCAAGAGCCGCTATCAAAGATGTAAAGGCCGAGATTCCGCGTAGTGTTAAGTATTTTGCTAACCCCGGCCCGGACTTCGAGAAGGCCGAGCCATTACCGGGCAATGTGAAAGCCCGCGCCCGAAACATTGCATTCTATCTGCCACAGTTCCATGCTTTTGAGGAGAATGATGACTGGTGGGGTAAAGGGTTTACCGAGTGGCGCAATGTAATGCGTGGGTTGCCTCGTTTTGAAGGGCACTACCAGCCACGAATTCCGCGTGATCTGGGTTTCTACGATCTGACCAATGAGGAAGTACTTGTTAAGCAGGCCGAGCTTGCACTGAGCAGCGGTATATCTGGTTTTTGTTTTTATTACTACTGGTTTAATGGTAAGCGGTTGATGGATAAACCACTGGATCTCTACGCTAACTCGAAAATAATCAAATCCGACTTTTGCATTATGTGGGCGAATGAGAACTGGACACGTACCTGGGATGGTATGGAGAAAAATGTTCTTATTCAGCAAGACTATCACCTCGAAGATGAGGATGATTTTATTGCAGACACTACGCGATACTTCGAAAACTCCAGATACATCACGGTGGATGGCCGTCCACTGTTTATCCTTTACCGACCAGGGTTGGTTACCGGCGGCACAGAGACCTTTGAACGCTGGAGACAAAAGTGGCGAGCTTCCGGGTTCGATCCGCTATTGTTTATGGTTCAGGGTTTTGGGGATGACAATCCGACTGAGTTCGGTTTTGATGGCGCGGTAGAGTTTCCGCCGCACAAGTTGTGCGATCAGCTGCCAAATATAAACAGCGATCTGAATATCTTCGATGGAGATTATCAGGGGCACGTGGTTTCGTATGATGATGTGATTGATAGATCGCTGTCATCAGCACCGCCAGAATTTCCGCTGATAAAAACGGTAGTGCCACATTGGGACAACGATGCACGACGTGAGGGTCGTGGCTTTACCATGCAGGGTTCAACACCGCAGAAATATGAAAGGTGGCTTGACGGCGCGGTAGATTATGCAGTGCGTCAGCCCGTAGCTGGCGACGATTCATCGTTCGTTTTTGTCAATGCGTGGAATGAGTGGGCAGAGGGGGCGTACCTTGAACCCGACGTTCATTATGGACACGCCTATCTGAATGCTAATCGGCGTGCGATCTATGGTTCGCACTCTGGTAAAACCCAGATGGATATTGTGCTGGTGGGGCATGATGCACACAGGCATGGTGCGCAGATGCTTTTGCTCAATATTGCGACGACCCTGAGTAAGCAGTTTGGACTGAAGGTCAAGATATTGTTGCTGGGTGGCGGTGCGCTGGAGGCAAAATATCGTGACGTAGCAGAGGTTGAGATTCTGAATGACTCCGCATCCATTGAAAGCATAGATCTGTTGAAAAACATCAATAGTCGAATTGCGATAACCAATACCTGTGTTTCAGGCGGGGTGGTGCCATCTTTAAAGAAAATGGGTTTTAAGGTTGTTTCGCTGATTCATGAATTGCCACGAATTATTCAGGAATACGATCTTCTAGAGGAAGTAGAGAGCATATCGCGACACGCTGATTCGGTGGTGTTTCCAGCCGCGCTGGTGAAGGATGGATTTGAGAGCCTCTGTGAAGATTTACTTGGCGATGGTCTTATCCGCCCACAGGGTTCCTACCAGGAAATTGACTATATTGAGGGTGCAAAAGAATCTGTCTGTGCTGAACTTGGAATCCCCGAGAACAGCAAAATAGTTTTAAATGTAGGATTCGCAGATCTTCGAAAAGGGTTTGATATCTTCCTTCAGGCTGCAAAGCTTTCTGAGGAGAAGGATAAGAAATTGCACTTTGTGTGGTTAGGCGGAGTATCACCGGAACTGGAGCGATGGGTCTATGAGGACTATAAAGACCTGACCAATCTGCACTGCGTTGGATTTAGTGACGACGTTGCCAGTTACTATAACGCCTGCGACACGTTGTTTCTAAGCTCCAGAGAAGATCCTTATCCGACGGTTGTGCTGGAGGCGCTGTGCCTCGGTAAACCTGTGGTTTGTATCGAGGGTGCGACAGGGTTTGATCAACTGATGTTGGAGTATGGGCACCTGGTAAATGCAGGGGATACCCAGGCAACTGTCGATTTACTGTACCGCACTGCCAATACCAGCATTGACTATGAATCTAAGCAACGGATAGAGTACTTTAACAACAACTGCCGCTTTGACGACTACTGTTGGGACCTGCTGACGTTGCTGAAGCCATCGTTACGAAAAGTGTCGGTGGTAGTGCCAAACTACAATTATGCAAACCATATGGTTGATCGTATTCAGTCGGTATACGATCAAAGTTACCCGATTTTTGAATTGATTATACTGGATGATAAGTCAGCTGATAACAGCGTCGATATCATCAATGAGTTCTTGGAAGCCACTGGCCGCAAGGCAGAGCTAATCGAAAATAGCATCAACAGTGGTAATACTTTCAAGCAGTGGATGAAAGGTCTGAAGCAGTGTCGTGGAGACTTAATCTGGATTGCAGAGGCCGACGATCTCAGTGATCCGGAGTTTCTTTCCTGCACGGTGAATGCGTTTGGCCAGAGCACTCGATTCGCTTTCAGTGATTCCGCTCAGATTGACGAAAATGGTGTTGAAATATCAAACTCCTACAGCTACTACTATCAAACCATCAACAAGAATCTCTTTGAAGGCAGCTTTAGTATGCCTGGCGACGAATTCTGTAAAACTGCAATGTCGGTTAAGAACCCGGTGTTGAATGTTAGTTCGGTAGTATGGGACAGAGACGCGCTGTATCAGAGTCTTGAAGCCGCTTATTCGGAGGTAGTGTCGTACCGGGTGGCTGGAGACTGGCGCTTGTATATTGATGTATTACTGCAAAATGACAGTTTTGTGTCTTATGTTAGCAGACCGCTGAATATCCACAGGCGACATCAAAGCAGTGTGACACACAGTCTGGATTATCACGCGCATCTGGATGAGATTAAGTCGATACACAGTTATGTAAATAGCCGCTTCGATCTGACATCGAATGAGACTAACTCAATGGATGAGTACATAGATGAACTAGTAGTGCAGTTTGGTATTAAAGACGCAGCCTAGTTTTACGGTAATTGTTTCATTAATTCGCAGGTGAATAGTGTGAGGGCGATTTTACATATAGGTACTGAAAAGACAGGCACCACCTCTATCCAGTCTTTTCTGACGCAAAACCGAAAGGAACTTGCACAGTTCGGTTATGCTTATTTGCAATCTGCTGGTCTGCCCAGCAATCGTAAGCTGGCCACATATTGTTTTAATAGTGATCATCATGATGACCATCACGTGTCGCTTGGTATTGTTGAACCAGAAAAACGCGAGAAATGGCGATCTGACTTTGCAAGTGATTTCGAAAAAGAAATAAAGGGCCTGGCCCCAAACATTCATTCTGTTTTTATCTCTAATGAACAGCTTCATTCCAGGTTGTTTTCGTTAGAGGAAATTCAACGAGTAAAAGACACGCTCGGCAGCTACTTTGAATCGGTCGAAGTCTATGTGTATTTAAGGCGTCAGGACAAGATGGCTTGCAGTCTTTACAGTACCGCTCTGAAGTGTGGTCATAGTATGGAGCACATTCTGCCTCAGGTTGCTGAATTGGACCACTATTACAATTATGAGGTGCTACTGGATAAATGGTCTGAAATATTTGGTGAAGATAGTATTACCGTTAGAGTTTTCGACCGCAAAGAGCTGGTGTCTGGTGATCTGCTGTCGGATTTTCTGAGTGTTTCGAACTCCCAGGATATCGACCTCGAGAAACTTGAGCTACCCGGGATGGAAAATGAGTCCTTGCTTCCCATGGCGCAAGAGTACCTGAGAATGTGTAATCAGGTATCTGGTCCGGCCAGCCCGAGAACGAGCAATGCCCTGCGTAATTTCTTGATTGCCTCACTTGAGGAGCTTTACGGGGGCAAGCCAAGGTTGCCAACTAGAAGTCAGGCAACTGAGTTTTATCAAAAATTCTCACCTTCTAATAATCGTGTAGCCGAAAAATGGCTGGGGCGTGAAACGTTATTTGAGGAAAATTTTTCCGAATACCCGGAAACATCGGGGGACACCGACCTTGATACTCAGGCGGCGATCGATATCAGCATGGAGATACTGAGTTTATCAGCAACCTCTACCTCGCAGAGTTCACAAAGACTGCTGAAATCGATTGAAGAAAACCCGGACAATGCGGTGAATCTGATAGCACGTTATTTTACACCGATCAATCCGACTTTGAGCGATAAGATAAAGCAGTGTATTTGAACCGGCGCGGGCAGGCCACGTAGTCTGACAAAAAACGGTCCGACACTTTTCCAGTAACCTACAATATTTGTCAGGAAACAGTCGTTATCCGGTAACTGTAGTGTTCAATTGAGGATAAAACCAAACATCCCTATGCTCGACCTATTCTGCGTGTCTCATAAAGAGCTTGACCTCGATGGTTCAGGAATCAGCCTTGTCGGGGTAGGTGGCGCTAGTGGCGATCGATTTGATTATAACGATGTTGATGGAGAGTCAATTGCTGGTTTAAATTGGCAATTTTCGGAGTTAACCGGACACTATCGAATTTGGAAGGATCCGGAAATTGCCATGCGTAACGGCAAGGTCGGGTTCTGCCATTATCGTCGGTTTTTAGTGCCGCCCTCAGCAACAAACTGGATCGAAAAGAACTGCCCGCGTCCATTTGACAATCGTGACAAAGGAGGCGAAGGAAACTACTCGAGCGGGTACAGAATAGAGCAGGAACAGCTCAGTGCTTTATTTCGTTCCTGCAACTATATCAATGATCTTGACTCCGCTTCGTCAGGAGTAGATATCGTTCTGCCAAAGCGTAATTCGCTTCTCGCAGGCGGGTTTCGTGGGCAGTATCAACGCTGCCACCCTATAGAACCGTTTGACTTCATGATCGAGGCGATCAAAAACAGAGATCCGGCGATGGCAAGTGCTGCTCGAGAGTTTTTTGAGCAGTGTGACTATGCCTATTGGAATAACCTGTTAATAACCACCTATAAGGTGTTTTCTGAGTATTGCGAATTTGCATTCGGTGTTTTGCTGGACGTGAGCTCTGAACTGAGTAATCTGGGTGGGGTATATCAAAACAGGGCTTGTGCGTTTTTATCTGAGCGTTTGCTGAATTTCTGGGTTTTTTACAATAAGTTGGTGGTAAGAGAGGTTGACTGGTGTGTAACCTCCTCAATTCAACTTCGGGCAGAACCTCATCAGGTCGCGGTTAATATCTAGCAAGCGCAATTGTAGAAAATGTACTGCATGAAGCAACGACTGATACATATCTGCCACTATTCCGAACAATGGTTTATGGCATGGGTCGTGTGTCTAATTCTAACAAACTGGGAATACCGGAGTGAAGATGGCAAACCTTGTACCTGTTGACGATACAGTTCATGTTGGGAATGATGGTTGGCTATTTCTGGTTAAAGGGACGAATAATGTAATCGACCTCTATCGAAGAAAGTCGATATTTACTGAGGAGATGCTCCAGCAATGGAGAATGCTTCTTGAAGGTCGCAATCAAAGACTGGCTGACCTGGGAGCGAGGTATGTACACTTACCGGCTCCGGAGAAGCTAACCATTCTGAGTGATCACTATGACGGTCAGATTGAGAATATTAACGGCAGCCCCATCAAATCTCTTTTTGGCAGCTACGCTCAAGCTCCTGAATACGCTGTCAATGTTGTTCCATACTTTTCCGAACGACTGGAAAAAGTCCAGTTATATTGGAAAACCGATACCCATTGGTCCTTCTGGGGGGCATATTGTGCCTACCAACTGCTTTGTAACAAGCTGGGCTTTGAGCCAAACCCTGATCTTGTCAATTATGATTATGGACAGGTGAAACTTGTTCTGGATTTGGGTTCGAAAGTAGAACCTAAAGTTAAAGAAGAGGTGCGGTACTATCGCCTAAACCGACTTTCTAAAAGAGTGTATGCGAATGATCTTGTGCAGTTTAAAGAGAAAAACTCGCTTGAAAATGAAGGATCACTGCATGTAGGTTCTCATGTAGTATTTCAGAATGATTCGGAGTCAGCGATTGACAAGAAAGTCATCTTGTTCGGTGATTCTTTTTCCGAATATCGCCCATTGCTTTTATCAGGTATGTTGGCTGAAACCTTTAGAGAGGTGCACTTTCTCTGGAGCGGCGCACTGGACTTTGACTACATTGAGAAAGTGAAACCAGATATTGTGGTGTCTGAGTTGGCAGAGCGATTCATGACCAAGGTGCCGGTTGATACACTTAACATTGAGACATTTTCGGCCGCGAAGCTCAGTACCTATCTTGAATCTAAAATGGCAGTCGCTGGCTAGTACGTCCGGCTAGTACTTAGTGGTGGGCGTTAACTGCTGAGCTATGAATATCAGCCTCACGGTTAACGCCCGATGAGAATTACAGAATGGTACGACGGCATTCGCTACGATTAATACACGTAGCACGCGTTAATCCAGGTTGAAATCATTCTGTAGAACTTAAAACAGATACGTGGTGTGTTACCGCGCACCGTATTCAATCCCTTGCCTGTTGGCATGAGCTACTCGTTGAATTTCCGTCCTCGATGGCTTACCGGGGATGCCGGGGTTACACACTTGTAATCCCGTTATACAATAACTCCCGCTGTTCAACCAATCTGGCCCCTGGAAAAGTGGGAAGAAAAAGATACTTCGCTGTATGTCGGCAATAATGCACCTTATTCTACTCATAGGTGCTACTCGGCAAATCGCTTCGTCCCGATCCAACCGGGTCGTATGGAATTGTGGCGATCCTCCCTAGGATGGGCGTTGGTAACTCCCGTCTATTCACACTACCTTTTGGCTAAAATACGTTGCCCTTTGTTGGACAGAGTTATCGGTGCGCAGTGCCTGGGCGTGTTTGGCGGATCGGTGCGCGTCAGCGGATCGTTCTGAAGATTGTCCACATAAGGTATTTTCAGCTATCGGAGTCAGGCGGCCACAGAAAAAATACTGATACAAAGGAAGTTAAATTGTCAAACTAGATAATGACTTGCCGTTACCACTCCCTGTTGACGTATATGCGGATTGAATCCGCTTTTTTTGAAATAGAGACGACCTTGTAATTAGTGTCGGATCTGGGAGTGGCAATGAGAAAAATAACCCCTGTGCTATTGGCAGTGCTTTGTATGCCTGTGCTGGTGTCATGTGGCGGAGGTTCTAGCCCTGGTGCTACAGATATGCCAGGCGCCGAAGTAGAAACCGAGTTAGCCATTGGCGCGGCGCAAGCCGAAACTGATAATGCTCCGTTGGTTGTGCCGAATCCATCAGCCACACTTGAGCCGTCAGAGAGGGTCACTTCTCCAATTGTTCGCGAGAAGGTTAATGTCTGTGAGGTGGATTCGCTGGACAGTCTTAGAGAGTGTGTGGCAAATGCCGCTTCGTATGGTGGCCTGGATATACTTTCTGATCTGAGTTGCACAGATAATAGTTGTTGTGAGCAAAATGGTGCGTTGGTGTCTCTGCGCGCGGTATCCGGATTTACCATTCACGGTAACAGCCATATCATGAAGCGGGAGGCTGGCCATCGTCAGTGCGGTTTACTGGAAATAACAAGTGCGGATGATGTGGTGGTTGAGAACTGGTTTCTTGATGACGATGTGACAGTAGCTGGCTGCAGTTTTGATGAGCACTGTCCGCGCATGGTTTATGTTCGCAACTCAAAGGACATTACGCTCGATAATGTTTCTGTCAGTAACGGCAAAGACTATAGTGTTTATATTGATGGAGTAGAGGGGTTTACCTTTCAAAACAGCACAGTCTTAAATGCGGGAGTTCTAGGGCTTTATGTGGGTCATGCTGACAACTTCTCCTCTGAGGTTGTGATTGAAAACTCTCTGTTTGTCGACGTGGAAACTAACGCTGTCGCCTTGCTCGGTGTTGGTGGTGGTACGACTAATGTTGTTCGTAATAATACGTTTTTGCGAAATCACAGACATGGGCATTGGGAGGTGGAGCCCAGGTTCGGTACTGGCACAACCGGTGGTGGACAGATTTACATTGCACGGGCTGACAATGTGCTTGTTGAGGGAAACACGATTCTCGATGGCTATTGCGACAATTGTTACATTTCAAGTGGCAGTCGAACAGGTATCCATGGAATCGAACTAGGTGAACCCGGGCAATTCAGTATTAGCAATATTGAAATTCGAGACAATATAATCGGAAATCATGATGCGGGTGCTATTTACCTGAATCAGGGCAGTTCAGTAAACTCGACCGTTAGAATCAGCAACAATATTCTTCATAACAATACAGAGAGTTTACAAAAAGGACTGTTGGAGGGTGGTGCAACTATTGGTGCTAACGATAGCCGGGAAACTTCGTATTTTGAGAGCTTTGAGAATAGCAATCTAACGGGCAATGATTTCTCGGTGTCTGGTTTCTGCGCCAGTAATTCCAGTGTAGCAAGTGTATGTAATGGTGAGTCTCTTTTTGGCAGTTGTGCTGCGTCACTATCATTGGGTGATGAGAATTGTGCTGATGCCCATGTTGCTCTGGAGTCACGCTGGTACGATTTGCAAGAGGGATTGAGTGTTGCGGCCAGTGGCTGGGTAGTGAATGGTTTCGGCGAAACTGGCAGCAGTGAAATTGGTGACTGGTGTCTTGAGTTCGCAGATGCGAATGGCGAGATCACTGGTTTAGAGTGTGAACCTATCTCGGTTAATGATTCAACCGTTCAACGTATCCACGGTCTGCCATTGCTTGACGTAACACCACCGCAGGGAAGCTCAGTGGCAAGATGGGTTGCAAGGAACACAGGTAGAGACGCATTGATCCTGGATGATATAAAAATTTCCGGGGTGCGCTAGGGGAATCCGCCCCGGCGAAGATACGCTGTTTTGCAGCTAACACCTTCATGTGTACACTGCCGGGGCCTTCGTTTTGAAAAGATCAACGCCGGGCGATAATTCTTTGCGGCTAACCAGCCCGCATTGTTCATGAGGATTCGCCATTCAGTGGAAATAGTGCAAAACAGGTCGCTTGATCGAGCGAGAAACGTGGCCCGCCACGTGCCGAGCTTGATCATGCGAGATGTGCAGCAATAGTTTCGTTCAATTGATCGCTTAGCGGCTCGCGCCTCACACCACCCCGGTACAGATTGTTATCGTCGATGGAGTCAGAGCACGATCTGACAGGTTTGTTCGTTCTCCCACCCGTAGCCGTCTTGATCCTGATCGGCTATGCCAGCTGAACATTCCGGAAAGACTGGTTCTGCTGCCGGCACCTCAGCAGAGTCTTGTTTCACTACGCAGGTCTGCTCGTTCTCCCACCCGTAACCATCTCCGTCTTCGTCGGTGACACCTGAAGAGCATTCGGGAGGAACGGGTGCAAACGGGTTGATGGCTGGCCGATCACTGCCAGTCTGTTCTTCAGCGTTGACTACACAGGTCTGTTCATTTTCCCATGCGTAGCCGTCGCCATCTTCGTCTGCAATGCCAACGGAGCAGGCTGGAAAGAGCTGCGGTTCAGTGTCGTCGTGGTCGACGGATGCCGCTGTTAACGTGGAAGAGATTACACAAGTCTGTTCGTTTTCCCATGCATAACCATCACCATCTTCGTCTGGTGTGTCAGCGGCACATACTGGAAAGAGTGCTGCTGCGTCAGGGGAGTTGATTTGCTCATCTGCGGGAGTAGGGGCGGCCGCTATCTGACAAGTTTGCTCGTTCTCCCATGCATAGCCGTCCCCGTCTTCATCTGGTGTACCGGCAGAGCAGTCGGGAAACGATGGGCCGAACGGGTTAGCAGCAGGCTGATCGTCAGTGGGTGGGTTGGTAGTTGATGTAGTAGAGATCAGGCAAGTCTGTTCATTTTCCCACCCGTAGCTGTCACCGTTATCGTCAATCACCTGAGCAGAGCAGGCGGGAAATAGTGCGCTGACTGGTGTTGTGTCAGGCTGATCGTCAGCAGGTGGATTGGCAGTGGAGTTGGAAGTTATCAGGCAAGTCTGTTCATTTTCCCACCCGTAGCCGTCACTGTTATCGTCAATCACCTGAGCAGAGCAAGCGGGAAATAGTGCGCTGACTGGTGTTGTGTCAGGTTGATCGTCAGCAGGTGGATTGGCAGTCGAGGTGGAAGTTATCAGGCACGTCTGTTCATTTTCCCACCCATAGCCGTCATCGTTATCGTCTATCACCTGAGCAGAGCAATTTGGGAACAGGGTGTTTACAGGGGTTGCAGCGGGTTGATCATCGGCGTGAGTGATGCTCGGGTTGTTTGCCGGAGTATCTGCGGTGATCTGGCACGTTCGGTCGTTTTCCCATCCGTAGCCGTCACCATCGGCATCGCTGCCTGACTGGCTGCATACCGGAAAATCGGCTTCAGGTTCATTGTTTGGCGGCGTATCGGTTCCGGGCTGTTCCGGCTCGGGAGATTCTGGTTCCGTTGCCGGCGGCTCTGGCTCTGTGGCGGGTGTCTCGGGTTCTGCTGCGGGTACTTCAGGTTCTACTGCCGGTGGCTCAACTACCGGTGGCTCAACTACTGGGGGGGCAACCACGGGCGATTCAACTACTGGTGGCTCTGGCTCGGACGCATATAGCTGGTCAAGATTCCATGTGGCACCAGACTCATTACATCGAGGCCCGCTGTAGTTGCCGAGGGCAATAGGTATGCCCGGACATATGGTCTCGTCAGCCGCATTGTTCTTCGGGTTGTGCCCACACTGAACCGTGTTGTAGTAAGTCCTGCTACTGCCGGAACCCGTGCCAAATTTAGCCCGAATATCTGCACATATTTGAGGGACAGATTTATTGCCCTGAGAAGTACCGACCTGAATACCGGACAAGCCGTGATCAAAATTGGTATCGCAAAAGCATTGCCCGCCAACGGAGTAGGAATCACTCCAGGCGGTGGCTGTGCTTGAAGCGTGCGCGTGCGCAGTGAAGACCGCAAACGCGAGCATTAGGAGAAATTTATGCATAATTTGAGCAGGTGAACACATTCGGGTCGAACCGCGAATTATGTAGAACCCGTCAACTGCATAATGATAGTTCGATCACACTTTTATTGCCGGGCAACACCGGATCGGTGTTTAATTATTCGGTCTTCATTTGGGTAGGGTGTCAATTTTTTGGGGAATGCCTTGTACTAACGCAGAGGCGATGGACACAAATACGAGCCCCGAGTGGTACACCCCTTGCGACAGGAAGGGGCTTTCGGCGACCGATCGTCGACCATGAGCAGGTGAATTGCTCGGTGACAGACCAGAACATCAAAAAGGGTTTCATGAGCGTAAATCGAAGATTGAAAGTGGCGATGTCACTCCTCGTCCGAGACGAAGTCGATATTATTCAAGAGAATATCTGCTTTCATGCCGCACTCGGTGTTGACACGTTTATTGTGACTGACAACGGGTCAACTGATGGCACCAGAGAAAAGCTTGAAGCACTGAGCCGTCGGTTTAATCTGCATATTATTGATGAGCCAAAACATACCATTGATCAGGATCTCTGGGTGACACGTATGGCTGAGTGGTTGCGGGATAACACAAATGTTGACTGGGTCATCAATAATGACGCTGACGAGTTTTGGTCGACCAAAGGGTCGTCTTTGCCCGACGCAATATTTCGAGATCTGCAAGAGGCTCAAGTAGCAGATGTCGGGGTGTTGAACTGTGCGCGCTTTAACTACCTTCCGGCTGTTGACGACATCGAGTCAACCGGGTACCGCTTTTATCATAATCGGCTCAAGGTGGTGAAGAACCCGGTAGCTAACACCATTGATGCGCTGGACAATGTGTTGATTACCCTCCAGGGCCATAAAGTTGCCAGCCGGCTGAGTGGCTTGCGGAGTATTGCCATGGGTAATCACGCCGCTGCACATAGCGGCCACAAGATAGATAGCAGGCACGTTACGATTGCACACTACCCGCTAAGAACGTTTGAACAGTTTAGAAAAAAAGTGGTTAATCACGGGAGTAGCATTTTGCACAATGAGCGCTTCGGAAACGATATCAACTGGCATCTGCGAGGCTGGTACAAGAGTTTTCAGAATGGCTTACTTGATGTTGAATATGGCAAGTATGTCATCGACCACGCCAAACAGGCTCGGCTCATCAAAGATGGTGTGTTGTTGCAGGATAATTCCCTGGCTCGTCGAATTGCAGAGTTTGATCATCTGCGCCAGAGAGAACTTGAGACAGCGTAGTTGGCGCCCTCTGGCATTTGGTGTCAGGCAAAAAAAGATGCCGTTAAAGAGATATAGTCTTTCATGCGACGACATTGTTATATGGCACGACGGTCAGCTAAGCGCCGATTGATGCATCCGGAAGCTCAATTTGTTGTTGTTGCCGTGGCATAAGAGCGGAGTCTCAACTCGAGACTCCAATTCCTTTATTCCTTTGCGTTGGAATATGCCTATCTGATTACCGTCGTCTTCCGACGAAACAACTGGATCACCATCAGCATCAGGAGCGCCGGCAGGGAAGGGTCCACAGTCGGTTTGTTACCGGCATTTGCGATAGTGCACCCGAAGCTGCCTCCTACAACAAGTTCGGTATCTATCAGGTCTGGCACGTTATCGTTGTCAACGTCGGCCAGTGCCTCACCCAATAGCGGTATTCCGAGATCTGCGATGCCGTCGTTGTTAGCATCAACCACTGAGTCCAGTTTGCCGTCATTGTCAATATCGTCGTTGCCAGCCTCGACAAGATCAAAAGTGCCGTTGTTGTTGCTGTCGGTGTCCAGAAAGTTTGGCGTACCGTCAGCATCGGAATCTACGGGATGCACTGCACCTTCGGTGCTATAGCCGTCGTCCAGACCATCCAGGTTAGCATCGGTGAATTGAGCAAGGGTCAATGCATTGCTGGTGAAATCTGAAGATGATTCAACCAGATCTGAAATACCGTCCTGATCAGAATCCAGGTCGATATAGTTCGGTACACCATCACCGTCGCTATCCAGTGCTATCGCGATAGCTGTCGGAGCAACCGTTGCGGGTGACGCTTCTAAGGAGCCTGCATCATCTGTATTAGCGGTGTTATTTGAATTCTCAGAACCTTCGTCTTCCAGCGAGAGCGATCTGGTATCCCTTACGGTCGGTTGCGGCTGCGGGCTGTCGACTATCGGTGCTGTTACTTCAGCTTCCTCTTCCTGCGGCTCTGCCTCTTCAACTATTTTTTCATTAGCTAAATTTATCTCTTCTAGCGTATCCAGAATTCCGTCGCGGTCGACATCGGTGAAACCATTTTCGATCAGATCTGGTATGCCATCGTTGTCGCTGTCTCTGTCGATGTAGTTGGCGATGCCGTCGCCATCAGTGTCCTGTTGACCTTCAGCGCTATTGAGCAGGCCGTCGCCATCTTCATCGGTGTTTGTCAGGCTTGAACCGGCAGCGACCTCGTCGCCATCTTTTATTCCGTCGCCATCCGAGTCATCGGACAGCGGGTTGCTTTGGTAGGTATTAACTTCCACACCGTCACTGATGGAGTCACCATCACTGTCAGCCACCTTAGGGTTGGTACCGTACGAATTGTATTCCAGGTCATCGCGCAGGCCATCGTTATCAGTGTCCGGGTTGGCAGGGTTCGATCCCAGTGTCTGAATTTCGAAACTATCGGGAAGATTGTCGTCATCGGTATCTGTATCCGAGGGACTTGAGCCGTGTACCAGAACTTCGTCTCCATCCTTTAAACCGTCGTTGTCAGAGTCATCTGTATACGGTGAACTTTTATAGACGTTTATTTCATCGCCGTCACTAATCTGATCGGCATCAGAGTCCGGATTGTTGGGATCAAGGTTGAGTTCCAGTTCCTTGTTATCGTCAATACCATCGCTATCAGTATCAGGGGCGTTCGGGTCCGTGTTGGTAAGGAACAGTTCATCGTGATCGTTTATGCCGTCATCGTCAGTATCGTACTTTGACGGGTCGGTTCCATGCACCGTAGTTTCTTCGTAGTCTGGCACACCGTCAGCGTCTGAGTCCTGTGTGATCAACAGCGGCGGGGTACCGTCCAGAGGAGTAAGGCTGGCAAGGCTCAGGTCAATTTTTTCATGGGCGTCGAATTCGCCTAGCGCACCGCGTAGATTACTACCTGAAAAAACATGCAGGTCATTGCCGATGAGCGCACTGCCGCCTGCGTGACGCGGGTTGAGCATAGGGTCCAGTTGGCTCCATAGCCCGGTGGCCGGATCAAAAACCTGTACCTCTGCATGGGCACTGCTCTGAAATCCGGATTCACCACCCATCACATAGACTTTGTCGTCGTAGACCTCGGTCATTGTTCCCGCTCGCTGTGTCGGAATATTGTGCGAGGTTGAGATCCAGGTGCCGGAACCGAAGTCGTAGACGTCTGTAGCTGCAACGGTATTGGCAAAACTTCTTTGCGATTGACGCCCGCCTGCAGCAATCAGTTTACCGTCTGCAATGGCGGCAGTGAAATGGTCGCGAGCATAAGGTGCATCGGGTAGTACCCGCCAGATACCGGTTGCCGGGTCGTATTCATCGAACCAGTTTACCGCGCCTCCGTCATGGCCCATAGTATTGCCACCAATGACGTATATCTTGTTCTGGTATACGACAGTGCCGGCCGCACCACGAAGTCGATCGGCAGGCATGCTGCCCTCAATCGACCAGGTGCTGGTCGCAGGGTCGAAAACATGTATGTCTGCGACGGTTGGCTCCGTTGGGTAGCAACAGGTAAATGCACCGATAATAAAAATTTTACCGGCATAAACGACAGACTGAAAATGATGTAGTTCAAGTGGCGCCGGCGCGACTGACTCCCAGGTGCTGGTCAGTGGGTCATATGAGTCCACATCGCGTTCGCTGCGTCCGCCAATTAAGTATATTTTGCCATTAACGACTGTCGCTGCGGACTCGTGTCGTGCTTCCGGGGCGCTGTCGTCACTTGTTGTAACGATCGACCAGGTTTGCGCGCTTGCCGAGCATGCGGTTAACAACAGGCTGGCTGCCAGAAATAGCCTGGCAGGAAGCAGATCTAGTCTCAGAATATTTATCATTAATGGTTATTCAATCGATTAGTGATTCGCGGCGAGAATCGTGCGCGGCTGTGCGCTCGATTCCCTGCGAATTGACGACAAGCAGGTCAGCATTAGCAGCAACAGAAAGCTAAGTGACAGTGTGCCTCCACCGTAGGTGGTAACCACAGAGTTGTTTGCCGGATCTGTGTCATTTGCTGCAGCCACTGAAACGGTGGACACGATTTCTCGATCCATGTCATCGATATTCACACTGGCTACAGCAACACCTGCTGCAGGAATAGAGTGAATTTTGCACTCAATGCTCTCTTCGATGGCCTGACAGCTTTCAAAACCCAGAATCTCGGGGGCGATAGTAGCGTCCAGTCCCTCGATCATTACGCTGATGTCGTAGGCCTCGGCTGTCTCGTCCAGGTTATGTACTCTCAACTCGAAAGTTCGTGCTTTATCTTCCGTGGCTGGTCGCAACCGCTCGATCGAGCCATCGACAGCCAGATCAAGGTCTGGAAAAGTAAAAGTCTGCTGGTCTGTGCTGACACCGCTGGGCAGTGATGGATCGTCCAGACGCAGTATCAACTTGTCTACTTCTACGCCGTCTGTGCCGGTACTGATCGTTATACTGTGAATGCCAGGTGTAGTGACATCCAGTGTCGCGTGAGCGCCGGTGTCGCACGAGTCCAGTTGCTGATTGTTGGTCCATTGCCAGTCACCGTCTGGATTGCACACAGTGATGGAAGCTGCGGACACGGGCCAGACTCCATTTAGTCCAACGTGGATAGTAGCGTCCTCGCTATCGTTTGCGCGAATCCTTGCATTGACATAGTACTGACCAACTTTATCAATAAACACCCGGTACTCGAGCGTGGAGCTTTCTCCGCCCAGCGCAAAATTTGATGCGCCACCAATGAGTGGGTCTTGAATTGATGCTCTGTTGTCAGGCAGGAACTCTACATAGCTGCTGAGACTTGCGGTGGAATGATCGCCTTGATCGGAATCAGGGTTTATTGCCGGTGAGACGCTTCCGTTGTCGATTGACCAACCGAGCTGAACGCCATTTTCTGATGAAGCCTGCAGTGCCTGTGAGTAGAAGCTCTCTGCTTCGATGGCAACATCGTTGTTAGCGATGGAGGCAATGGGCTCATCTTTAACCAGCACTGTTGAGGTGACGGTGTTATTGGCTGGATCTTCATCTCCTGCTACTGACAACACGCTTGTAATCGCGGCACTTCCGGCAGCCTGTGGTACTACTGTAAACGGTAGTAGAACAGTTTCGCCCGGTTCAATGTCCTGCAAATTACACAAGACCGGAGCAGAATCAACGCAAGCGGAACTGTTCGATGCAATCGCGACCATTCCATCGGCCTGAATCTGCAGTGTCGCGCCGGATATCGTTTGTAGACCGATGTTGTTAACCGTCAAGGTGCCAGTGCCGGTATCGACTAAACCAATAGCGTTCGGGCTGGCGAGTTGGCCGAGCGTGCCATCGAAATCAGGTATCGCCGGGCTGCTGGTTATAGATTGTGACTCCGCATTGTTACCGGGGTTACTGTCTGTCTGGTCCAGACTAACCTGGGCATCTACTCTGGGTGAACCTTCACCGTTTACGGTTAGTTTGAACTTGACAGTCGTACTGTTTCCGGCTGCTATTTCGGAAGGGCTGCACTGTAACGTAGTGGCGCCCGTAGATGTACAGTCGGCGCTGCTGTTAAACGCCAGCAGGTTGTCGAAATTGACTTGTACGTTCACATTGGTAGCAGCGTACGTTGTATCGTTGTTAGACAGCTTCACTGTGTACTCAACGCTGTCTCCGGTCAGGGCTGCCTGGCGGTCGGCAGTGAGGTCAAGATCCATGTCTATGTCGATCAGATTGGCCGGAGGCGCGCTGACCGTGTTACCGTTTATGGTAGAGCTTATGGGAACATTGTAAGTACCAGAATGCTGACCATTCGTTGTGCAGCGGAGCTGATCGTTGGCCTGCGGTTCACAGTCAGTGCTGCCACCGCTGTTGTCTTTCACCAGCATAAACTGATCTATTTCGAAACCATCTTCCCGTGCGTAGAAAACAATGTTGTTGTTACCGGCGCTGTCGATCTCGAGGAAGATAGTTTTGGTGAAGCCGCAATGATTCTCGTCGACCCGCTGCGCGCTTGACCAGGTCCAGTTATTTTTACCACCGCACCACTGAATGCGTTCTCCAGTTGGTGTCGCGTCACCGTTCAGACCCACGTGAATGCCATTGTCTTCTGTGCCGGTAGAGAATGCCTTAACCCACACCATGTATCTTCCGGGCTCTGGTATATCGAGAGTGTATTCAAGGCGTGGTCCGGTGCCGGAGGCGCCCCAGAAGGTAACTCCACCGATGTTCTCATCGTCGTGCGTTACCCGACGATCCGGCAGTAATTCCATATTGGCGAAACCACTGGCATTACCGTGATGCGGCGGATCCGGGTCTGGCAATATGTTCGGAATGTTTTGATGGTCGGTGAGGGTCCAGCCACCAGTGGATGCCGAAAAGTTCTCAGCTTCCACTCGAATTGCAGTAAAGTCTGCTGCGGTTGCAGCGCCGATAGCGGGCTGTTCTGCAGTTTCTGCTGCGGTAACATCCTCTACCTGATCGGTTAATTGATCGGTACCTGTTTGATCGTCACTTCCTGAGCCGCATGCAGACAACAATAGCGTTACTGTCAGCGCTAGTAGTGATCTGTCTCGGAGTTTATTGATGGACCGCTTCATCATTTTCTGGATTCCTGCCAATTCTTTTATTTTTTGCCGGGCAAGTAGATCGCCGTCAGGATCTGTACAGTTTGATCTGTTCTACTAACGTCATGCTACTCAGTTGATAGCGGAGTAGAGCGTAAATCCTTTAGAATCAGTTCGGTTGGCAATGTTAAGTATTTGTGTCGGCAGGTTGTGGGAGAGGGTAGCCGAGCGCCGAGAAGGTCAGAGAGGCTAAGATCAGTTGAGTTGAAATTGGCCGGGAGAGGCAGCCCTGCTCAGGGGTGAGCAGGGAGACTGGACAGCTGTTACTGGACGTGTTGGCCAATAGCGGTGGAAATCGTTTCAGTTTTCAGCTCTGTGTTGTCATAGATGGTCTTGAATTGATCCACTTCGGGGACAACGGTATCTCTAAACAGGTACTCGAGGTGCCCGTATGCAAGTGGTTGATAGATTAAATTCGCGATCACCTGGTAGGTGCCACCGCCGGTTACCGGAATTCGATACTCAAACAAGTCGGCGCCATCGTCAAAGTTGTCATCATTAGCTGCTCTGCCAATCACGGCAATATCATTATCAGCTGTTGCCTTTTTGAAACCTTTAGGCGTTAACCTGTTGTCCTTAAGGTAGCGAATGCCTTCCACCAGCGAATGTGTTGTTTCACCGCGGGCATTGCCCATGACAGCCTCGAAGATCAGTACCTGATTTTCGTTTATCACGGAGTTGTAGTGAGGCTCGATGTTGTTAAAGTTACGATCGCCGTCTGCACCAACAATGCTGCCATCGTCATTAATTTTTCCAGACTCGAATATCACCGATCCACTGTCATCAGTAACCGCCAGCTGTACGAATACCCGGCGTGAGGGATAACCACTAGGCAATTTGTGCCCGGTATTGTTGGTGATCTTCAGCGTCACCACGAATGCGTCGTCTTCGGATCGAGTGCCGAGAATCTCCAGATCAGCTGAGGTTTTCAGGAATTCGCGATTACGTTCTATAGCCTGTGGAAAGCCTTCCGCCTGAATGCCCAGAAAGTCCTTGTAGTTTTCAAACATGTCCAGCATGACAGTGTTTGCACCGAGAAAGGTATGCTCGGAGAAGCCTGAGCGTCGGATATCAGTGCCCGAAGAAGCCAACGTCACCGTGGTGTCGATCTTTGGCATGTGACAGGCCTGGCAGCTTGCTGCAAGTGGCCCATCGTCGCGATAGTCGCTATTTTCCCACTCTGTGTATGTCTGTTGTTCCTGGAAGCCGGCTTCCAGTGGTCCGTCGATGGGCTGACCATCTGCATCAAGCTTGTGTGTCTTCAGATCATGGCAGGTTGCGCACATCGCGGAGTCGCTCATGTGTGCACCATAAACAGGTGTGAAATCCGAGTTGGCTGTCATATAGGCACCAATCGGATCGGCGTACTGCCCATAAGCCGGGCGGTTCTCTTTGTCATCGGCGGCGTATTCAACGACGCTGAAATTGCCCGAGTTACCTGCTTCGGTGCCGAGCGTACCGTTATCGTCGATCTGGTGACACAGGGAGCAACTCACTCCGTCCATCGCATGGTCGAAGTATTTGTTATCGGCTAAAAACGGAGTCTCGCCAAACATCTCCAGCTCAACACCATCCTTGATTGCGGCGTCATTGGCCATTGGCGCATGGCAACGCGTGCATACCTGATTTACTTCGTGGGAGAGCTCCGGGTACCGGTGCAGCGTAGCAGCCGCCTTGGCCCTCCAGTAAGGGTCGCGTGCCGACTGAGCCATTACGCTGGCTTCCCACGCATTTTCTATCGAAACATCTTCGCCTTCATCGTCGATCATGCCGTTGTGACAAACTCCGCAGGCGCCACTGCCTGAGAAGTGGTCGCCGACAAATGTTGTGTCAGACAGTGGTATTGCTGGCAAAGTGTTAAAGCCGACCGAGGCAGGTGGGTCAACCGCTACCTGATTGATAGCTGGCTGTGGCGCCTCTTTCTCGTTGTCACCAGGCTCTTCGGCTACGCATCCCGACACCACCGCTAATACAGACAGGTACGCGAGCGAGCGTAATGCCGGGCCAAAAGAGATTTTGTTGGATAAAAAGTCCATTAGGCAAACCGTAGTTACTGGAATAGGATCTTGATCGATTCGTCTGGCCGTTAGCGGTGCATGGCGCCGAAAATTTAATTTTGCCGATATACGTGGGACGACTCTCTCAATTCAGAACATCCACACATCCATACTGAATGTACAGCCGTAGCGACGTCCCACTAACTATGGATAATCAACCGGTTCATATACGTGTATAGCTCCCTGGCTATAGTCCGCGATCCACACGGTCCCGGGAAACTGATCGCCGTCGCCCTGAGCGATTACGTCCAGTGGGGTGCCAAGATTGGTAAAGTATTTGTCGATTCCGGTCAGCTGTGTGCCGGAGTTATTTAACTGCACACGGTAAACGGATTGGTCGAAGCTCGCTGCGAGCAGGTCTCCCTTCATTGAGCCGCCGAAGTTACTGGCTGAATATTCAGCTAATCCATTAGTGGACGCGTTGAATATATGCAGTGCGCCGTCAGTGTGTCCGGGAACTTTGTAAGTGCATTCTTCAGGATTGGCATTCCCTTCTATAGGAGATTGTGGATTGCTGTTGTTGAAGGTATTGGCCTTGCTGCCCCTGGTTGGATTCGGGTGGCCGCCGTAGTAGCCTTTGCCGGTAATATAGTGAAGCCCGTCTCTGTAAGTACTCCCGCCATCGGTATAGGTATTCAGGCAGCTGCCAGGGGGTTCGCCACCCCAGTCATTGTTTGGACCGTTGTCCACTGTGTACATTCGCCCCGATTGAGTAATGACTATATCGTATGCATTTCTAAAACCCGGAGAGTAAATAGATACAGGACCATTGGCTTCAAGAATAGCCATATTCTTGCCGTTGTTTCCACCGAAAGGGTCGTTCTGATCATTGCCGCCACCTCTGTCCTCGTCATCAAGAGTTGGCAGGTCGTACGTGTTATTACCTATTTGATTCAGGTCAATCTCAATAATCGCAGCACTGAGTGCGTATTCGGGCAACCTGGCAAAGTTGTTGGAAGGAGCGCCCATGTTGGTGTGACCACCCATAGCCAGATACAAAGTGGAGCCGCTTAGCGCCAGACCGTTACCCTGATGGTTCTCTTCTGAAC
This sequence comes from uncultured Granulosicoccaceae bacterium, assembly GCA_937957915.1. Classification (GTDB taxonomy): domain Bacteria; phylum Pseudomonadota; class Gammaproteobacteria; order Granulosicoccales; family Granulosicoccaceae. The sequence continues at coordinate 36,247 of CALGNZ010000016.1, read as the reverse complement.
GTGGCAGCCCTCGTACCAGATCCTGTTTGCTCCAGGTATTTCCGTTTAGCGTCAATTTTGAAAGAATAACGGAGTTAGTATCCAGGTTTGCATCCTTTCCGGAGGGTCCGGCCGCCATACGCGGATCAGCTGATGACGCGTAGATTATCGGGTTTGCCGGAGTACCGGTGACGAGGAGGCCGGTAAGGAGTCTGCCGTTGACCGAGTTGTTCACCGAACCGTCGTCATCGTGATTAATGATTTTCTGTATCAGGTCAATTTTGTTGCTCTGGGTAGCGGTGTAGGTATTTTTTCCGGTTCTCTGGACCGTGTACTGGTTTATGTAGCCGTCGCGTTCGGCAACATACAGTTTGCCGTCAGGTCCAAACTGCAGTGAGGTGGGCTTGTCAGGTGACACACCATTAAGCTTGGTTTGCAGAAACTCAGGATCAACACCACCACCACCATTGTTGTCATCGTCATCAACCGGGTCTGGTGGTATGACGACTGTGGCTTTGACGTCGGTTTTCAGCTGTGGATTTTCGCCATCGTGATCAATAAGAATTTTTGCTTCTTTGTTACCTGCCAGCTGAGCGTTAATGGTGATTTTTATGTTTTTTGATTGTCCGGGCAGAATCGTTATTGCGTTGGCGAAATCAGTGGTAAAGGCATCCGGGTCTGTGCCTGAGGATATAATGCTATACACATTGACCGGTGGATAATCCGTTTCACCCATATTCGTCAAGGTAATGACTTTGGATGTTGGTGTATTGGTGTTGACCGTGCCGAAATCGATTTCAGTTGTAGACAGCGCGAGCTGGCTGGTGGGTACATCAATCGCTTTACCTGTCAGTAAAATCAGGTGAGGCGAACTCGGTGCGCTATGTTCGATACGCAGGAATGCTGTCTTTTCGCCCAGTGTGGCAGGCGCAAAGGTTACGGTCAGTTGTATTTTCTCATCGGGTGCAATTGACACTGAGTTTGCATTGTCAACAACAAACTCAAAAGCGTCGTTTCCTTCAACGTTCACCGAGTAAATATCTATCGGAAGCTGATTGGCGCCCCCTATATGGGTTATGTCAAATGTTTGTACGCTCTGTTGACCTAATTCAACATCGCCGCTGCTGAGCAGAGGAGGGTTGATATCCAGCTGGTCCGACGACTGCACAGTGCCGATACCTGTCAGTGGTATCTGTAGAGTCTCGGCCTGAGCAATGCCAGTTGATGCGCTTGAAATTATAAAAGCTGCGCCAAGGAAGCGCGCTATGACCCGGTCTATCATGGGCTGTCCGTAGGAGTATTAGAAGAATTCAGATTGCACACTGGAGCAAGAAGCAGGCTATTACTGCTATGTGCAAATGGCAGAATTTTCGCAATACAGAGTTGGTCACGTTTTACCTTCCCGGCGAGTGTTTCAAGGTGGGCTTTGGTGAGCGGATCGAAAAGTTGGTATAGCCTTTGCGGACACCATTGCCCTCTGATCTACCGGGATAGCTGATGTCAATTAATTCCACGCTCGCAATTGATGCGGATGTGATTCGTCAACGTGCTAAGAGAATACTTGTTACTGGCGGTGCTGGATTCCTTGGCTCACACATTTGCGACCGTCTTTTGGCGCAGGGGCACGAGGTTATCTGTGTTGATAACTTTTACTCCAGCACCAGACAGAACATACTGCACTTGCTGGACAATCCGTGCTTCGAATTCATTCGTCATGATGTAACCTTTCCTCTGTACCTCGAGGTTGACGAAATTTACAACATGGCCTGTCCGGCGTCACCCGTGCATTATCAGCACGACCCGGTTCAGACAACCAAAACCAGTGTGCATGGTGCGATCAACCTGCTTGGCCTTGCCAAGCGCACAGGTGCGAAAATTCTGCAAGCGTCGACCAGTGAGGTCTATGGAGACCCGGTGGTGCATCCGCAGGTTGAAAGTTACTGGGGCAACGTCAACCCGATTGGTCCACGTTCCTGCTATGACGAAGGCAAACGGTGTGCAGAAACATTGTTCTTTGATTATCACCGCCAGCACAACGTCAAAACCAAAGTAGTGCGAATCTTTAACACCTACGGGCCCAGAATGCATCCCAATGATGGCAGGGTCGTGTCGAACTTTATTGTTCAGGCACTGTTGGGTGAACCGATCACTCTTTTTGGCGATGGCAGCCAAACCCGTTCTTTCTGTTTCGCCGACGATTTGGTCGAGGCAATCATTCGGATGATGAATTCGGACGACGACTTTATAGGCCCTGTGAATATCGGAAACCCGGCCGAATTTACCATGCTGCAGTTGGCAGAGTTGGTTCAGTCGAAGATCCCGAGCAGTTCCGAACTGGTTTATCGCCCGTTACCGACCAACGATCCAACGCAGAGAAAGCCTGATATTTCGCTTGCTCGAGAGAAACTTGACTGGCAGCCAACCATAGAACTGAACGAGGGGCTGGATCGCACGATTGCGTATTTTAAGCAGTTTCTCGATGCGCAAAAATTGCAACAGGCAGCCTGATTTTCACTCACGCTTAGTGCGAGGAGATGCCCCGCGAGTGAAATTGAGTTGTATTGGCTTTGCTCGCTCATTGGTCACCTGCGAATAATCGGATCATTTTGATTCGATATCGCAGGAGACTAAGTATTGACACTACGTTTTCTTTTTTTCTCTGAGCATGGACTTTGCTATATCGGACAGTGTTTCGATAGAGATACCAGACACCGCCCAGGCAGCCATTGTTACGGTTGCCATCAAACCAGGAAAAAAATAATAAATGCTCGGCCAAGTTTATCTGGTGAATTTTCAGAGGTTGCTTTCTCTAATCGCAGGATTAGCGATGCTGCAGGCCTGTACCATAATGCCTCAGACTGGCGGTTTGGATGAGTCCAAATTGCGCCGTGACGTTTCCGGCAATGTCAGAATTCGTGATATTGGACCGAGTCTGATCGAATCGCTCAGCCTCACCAATGTAAAAGGTAATATCGGTTGTGCTGCCGGTATATGTCCCGAAAACTGGGACTATCTTATCGGTCCGGGAGACGTATTGAGCATCGTCGTCTGGGAGCATCCGCAATTAACTATTCCTGCGGGCCCAAATCGAACACCGGCGGAAGCCGGTAGCCGGGTGCATGGTGATGGAACAATTTTCTATCCCTATATCGGCAAGCTTAGCGTTAAAGACAAAACTGTTTCTGAGGTCCGCGAATTGATCACAGACGGATTGAAAAAAATAATTCCCGAGCCACAGGTAGATGTTTCAGTGGCGCACTTCCGCGAAAACAACAAGGTATATGTACTTGGCGAAATAGCACAACCTGGCCCGTTAGTGCTCGGTATGTCACGAATGAGTTTGACTGATGCAGTAGCGCGCAGTGGTGGTATTGAGAAACCCAACGCCAATGCCAGCGGAATTTTTGTATTTCGCACCAATACTCAGACCAGAGATGTGGATGTTTTTAAGTTAAACGCCAAATCACCAGCGGCGTTCTTGTGGGGAACCCGATTCAATTTGCAAGCTCAGGATGTTGTGTACATCACTGCGGCTCCAGCGGCGCGCTGGGGGCGCATTATCAGTAAGATCGTACCGTCACTTGCTGCGTTGAATACGTTGCTGATTCTGGACGACAGACTCTGATGAAAGTCAGCTCAATTCTTGTAGTTTGCGTTGGCAATTTGTGCCGGTCGCCTACCGGTCACTTTTTACTGGCAGATTTTTTACCAAAGGTCCGTGTGTCTTCAGCCGGACTAATGGCCCGCAAAGATAAACCTGCCTGCAGTGTCGCAACAGAAGTTGCTGCTGAAAACGGTCTCGATATTACAACGCATACTACCACTCGCCTGACGCCTGAGCTGGTAATGCAGCATGACCTGGTCCTTGCAATGGAAACAGCGCACCTTCGAGATATTCACGCCATGGTGCCCTACGCGCAAGGCAAGGTCATGTTGTTCGGAAAATGGGGTGGTGAGACAGAAATTCCCGATCCGTACAGACGTTCTCGGTCGATCTATGATGCAGTGTTCGCCCAATTACAAAACCATGCCCGGCAATGGGCAGATAAACTGGACGATTCCAAGTGACACACAACGAGTACATCAATAATAACGATAATGATGAATCCGAACTGCTTCCGCTTGCGCTGCTAATTTGGTCTAAGAAGTTTTTTATCGGTGCTTTGGTCCTGGCAGGTGCGCTCATTGGTGTACTGCTGGCATTGTCAAAGACGCCAATATATATGGCTGATGCACTTGTTCAGCTTGAAACAAAAAATAGCGGGATTACGCTTTCAGAGGACATTGCGAATTTAATGTCTAGTGAGTCTGAGGCAATCACCGAGATTGAGATAATTCGATCTCGGATGGTAATCAGCAAGGCGGTCGAGGCAATTGGTCTTGATATCGTGGCAGCTCCTCGAAGCCTGCCTTTGGTGGGAGGCCTGGTCTCACGCCTTGGAGTGACGCGCCCTGACTGGAGTTGGCTGGCGCCTTACGGCTGGCAGCATGAATCCATTTCCATTGAGTCAATTAACGCTAGTGCAGAGTTGCTTGGTCAGGAACTTCAGATAAAAGCCGGGTCAGCTGGCGAGTACTCTGTGGAACTACCCGATGGAAGAATACTTAGCGGTGTTGTTGGAGAAACTGTGCAAACTTCGCAAGGGGATTTCAAGATCCTGGTTGAATCCATATCTGCAACCGCAGGTGTTGAATTCCTGGTGAGGAAAATTGGTCTGCTTGATGCGATCACCTCAGTCAGACGATCGTTAAAAGTAACTGAAAAAGGGCGTAATTCAAACCTTTTACAGGTATCAATGCAACACAGTGATCAGCGGGTAGCACGTGGAATAGTAGATGAAGTGGTCGGATCTTACGTTGCTCAAAATATTGGCCGCAGTTCTGAAGAAGCTGAAAACAGCCTGGAGTTTCTGCGAACCCAAATGCCGAAAGTACAACAGGATCTGGCCACTTCGGAAGCAACGCTGAATGATTACCGACTAAAGCACGAATCCATTAATCTTGATCTTGAATCAGCGGCCGTATTGGAGCGCATGGTGGTGCTTGACACTCAGATCAGTGAACTTTCCCTTGAGGAAACCGAACTGTCCCGCTTGTACACGCGTGATCATCCTCGTTACACAGCACTGTTAAACAAGCGTCGGAAGTTGCTCGACGAGAAGGGATCACTGGCTGCAACAGTACAATCTTTCCCCGAAACACAGCAGGAGATTCTGCGGCGTACCCGTGACGTTGAAGTGAATCAACAAATATACATGCAGTTACTGAACAAAAAGCAGGAGCTGAATGTGTTAAAAGCTTCGACCGTCGGCAGTGTCAGAGTTATTGATCAGGCTATGTCGCACCCGCAGGCTGTCAGCCCTAATAAGAAAATGATGGTGCTAATGTGTGCGATGCTCGGCATGATGCTGGGGTGCGGTATCGTATTGATGCGATTCTTCCTGTTGCGAAATGTAGATACTCCTGAAGATATCGCTAAAATCGGCCTGCCGGTATATGCAACCGTTCCCTTTTCTGCCAGTCAGGAAAAACAGAGCCCTGAGGGTTACATATTGTCGCGTGATAACCCGGCCGAGCTCACTGTGGAAGCGCTGCGAAGTCTGCGCACCAGTTTACATTTTGGAATGCTGGAAAATGGCAAGGGAGTGGTGTCGGTCACCGGTCCATCACCGGCGCTTGGCAAGTCATTCGTGTCTGCTAATCTGGCTTATCTTGCTGCAGAGTCGGGCTCTCGTGTGCTGTTGATTGATGCAGACATGAGGCGGGGTACTGTGGGGCAGATTTTTGATATTGCCAGCGGTACTGCCGGACTTTCCGAGTATCTGGCAGGCGCCGCATCATTGGAAGAGGTTGTGCATCCGATTGCTTTGGCATCTGCGCAAAGTCTTAGTGAACAGTCAGTTACCAGTGGTGCGACAGTCGCAACCAGAGAGCCGGAACTCGAAGCTGTACTTGAAGGTATCAAGCTTATGGACTCTCCGTCGAGTTCGGCTATTGGTAGTTCCGAGCAAGGTGGCGGGTTGTCGGTCATGTCACGCGGCAAGGCACCACCGAACCCCTCTGAGCTGTTAATGCAGGACCGATTGCCCGAATTTCTGAAGGAAATGACCAGGCACTATGATCTGGTTGTGCTCGATACACCGCCGGTACTTGCGGTGACCGATGCAATGATTATTGGTCGCTATGCGGATATGAACCTGATGGTTGTTCGCCACAATCAAACCGCTATTCACGAGGTTGAAGAAGTAGCCAAGACGTTCAGAATTAATAAAGTCGATTTATCCGGTGTCATTCTTAATGGTTACAACCACAAAGACAGTAAGTACGGGCAATACGGATACAGTTACGGCTATCAGTATAACTACGAGTCGGATTGACTGGGTTAGAAACGGTAGTGCAATGCGACAGACAGGTTAGTCGCTGAAATTCGCGCCTGGAGGGTCGGCCCTGTCGACACCAGGCGCTGATTGACAAGCAGGGCAATCAGACTACCGGCGGCAACATCAACAATTCGGTGGTGGTTATTCTCAACGCGGCTAATTGCGACAGAAGTCGCAACAAGATAGGCCGGCAATCCGTACTTCCAGCCATAGCGACGGTGCAAAAAGCCTGCTCCGGAAAAAGCCGTCGCTGCATGGCCGCTTGGAAAGCTGTCATTATCCAGACCGTTTGGCCGTTCTGAATCTACAAGAGCCTTTGCGGCAAGTGTTATCCCGCTCGTCAGCAACACCGATGAACCAAACTGTCGTAAGCCTGTAGCGTCGCGATGGTAGCCGGCAACCGCTACTCCCGATAGCAATAATAGAGTTCGAAGATTGTCTGCATCTGTATCGTTAAGGCTATTCGCGCGGGCATTGCCAACGCCTGCAATACTGCTGGCCAAAACGACCAAGGTGGTGAGTGTTTTCGTGGTTCGTCGGTTCAGGCTGATCAATGCGTTGGTCTTTGTGTTACGGGTCGACAGCCACTGGTGTTATATACAGTGCCCGCCGATGGTTTGATCGGCAGGCGCTGTTGTCATGGCTGATCTTTACATATTTGGATAATTTGGTCCGCCGCCGCCCTCGGGGACTACCCAGGTGATGTTCTGACTGGGGTCTTTGATATCACAGGTTTTGCAGTGCACGCAGTTTTGCGCATTAATCTGGAACTTCGGTGCACCGTCCTTTTCAACCACTTCGTACACACCAGCCGGACAGTAACGTTGCGCGGGTTCGTTCCACTCTGGCAGGTTTTTACCCAGCGGAATGCTTTCATCAGCAAGTGTCAGGTGGCACTGTTGATCTTCTTCATGGTTGGTATTTGACAGAAAAACCGAACTGGGTTTGTCAAAAGAAATTTTGCCGTCCGGCTTTGGGTAGTCGATCTCGGCGCAGCTGGCAGCTGGTTTTAGCGTCAGGTAGTCAGGCGTTTCATCCTTTAGCGTAACTGGTATCTTTCCACCAAGCAGGTTTTGATCAATGAAGATAAATGCGCCGCCGAGATAAGTGCCAAACTTGTGGAGGGCACGGCCAAAATTGCGCGAGCGATATAGTTCATCGTAGGCCCAGCTTTGTTTAAAGTCTGTAGCAAACTGGGTCAGGTCTTTCTTGCTGCTGTCCGCGTCCGATGTGAATTCCGCAAACAGTGTTTCGGCCGCCACCATGCCGCTCTTCATGGCTGTGTGAGAGCCTTTTATTTTCGAATCATTCAAAGTACCTGCGTCACAGCCGACAATCAGTCCGCCAGGGAAGCTCATTTTTGGCAGAGAGTTCAGGCCGCCCTTTGCGATCGCTCTGGCGCCATAGGAAATTCGCTCGCCGCCTTCCAGCACTGTCTTTATAGAGGCGTGTTGTTTGAATTGCTGAAATTCGTCGAATGGGCTCAAATGAGGGTTGCTGTAGTTCAGATCGACAATCAATCCAACCACCACCTGTTGGTCTTCCAGATGATAGAGGAACGAACCGCCGGTGGTGCCGCTGCGGCTAAGCGGCCAGCCAGCGCCGTGAACGACTAACCCGGGCTGGTGTTTATCTTTGTCCACCTTCCACAGCTCTTTGAGGCCGATGCCGTAATGCTGGGGACTGCTGTCGGAGTCGAGGTTAAATTTAGCCAGCAGCTGCTTGCCGAGGTGGCCGCGGCAACCTTCTGCAAAAACGGTGTATTTTGCGCGCAATTCCATGCCGGGTTCGTAGCTGTCTTTGTGTTCGCCTTCAGCACTGATGCCCATATCACCGGTTGCGACGCCAGCGACGCTGCCGTCTTCGTGGTAGAGAATTTCGGCTGCAGCAAAGCCGGGAAATACCTCAACGCCGAGAGCTTCCGCCTGCTCACCGAGCCAGCGTGTAAGGTTGCCAAGGCTGACGATGTAGTTACCGTCGTTGTGCATCGGTTTGGGAATAAGAAAGTTAGGCACTTTGATGGATTTTTCTGCACTGAGGTAGAAATGCATCTCGTCACCGGCTACTGCGGTTTTTAGGGGTGCGCCGTTGCTGCTCCAGTCCGGGAAGAGCTCGGTTAGCGCGGTTGGCTCTACAACTGCACCAGACAGAATATGAGCACCAATCTCTGACCCTTTTTCGAGTACCACCACGCTGAGCTCGGTGCCTTTTTCAGACGCGAGCTGCATCAGCCGGCAGGCAGTGGAGAGACCGGCTGGTCCGCCACCGACAATCACCACGTCGAAATCCATCGATTCTCTTTCTGTGCTCATAATTTCGTTTACAATTCTGGCCAGGTTAATCTGGGTTGGGGGACTAGCGGAAGTTCCGCTGCGTTGCTATCGAATACTGTCAGCGTGACAGATTTAGCTGGGGGTATTATAGCGCGGACGACAGACTATCAGGAATATGCGCCCGATCCTGCGGTAGCGTGTAATTACAAGCGTCTTGATTTTAGCGATATCGGCAGATTTCCGGTGTTAGCAAGTGTACGTCGGTCACAATCGACGGTGCCGTCAGATCTGCCAGTTCTGGCGCCGCCACCATAGCCAGGTGTTGCCAATGTCAATTTGGAGCGTAGGATGGGAGAACACTGTGAGTAGGGGCGCCATTTGAAAAAGAGTGTTGCTATCGTCGAGGATGAACCGGCGTTGCAGGAAAACTATCGCCAGGCGCTGGAACGCGCCGGTTACAGTGTGACTGTCCATGACACGCGAGCAACTGCAATTGCTGCTTTTAGCGAGCGACTTCCGCAACTCGCTATCATTGATGTGGGCCTCGGGGACGAAATTGAAGGTGGATTTGAGCTTTGTAGAGAGCTGCGCAGCATGGCGCCACAGCTTCCAATTGTATTTTTAACTGCCCGGGACTCGGAACTCGATACCATTTCCGGTCTGCGGCTTGGGGCTGATGACTATTTGACGAAAGACATCAGTCTTGCGCATCTGGTGGCACGCGTTGTGGCCCTGTTTAGACGGGTCGATGCACTTACCCAGCCTGATCTGCCCGAAGATACCATCGAAAGTGGCGATTTGATTATCGATCTCAAGCGCATGACAGCAAGCTGGAAAGATCAGCCCGTTGCACTATCAGTGACTGAGCTTTGGATGGTCCATGCACTGGCGCGGCATCCGGGGCACGTTAAGTCCAGACAGCAGCTGATGGAAGCGGCGAATGTTGTGCTCGACGATGCAACCATCACGTCGCACATCAAGCGAATTCGCAAAAAATTTGTACTGATGGATGAGGCATTCGACTGCATAGAAACCGCCTATGGGATGGGGTACCGATGGCAGACTTAGGCATCCGATGGCGCCCGGTGTTGGTCAATCAGGGTTGACCAACTCCGCTGAAGAAAAATTGATACCTCGCAAAGCATGGTACCGTTACACCAAAATGGCAGCCGCTCCACTGCTCTCACAAAGGTTTACACCAGGTTCAGAACACCCATGAAAAACAGTAACTTTTTAAAAGAAAATAACGCCAAACATTTCTGGCATCCAATGGCGCACCCGGCTGAGAGTCTCAACAATCAACCTACGATCATCACTGGTGCACATGGTGTGCGTCTGGTAGACATAGACGGACATGAGACTGTAGATGCAGTTGGTGGGCTTTGGAATGTGAACCTGGGTTTTTCCTGCGAACCCATAAAGGCGGCAATCGCACAACAGCTTGATCGCATGCCGTATTACTCGACCTTTCGCGGTACCACAAACGACGCCGTTATTGAGTTGAGCTATCAGCTTAGAGAGTTTTTTGCAGACGATGGTCTTGAGCGTGCGTTTTTTACCTCTGGTGGTTCTGACAGTGTTGAAACCGCGCTGCGCCTTACACGGCAGTATCACAAGGTTCGTGGAGAATCGGGACGAACGAAATTTATCGGCTTGCAAAAGGGGTATCACGGTACGCACTTCGGCGGTGCATCGGTAAATGGTAATGCTAATTTCCGCACCCAGTACGAGCCCTTACTGTCCGGGTGTTATCACATACCCGCACCGTATACCTATCGCAATCCGTTCAATGAAAGCGATCCGGAAAAGCTGGCGCAACTGTGTCTGCAATCGCTTGAGAGCGAAATACAAATGCAAGGTGCATCGACCATAGCGGCGTTTATCATGGAGCCAGTTCTGGGGGCGGGTGGTGTCATCCCACCGCATCACAGTTTTATGCCTGGCGTGCGAGAGATATGCACGCGTCACGGTATTTTGCTAATTGCAGATGAAGTAATTACCGCGTTTGGACGCACCGGTGACTGGAGTGGCAGCAGGCACTGGGGCGTCAAACCCGACATGATGGCTACCGCCAAAGCCATAACCAACGGGTATTTTCCGTTTGGTGCGGTAATGATGTCCGGCGCTGTGGCAGAGGTATTTGAAACCGATAAATCCGGCGCTGCATCTATCGGCCATGGCTACACCTATTCAGGTCATCCGGTGGGAGCTGCCGCGGCACTGGCTTGCCTGGAGGAAACGCAGCGTTTGCAGGTACAGAAAAATGCCGCAGCCCGTGGCCAGCAACTGTATAAAGGGTTACTGGAGCTCAAGCAAAAGCATCGGCTGATAGGCGATGTCAGGGGAGGGCATGGACTCATGTGTGCGATAGAGCTGGTATCCGATCTGGAAAACAAAACGCCGGCTGACAAGCAGGTTGGTCTCGACTTGCTCGATGCAACCTACCGCGAAGGTGTGATGATTCGGGCCTCTGGTCCAAACGTCATCCTGTCTCCGGCGCTGGTTCTGACAGAAGAGGATACCGATCAAATCCTCACGGCGCTTGATGCCGGGCTCAGTGAGATAACCTCGATGTCAGTTGTAAGCTAGATCTCTGTCCCGTTGTTCATGGTTAAGAGTGCCAGTCAATTCAGACTGGCATCGGTTGGTAAACTGGTGCCGATGCCATTCATTGTGCAGAGCACGTCCGGATAGGCAGGTGCTATGAACCTGCGTCAACAACTACTACTGGTATGTCTTTCGCTGCTGATTTTGCCGGCCGCGGTGTTCTTGTTCGTCGGCGAGCTTGATCGCAATCTGCGCCAGAGCCAGGAGCGCGAAACTCAATCGCGATCAACAGCTGCAGCCAATGCGCTTGCTGCCGATTTGAAGTGGAGCGACAGACGCGCGAGGCCAGAATCCAAAACGCTGTTTGCCGGCCTGCTAACCAATGGCATTTTACTCGATGGTTACGCACATGACTGGTCTGCCTTTGAGTATCAGTCGCGTGAATTCAAGTATGCCCACAACAAAATTGCCGTCGATCAACAAGATCTTGAAAACGCAAATTCCTTTGTCACCCACGCCGCGACTCGCTACGGCCGCTTGTACCTGTTTATACGTGTCAACGACGATGCGCTTGTCTACCATCAGCCACGGTTGCAAAAAATTGCTACGGGCGACAGCGTTATTATTCGGATACCGGATACCAGTGGAAAAATAAGGCGTATTACGTTTCGCTGGAGCGCACCTGGAGAAGTTGTCGGTCGCTTTTACGGTGACGAAGACGAAGGAGAAAGACCAATACTGACGGACTCCAACTACAGGGCAGTCCTGGCTGAGACGGCAGAAGGGTATGCTGTAGAGTTAAGAATGCCCTTGCCGGCTGATGGCCAGTTTGGATTAACTGTAGTAGACATTGATCAATTCAACGGGCCGGAGCAGTGGAGCGGTATGTTCAACCCCGGCGAGGAGGATGACATTGGGCAGCTCAAAACCATAGACACACAGGTGAACTCGATACTGACATCACTGACTGAACCAGGAGATCGCATTCGGGTGTTTGATTCGCAAGGCTGGCTTCGTGGCGACAGTGATAGTCGAATGCCGGACGCGGTGATACGCAAGTTTGATCCTGCCGACGCCAGTATATTTGATGCAGTAATGTATCGATTTATTGCCTGGTCGTTGTCGAAGAATCTGTCTGCCGGAACATTGCCTGAGATAGGAGGTGGCAAACTCGGGCATAGCGAGTTTGAAGTGTTTAACGATCTGGCCGACGGTGTACAATTTCTGCAGGACAAATACCAGCGCATCTATTTTACTGCGCTGGCGAGAATCGAGAGCGACAACGATCTGCATGGATATGTATTGTTGCAAAGGCCGAGAGCATCAGCCTCGGCAATTACAGAGGCGGCAATTCTAAATCTGGTAAAGATATTTGGCCTGGCCGTCATACTTGTTGCAACCTGCTTTGCCTTATTTGCATCGCTGTTATCTTTCAGAGTCAGGCGGTTGCGTGACCAGATAGAATCGACGGTGTCGACCGACGGTCAAATAAAAAAACGCTTTAAGCGTTCAAATGCTGCAGATGAAATTGGAGATGTATCGCGAAGCTTTGACAATATCGTTACACGGCTTGGTAACTACACCAATTACCTGCAGTCACTGGGATCGCGTTTGTCACATGAGTTGCGCACACCGCTTAGCGTGGTTGCTACATCGCTTGAGGGTATCGATAAAACCACGCTGGACGAATCTGCGCAGGCTTCACTGGAACGCGCAGGGCAGGGAGCATCGAGACTGCAAAAGCTGATAAGAAGCCTGTCTGAAGCGAGCAGCCTTGAACAGACAATATTGCGGGCGGATACAACGGTTGTAGATATCAGGCAGTGGTTGTTTGCAGCACAGGAAGTGTATCAGGGAGTTTACCCGGATCGCGAGATAGCTATTGACTCTGTAGACGATGGAGCTTGCCCGGTGGAGGCCTCGGTAGAATTGCTGCACCAGATGTTTGACAAGTTGTTATCTAACGCCGTCGATTTTAGTGCTGAGGGCAGTACTATTGTCTTACGACTCAGACGTCAATCGACGTTGGTGTCTGTGATGGTCGAGAACACGGGGACACTCTTACCTGACAATTTGCGTGAAGAGCTTTTTCAGCCAATGGTATCGGAAAGACAGGTAAGAGATGATCAACCACACATGGGGCTGGGTCTGTACATCGTCAAGTTAATAGCAGACTTTCATCATGCAACAGTCTCGGCTCGAAACCTGTCGCAGCGGCAGGCAGTGAGAATTACGATCGTGTTCCCTCTGGCCAGATAAGCTTGGATTGTGTCATTCAAGCCGGCCTGCAATTTTAAGCCGACCTGCAATTTTTAGCCGAATGGCCTGGCTGATATTGCAGCCGGATGGGAGTCGAAGCTTGTGATTCCTATTTCCACCCAACAGGGTCAGGCAGATGATCTTCGTAATCACGCTGGTTCAATTTGAACCAGCGTTGTGCGCAGAAATCAGCGCCAAAGATCGGGATGCATATTACCAGGGCCGTACACCAAAGCGGTCGTTTTAGAAATCCTGGAGCATGGATCAGAGAGCCTGGATCAGAGAGCAGGCGCGTTAACAATGTAGCAGCCGCATGCGTTAGCCAAAGTTGTCGATAAGATCGTTCAGCGTTTTACTGGGGCGCATTGCAACCGACCCTTTTGACAAGTCCGGGAAGTAGTAGCCTCCAACATCGACTGCTGCACCCTGTACGTCGGTCAGCTCTGCAAATATCTGACTCTCGTTATCAGTCAGGCTTTTCGCAAGCGGGGCGAACAAGCGGGCAAGCTCTGTGTCTTCGTTTTGTGCAGCCATCTCCTGCGCCCAATACAGTGCCAGATAAAAGTGACTGCCGCGGGTATCTATTTCACCAACTTTGCGTGATGGTGATTTACCGTTGTTGAGCAGGCTCTCGGTGGCTTTGTCGAGTGCGTTGCCGAGGATCGCTGCTTTGTTGTTGCCGGTTGAATCTGACAGATGCTCCAGTGACACAGCCAGCGCCAGAAATTCTCCCAGTGAATCCCAACGCAGGTGGTTTTCGCTGACGAATTGCTGTACGTGTTTTGGCGCTGAACCACCGGCTCCGGTTTCAAACAAACCGCCACCATTCATTAGCGGCACAATGGATAACATCTTGGCACTGGTACCCAGTTCCAGAATCGGGAATAGATCGGTTAAATAATCTCTCAGGACGTTACCAGTGACGGAGACTGTATTTTCGCCTTTGCCCATGCGTTCCAGAGTGTATCTGGTGGCTTCTGCCGTGGCGAGAATCTTAATGTCAAGTCCGTCGGTATCGTGATCCTTAAGGTATTGGTTTACCTTCTTGATTAACTGTGCATCGTGCGCGCGATCCTTGTCGAGCCAGAATACTGTGGGCCAGCCGGTGGCTCTGGCTCTGGTCACGGCGAGTTTTACCCAGTCCTGTACCGGTGCGTCTTTTACCAGACAGCTTCTCCAGATATCACCGGCATCAACAGCGTGTTCAAACAGCGGGTCGCCATTGCTGTTAACTACCTTAACGATGCCTTTCGAAGGACAGGAAAAAGTCTTGTCATGCGAACCGTATTCCTCGGCTTTTTTCGCCATCAATCCAACGTTCGGGCAGGTGCCCATTGTGGTTGGATCAAATGCACCGTGCTTTTTGTGATAGTCGATGGTTTCCTGGTACAGCGAGGCATAGCTGCTATCGGGGATAACGGCCTTGGTATCCTGCTGGTGCCCTTCCTTGTTCCACATTTTCCCGGAGCTGCGGATCATCGCTGGCATGGATGCATCGATAATGACATCACTGGGTACATGCAGGTTGGTGATACCGTTATCTGAATTGACCATGGCTACATCCGGGCGGCTGTCATAGGCCGCTTCGATATCCGCTTCAATTTCAGCGCGTTTGTCATCTGGCAGACTGTCAAGCTTGCCGAGCAGGTTGCCAAAGCCGTTGTTAACGTTAACGCCAATGTCATCAAACACCTGCTGATGTTTGGCAAAAACATCTTTGAAGAATACTCGTACCGCATGGCCAAAAATCATCGGGTCAGATACTTTCATCATAGTTGCTTTCAAGTGCAGTGAAAACAAAATGTCGGATGCTTTCGTCGCTTCAATCTCTGTCTCGAGAAACTGCAGCAGGGCCTTCACATTAAGACAGGTTGCATCGACTACCTCGCCTTCCTCGACCTTGATTGATGCTGCCAGCACGGTCTCTACACCGTTGTCATCGATATGAATAGCTTTCAGCGTATCTGCTTTAGGCATCGTTGCAGATTGTTCGTTTGATCGAAAATCACCAGCGCTCATGGTGCTCACATGAGTCTGGGAATCCGCTGACCAGGCACCCATCGAATGCGGGTTTTTTCGCGCGTAGTTTTTAACCGCCGATGGCGCTCTGCGATCTGAATTTCCCTCTCGCAGCACCGGATTTACCGCACTGCCTTTAACGCTGTCATAACGTGCCCGAATGGCTTTTTCTTCTTCTGTCTGAGGATCGTCCGGGTGATCGGGGATGTTATAGCCACGTGCCTGTAATTCGCTGATGGCGCTCTTGAGTTGTGGCACTGACGCGCTGATGTTGGGTAGCTTGATAATATTGGCTTGTGGGGTGGTCGCGAGTTTTCCGAGCGCTGCCAGATGATCGGTTGCGAGTGGATCATCGTCAGACAGTTGATCTGCGAAAACAGCCAGTATGCGCCCTGATAATGAGATATCGGCAGTATCAATACCCACATCTGCGGTTTTCAGGAAAGCCTGCACGATAGGTAAAAGCGAGAGGGTTGCCAGTGCGGGTGCTTCATCCGTCCATGTGTAGATAATGCTGGCGCTGTCAGATGTGTTGTTAACCACGTATTAAGCCTGTTGTCGGAGCTCTGTGATCAGAGCAAGATGGTATGAGTGCCCGTGGTGCGCTGAGTTCAGTAACCAGCGGGTGCCCAGTTGGTGTTGCCTTGTCGGTACAGCATTGTCGATACTACCGCGGGCCAGCCGCGGATACAGATGGCCGGATGCAGAGGTCAGAGCTGACTGGCAAGACAACGGGCCAGCCTTGTGATTCTCGGGAATACGGCAAATGCGGTCGGGAAGTCCGGTTGCGTCGCTTTTTTGCCTGATTCGGTCATCCTGAACCGGCAATTATAACCCAAACAGGCAGCGCCGTTTATCCATCTGTTACCGATGAAAGCTCGATCATGGGACGAAAATCGGCTACCCGGTGCGTTGCGGGTGCGCAGCCGTACGCCCGGTTAGAAGGGCGTTAATCATATTTGTTCATTCGGGTGATGGAATTCCTTTCCACAGTGACAATCCGGGTCAATTCATTCTTGCACTGTCCAGACCAATGTGTCGTTTTGGCTGACGGTACAGCTCGGCAAGTTGTGGGTGACGCTGGCACAGAGACTCTCCGCCTGGCAGAAGTTCGGGATGAAGGGTGCCGTTTACCCAAAGCGCAACCCCGTCCACCGTGATGGTCGGGTCGAGAATATTCCAGGATATTTCACCGGGTGCGTAGTCGCCGCAGGTATGGAAATGCAGGATTCTCGGGCTGCCGAAGGAGCTTCCTGACCACCGCACCAGATCGCTGGCCGCATCGGTATCGAACTCGCAGGCCGGATGAATGCCCGCATGCCACGAGTGAACGAACAACGCGTCAAGTGAGTACAGAGATGCCACGTGCTCATAGTGGCGTCTGACGCTCATGACCTCATCCTTTGGGCCTTCAAAGCGAATAATCGCGTTATCTTCCAGCACTGCGATAACGTTTTCCTGCAACGGCAGGCAGTAGGGCTCGTAGAACCTGGAGCCGGTCCCCGTCAGAAATCGGCTGAGCACCACTTTACCCTGGTACCCGAGAGCGGGTACGGGTCGAGGCACCAGCATGGGAAACCTTTTAATGCTGACATCGGTGGTTTTTTCACGGTCTGTAGTGAAACTGCCAGTGTAATCGGTGCCAAGCGGGCAGGTGACATTGACCGTTCGTGCGCTGGCGAAAGCCGTATCAATGGCTTCCTTTATTTCGCACAGACCCTGGTGGCATGCGGTGGCGAAATCTGAATCAAGTTTGGTGCTGTCGAGGGTGTAGCACATAGTCGCAGGAGGAAGGTCATTGACGCTGCTGAAGCGTATCTGATCGCCGATACGGGCGAAAAAAATCACATGATCAAAACCACGCAGCGAGTTTAAAAACACAGCCATGTCCTGCGGACTGTTGATACCCGGTGGCGCCTGGGTTTCATAGACGTGCAATCCCATGGCTCTTGCTGCGCTGGCAGCCAGCCCCGGTGCCAGCGGATCATAGTAGCCGGCATCGTCAGCCTCTTCGACAATCAACAAACGCTCGCCTGCAGTGGCACCAACACAATTGCGCAGGAGCGAAAGCGCGCCGCCCGAGACCCCTGTAATCTGATCGTCGGATGAGGAGTTATTCACGCGCTGTCCTCATCTTTCTTGTAGTAACCGACAATGTCACCGTCGGTGGTAACACCCAGGCCATTCAACAGTCGGTTGACGTAGTTGAAATAGCCGATAATCTGGTTCGCCTCGAGTATCTCTCCATCGTCGATACCGCAATCCTGCAACTCGGTGACATCTGCCCTGCACAGGTCTGCCGGGCTGGTGGTGAGTTTTTTCGCGTAGCGCATCAGTGCCAGTTCCGCCCCGTCAAATGCATTTTCAGGCTTATCGTCGCGCAGCGCTTTTTCTATATTGTCGGCCTTGGCGTCATCAGCAATCAGATGCCGTGCGTTGGCCCAGTGGTTGGCAAGCGAGTAGTCACAATCGTTGAGGATTGATACATAGGATGCAATGGTCTCTTGCAACCAGGTAGGCAGCGTGTTGGCGTCGTCATGAAGTGCAGCGCGATATAAAGTGACGTGACCTCGCATGGTACTGGGCCGCAGTGAGTGAACCCGCATAACATTGTCGACAGTGCCGTGCGGTGTTCTGGCCAGATCGAGTACCTCGCGCAACGCGTCGTCTGCGTCTGCGTCGCTGATCATGTTAATCCAGGCGCTCATGGCAGCCACCTGTGCGGGAATTTTCTTAACGAAAAATACACGGCTACTTCAATCATCTGTGCTCACTCATCGGCTTTCTGCCTGTACATTTAAAAATACAAACTTTTCGGTTAACACACGCTCGCAACCATGCGCAAGTTCGGCATCAATGCTCAGGCTGTCACCCGCTGCCAGTTGCAGTTTTTCCTTGCCATAGGCGTAAATAGCTTTGCCAGTAAGAACGTGTATAAACAGCACGCCATGACCGATATAAACAGGGAAGTTAGTCTGTTGTCTGGTCAGGGTAATCTGGTGTGCGTCAAAGTGAAGGTCGCGGCGTCGGTGATGCGTCAGGCTGGTGAAGTCGTGGCGATGATCGCCGACGATTCGGGTTGATTTTAAACCTGCGCCTTTCTTTACCAGGGTGTAGTCGGCACGTTCCGTAGCGGTGTCGCGAAACAGGCTCACCACCGGCACATCCAGCGCATCGCACAGTGCGGTCATGGTGGCAATTGACGGCGAAACCTGGGCACTTTCGATGCGGCTGATCATCGCTGCGGACACGCCACTTTCTGCGGCCAGTTGTCGTGCTGACAGATCTCGAGTCTCCCGTATACTGCGCAGCGTGTCGCCGATTGCGCGATCAATAACGGGCGTATTCTCAAGCTTTTCGGTGGCAGTGCTGTTGCCTGCTCGTGGTGGTGTCTTAGCCACTAGCGCGGCCTGTGTCCGTGTTTATATCTGGGCTAGTGGAGCGAGAGCCCGTATATGGACAGTTGCAGTGGACGGTCACAGATCTGCGCTCGAAGCAGGCGGTGCTGCATGATCCGGTTGCTCACTGCGGTACGAGAATGCCTTTGCAAAACGCCAGATCAGATAGTCGCCGCAACTGATAGGTTCGTCCGGTGCGTCGTGATCATCACCAAAGACCGCGCGTGAATCGATCATAGTTTGCGGGTCCGGATCGAATGCGAGTACCAGCGATAATCGTTCACGTCCCGAGCTGTTGACAACCCGGTGCGGTGTAGATTTGTAGGCGCCAGCAGTCCAGCGGGAGAGCAAATCGCCGACGTTCACTACCAGTGTGTCCTCAATGGGTGGTGCATGAATCCAGTCGCCGTTGATGTCCTGAACCTGTAAACCGCCGTTGTCGTCCTGACACAGAACGGTCAGTACTCCAAAGTCGGTGTGTGGTGCGACGCCGAATTGCTGTTCACCCATGGTGGAGGGTTGCGCAGGGTAATAGACAAAAGATGCGCGGCTCAGTGGCACCTCGCAACTACTTAAAAAGAAGTTTTCCTTCAAATTCAGGCCTAGTGCGAACCCTCTCATCAGATGCATTGCAACGGTATGTGCATGCCGAAAGTAGTCAACGGCAAGCGGTCGCAATTCAGGCACAAGGTGTGGCCATTGGTTGGGGCCTCGAAGCGGGTGATCATTCGGCGTATCACCCTGATCATCCTCAATGCCCCAGATAAAACTTTCCTTGAGATCGGCGGGCACGCCGTCCAGCATTTTGGAAGCGCCGGGTTTGAGCCAACCGCGGTGCTTTGCAGATATCGACACGGCGCTTTTTTGCTGCTCCGTTGCACGAAAAAAATCAAACGCTCTTGCACTCGCCGCGTTTATCAGGTCAGACGGGATTCCGTGTCCCTTGATGTAGATAAACCCCAGGTTTTGACTGGCAGCGTGGAGTTGTTTTGCAACCAGCGTCGGGTCACTGCCATCGCGCAGCGGGGATATATCAACAACAGGAATTGAGTCTGTGCTCGATGGTCTGGCTTTGGCGTATCCCATGATTGTTAAATCCGGCGAAACAATGTTGCATATTAGGCAACTAATTGACCAATAGTCAATTTCCAGTGGGGTTCGCTGTCGCAATTTTGATGATTTGTCGACTACTGGTGCGCTAGCCAGCCTGGCATGTTGCTGATGGCAGGGCCAGATGCTGAAAACACGCAAATACAACCATCGGCCGGTATCGAACGTAAACATTACAAGCGGTTGAGATGGCTCCGTCGTGGAAACGCACACCGTAAACCAGTTTCTGTGCAATATTGAAAATATAACATCATGAAAATTATGAGAAAAAATAGAAAGTGGCACTTGTTGACAGCGTGCATTTCAATTGGCTTTACCAGTCTTACCTCGATTGCCAGTGCAGACCTGAAGGTGTCTTTCAACGAAGGGGCGCCAAAGGATCGGTTCAGCATGATGAATGACACGACCTGCACTCTGTCGGATCTGAATGTGGTAATCGATTTGTCTAAGAGCGCTGCACAACTGGTGTTTGATACCACCGCGGAAGGGGCAGGTGTAGAAGTTTTTCAGCCATTCGAAAAAGTGCAGGGGCAATTTGAGCTGACGCGACAAGTGCTGGACGGAGATCAGCAGCTAACGCTGCTAATCAATGATCTGGCAGCTGGCGACACCATTAGCTTTACCATCGATGTTGACGACACGTTGCAAAGCAGTGAACTCGGCAACATCCGGGTATCGTCCAGCGAGATGCAAGGCAGTCAGGTGTTCCTGCAGCTAGCGGATCAGGCAGCGGTCAACGGTACCTTTGGAATCGATAACCAGGCCGTCGTGGAAATTCCATCGTGCCCTGCCAGGGTTTCTGACGAGGGTTGATGATCATTGAGGCTCGCTCGTTGCAGATTGAGTGTTATGGCGAGCAATATGCGGCAGCTGCGGCGCCAGAGCCAGGATTTCCATGCATTTCAAAGAATGCTGCCACAGGCATGGCAATCGATGAGATTGGTTATCTGCTGAACCTGTGCGACGGAAATTAGTAACCTGACGGTCTTGCAATTGCCAGCTGTCGCCCGCAGGTGTGTGACCGGCACACTGCTGGCTCTTTGCTATCCTTACAGGCACGGAGCTTCGACTGCAAACAGGGAATTCGCGTCAATTGCATTCGCTCAGCTTTTATACAAGCCGCTATCTGCGGTTCCCGAGGCCGCGGAAACAGCCCCGTCTTTGAGCTGTCCTGAAGAAACGAATCACTAAATGATTAAGCGTTTTATTGTCACGATCTTTGGCTTGCTGCTAATTGTCGCTGTACTCGGTGGTCTCAAGGGCATGCAAATCGGCGCGCTTATAGCTGCCGGCAAGGAAATGCGCCCGCCGCCGACTACCGTCGCATCGGCTGTTGTGGAGTCAGTGCAGTGGGAAAACACAGTCAACGCGATCGGCACACTGGAAGCAGGACAGGGCATCATTCTTACCGCCGAGGCGCCTGGCCGTGTCACTGACCTGTTGTTCGAGGGCGGTGAACTGGTAGAGGCTGGCCAGCTGCTGGTAAGGCAGGACGTGTCATCCGAGTCCAGTCAGTATGATCGCAGCAAAGCAGATTTGGCTTTGGCACAAAGCAACTTTAAGCGTGTGTCACGTCTCTACAATAACAAGGTTCTTTCCCGCGCCGAGTATGACGCCGCCCGCTCACAGTTAAACTCTGCCGAAGCGCAATTGAATGGTATTCAGGTAACGCTCGATAAAAAGCAAATTATCGCACCGTTCAACGGTCGGCTTGGTTTGAGCCTTGTCGATTTAGGGCAGGATATCAGTGCCGGGGTGCCGATTGTGTCGTTGCAATCGGTCGACCCGATGCTGGTCAATTTTTCGCTGCCGCAACAAGCGCTCGCAGTTGTCAGTAAAGGGTTACCAATACGGTTGCTTGCTGATGCAGCACCGGGTGAACAGTTCAATGGCAGAATCAACGCAATCGATACGCAAATTGATGATGCCACTCGCAGTGTTCGCATTCAGGCCACGCTGGATACTCTTGAAGGTGACAGTACGCTGCTGCCAGGTATGTATGCAAAGGTGGCGGTAGTGCTGCCAAAAACAGATCCGTATCTTGTTATACCGTCCACCGCAGTCAGCTTTGCAACCTATGGTGACTCGGTTTTTGTTATTGAAACATCTGACGACGGTAGCCTTACCGCAAGACAACAATTCGTGCAACTGGGTGAACGCAGAGGTGACTTTGTCGCAGTAACCAAAGGGTTGCAGGCCAACGAAAAAGTGGTCAGCGAGGGTGTGTTCAAGCTCCGTAATGGTGCAACGATCGCGATAAACGAGGGTGGCAAAATCAACCCTGAGTTAAATCCACAGCCAGACAACAGCTAACCGGCACGCGCATGAAATTTACCGATATTTTCGTACAGCGTCCGGTGCTGGCCGTCGTCGTTAGTTTACTGATACTGATTGCAGGGATACAGGCCATAGCCGGATTGACGGTCAGGCAATACCCGCGCAGTGATAACGCAGAGGTCACCATCACCACTGCCTATATAGGTGCAAGTGCTGATCTGGTTCGAGGTTTTATCACCACACCGATCGAGCGTGCCGTCGGTGGAATTGATGGTGTTGACTACGTCGCGTCTTCCAGTACGCAAAGCGTGTCCACTATTCGTGTCAGGCTGGAACTGAATTACGATCCGATCAAAGCCCTGTCGGAAATCAATTCCAAAGTGGCACAGGTGCGTGGTGATTTACCGCCAGAGGCAGAGGTGCCGGTCATTGCCATTGAATCGGCCGACAGTGCCTTTGCGTCGGCCTATCTCAGTTTTACCTCAGACATACTGGAGCCGAATCAGGTAACGGACTTTCTCGTTCGCGTAGTGCAGCCTCGCCTTGGCGCACTCGACGGTGTGCAACGAGCTGATGTGTTGGGTGCACGTACCTTTGCAATGCGTATCTGGCTTGATTCAGAACGTCTGGCAGCGCATAACATCGGGCCCGCGCAGGTCAGGCAGGCGCTGGCTGCAAACAATTATCTTTCTGCAATTGGCCAGACCCGCGGCTCGCTTTTGCAGGTTAATTTGTCTGCCAATACTGATTTACACAGTGTTAAAGAGTTCGAGAATCTGGCCATCCGCGCAGACAACGGTGCCGTGATTCGAATGAAAGATGTTGCTGAAATTGAGCTGGGTTCGGAGTCATATGACACGGTGGTTCGATACAACGGTTCAGAGGCCATTTTTATGGGCATCTGGCCTCTACCAAATTCCAATACGCTGGAAGTGATAGCCGGAGTTCGAGAAGAACTTGAAAAGATCAAACAGGATCTGCCCACCGGAATGGAAGCGACCATGGCCTATGACGCTTCTGAGTATATACAAAGCTCAATCATAGAGGTCATTAAGACCTTAGCCGAAACGCTGCTCATTGTGGTGCTGGTGATCTATTTGTTTTTAGGATCCATGCGCTCTGTGCTGGTTCCTATTGTCGCTATTCCAATCTCGTTAATTGGAGCCGTGTTTCTGATTCAGCTGTTTGGTTTTAGCGTTAACTTGCTAACCTTACTCGCTATCGTTCTGTCAGTCGGCCTGGTTGTCGACGATGCTATCGTGGTGGTCGAAAATGTAGAGCGGCACATTGCAGAAGGCAAATCGCGATTGCAGGCAGCGCTGTTGGGGGCACGCGAGTTGACAGGCCCGGTGATCGCTATGACTGCAACACTTGTTGCTGTGTATTTGCCAATAGGCTTGCAAGGCGGGCTAACCGGCTCTTTGTTTCGAGAGTTTGCCTTCACCCTTGCCGGCGCTGTGACAATATCAGGGATAGTGGCCCTGACCCTGTCGCCGATGATGGCGTCCAGTCTATTGCTTGACGGCGAAAAGAAAGGCTTCGCACTAAGAGCTTTTAACTTTTTTGAGCGCGTGCGCAAGTCTTATATGCGAAAACTGGAGGGCACACTGAAGTATCGACCTGCGGTTTATCTGGTCTGGGTGGTCGTCGCCTTGCTTTGCGTGCCACTGTTTATGATGTCGCCCAAGGAGCTTGCGCCAACTGAAGATCAGGGCGTTATCTTTGGCATTATCTCCGGTGCCGGAAACTCCACCATAGAGCGGGCATCGAAATTCGGTGCAGAGACAGACGAGGCTTTGCGCAGTGTAGACGAGGCGGCTTTCACGTTTCAGTTAACCTTTCCCACGTCAGGCTTCGCCGGACTGGTACTTGATGACTGGTCAGAGCGTGATCGTTCGGTGTTTGAAGTCAAGCGCGAGGTGGCGGGGAAGTTCAACAACATAAGCGGTCTGAATATCTTTGCGATTACACCGGCAGCACTGCCAGGCGGTGGCCAGTTTCCGGTCGAGTTTGTTATTGCATCGACGGCCGAGCCTGAAGAAATTCTGCAGTATGCCCAGCAGATTCAGCTTAAGGCTATTCAGTCAGGGATGTTCGCTTTTCCACCACAAATCGATACCAAGATAGATCTTGCGCAAACTGATCTGATCATCGACAGGGACAAGGTCGCGGACATGGGTCTGACCATGCAGCAGGTGAGTGCAGATGTCGGTACCTTGCTTGGTGGCAGCTACGTAAATCGTTTTAATATTGATGGCCGCAGCTATAAGGTTATTCCACAGGCACTGCGTGTAGAGAGACTAAACCCCGAGCAGTTAAAGTCACTGTACGTGACCGGACCCAATGGCCAGCCAATTCAGTTAGGCTCTATCGCGGATATAGAAAATTCGACTGTACCGCGGTCATTAAATCGATTTCAGCAGCTAAACGCAGTGAAGCTGAGCGGCGTCACCATAAAAACGCTGGATGAAGCGTTAGCTTTTCTGGAGCAGTCCGCTGCGGAGGTGTTGCCACAGGGTTACACGCTTGACTATACCGGTGAGTCAAGGCAACTACGGCTTGAAGGTAACAAGTTTTTACCAGCGTTCAGTCTGGCCATCGTATTGATCTACCTGACCTTAGCAGCGCAGTTTAATAGCTTCAGAGATCCGTTTGTGATTTTGGCAGGCTCGGTGCCGTTAGCGATGTTTGGCGCGTTGATCTTTACCTTTTTAAAGATGCCAAACCCCGAGTTGCCGTATTGGACTAACAGCTTTACCACGACACTAAACATCTATTCTCAGGTTGGGCTGGTTACGCTCATCGGGCTGGTCGCCAAGAACGGTATTCTGGTTGTTGAGTTTGCCAGAGGGCTGCAGGAGCAGGGACTGACCAAACTCGCTGCAATAACCCATGCGTCATCGACACGCCTGCGCCCAATCCTGATGACAACAGTAGCCACCGTAGCCGGTCACTTTCCACTGGTGCTGGTAACCGGTGCCGGTGCTGAAGCGCGCAACTCCATTGGTCTGGTGCTGGTTGGCGGTATGGCGATTGGCACTTTGTTTACGCTTTTCATTATTCCGTCTGTCTACATGCTGATTGCGCGTGATCTGGGCGGGAGTAAAACGCAGTTGGATGAAACAGGGCCGCAGGATTCTACGGGTATAACGGAGAGGGAGCCTGATTCTGATTTGGTGATTGCCAATCGGTATTAGGAGAGCAGGCTCTGGCGAACCGCACCAATCCTGTGCGTGCTGCGGAGTTTTGAGATTGATTAAACGTGAGTGGAACAAAGGCACTTATTACCTCAAAACACACACCGCTTGAACAGAGCTTTGCGAAGTGGTTTTGTCCGGTTGATCGTCGGTATTTTTGCAGGTAGCGTATCTGCTTTGTACAACATGCGGAGCGGATTGTGAAGGCAGAGTCAATTACTCCTATATTGAATGTGTCTGACATACAGCAGTCGTTTGAGTGGTTTGCCAAACTGGGCTGGTCGAAGGGCTGGGAGTGGGGTGACCCGGTTACTTTTGGGGGCGTTTGCAGCGGCGAGGTGGAAATATTCCTTTGTCAGAATGGCCAGGGCGGCAGAGGCAAAGGGGCAAACAAAGCGACCTTTGGCGATTCCGAGTCACAGGCACTTGATCAGGGGGTATGGTTGTCAGTTTGGGTGGCTGATGTTGATACGGTGTATGAACTCTGCAAACAGCAGAATATCGACATTACCTGGCCGCCAGAAGACATGCCATGGAGTGTCCGCGAAATGCATGTACGACATCCGGACGGGCATGTGTTTCGAATTGGGCAGTCGCTGCCAGTTGGCTGATCGCTTCGGTTTGGGCGCCTTTGCCCCGGGGCGCATCGTGACCAGGCCGGGGGAGCTTTCCGTAAGATCGTTGGGTGCTATTCATAGATGGTCTTGGATGGCATATTTATTGGTCGGTAAGATTTAGCCCGTAACGGCGACCTATTCCTCTCTCTTAATCCCGGGCTTAACAGCAATTCCTGTCGTGCCGCCGCCTCTTTTTTAGTTGAAGCTGTCTGCAAAGACTGCCAATCCATTTGGCTCTGTTCGCGTAAGAGGGGCCGGTCGGGAGCAAAAATAAGGTGTTACGGAAAATGCCGACTGATTCCTGCTGCGATACACTGGCACCATCGTGTCAATTACCTGCTGTATCTGCGCCGGCGAATACACAGCACATTGATAGCTTGTCAAGTCGCAAGCTCCCGCTATGCCTGATACAGGGGGCAAGAGTCATTTTGTATTTGTAGTGATGAGAAAATTTCTTCATTCCAGACCAGGGTTCTTTGTCCTTGCACTGATCACCGGACTGCTGGTTGGTGCCAGCACGGTTGCATTAATTGAGGCGATCACTCGCCTGCAGGATGTTGTCTTTACCCGTTTTGGCTCAGACAAAGTGTTCTGGCTAATTGATAAGTCTGACTGGTCGATTTTCCTGGCACCGATATTCGGCGGCATTGTGGTTGGCATTATCCTGCGCAACATGCCGGACAATCGCTTTCATGGAATTGCAGATGTGATGGAAGCCAGTGCCATGCGTGCGGGGCGCATGGATGTAAGGTCTGGTGGTATCGCTGCACTTGCAACCTGGGTGTCTCTCGGCTCCGGTGCGCCATTAGGGCGAGAGGGGCCAGCTGTCCATATTGGTGCTTCGCTGACAGCGTGGCTGGCTGAACATCTTGGTCTTGGCAGAGCACAGTCGATAGCACTGTTGGGGTGTGCCGCCGCTGCAGCTGTTACTGCATCTTTTAATACCCCGATTGCCGGTGTTCTGTTTGCGCTTGAGGTCATCGTTGGCTACTACTCTCTGCGAGTTTTTACGCCGGTGGTGGTGGCTGCGATGGGGGCGGTTATTGTTCGACGCAGCGTTTATGGCAGCGGCCCGGAATTCACTTTACCGGATTATTCGATTGGCTCTTTCTGGGAGTTGCTGGCGTTTGCAGCGCTTGGTCTTGTGGCAGCACTGGTTGTGCAATCATTTATTTATCTGGTGATGGCAGCTCAGGATACATGGGCAAAAACACCGGTGCCACGATGGATGCGGCCTTCAATCGCCGGCGTTTTGATTGGTAGCATCGCTTTGTATTTTCCGTTAAGTCTCGGTGTCGGCTATGAGGGCACATCACTGGCGCTGAATCAGAATCTTACAATTAGTTTGATGCTTGCGCTGTTACTGGCCAAGCTAATGGGTGGTGCGCTTGCGCTCGGTAGTGGATTCGCCGGCGGGGTGTTTAGCCCGAGTTTGTTTATGGGGGCGATGCTTGGTGGCGTGTGGTGGTTTGTAGTGGACACGGTGATGCCGCTACAGGCGTCAAGTCAGGGGGTCTATTCTGTAGTCGGCATGGCTGCGGTGGCATCCGCGATGCTGGGCGCACCAATCTCTACCTTGCTTATCGTCTTTGAGCTGACGGTTGACTATGACCTGGTGATTGCCGTTATGCTCGCATCTGCAATGGCGAGTACTTGTATGCAGGTGTTACCGTACGGTTCTTTTTTTAGATGGCAGCTGCAACGCAGGGGCATCAATTTGCAGATAGGTCGCGACCAGAGTTTACTCAGAACACGCAATATCGACGAATTTGTCAGTGACAAATATATTGTCGCATCCTCAACTGATTCATTGTCAGAGCTACAGGATGCGATGGGCGCTGCAAGCCACCACTACGCGATTGTCAACGATGAGCAGGGGGTGTTTTGTGGCAGCGTATCAGCGTCAGACATTGTTAATGGTCGGGCCCTGGTTGGGCAGACAGCACTGTGCGAACAGGTGTTGAATAGTGCCACAGATGTGCTTCCTGTTAGCACCAGCCTGCTCGCTGCACAGCAAAAATTCAACGATCTGGATAACCGCCATTGTCTGCCAGTTACACGCACTGGTGAAGACGGCATAGAAGTGGTCGGGGTCGTCTATCGAGACGATGTGTTGTTTGCGCTTTACGACCTGATGCGAGAGGCACGCTCAGAGGAGTACGGAGCGAAGTAGGCATTTCCTGAGTCGAGCCAGTTGTTGTTTTGAACCGTTTGACTAAATTTGAAACTTTCGTTTCACATTGAATCTGTCGTTTCAATTTGATCCTTTGTTTCATTTTGGAGCATTGAACCGGTCAAGTGCCGCAAAAAACTGCGACATTTCATCGTCGGTACCGATGGATATTCTCAGCCATTTTCTCAAACGCTCACGGTCCCAATAGCGAACCAGTATCCCCTCGCCGGACAGATATTTGAACACAGCGGATGCATTGTCGTCGGCTGGTGATGCAAATACAAAGTTGGCGCTGCTCGGTAGTACTTTCCAGTTGCGTGCCTCTAACAGTTTTACGGTCTCTGTTCGAGTGTAAATAATCTGCTGAATCGTGTGCTGGTAATAGTCATCATCGCTCAGTGATGCTATACCGGCCGCCTGTGCTATTGCATCTACCGGATAAGAGTTAAACGAATCCTTTACGCACTTGAGTGCGCTGATCAGATTGCTGTCTCCGATAGCGACGCCCAGCCTCATTCCGGCCATGGATCGTCCTTTCGAAAAGGTACGCGATACCAGCAGGTTTGGATGTTGGTCAATCAGTTCGACAGCACTGGTGGCACCAAAATCTGCATACGCCTCGTCGACCAGAACAACCTGATCACGGGCAACACTAAGCAATTTTTGTATAGCTGACAGCTCTACATCAACAGCAGTGGGCGCATTAGGATTCGGGAACACGATGCCGCCGCCATCCGTTGTGAATGAATCCAGATTCAGTCGGTACTGTTCATCTAATGGCACGGTGGCCGAGGTAATGTTCAGCAGATCGCAGTAGACCGGATAGAAACTGTAGCTGATATCCGGGTACTGAAGTGGTTTGTCGCCGGTGAAAAAAGCCATAAACGCCATGGCCAGTATTTCGTCTGATCCGTTGCCAACAAAAACCTGTTCCGTTTGTACGCCATGGTACTCTGCGATCGATTCTCTGAGCGCTGTGGCATCAGGGTCGGGGTAGCGGCGTAACGTATCTCCGGACACCTCGCGAATGGCATTAAGCACTGCAGGCGAGGGCGGATACGGATTTTCGTTCGTATTCAGTTTGACAATATTGGCACCACCGCGTTGCTCTCCTGGAACATAGGGCGTCAGTCGGCGGGCAAGGTCGGTCCAATACCGGGTCATGGCTTGATCACTGTCGGGTTACTCATCAATTGGTTTGGGTGGAATTATCGCAGTAATTTCGATTGGATGAAACGTCGTGTAAAGTGGCTGAAGGCACAATACCATGCACTGATCAAACTGCATGTTTTCCCCGTGCTTATCAACCCGTGCTTATCAACCCGCGCTGTAATCAATGCTGATGATGATCGCTGTGTTATCGACCACTTTCCATCTGACATTGTACGTGGCAATTTTCATCCCCCAGCTTTGTCCGTTCACGCCGTCCTTGTTGCGTTCATAGGCGGGCCTTGGGTCCTGCGCCAGAGTGTCTTCTATAACCGGAATCAACCCGGCGAGTTGATCATCTGTGGTAGTAAGCTTGTCTCTTGCGGATGCGGCGTCGGCTTGCCACGCCACAGGCAGAACGGGTTCGGCAGCACTTGCCCAGTTACTGGTCGCTGTCGGAATCGCATCAACAAAAGGCACATAGGGTTTCAGGTCAATGACCGGCGTACCATCGAGAAAATCTCCACTTTTAATGTGGATAAGAATTTCCTTTGCATTTATTTCAATGTTACTCAGTTCAACAGCACTCATACCAATCGGGTTTGGTCTGTTCGGGCTGCGCGTCGCGAAAACACCGACGCTGGTTTTACCACCGAGGCGCGGCGGATTAACCAATGGTTTGCTGTTTTGATAGTGCTGTTTATGAAACAAAAAGATAACCCAAAGGTGCGAGAAATCTTCAAGTCCGCGGATCGACAGTTTATTGTATTCGTTGTTGGGTAATACGATCGAAGCCGTTGCAGATTTTACCAGCCCGGGCTGACGTGGCACGCCAAATCGTTCTGTATAACAGGATCTGATGGTAGCTACTGATGTCAGTAGGAAGCCTTCATCGCTAACGTTCAATTGTCTGTCTCGCCTTTCGATGTGACTGTGCAAACTGGCCAGGGTCGTGTGTAGTGTGCCCGTGCGGCAAAGCGCAATTTTACGCGCCTAAGTAGCAGATTTTGCTCACAGAGCATGGTACTGCTTTTTTGCATCAACAATTGCGGGAGTCTATCATGAGGTCGGTGGCCAGGAGTGTATTCACTATATTGTCTGTGTTGACTTCGGGGTGGGCTGGTTGTCACCTGGGGGCGGGCGTCACACGATTTGTACGGTTTCCACAGGGTGAACATCTCCTGCGGTGTGCTTAGTAATTGATATGCGTTGTGCTTGTCCCTGAAAAAGCACGGTACGAGTACATAGTAAAACTGACGGGAATGCATAACATTACAGGTGCGCCTGCCCCAGAGGAATCATGATTAAGAACTTCTTGAAGATAGCAGCGTCGGTGCTTGGTTCGGTACTTGGTTCGGTGCTTGGCATGGTGCTGTATTGCGGTGCCGTGAATTCGGCCACCATTCCCGAGCCGGGCGCAATTGAGGCCGAGTTGCTGGATCGGCTGGCCAGCGCAAGCAAGGAAGCTGACGGCCGAAAAGCCGAGAGCGATGTTTGGGAGTACTGGTTCAACGAGTCCCCAGGTGTTGAAGCCCGGCAGCTACTTGATCAGGGGCGAAAGCGGCGTGAGTCCTATGATTACGCTGCAGCCGAAACGTTATTCGATCAACTGGTAGAAAAGGCGCCTGACTATGCCGAAGGCTACAATCAACGAGCCTTCGTCAGGTTTTTGCGCGAAAACTACGACGGCGCACTTGCCGATCTGGAAGTTACCTTGCAAATGAAGCCATGGCATTTTGGCGCATTGTCAGGCATGTATCATGTGTTGCGACTACAAAATCGCCACGGCGCTGCTTTTGACTTGTTGCAACAGGCAGTCGAGGTACATCCCTGGATTCAGGAAAGAGGCGCGTTGCCACGCGAAATGTGGCCAGAGAAATATCGTTTGATTCACGAGCCGGGGCAGGAGATTTAGCGACAGGCTCGCGTATCGACCGATACAGCAGTTTGAAGGTTAGCTGTATTTGATTTTGCAGGCTGTGTGTTGACTCTGGGATAACTACAGTAATTGACGCGGTTTGTTGTCATGGTGGATGCGCCTGGCGCTTATGCCACCCTGCGGTTGTTTATTGGCTTGCACTGGGGCTTGCTCTCTGCACCCGCACTGATGTGCGGGTGTGTTATTTACCAATGCGATCTTACAAGCCTTTTCCTAGATGGCGTCAGCGTTCATTTGCTCGGCGATATAGTCTGCCTGCCTGATAGCCAGCGTCACAATAGTCAGGGTCGGGTTTTCTGCCGCACCTGTAGTGAACTGACTGCCATCGGACACAAACAGGTTGCTGATATCGTGGCTCTGACCAAAACCGTTAACGACACCATCTGCAGCGTTCGCACTCATGCGATTGGTACCGAGGTTATGGGTTGACGGGTAGGGTGGTGTTGGATGAGTTTGTGTGGCACCAACCGCATCATAGACGGCCATGCCCTGTTGATAGGCATGGTTGCGCATTGCAACATCGTTGGGATGATCGTCGAAGTGAACGTTAGCTGCCGGCAGTCCGAACTGGTCTTTTTCATCAGATAGTGAAATGGCGTTTGATTCCTGTGGCATGTCTTCGCCAACCAGCCACATCCCCGCCATATTTTCGTAGCTGTCCATAGCGGCGCTGAACTCACGGCCCCAGGCACCAGGGTTCAGGAACGCCGCCATGAATGGTACGCCGATAGACAGTGTTTCCATTTCATAGCCACCAACAAAGCCGCGTGATGTATCGTGCTTTGATTCGTCTGTGATAATACCTGCCATAGTGGTGCCACGATACATGTTGACCGGCTTTTCAAATGATGCATACACAGAACCTGTCATGTGGCGCATGTAGTTTTTACCGACCTGACCAGACGAGTTAGCCAGACCATCCGGAAACATGGTCGATGCTGAATTGAGCAGCAGTCGCGGGCTTTCGATCGAGTTACCGGCAACGCAGGCGACCCTGCATTTTTGCAAATGCTGGTTGCCGTCTTTATCTGCATATAAAACGCCGGAAATCTTGCCGCTGTCGTCGTGTTCAATTTTTAACACGTGGGCATTCTCGCGTACTTCGAGGTTACCGGTTTCCTCACCTTTGGGGATTTCGGTATATGCGGTTGACCACTTTGCGCCCATCTTGCAGCCCTGAAAGCAGAACCCGAGTTGCTGACATGAGGTACGGCCATCTCGTGGTTGCGAATTGATTGCCATGCGACCGGTATGACAGTTTTTATACCCAAGTTTGTCTGCGCCGGCTTTCATTACTTTGAAATTGTTGTTGCCGGGTAAGCCGGGGATACCATTGGTACGCGTCACCCCCATTTTGCTTTCTGCTTTTTCGTAGTAGGGCTCGAGGTCTTTGAGGGTTATCGGCCAGTCCATCAGGCTGGCTCCCTCGACGCTGCCGTACTCGGTCAACGCTCGAAATTCATGATCCTGTATGCGCAGGGATGCTCCGGCCCAGTGAGTGGTAGAGCCTCCAACGGCTTTCACAATCCATGCGGGCAGATTGGCGAAGTCTTTTGCGACGCGCCAGCTACCGGATGTTGTTCGCATATCAGTCCAGGCCAGCTGGCCAAAGCTTGCCCATTCGTCGTTTATATAGTCAGGTGGAAGATGTCTTCCTCCGGCTTCCAGCGCGACAACGCTGATGCCTTTTTGTGCAAGTTCGTTAGCCAGCGTGCCGCCGCCGGCACCGGTACCGATAATTACAACTACACTGTCGTCATTGTGTTCATAGGGAGCTGTCATGGTGTTCTCCGAATTGTCTTTTGTCTTTACCTGAGGTCAGGTCTTGAGGTTAGTGACATTTGGCCAGAGGCATCTGTGTTAACTGTCGTTGCCACGTTGCAGACTGGCTGAGTCGTTAGCGCTTTATGGTTGGCGCTATAACCAGTTGATGTCGTCGAAGCCGCGGGCGAGATAGCCCCCTTTTTCGTACGATGACCCCTCATAGCCGAGTAAATTCCAGACCTCGGGTTGGTTGTAAAGCCCGACTACCAGACCACCTCTGATGGTCTGAAAGAACGGTTCGGATTCTATGGTTTTTAAGATGGCAACTCGATCTGCTTCCCAGCCAGTACCGACATAGCTGCTGTTACCGTTTTCCACGGCGATGGCATCAAGTTGTTTGGCACCTCCTTCGATCATTGACAGGAACTCGGCATCGTCTGCGGCGGTGGCATCGTGGCCTTTAACGGCATTGGCATAGAGTGCATCGCCAAAATTGTCATGTGGGTAGATGTCGCGAGCCATTTGTACCAGCGTTGCCATGGTCTGCGGTGCCAGTGCTTTTACTTCCATTGCCCAGGCGGCATTGTCTGCGGCAATAAACGAGGATCCGACAACGAGGCCGCTGCCGAGTACCAGCCCTCTGGTGAGTAACTGGCGGCGTGTTAATTTGTATAACTCGCCACGCTTGTCTGCGGATGATCTGTCTGTGAACGAGACAGGTGATGCAACGGGAACCGTTCGCGTTTCAGTTTTCATTGATACTTCCCCCAATTAGTAGTAAAGCAATTAAATTGACTGTATGCCAATGTGTCGCAACCTCCTGTTGCAACAAACTTTGAAAATTGCCGGTAAATAGAATGTAACTTGGTGCTCCTGTTTGTGGCGCTGCGCTTTTGTACTGGTCTACAGCCTGAAAACCCGGTGCTGAGACCAGTTCAAATGTGATGAAATAAAATTAGTGTATTTATAGAAATCGTCCGTGCCTTTGTAGTACTTCTATCTCGTAGCCATCCGGATCGGCGATAAAGAAAAATTTGGCCAGTAATTCACCGTCTCTTTCGAACTCGACAATCTTTCGCGGTTCGTAACCAAGGTCAACCATCTTTTGGTGCTCGCTTTCGAGGTTGTCCACACTGACCGCAAGATGCCCGTAGCCGTTGCCACGATCGTAGGCCTCGGTCTGATCTTTGTTGATCGTTAACTCCAGTTCAAATGTAGATTCCGAGTTGCTCAGATACACCAGCGTAAAAGAGTCAAAGTCCCAGCGATTGGCTACAGAAAGATCAAATGCTTTTTGGTAAAAATCAACGCTGTCCTGCTCGTTGAGGACGCGAATCATTGAATGTATTGCCTTGGCCAAGGTTAGGCTCCAGTTTTTTTATAAAGTGTAAAGTGCAATAGCTGTGGGCTGGTGGTATGTCTGTACCACCTGGCCGAGTCGTTGAGAGTGTTAGTGCCGGTTGCGTAACGATGCTGTTGGAAGGTTACGGCTACCTGTGAGCAGATTGTTTTTGCGCGCCTGATAACTCGCACACAGTGCCCTTTTACGGCGTATGTTGTGTAATAGCTTGCGAATTGGTGTGAGTACGTAAGCATGGCAATGATTGTGAGTATTAGCCCACAGCAGCCAGTTTGCTGATGTTCTGCGTTTGTCTGTTTTCCATATAGACGAGGCAGGCACAACGCAGCAGGGAAGAAAAATTGCGCGCTTCGCCGTGCAGATTGAGTACCTCCGCGTGTAATTTGGATATAAACAACGGGGTAGATGTGTCTTCTGATGCTGCTATCTCATCCAGCACACACCAGAATTTGCGTTCCAGCCGCAAGCTTGTGCTTTGCCCGTTTAAACGAAGAGACCGGGACTGGTACTCGTAGTTCTCTGGCTCCTGACCAGCGAACATCTGACACATAGGATTTCCTCGCGCGATTTATACGCCAATGGCAGCATTTCACTTTTGTGTGAATAATATAAATCTTTGCCTGAAAACAAGCAAACGGAATGGCGCGAATCTGTTTTGGGGTGGCAGGAGTTGCAGGTTACAGACAGCGCCTGCGCAATAATTAGTGTTGTTACTTGCTTTGTCGGCGGAGCTGAAATAGCAGAAATCACCAGTACGCGGGTGTTGGTACCTGCCAGAACTGTGGCTTATCGCTCATTTGGCGATGAGTGACTCAGTGTTTGTGGTGAGGTATGTCGCGAAGGATTCAGCGTTTTTTCTGCAACTGTTTGATCGCGTTGCCAATGCCTTCCACTGTCAATGGAAACATTCGGTCGCCCATCAACTGATACGTCAGTTTTATTGAGGGAACGCGGTTCCAGTGTGACTGGGGCTCGGGGTTGAGCCATACCGCGTGTGGAAAGTGCTCGAGCACACGTTCAATCCAGGTGCTGCCGGCTTCTTCGTTCCAGTGTTCCACGCTGCCACCCGGAGTGCTGATTTCGAACGGGCTCATGGTCGCATCGCCAACAAATATAATGCGATAGTCTGCGTGATAGGTGCGCAGAAACTCGACGGTCGGAATAACTTCGTTATGACGTCTGCGGTTGTCCTTCCACAAGCGCTCATACAGGAAGTTGTGAAAGTAATAGTATTCGAGATGTTTAAACTCACCACGTGCGGCAGAGAACAGTGCTTCGCTTACCTGCACGTGATAATCCATCGAGCCGCCTACGTCGAATAACAACAACACTTTTATTGCGTTGCGCCGTTCCGCCATCATTTTTATATCGAGCAATCCGGCGTTGCGAGCGGTTGATGTGATGGTATTGTCGAGATCGAGTTTGTCCTGAGCACCCTCGCGGGCAAAGCGCCTGAGTTTGCGTAGTGCCATTTTGAAATTGCGTGTACCCAGTTCGCGTTGATCATCGAGGTTGCGGTATTCGCGTTTGTCCCAGACTTTCAGTGCGCGGCCTTGTCTGCCCGCTTTTTGACCGATGCGAACGCCAGCAGGGTTATAACCATTTGCACCAAACGGAGAGGTGCCACCAGTGCCAATCCATTTGCTGCCGCCTTCATGGCGTTCTTTTTGTTCTTCGAGGCGTTTTTGCAGGGTTTTCATTATTTCTTCCCAGCCGCCCAATTCCTCGATCTGTCTTTTTTCCTCTTCGCTAAACAGTCTTTCAGCTTCCTGCCGCAGCCATTCTTCAGGGATATCTCCAATCACT
>CALGNZ010000015.1 GCA_937957915.1 uncultured Granulosicoccaceae bacterium | reverse complement strand
GAATTTTGTCAGTCTCGGCTCTTGTCATGTCAATTCAGGTTCCTATGTCCTGCCAACAATTTTGCGGTTCAGCCAGAAACACCCGGCAACTGGGTAGCAGGTGAGGCGTTGGTGCGAGCGTCGGAGTGTTTGCGCCTGAGCGTCACAATGGAGGGGCTAAATTAGAAAGCGGACCACAGGATAACCGGCTTGCCTGCCAAATACAGTGTTGCGTTTATACTGCGTTCGTTTACGGGTGGTGAGAGTAACTTAACGCTTATGGCGTTCGTCAACTTCGAGGGATATCATGGCAAAGATTTTTTTCAGACTTAGAAATGTACCAGACGATGAGGCAGATGAAGTCAGGCAGTTGCTTGACGATCATTCTATTCCCTGGTTCGAGACCAATGCCGGTCGCTGGGGAATTTCGTTTCCGGCAATATGGCTGAGTGACGAGCGAGATCAGCGCCGCGCGCGAGAGTTAGTCGACGCGTACCAGTTGCGCAGGGTGCAAAAGCTAAAAGAAGAAGAAGCTGAGCGACGCCAACGTGGAGAGCAGGCAACGATGTATACGCAATTCCGGCAGCGTCCGTTGAGGACGATTTTGGCGATTAGCTTTATCGCAGTAGTCGCCTACTTTTCAGTCAGTCCTTTTTTAACTTTTTATAAAGCGCTATAGAAACTGCCAGGTCGGGTGGGGTGTTGGCGTTCTGATATGCTGGTGTCCGCAAACAAAATAGTCGCCGAGCTACTCGGGTTGTCTGTGCGAATGCGGGTTGGTCTGATAACAATCACTAAATGGTATGAATTTGAATCCGGTTGTCGTTGATGTCTTCAGAAATGAAATAGTAGAGTCTCAGCACCGTGGTGCCGTAGTCGCCGTGGACACGGGCGGTGATGTCGTGTGTCAGCTTGGTGACATAGACGCGCTGGTATTTCCGCGCTCGTCGTTGAAGCCGTTTCAGGCTATTCCACTGGTGGAGAGTGGAGCAGCTTCACACTATGCGCTTACCGATCAGGAGCTGGCACTGGCCTGTGCATCGCACAATGCCGAACCAGTTCATCAGCACGTATTGTCTGGCTGGATGCAACGTACAGGGTTAAACCCGCAGCAGCTTGAGTGTGGCGCTGCATTACCATTCGACGAACAAACTGCGCATAAACACTTACGCGATGGCGGGGAAGCGGGTCGGCACCTGCATAATTGCTCGGGCAAACATACTGGTATGTTGACGCTTGCAAAGTATCTGAACAAACCGATATCCGGTTATTCATCTATCGAACACGCAACCCAACAAAGCTGGATAAGTGTGCTTTCAGAGCTCACTGAAATTGATATCAGTCAAATGCCGTGGGACAGAGATGGCTGCGGCCTACCCGCTTTTGCTGTTCCGCTGCGATCACTGGCCGTTGCTTTCAGCAAGTTCGCAATCAAAGGCCAGTCAGGTAATAGCCGTTATGCGGCAATGGAGTCTATTGCTGATGCGATGCGTGCTCACCCGGAAATGGTGGCCGGTCGAAATCGGTGTTGTACGACCACTATGCAGATTGGCGAGTCGCTGATGGTAAAGACGGGAGCTGAGGGCGTGTTTGGTGGTGTGTGTCTGTCGAGTGGTTTTGGCTTCGCCTTAAAGATAGATGATGGCGCCAGCCGAGCGGCTGATGCTGCGTTAGGTGCACTGTTAAAAAAACTGAATATAATCGATGAGCAATGCTACCGCGCGGCAAAACAGTTTTATCGGCCTGATATAAAAAACTCACAGGGCGTGGTGGTGGGTAAGATCGACGCCGCTGGTTCATGGTCGCAGGTATAGCGTCGTATCCTCAAGGCCACGTACTGCAGGTTGCTGCTTTGGTCAGCCCGGTAAATAACTTAGTCAATCGTGTCAGCTGCTGGATGCCAGTTTGCAGACGTGTTCGTAAATAGATCGATTGAGGGTGATTGAATCAGTTGCCTCGCATTGTTTTGCCAGTGCTTCGCTGTGATCACCCGGCAAACGTATCGGTGACTGCCGGCCATTCCTGATTTTCTCGAGCAGTTCGTCAACTCGTGGCACGAATGAGTCATCCGCCAAAACTACGGTAGGGTCGATGCCAATAATCAGGTTGCCTCGATTGTCGTTTTGTTCACCTGCGATAGCGGCGTGAGTTAATGGACCCGTCAGCAATTCAAACATCAATGCCAGCCCCGAGCCTTTGTTACCGCCAAAGGTTCTTAACGCGCCTGCAATTGCCTCAGTCGGGCTGGTAGTGGCTGTACCGTTGCAATCCACAGCAACGTCGTTCGGGATCGATAAGTTTTGATCTCTTGCATTCAGCAATGCAAACCAGGTAGTCGCGGCTGTTGCCATATCCAGCACGAGCGGATCCGTACTGGTTGGAATTGCTATCGCAACAGGATTGGTTCCCATCACCGGATCGATCCCACCGCTTACGGCCATGACCTTGGGCGAGCCTGCGAGTACTAACCCGATAAATCCGTTCTCGGCCAGTTGTCTTGCGTAAAAGCCAATTGACCCGGTTGATGAACGGGTATTGTTTGTCGTGACGAGAGCCAGACCGCTGTTCCGGGTTAAGTCAATTGCTTGCTCTGCGGCCTTTTGTAACACCAGCATGCCGACATTACCGCCGCCGTCAAGATGAGCGATGTTAACTGCTCTTTTATCCGTCACAATCGCCTGGCAGTCAGCATCGGGCAATATAGAACGCTCTCTGATTTTAGCTAGCCCCTGACTACTGCCACGCTTTTGCGCATACATTAGTACAGCGTGCACGGTAGCCAGCGTATCGCCGCGAAGGCCCAGTGTGGACAGTGCATTAGTTACCGTTTCACTGAGTTGCCCAAGGGGCACTGTTATATTGTCCAGAGCATACTCCTGGTTGCGCGTTCGCTATTGTTTGTCGGGGTTACTGTTTTTAGAGAGCTGATTATCTGTCGCTTGTTTTTCTTCCAGCTCATCGATGCTTTTCGGCCAGTCCTTTTTTAGCAGCTTTGAAAGTGACCTGTCAGCCAGTAGTTTACCGTTGGTCTGGCAGCGCGGACAGTAGTTGGTTTCATTGTTTGCGAAACGAATTCTTTGCACCAGTGTGCTGCACACCGGACACGGTTGCTGATACCGACCGTGTACTGCCATTCCATCACGAAACGCGGTAACTTTTAGTGGAAATTTTTCACCGTAGTGGGCTTTAAGCGCATCGATCCAATGAGACAGCACGGCCTTGCAGCTGTCGAACAATACAGCAATTTCTGCACTGTCCATTTTTTGCGATTGGCGGATGGGTGAGAGACGGGCGTGGTGGAGTATTTCGTCCGAGTAGGCGTTGCCAATACCGCTGAATAAGGTCGGGTCGGATAATGCGCGCTTTAAGGTGTGGTTGCGCAGCTGTAATCGTTCGGCAAACTGTTGCTGCGTTATGTCAAATAGTTCAAGCCCGCCACGATCCTGCGAGAGCATGGTTGTTTCGCTGTCGAAACAATGCAGCGATGCGCGCCGCCTGGTACCTGCTTCAGTCAATGACAAAGTACCGGTGCTGAATTTGAATGCAACCAGGTATTTGGCTTTGCGCGGTTTGGCATTTTTGTCTTGCCACTGGAATCTGCCGGCAATCATCAAATGCACAACCAACCAGTGGTTGTTGTCGAACCCAAAGCAAATTCTTTTGCCGAGTCTGCGTACTTCCATCAGTGTTCTGCCGGCAAATTGCTCTACTGTTGGTTCAACCGTCCGCAGTAAAAACGGGCTGGCAATGTGGATTGAGTCGAGTTCGCTGCCCCGAACCCTGTCAATCAAGGCATCGACGTATAGCGTAATGTCGGGAAGTTCGGGCACGGTTGGAAGGTTCCTGACTGTCTGCAGTATCGGATGTTCTGATTGCTTTCCGGTCTACCTTCACGCATCACTGCGTGATGGTTGTCGTATGTTCTGAATATACAGCTTATCTTAATCGCTGAGTACACCTGCATTAGGAGCATGTGGCATAAATTTGGCGGGAAGTAACTGTCTCTGTGTGCGTTTTCGCCTGGCGTGATTGTTAGAGTCCGGAATAAAAACAATAACCTTCAGGTAATTGGCCGAATATGCCGACTAATCATAAAGTGTGTATTAAAAAGATGTTTTGTGGCCTAGCTCGTTGCATTCGCAAAACACGCAAACAGGGTAACTGACGGCATTTCGCAGGCAGTGGAATGCCAAAAATATTGATCTAAAGGCGCAATTTGTGGCTGATACTGCTCCCCCCAGTGTTCAAACCGGCTGGTTACCTTATGTGCCGTCTGGTAGAGATGGCAAATTTCCTGTCAGCTCGGCGACCGTGTGGGCCGGTGGTCTGGTGGCATTATTCCTCCTGGTTGTAGCCACTCTTTTGATGGTCGTGCCCCGCGTCGAAGCGCGACTCGCACAGCAAACGAACACCGCGTTGGCCGACGCTGGAATCGATACCTCGTTGCTTTCTTTCTCCTGGAACTATCGCGACCTTAGTGTAAACGGTGAATTGCCACCTGGCGTGGAGATGGATCAACTCGCTACCGTTCTGAATCCCTTGTCAGATTCAGGAAGCACATGGTTTGCAGATGGTGTCAGGCACGTGCGAATGGATGTAGTCAAGCCGATGTTACCCGTCAAGGCAGAACTGGTTATCCAGCGGATGGATGTGAAATTTTTGACTGATGGCAAAGTGGCAACACTTAACGGCATGGTGCAAACACACGCGCAGAGAGAGCGACTGGTGAACGCCGCTTTGCAAGCTGGCGCTGAATCGATTAACGATAACCTTGACGTATTGACGGGTAATCGGGCGATCGAAGGTGGTGATGCGAAAGTCGATGCACTGGCTCAGATGGTTGAAAAAGCCGGACCACGGCAAGTTGCAATGGGGCAGGCAAGTCTGACGACTCGGAACCTCACCTACCGGTTCACTGCCAAGGATCGTGATGCTGCCAAATCGATCGAGCAGGCTGCGGCGATAACCATGATCGACTTTGAGGTGATTGGGGAGATGGAATACCTCAAACACGGGTTTGTTGATGCGAAAGCGGTTAGCGATGGCAATGAGATAATACTGACGGGTACTGTCCTGGGTGATGCGCAGCACAAACGCCTGCAGTTTGCGGCCGCTGAAGCAGTCGGTTCCGAGAATGTAACAGATGAGCTTTCGATCAGTGCTGAGGAAGCAAAGCTGCCAGGCGCTGGCAGACGGGTGGAAGTGATGGCGAGTGCACTGTCACTTTTTGGCTCTGGATCCAGCGTCACCATGCAGTTGACTGGCAGGGACCTGACTGTCGATGCCATTGTCGAAGACGATCCTGATCGACTGGCTTTACTTGATGCACTGCATGGCAAGGGCGAATCCGGTGCGGATGACAGTGGATTGACAGTCAATGAAAAAATCAGAGTGTTGAACGCAATTGAAAATAATCGAGTCGATCTACTTCAGCAGCAGCTGGACGCCTATACTCAAGAGATTAGAAAAACAGTTGTGTTCAATACTGGCGAAACGAAACTGGGCAGGCGTGCAAGGGCAACACTGGATAAGGTAGCGCGTACTATCAGTGACTATCCAGGATTGAGAGTTGAAGTTGAAGGGCACACAGACAACGTTGGTCGCGCGCAGGTCAATGATGAGTTGAGTCAACAGAGAGCGAATGCGGTAAGAGACTACCTGATTGGGCAATCGGTATTAGCTGAAGACCTTGTGGCCGTTGGCTATGGCCAGCGGCGACCACTCGAAACTAATGACACGGTTGAAGGCAGACGGCTAAATCGCCGAGTTCACTTTAGCGTGATTGAGAGTCCTGAGAATGAATAGCAAAGAGGCTAGTTAAAATATGTCATGGGTTCTGTGGGACATCATCACCCCCTTGCTGCTTACCTTCGCCCTGGGATTGACAATGGGTTGGTTGCTGTGGCGATGGCGACGTCAGCAACCAGTTGCTGATACGGTCGAGAATGCTGAAAAAGAGGGAGAATCTTCAGGTAATTCTGCGGTAGAAGGCTCTGCAGAGAAAATGGAATCAATCAACTCTGTTTTGATTGCCGAGCGTGACGAAGCAGTCGAGCGAGCCACAGCAGCTGAGAGCAGTTTGTCGGAAGCGCAGGTTGAAATTCTGAAACTCAAGACTGATTTACCGGTAGCTGATCCTGATACAGATGACACTGGCTCGGCTGGTGCGGTCAGCTTAAGTGATGAAGATATTGATAACTCGGAGAAGTTTCAAAATCTGGTAGCTCTGCTGGCGAAAGAACAGGAACAGCGCGCAGAGATTGATCTGGAGTTGTCCGAATCCAATGATCGCTACGAGTTTCTTGAGCGAGAGCTTGCAAAGGCCAAAGAAACGATAGCTGAGTTTGATGAAACAAAGCTTGCCACCTTGCAGGAAGATCTCGATCTTTCGCAAAAAGTAATAGAAGAAAAAGATCAACAGTATCTCGACAGTGTCCTCGAAATGGAAAAACTGATCGAAGACAGGGATGAAAAAATCGCAACGCTTGAAGCAGCAATTGCCAAAGCTGACAGCGACGTGGCGGACATGGCAGTGGCTGAAGAAGCAAAGGCCAGCGAAATGGATGCCGACAAATCTGTTGCCGACGATACGAGGCAGTCAGACGACAACGCAATACTAACTGCTACAGATGAATCGACTGCAGCAGAGCTCGCGGAAGATGATGCAGATGGTGAAGGAGAAGAGCGGGGAGAGGAAAGCAAACCCGTAGCATCGAATGCTGAGCCTGATACGGGCAATGAACTAGTTCCTGCAAAGCAATCGACCGCAACCGTTACTTCTGCCAATGCACAAGCAAGTAGCTCTGGCAGACGATCAGAAGCATTGATAAGCCAGGCAACGGCTGCAGAAATAGCGGTGGCGCTGGCCGAAGAATTCAATATTGAGACAGACGATGACCCACATGCGGTTGTCGAACCGGTACAAAGCAATTCAGTTAATAAAGATGATACTCGTTCAGGTAATGACACATCGTCGGTTGGTGTAGAGGGGGTTGCAGCCAATGAAGACACTGCGCCAGTCGAGCAGTCCGGGGATTCCAGTGGTACTGCCGATGAGCTGGATGCAACTGACAGCGAAGACAACGGCAGCGATTCTGCTGAAACAGTAGATGAGGCAGGTGTTAACGCAAACACCTCCGGTAGCAATGATGAACCAACCGCTTTTGAAGTCAGTGAAACAGACAGTAGTAATACAGCAGTTTTGGAAGAAGATTCAGTTGACGAGCCTGACGATAAACCTGCGGATATCCCTGATACCAGTAGTGATATTCCATCGCAAAAACTTGTTGAAGATAGTGATGACGTTGATACTGTTATAGAAGCAGAAGCAGAAGCAGAAGCAGAAGCAGAAGCAGAAGCAGAAGCAGAAGCAGAAGCAGAAGCAGAAGCAGAAGCAGAAGCAGAAGCAGAAGCAGAAGCAGAAGCAGAAGCAGGCGTTGATGAGGCCGAGTCTACGCCGGCCACCAGTGAGCAATTGGACAATCCGCTGGATGCCGTCGATAGCGGTGCTGAAGATGCCTTGGCAAAAGTTGACGGTGAATCAGCTGCTCTGAGCGACGAGGTTGACGTCGTAGCTGAGAGCGAGGATAAGGCTTCGAATGCCAACATCGAGGATTCGCTGGAGATTAATCCAGCCGTTACCCCTGAAGACGGTGACCCTGAAGATTCATCGGCGTCAACGAAGAAAAGCGAGGAACAGCGGGATCTGTCAGCCACTCAGTCTGGCTCTGAAGCTGACGCCGCACCGGTAAATCAAGACGTCGAAAAACAGCGCGCAGTCGCTGACACAGAACAACTCGCAGAAACGGTGGCCACGAAAAAGAAAAGTTCCACGGCTAATAAAGAGAAGGTTGTACAAAAGGCAGCTGCAAAAAAGAAAGCGAGCAAAAAGAAGAAAGCTAAAAAGGCCAATGCCAACGGCTACGCACCCACAGCGTGGGAAGTGCCTGCGCGTGTACCTGCCGAGAAAAACAGAGATCAGTTGACGGATATTAAAGGGGTGGGCCCGGTGCTCGAAGGGCTATTGCACGAGTCGGGGATTT
Organism: uncultured Granulosicoccaceae bacterium; assembly: GCA_937957915.1. GTDB lineage: Bacteria > Pseudomonadota > Gammaproteobacteria > Granulosicoccales > Granulosicoccaceae. Next base: position 12,826 of record CALGNZ010000015.1, on the reverse strand, counting down.
ACTATTTCAAACAAGTGGCGCTATTGGATAAGGATGGTGTCAATGAGTTGCAAGAGCAGATACCGCAGTTCCCCGGAAGAATAAAAAGAGACAAATGGGTTTCACAGGCAAAAAGTCTGCATCGTAAAAAGTACGGCGTTGCAGCAAAGAATTCATGAGCGCGCGGACGTCGTGGCGCTTGTGATAATTGCTGGCTAATCGCGCCAGCCGATAACACAACCGGTTTCACGAATAGCATCGAGCATTGGAAAATCGGCGTCAACCACCTTCATTTCCACTTTCGATGTGAGGCTGAACCAGCCACTCAAGCGCCGCTTTAGCAAATCCATCACCGATTGTGCGTCGGTACTTTTTTCTACCACAACAAACAAGGTAAGACGAGGCGAGTCAAATTTGCCGAGTTCGATGATGGCGGGTAGATGCGCTTCTTTCACGTTCTCGAGGTCCGCCACCGCCCGCGAAATTCTTTTTATCAGACTCTTGTCGGTCGGTTTATCTGGCGCCACGACAATGTAGCTGGTATCTGTAGATAGTGTGTCCATAGGCAGCCTAGTTCACGTTCCGTGCTGTCTCGCTAAGTTCTTCTATAGTCGGAATTGCCGTCTGGGCGCCTGCTTTCGTGCAGGCAAGGGCCGCCGCAGCATTAGCAATTTTACACGCATTTTGCAGCGAATTGCCGCGCGTAATCATTGCTCCCAGAAAACCGGCAAACGTGTCGCCAGCGCCGACCGTGTCAACTGGATCGATGCTTAACCCGGGGATCTTTATTACGGTCAGGTCTTTTTCAGTGGCTACCAGTCCATTGGACCCCAGCGTAATGATGACCTGAGTGCGTAGTGTTTTCGCTATTCGTAGTGCTTCGGCCGATTTGTCGGAAGGTTGAATGGGGGCGAGATCCAGGTCTGCACTCAATAGGTCAGCCTCTGTCTCATTGAGTATTAGCAAATCTACGTGGTCAAAAAACTCGAGGGGAAGTTTCTGATAAGGAGCGAGATTGGCAATGACCTGAGCGCCTGCATCGTGGGCAGTTTTCGCACTTGCGCAAACCGCGGGCAGTGGCACTTCCAGCTGTAACAGCAGAATATCAGAAGCGCTTATTCCTAACTGTTCTCCATGCCTCTGTGTGACTCCGGCATTTGCTCCTGGAATAATGACAATCTGGTTTTCGCTGCTGTCATCGACAAAAACAAACGCGCAACCGGTCGGCCCGTCTATGGTACCTACAGATGACAGGTCGACACCCGCTTCGCGTAACAGAGAAGTTGCCTGCGGGGCTACCTCGTCGGTACCAATGGCGCCGGTCAGCTTCACGTCTGCACCGGCCCTTCTTGCAGCTAATGCCTGATTTGCACCTTTGCCCCCCGGGGTTAATTGCAGATTTTCGCCAATGACCGTTTCACCAGCTGCCGGTAACCTGCCGACGGTTGATGAATAATCAATATTGATTGAGCCGAGTACGTGAATCATTTCTTTCCGGAAATCTTGCAAATTGGTGTTGGCGATGCCGGGATGCACCATCTTCCCCTATGATATAGCAAAGCCGAGAAGATTCGACCAGAGATTCAGCGCCGATAACGTGCGCGGCAGAATCATAGCCGCAGTGAACGTGGCCGCCCCGTTTGCCAGCCACAAAAGTGAATCGCGTGCGTTGTTCCGGTTTATTATGTTCCGATGCCTACCGCCTCTAAACTTCGCAAACTCGCGCTCTCGTGTCAGGGTCTGACGCTTGCCAGGCCATTTGGTTCTGGAACCAAAGCGGTTGCGCAGGCTATCGATCATCTGGGCTACATCCAGATAGATACTATTTCGGTGGTGGAGCGTGCCCATCACCATGTACTGTGGAGTCGTATTCCAGATTATACGCCTGCCAGTCTGGCCAATCTGATAGAACAGAAGCGTGTTTTTGAATACTGGTCCCATGCCGCGGCATTTCTGCCGATGCAGCACTATCGATTTGCACTGCCACGAATGCACGCGATCAAGAGTGGCAAAAAACACTGGTTTACTAATACCAACCGTAAGCTGATGAAGGCTGTTTATCGAAGGATAGAAGCTGAAGGCCCGCTGATGGCAAGGGATTTTCAAGACAATGTGAAACGTAAAGGCGGCTGGTGGGAATGGAAACCGGCTAAACAGGCGCTGGAGCAACTGTTTATGGAGGGAGAGTTGATGGTGGTTGGCCGACAGGGGTTTCAAAAGCGATACGATATTACCGAGCGGGTGTTGCCGTCGAATCTGGATACTTCGATGCCGACACTCACTGAATATGCACAACACCTGATTGACATTACATTGCGAGCACACGGGTTTGCACACGCGCGGGCCTTCGCCTATCTGCGCAAAGGGTCAGAATTGCGTGCGCAAATAAAGCACTGTTTGCAAGAGGCTATTGCTGCAGGCTCTCTGACAACGGTAACGCTACCAGGTGGTGAGCCGGTGTATATCAACCCCGAGATACTCGACACTACGATCAGAACTGATCGTAAAGTCCGCCTGTTGTCTCCATTTGATAACTGCGTTATACAGCGAGAACGCTGCCGCTCCATATTCGACTTTGCATTTCAGATAGAGTGTTATGTTCCTGCTGCGAAAAGGCAGCATGGTTACTTTTGTCTGCCGATACTGTTTCGAGACAAGTTCTATGGGCGGATAGATTGCAAAGCCGATCGCAGGAACGGTATTCTAAAAGTGCTGTCGTTAGATTTAGATGCCGATAACAGCCCTGAGAGACCAAAAACCACATTAACCTGCAACAGTTTGCCGGATGACTTTATCCTTGAGCTGTCGAGTTCGCTGCGACGGTTCATGATTTTTAATCAGTGCGAGTCGTTGGTGCTTGAGAAAGTCAGGCCAGTCGCATTGCGTAAGCCCTTGCAACGGATGCTTGCGAACAGTTAGTACACATGAAAAAATTGAGGGTTCAATCCGGCAGATTCTGCGTAACAGATTCTGATTCAGTTAACACAAGCACCAGACCGACGACACCCAATGACAACAAAAGCCTCTGTAGATAGTGCTGTGTTGATTAGTAGCCTGCGAGACCGTCTTTTCAAAGCTGCGGCTGAAATCGATGCGGGAGATGATACTCTCAGCGATTGCAAAGGGTCAGCCAGTCCTTATGAGCAAATGTATGACCTATACGGGGTCAGTAATAAGAGACCGCGCAGAGATCGTAGCCCGGGTGATTCCCGGTGATGATTGAAACCGGAACCCGCAGGTTTAATCTTGTGAAAATGATCCGTCTATCCTGCGGCGATTATTAACATGCGCTTGTTAGTCCACAGTTACCTGTCCAAAACTGCCCAGAGCGATATCGAAACCATATTTCGTCAAAAAGTCGATCTCGAGGGAACCTGGCTTGCATGGATGGAGATGGAGGGAATTCGCGAGCGAATAGATGATTTAAGTGTTAACCCGCAACAGGGGGATTGTCGCGATGAGTTATGGCAGGGCGTGCTTTGTGTTCGCCACGATGTGTACATTATCTACTATCGGCGTGCACAAAGTCAGCTGGGTGTCGACATTCTTGCGGTTGGGTCGGTTGAGCACGATCCGTACTTTGCTCAGGCTTCCATGGAAAACTCACTGGAGCAATTCACCCGAGCTGCAAAAAAAGAGCGTGTCATCTAGTCAGAAGCCGCCGAGCGTATAGCTCGGCTTATTTCAATTGGTATTTTTCAAGACAGTCTGATTCAGGCAGCGTGCGCTGTCAGTACAGAGGCCGGATCAACGTAAGCCAGGTCAAGTGCATCCGCAACCGGCTTATTGGTGATTGCCCCATGATGCACATTCAGACCCTGCAACAGATTGTCGTCTCTTCTCAGGGCTTCCTGGTATCCCAGATTTGCCAGTGCCAGGGTAAAAGGCAACGTTGCATGGTTGAGGGCGTGTGCAGATGTATTGGCAACTGCCCCGGGCATATTCGCAACACAGTAGTGCACAACATCATCCACTATGTAAGTCGGGTCTTCATGCGTTGTAGCCTTTGAGGTCTCGAAGCAACCGCCTTGATCAATTGCAACATCAACCAATACTGAACCCTTACGCATCGTGCTTAACATTTCGCGAGAAATGAGCTTTGGTGCTGCGGCACCGGGTATGAGCACCGCACCAATAACTAAATCGGTATTGGCGACGTGCTGCTCGAGTGCAGACTTGGTGGAATAGACCGTGGCAATGCGTCCACCAAACTGGGCATCGAGTTCTCTGAGTCTCACTATTGAGCGATCGAGTACGGTGACATTGGCACCCATGCCAGCTGCCATCTGAATGGCATTGGTACCCACTACGCCACCGCCAATGACCAGTACGTTAGCCGGTGCGACACCAGGAACGCCCGCGAGCAGTTTGCCTGACCCACCTTTGCTCTTTTCAAGGCAGGCGGCGCCAGCTTGTATCGACATTCTGCCAGCGACTTCGGACATGGGGGCAAGCAACGGCAGTCCGCCGTTTTGATCTGTTACCGTCTCATAAGCGATAGCAACTGAATCGGACTCTTGCAGAAGACGAGTTTGAGTCGGATCTGGTGCAAGGTGCAGGTAGGTGAATAAAACTTGTCCGGATCGCAGCAGTTTGCACTCGTCAGGCTGCGGTTCTTTTACCTTAACAATCATTTCTGCATCTGCGAAAACCTGTTCGGCAGTTGCAGCGATGCTGGCGCCTGCGCTTGTATAGGCATCGTCGCTCTCACCAATTCCGAGACCAGCGCCGGTTTGCATCATTACCTGATGGCCGTTAGCGATGAGTTCGCGAACGCTGACCGGTGTCAGCCCAACCCGGTACTCGTGGTTCTTTATTTCTTTAGGTACACCAATCAGCATTGCTAATCCTCCTCAGCGGATACAAGTGTAGCGGTCGTTTTGCCGCTTAATAAATGCTGGTTTAGTGTGTCCCCGGCATTTTTTGGGAGTCTAGACCATATTTGCCAAATTATATTTCTGTTATTTCAGTATTCTCGGTAATAATTTCTGGGATATTCTGCGTATTGGTAAATAATTTTGGTGAGATCGATGAAAAAACTGGATCGAGTTGACAGGAAAATTCTCGATGAACTTCAGAAGAATGCGCGAATTTCCTATGTTGAGTTGGGTGAGCGGGTCGGCCTGAGCACTTCGCCCTGTCTGGAGCGTGTTCGTCGACTTGAGCAAGATAAATATATTGTTGGCTATACCGCGATCCTGAATCCGGATTTGCTGGAAGCCGGGTTAATGGTTTACGTCGAGATTAAGCTCGAGTACGAGAGCCGACAGATTTTTGAAAAGTTTAAACACGCGGCACTCAAAATACCGTTTGTGCTCGAGTGTCACTTACTGTCCGGTGACTTTGATTACCTGATGAAAATTCGCGTTGCAGACATGCAGGAATATCGTGACTTGCTGGGGGAGATATTGCGAGATTTGCCTGGAGTTCGTGATACCCGCACTTACATGGTGATGGAAGTGATTAAGGAATCTACACATCTCTCTACAGCCACCCGTAAGTAATATTCAAGCTATGCCAGGCCGCAATCTCTGAGCGCAAAAAGAAAACTTCTGAATTGCCAACCCTTCGCTACGGGTCGTCCGCCTGACTGAGCATTGTTGTATGAGTGCATTTTGATACCCATGACACAGGTTGTTTTGACTATGTCTGTTTACAGGCTGGACAACTTGAACAATTGCGCTCGGACTACGGGTATATTCCGATCAGGGTAAGCGATGTTGATATCATGACTAAAAAACCAAACGACCAAACAAACAAGTATATTGCAGCCAGCAGGCAACGGCGCCGTAGCAAAGCGTTACCCGGTGGAGGCGAACTCACCCTGGTGTCCGCTCCCGATTGTGAAGACTACTTCACTCGAGGGATGGAACTTCGGCGCGGATCGCTGGAGACTCCAATGGACGAGACTGCGTCGATAGAGTTACTGGAACTTGCCGCTAAGGAAAACCACCTTGGAGCCAGTGCCGCAATTGCATTGCTCTGTGAAGGAAAAATGGCCGAGGAGGATCGAGAGCGTCATTTCAATCGTTCGGAAAAATGGATCTATAAATCGGCTGAAGAAGGCAATCAATGGGGTTTGCTATTTTTAGGCACGATGTATTTTGACGGGCAGCGTGTCGAACAGGATTACGGTACCGCAGCTGAGTACTTTCAGCGGGCAGCAGATCAGGGCAATGCCAGTGCGCTGGGATTCCTTGGGTATATGTACTCGGCGGGCCATGGTGTACTGCAGAATCGACAAGCCTCTGTTAATTATTATCGACAGGCTGCGGACAAAGGCCATGTGGTTGCCCAGTTTGATTTAGGAGTTTGTTACGCACAGGGAAGAGGCGTTCCCAAAGACAGACGCGAAGCGATCAAATGGTTCACGCTCGCCGCGGAGCGTGGTGATGTGCATGCACAGGCAATGCTGGCCAAAATGTATGCCACCGGTAAGCTTGTTGAACAAAGTAACAGCAGTGCCCTGCTTTGGTTTACCACAGCTGCAGAGAATAACCACGTGCCTTCCCAATTCGATTTGGGAATGTGCCACATTAATGGTGTTGCAGGGACGGTTGACTACACCAGTGCCATGAAATGGTTTCGTAAGGCAGCAGAATCGGGATTTGCACCTGCACAACTGGATATGGGAATCGGCTGCGCGCTAGGGTTAGGGGTACCAAAAGATGTTTATCAATCAGTCTATTGGCTGCGCATGGCGGCGGATCAAAACAGCGCTGCCGCACAGTATAATCTGGGCCGCATGTATGAGCATGGACTCGGTATAGACAAGGATGAGCACGAGGCTATCACGTGGTATCGCAAAGCAGCTGAACGAGGCAATAGCCGCGCGCAGGTGAACCTGGGTTTACGTTATGCCAATGGCAAAGGAATCAGCAAGAATTATCGCCGCGCTGAGCGGTGGCTGCAGGCTGGGGCCGATCAGGGCGACATGCGCGCACAGTATAATTTAGGTGTGTTGTATCAACATGGCTGGGGCGTATCTAAAAATCTGGAGAAAGCCGCATCATTGTATGAAACTGCTTCGGCGCAAGGCTATAGCAGAGCTGAAAAAGCGCTGTTAGCTGTGCGCAACAGTGAGCAGCGAGAACTGACAACCGCTTGATACAACACGTACAAACAGCCCGTTGAGAAGTTTCGCCGTATTGTCTTACGGGTAACTTCAGTGCTAAGTGCCCGTCTGGAAACAATGCACAGCGAAGTTATTCGCAATAGCAGTATGTCGGCCGGTTGAATTACCCCCGAATTATATCAATGTAACCCGAGGGAGCCCGGTTCTCCACCGCAGCTCCTCACCCCAGCAACTGCAGAATTCACACAGGCCTGGTTGCTGGCGATGCGCTGAATGGTAAATACCGCTCAGCGGGCCTAAAAACAATCTGCAAAATTCAGTGATGCATGGGCCTTCGATGAACCGGCCCATGACAGTTCAGATTAGAAATTCAGTGAAATATCCCGATGGCCCGCGTCGCATTTAGCAACAAAAAGCGCCTGCTTCCTGGTCAGCTTTGATTGCTGTCTGATGCCGATAGACGATCGGATCGATTCCTCGTAGGTAGCTATCGGTTGCGCCAGTGCAGTGGTAGCTTCACGACGCCAGTCCTTTTGTTCATCATAGAGCTTTTGAGCTTTGTCCAGAGCTTTCAGCGCTTTGTCAGGATTGGGCTTCTTGGCCTTAAGTGCCTTGCGCGCTTTTGATACTTCGGATTTTATTTTTGATGCGCCTTCTATGTTGCCAAATTGTTTGCTGATGGCGGCGAAAGTATCGAGTGGTGCGTCAACTCCACTGGTTTCAACCAGCGCTCTAAGTTTGCCGATCTCACTGGCCATTTCGTCAAATGCGGACGATGAGTTAAGTGTTGCATGGAGCTGTGCGATCGGGGAGTAGCCTTTGTCCGCCGCTTTACGAAATTTGTTTCTCAAATCGCGTTCATTCTTTTGTAGTTCGGTGAAGTCTGTCCTGGCCTGATCCCATTGTTCCGGTGTTTGCGCCAGCAAGGTGTTTTTCTCCTCTGCCAGGTGATCGAGTCTGGACTGCAGATTTGTACGTTCTTCTACTTTGTCGTCGTCGAGTCGCCTCAGTTCGCTTGTTATTTCTTTTATTTCGCGATCATACTGTGCAGCTTCGGTACGCAAGTCTCTGACCTGCTCGTGCAGGGGGCGAAAATCGCCGCTGGCGGCTTCTACGATACCTGCAGCGTCGTTTGCCTGTGCAAGCAGTTGTATTGATTCTTCAGCGTTGGCAAAACTCGCTTCAACCTCTTTGGCCATCTTTTTGGGCAACATCGAATAGTCAAGTGCACTGGCTGTGGCGATTGAACTTTTGATGCTGTCACCGTTTTTCGCGAAATCATAACTGACGAGCTCTTCTACACAGTGCTGCAGTTTGGGATTACGCGGTGGGGGTGCAGTGTCTGCGGTGAGTTGTAAACGCTTTGGTAAATAGTTAACCAGCTGCGGATAGTAGCCAACAATTCCGAGAGCGATTAATTGTAAAAGAATGAACGCTATCACCCCCTTGTACATCTGGATTGTCTTGACCGCCGCTGGTGCGACTCCACGCATATAAAAGAGTGCAAATCCGAAAGGCGGTGTCAGAAAGGAGGTTTGAATATTCAGACCAATCATCACACCCAGCCATACGGCAGTTATATTCGCAGATGGATCAGCCAGCAAAATAGGCGCGACAATCGGTACGACGACTACCGCTATTTCAATAAAATCCAGAAAAAAGCCAAGGATAAAAATGACCGCCATCACGGTTACAAACTTGGTCCAGAATCCGCCCGGTAAGGCGTTGAGGTAATCTCTAACCAGCTCTTCACCACCGAAGGCTCTAAATGCTGCAGTAAGCATCGCAGCACCCAACAAAATAATGAATACGAGTGAGGTGGTTTTTGCGGTATCGATCATCACCTCATAGAGCGTGTTGTCTATTCGCATGACACGAATTCCGCTCCACAGTAATGCGAGCAGCAAGCCTCCTACGGCAATGGCCGACAGAATAATGCCCAGTCTGTCGTGGTCGGTTTTGATGTCTTTAATGTTGTTGTCAAAAAGTACCAGACAGATGCCGATCGCGATCAGTGAGATAGTCGCCAGGAAGGCTGGCAGGTAAGTGGTTTTTGTTCCCTCTGATAGTCGATAGCCTGCCATGAGCAGTGCCCCTGCAGCGCCGATAGCACCTGCCTGGTTGACTGTTGCGATACCAGAGATAATGGATCCCAGTACCAGAAAAATGAGTGTTAACGGCGGTACCAGTGTTGCCAGTACCTTAACCAGAAACTGGCCATCATAGCCGCCTATACTTTTTACAGCAGGTGCATTTTTCGGATTGATCAGGGCGTAGATCAGGATGTACGCCATATAGATACCAACCAGAACCAGGCCGGGCACGAAAGCACCGAGAAACATTTCACCGGCACTGGTCGAACCGACATCGAACTCGGATGGCATAGATACTTCGCCGGTTGATAGCTTGTAGAGCGCTTTACGAGCGGTGCTTGCCTGGTCAGTCGCACTGGCCAATTGATCTGCCAGAATAATCAATACTATTGATGGAGGGATAATTTGACCGAGCGTACCCGATGCTGCAATCGTGCCGGTGGCAAGCGAGGGCGAGTAGTTGTTGCGCAGCATCACCGGCAGAGAGATCAAACCCATAGCGACTACGGTGGCGCCAACGATGCCGGTGGTTGCAGCCAGTAATGCACCGACAAATACGACTGATATTCCCAGGCCGCCTGGTACCGGCCCGAATAACTGTGCCATGGTCATCAACAGATCTTCAGCAATTTTGGAGCGCTGCAGCATGATGCCCATAAAAATAAACAGCGGAATTGCTATTAGTGTGTCGCGTTCTACTTCCCAGTAGATGCCACGTAAATTTGTCACACCTGCTGAGAGCCATTGACTCGGCCCTCCCTGTGCAAAGTAGGCATCTGCATGGCCGGCGAACAGGAGTCCACATGCTGCGGCAATTGATATAGTAACAATCGCTGCACCGGGTAGTGCGAATGCGACCGGGTAACCAGACCCGAGAGCGATTGCGAGGATGATTAGCAGTAATGCCAGAAAGATAAGTTCCATGTTGTTCTCTCCGGCTTAATGAGCGATTTCGGTAGCGACTTTACGGCCACCGGGTTGTTTTTTATAGTCTGCGCAAGATTCGAGAAATTGAGCGGTGAATTGCAGCAGCATGGTGATTGCAAAAACGCCTAAAAACCCTGCCATCAAGTATTTTGTGTACATACCAAATCCGGATTGTGATACTTCAAAGTTTGCCAGTGGGCCGTAAATAATTGACGACTTGCCACTAAAGCCAATGATAATGATTGTCCAGCACAGCGTGGCACCAAACGCCAGCGCACCAAATGCGTTAACGAATCCCTTGCTACGTTGTTTCATTCCGGCGTAGAAGATATCTACACGTACATGGCCTTCGTATAAGAGCGTGTATGCGCTGGCAAACAGGAATAGTGCGGCGTACCAAAAACGCACCAGGTCACCCATGAAGGCTTGCTCGTACGAGAAAATAAACCGTGTTATCACAATCGCCAGTTCGGCAATGACTATCAGCAGTGCGAACCAGTGAAAGCCCAGGGTTTTTGTGACTGCGCCGACAATAAATCCGAGGAGTATCAGGGGTACATGGACTGTTGGACCGCGATACTGAGGTCGGGCAAGGTCTTTGGCAAGTTGTTCATTGACTAACGAAGGCAGAAAGCCCTCGACGCGGACAAAGGAAATAGCCATATCGGCCAGGCCAATAAACAGCACGGCCCAGAATAGTGACCGTATTAAATAGGTGTTGATTGCAGTTATTGTTGCAGCATCTGCACGCAGGCTGCGAGGCCTGTTGCGTACCAATTTATAAACCAGCACAGCAGCTGCCAGATACAGGGCAATTTGCGCCCACGCGCGCCAATCGAATGGGGAATCAAAAGCGGCTCGAACGCCTGGCCAGCTGCGGGCGTGTACCAGGGTGTTGTTCAACAGGTAAGTTGCGAGATACGCCAGCATAAGCCAGCTAAACAGTCTTGCGGTAGTGTCCGATCGACTCACGGGCGAGTCAGGATTGTTCGCTGCTGTGTCCCCTGCTGTCTGCATGGTGGCGGTCTCTGCTATGTGTAATTTTTTACTCAGCGCGGTGCTGATAACGATTCACGGATGGGGGTCTTGGTACCCGGTGAACACACCTCAGGTGAGGTCTGCTACCGGGCTGAATCAATGTGGCGGGGCAGTGAGATACCCCGCCTGATACCGTCTAGATATCCAGTACGCGATTGCGCTGGTTTGAAAAGCCAATTTCGGCCAGTTTCAGGTAAGCACCCATTTCACGTAGTGCGGCCTGGTAGCTATCGTTGATTTTCGCTGCCAGTTCGCTGTGGTCTCGAGTTTCTTCGAAGACTTCTGCAGACGCTTCGCCGAAGCTGTCGTAGATATCGTCGTTGAAGGATCGCAGCTCGACGCCATGGTCATCGACCATACGTGCCAGATACAGACCGTTGTTAGCGATCGCTTCTTCTGGCTGAGCCGCATGCTCTTCGTAACAGGCTGCAGTGATGATTGCCTGTTCCCATTTCGAGCGCTTGTTCCACCATTCTGCGTTCATACCGAAGGCGAGACCGCCACCTGGCTCGTGCATACCAGGTGAGTAGTAGTACTTGGCTGCCTCGTAGAACTTCATGAAGTAGTCGTTGTATGGGCCGACCCACTCAGTTGCGTCAATCGCGCCGGAAACCAGATTTTCGTAGATTTGTCCGCCAGGCAGCGATACGGGAGAGGCTCCCAGCTTTGCCATAACGTCGCCACCAAGGCCAGGAATACGCATTTTCAGACCCTTGAGGTCATCAGCAGATTCGATTTCCTTGTTGAACCAGCCGCCCATCTGGGCGCCTGTCGCGCCACAGGCGATAGCTTTCAGACCAAACTCACCGGAAAGCTCGTCCCACAGGGCTTGCCCATCCTTGAACTTGATCCACGCGTTCCACTCTGGCGTGGTCATGCCAAACGGGACAGCTGTGAAATAGGCAAATCCGGGGTGCTTTCCTTTCCAGTAGTAATCGGCCGCTATGTAGGCCTGGCTATTGCCAGCCGCAACCTCATCGAATACGTCAAATGCGCCTACGCGCTCGCCTGCTGCAAAATACTCAGTCGCTATTTTGCCTTCGGAAAGCTCGGTGATGCGCGCAGCCAGCCGCTGCGCACTAATACCCAAACCGGGGAAATCCCGTGGCCAGGTTGAAACGATTGTTAGCTCGGTTTTGGACTGAGCGATAGCCGGGGCGGATGTGATGGCCGCTCCGGTCGCAACAGCGGCTGTTCCGGCAACGGCGCCGGATTTGATAAAGTCGCGTCTTTTCATATTGAGTTGCTCTCCTCTCAGGATAGTGGTTTTAGCTGAATAATCCCAAGCTTGCTGGTAAGTCACTTTTAGCGGCCATTGGGAGGTCGTTTATTCGCTGACGTACTGTACCATTTTTGGTGACCAGGTGGGTGTTGGACAGTCTGCAGAGAGGAGAATTCCAACGCCACGACTTACCGTCGCTTGATCAATTTCGGATAGGAAAGGTGAGCAATTGCGAACTGCCGCGTACCGACAAAGTGTACCGATTAAGCAGCCGATCAGTTAAAGGCGTTTAACGATCATCCGTCGATCCTGACAGTTTGACCCTGTATCGGACAGAACTGGCTAAATTTGTTAGATGTCCATGGAAATATCGTCGTTGGCCATCACCATATCCATGTCTACGCCCTCATAGAAATCAAAAATTGTCTCGATCACCTTGTCCGGATCATCCTCAATGGTAAAGAGGTCCAGATCCGATTCGCTGATGGTGCC
>CALGNZ010000014.1 GCA_937957915.1 uncultured Granulosicoccaceae bacterium | reverse complement strand
CAACCGCCTCTAATGATGTTAAACAATCCTTGTCCGGATTGCCAAGGCGACTGGTAAAGGAGGAAGTTCTTACTGAAAGTGCTGCCCTCCAGGCTCTTGCCGATGCAAGTTCCGCCAAACGTCAACTGATCAGTCATCTTGTTCATCACATGGACATCTCGGCTACAAGAATTGCAAATATTGCAGCCCTTGAGTTCGGTCTTCCGCTGTTAGATCTGGAGTCACTTACAGCAGACTCACTGCCTGGCGATTTCATCAACGAAGAACTGGTTACCAAGCACAATGCACTGCCAATTTTCCTTCGTGGCCCAAGACTCTTTGTAGCAGTTTCGGATCCGACAAACACCACCGCTCTGGACGAAATTAAATTTACCTCGGGTAAATCGGTGTTTCCTGTTCTGGTCGAGGAGGACAAGCTCGCCCAGCTCATTGAACAGGCATCATCTGCCAGCGATATGGGTAGTCTCGGCGAAGGCCTGGACGAGAGTTTTGATATGGACCTCGGCGGTGATGAGTCCAGCCAGGAAGACGACGATTCTTCAGACATCGATGACACACCAGTCGTTCGCTTTGTTAACAAGGTTCTGCTAGATGCAATCAAACGTGGCGCATCTGATATTCATATCGAACCCTACGAAAAAGTATTCAGAGTGCGGTTCAGAGTAGACGGCATACTGCAGGAAGTTGCACAACCGCCATTGAACCTGGCAGGTAAGATAACCGCTCGTCTCAAAGTCATGTCCAGAATGGATATCTCTGAAAGAAGGGTTCCACAGGACGGACGTATAAAGCTCAAAATTTCAAAAAATCGTGCAATCGATTTTCGTGTCAATACCTGCCCGACTTTGTTTGGTGAAAAAACGGTACTGCGTATTCTTGACCCAAGCAGCGCGCAACTCGGCATTGATGTGTTGGGTTACGAGGAGGAGCAGAAAAAACGATATATGGATGCACTGGCCAACCCCTACGGCATGATTCTGGTGACCGGCCCGACTGGTAGTGGTAAGACAGTGTCACTTTATACCGGCCTGAACATTCTCAACACGCCGGATACCAATATTTCAACCGCAGAAGATCCGGCGGAAATAAACCTCGCGGGTATTAATCAGGTCAATGTAAATCCAAAAGCCGGACTGACCTTCGCCGAAGCGCTGAAATCATTTCTGCGACAGGATCCTGATGTCATCATGGTTGGTGAGATACGTGATCTGGAAACAGCAAGTATCGCCATTAAGGCGGCACAAACTGGTCACCTGGTTTTATCTACATTGCACACGAACGATGCACCACAGACCATTTCGCGTCTGATGAATATGGGTGTACCGCCGTTTAATGTTGCCAGCGCAGTTACCTTAATCATTGCTCAAAGACTGGCAAGGCGGCTATGCGATTGCAAACAGCCCGCTGACCTGCCAAAAGAAGTGTTGCTAAAAGCAGGCTATACCGAAGAGGATCTTGCGCAGGACGTTACGTTCTATACCGCTAATGGCTGCTCAAAATGCACTGAAGGCTATAAAGGCCGGGTAGGTATCTATCAGGTTATGCCTATCTCCGAAGACATGGGCCGAATCATCATGGCTGAAGGCAACTCGATTGACGTTGCCGATCAGGCAAAAAAGGAGGGCATTGATGATTTGCGTCGCTCCGCGTTGAAGAAGGTTATGGCGGGACTGACAAGTCTGGAAGAAGCCAATAGAGTTACACAGGACTAAGTCCTGTTACCAGAGTACAGACAATGGCAACTGCAGCAATAAAACAAATCTTCCTCTGGGAAGGCAAAGACTCGAAGGGTCAGGTCGTTAAAGGCGAGATGACGAGCAAGAGCCCTGACCTGATCAAGGCTCAGCTCCGTCGACAAGGCATTACCCCGACCAAAGTTAAAAAACAAAAGAAACTTAAGGGTGGCAGCAGCACAATAACAGCGGGCGATATTGCAATCTTCGCTCGCCAGTTAACAACGATGATGGGCTCAGGCGTCCCGCTTGTGCAGGCGTTTGAGATCGTATCGGATGGCCTCGACAACAAAGCGATGGCCCAGGTCGTCAACGAGATAAAAGCTGACGTCGAGGGAGGCAGCAGTCTGACTGTCGCCCTCAAGCGCCATCCAGACCATTTCGATGAGCTGTTTTGCAACCTGGTGGAAGCCGGTGAGCAGTCTGGTACGCTTGAACGACTCCTCAATGAAGTAGCCACCTACAAAGAAAAAACCGAAGCACTCAAGGCAAAAATCAAGAAGGCAATGTTCTACCCGGTTGCCGTATTAATAGTTGCTTTTATCGTTACAGCCATCTTGCTGGTATTCGTTGTGCCGCAGTTTGAAACGCTCTTCGAGGGTGTCGGCAGCGACCTTCCAGCATTCACAAGGATGGTGGTTAACCTTTCCGAGTTTATGCAATCATGGTGGTGGGCAATTTTCGGCGCAATCGGTGGCACCGTATTTTGTTTGAAAATGGCACACAAGAGGTCTCAAAAATTCAGAGACAAAACTGATGCACTTGTGTTGAAAATGCCAATTATTGGCGAAATTATGCATAAGGCCGCAACCTCAAAGTTCGCCCGAACACTCGCTACCATGTCCTCGGCCGGTGTACCTCTGGTCGAGGCAATGGATTCGGTTGCGGGCGCAGCCGGTAATGCTGTCTATCGCGACGCCGTGTTAAGGATGAAAGATGATACGTCTACCGGTCAACGACTAACCGCTTCGATGCGTGATCAGGGACTGTTTTCCAATATGGCCGTGCAAATGGTATCCATTGGAGAAGAATCTGGCGCATTAGACGATATGCTGTCCAAAGTCGCAGACTACTATGAAGAGGAAGTTGACAACTCAGTTGATGCACTAACCAGCTTGATGGAGCCCATGATTATGGCCTTTCTTGGTATTGTGGTTGGCGGACTGGTTGTCGCGATGTACTTGCCTATTTTCAAAATGGGCGACGCGTTCTAAACTAGGAACCTAACGCACCGTCTGAGCGGCACACAGCAGCAGAGATTCTGCCGCACAGACACCTGGCGCACCTTAGAATATGGTTTTCAGTGTCTGGTCAGGCACGGGTTAGAAATGACATTACTCAGCGTACTACAGAGCAGCGATTCGCTGCTCTTTTTGGTTTGTTTGGTCCTCGGCCTGCTCGTAGGCAGTTTCCTGAATGTCGTGGTCTATCGATTGCCAATCATGATGGAAAGAGGCTGGCGCAAAGAGTGCCGAGAATTTCTTGAACTCTCTGCCGACGATGCCTCTGCCGACAACGATGATGACAAGCCGTTCAACCTGGCCGTGCCCCGCTCGGCATGTCCGTCCTGTGGCAGTCAAATAAAAGCATGGCAAAATATCCCGGTATTGTCATGGCTGTTTTTGCGAGGTAAGTGCCACTCCTGCAAAGCCCGAATTTCCGCTGAGTATCCTGTTGTTGAACTGCTAACCGGCCTGTTGTCGCTGGCAATCGCAATGAAGTTCGGGGCAAGCCTGCAAACCTGTTTTGCACTGATATTTACCTGGGCACTAATCTGTCTGGCGCTCATCGATTATCACACCACACTCCTGCCAGACTCAATAACACTGCCGTTGATGTGGCTTGGGTTGCTGTTGAGCCTGGTGCCGGTATTTGTGGATACCCAACAGGCACTGGTTGGCGCGGCGGCGGGCTATATGTCTCTGTGGCTGGTATTTCAGACCTTCAAACTGATCACCGGCAAAGAGGGTATGGGTTTCGGTGATTTCAAGTTACTGGCAGCGCTCGGCGCATGGCTGGGCTTCACCCAGCTTCCGCTGGTTATCCTGCTATCGTCACTCACGGGTGCTATAGTCGGCATTATCATGATGGTTGCTTTTAAACATCAGCGTGACAAACCAATACCGTTTGGCCCCTATCTGGCCATTGCCGGCTGGGTTGCTTTCATGTGGGGCGATACCCTGGTGGCAAGATACTACCAGCTACTGGGAATCTAGATAGGGTTTGCCAAAACACCAGGCAAAACCAATAACGCCCTTTAACCATTGCTTGCGATTGTATTCTACGCTCGTGGTATTACTGATAAAGTCAGATCACAAACCAAACCACTAGACAGAGCAGGTGAAAGCAAATGATGCGTGTTGCGCTAACCGGTGGAATCGCCAGCGGCAAAACGACGGTGAGTGACGCGTTTTCCGAATTAGGGGTACCAGTCGCCGATGCAGATGTCTTGTCGCGACAGGCTGTTCAAATCAACAGCCCTGGCCTCAAACAGATAGCAGAACGTTTTGGCAACACTATTTTGAAGGCAGACGGAACGCTCGACCGGGCAAAACTGCGAAGCATTATCTTTAATGATGAAAAGGCGCGGTCAGACCTTGAAGCCATTGTGCACCCGGAAGTAAGACGCTTAACCAACAACCAGATAAGCTCGTTCGAGCAGACGGGCCATCTGTATTGCCTTATCGTGATTCCATTGCTGGTCGAGACTGGACAGCAAAAGCGCTACGATCACGTGGTCGTCGTCGATGTACCGGTTGATGTACAGCTACAAAGGCTGCAGGCAAGAGATGGCAGCACTGACGCCGACGCGAAAAAGATTTTGGCAAGCCAGGCGAGTCGCGAAGAGCGACTGGCCATTGCAGACAGCGTTATTGTTAACAGCGCCGGAATAGAAGATATCACCCACCAGGTGCAGGCACTGCATAATGAGCTAACTGCTCTGGCTAAAAAACATAGCTAGCAGCTGCGGCTCGGCTCAGGCTAGCTGCGATATTCAGCGTTAATCTTGACGTAATCATACGAAAGATCTGTTGTCCACACTGTCGCGGACTCGGTGCCCGCGCCAAGTGAAATATGCACGTCAACATCCTCTGCGGCCATAATCTCGAAAGCGCGGGCTTCGTTATAGCGGGATGAAGGCTCTCCCTTCTCCGCAACAGGCAACAAACCGGAACCCGCTGATCCAGACTCACCTGATCCGATAGTCGGGGATCCAATAAAAAGCGAAACCTTGCTCATATCAAGATCATCAATTCTGCTGCGGCCAATGGCAGCGAGTATTCTGCCCAGGTTAGGATCACCGGCAAAAAAAGCAGTTTTAACCAACGGGGAGTGCGCAACCGTCAAGCCGACTTCGCGGCAATCGTCTCGTGAGGCTCCGTCATTGACAGTGATACTGATAAACCGGGTTGCTCCTTCGCCATCTCTGATAATGGCGTGTGCGAGAAAACGACTGACTTTCTCCAGTGCTTCGATAAATACTGACCAATCCGAATGCTGTTCATTCAGAACCCGGTTTTCAGCCTTGCCACTGGCAATGCAAATGTACGAGTCATTGGTCGAGGTATCACCATCTACAGTGATGCAGTTGAATGTTCTGTCAGCGATAACTTTTAACGCGCGTTGCAACGCTTCCTGATCAACATTGGCATCGGTTGCCACGAACGATAACATCGTTGCCATGTTCGGATGAATCATGCCGGAGCCTTTCGCAATACCAGTGATCGTCACAGCCGACCCATCAATTACCACAGTTGAGGACAACGCCTTGGGGAGCGTGTCAGTTGTCATTATGGCCTGCGATGCTTCCAGCCAATGATCTGCCTGCAAGGAAGCCCCCATCGATTCGATGGCGGCACTGATTAGCTCAACCGGTAACTGCTGACCAATGACACCGGTAGAAAAAGGCATAACCTGATGCTCTGAGATCTCAAGCTGGTCCGCTGCTTTCCTGCAAAGCTGTCTGGCTATCGCATCTCCTTCTGCGCCGGTTCCCGCATTGGCATTACCGGAGTTAATCAGCAGTGCACGGGTATTTTTAGTTGCAAGTCTTTCGCGCGAAATTGTCACCGGCGGCGCACAGTAGCGGTTTTGTGTGAAGACGCCAGCCACACTTGCCCCCTCGCAAAAAGAGATCAGCAGAAGATCGAGCGCGGAGCCTCCTTTTATTCCACTTGCTGAAGTGGCCATCTCGATTCCGGGGACCGGATCAAGCTTACCTGGTGCGGTGAGTCCGACAGCCATGTTGTTGCGCCTGTAACTAATCAGGCGTGGATTACACAGGAAATTCCTCGGCGCTTCAACCGGCAAACGCAATGAACCCTCTTGCAGCCATCTTGCATAGGCAGAGGGATTCGACGTTTCAGACTAATAATGTCTTGGCAGGTAGTTTTGCAGCCCCTGCTGTGTCGCTATAATAACGTCACAGCGCACCGTGACATTTTTTGAATTTCTTGCCCGAACCACACCAGCATGGATCATTGCGCCCCACTTTTGGTTGATCGCGAACAAATGGCTCATCGAAGCCGTCTGAATTATTGCCACCCGTTTGCGGAGGTGCAGAGGCAGTAGCGCTGGTAGCCTCTGCATGTTCGTAGCTGACTTCAGCTGGCACTGCCTGCGCAGCAGCCTCTGCCTCGGCCTGCTCTACTTCAACCGGATCCTGAACCTGTACCTTCGATAAGGTTCCTACGACTGCTTTCTTGTACTCATCAAGCATCCAGGAAAAA
Source organism: uncultured Granulosicoccaceae bacterium (assembly GCA_937957915.1). Lineage (GTDB taxonomy): Bacteria > Pseudomonadota > Gammaproteobacteria > Granulosicoccales > Granulosicoccaceae. The sequence continues at coordinate 52,694 of CALGNZ010000014.1, read as the reverse complement.
AGTTCGAAGGATTCGCGCTTGTATTCCTGTTTCGGATTTTTCTGCGCGTAGCCCCGAAGCCCGACACTCTGCCGCAGGTAGTCCATCGACGCCAGATGTTCCTTCCAATGATCATCAAGCGTTTTCAACAAGACAAACTTTTCAAAGCGGCGCAGAGTCTCGTCACCAGCCCGACCTTCGATATCCTGGTATTTTTGCTGCAGTGTCGCTATTACCTTGTCGCGCAAGCCCGCCTCATCGAGACTGGTATCTGCATCAACCATCGCCTGCAGATCCATATCAAGAGAAAAGTTTTCTGCCAGTGCTTCACGTGCACCTTCGAGATCCCAACTTTCATCAAGTGACCCGGGTGGTACATATCCGGCCATCAGCGTATCTACTGCATCTTCACGCATTGCAGTGACAGTTTCACTGACTTCTTCCGCTTCGATCAGTTCGTCACGCTGCTCGTAGATGACTTTTCTTTGGTCATTGGCGACATCATCATACTCAAGCAGATGCTTTCGTATGTCGAAGTTGTGGCCTTCCACCTTGCGTTGCGCATTTTCAATTGCACGGGTAACGAGAGAATGTTCGATCGCCTCACCCTCTTCCATACCAAGCTTTTGCATAATATTGCCGATACGTTCAGAGGCAAAGATACGCATCAGATTGTCTTCAAGAGACAGGTAAAACCGCGATGAACCAGCATCCCCTTGTCGACCAGAGCGCCCGCGAAGCTGATTGTCGATACGACGGCTTTCGTGCCGTTCTGTGCCGATAATATGCAAACCACCCGAGTCGAGAACCTGTTGATTGCGCTCCTTCCACTCACCGGTCAGGCGGGCAATGTCTGCGTCGCTTGGCGTGTCGAGTTGGGCAAGCTCTGATTCAAGATTACCACCCAGCACGATATCTGTTCCACGACCCGCCATGTTTGTCGCAATCGTTACCGCACTGGGACGGCCGGCGTTTGCAATAATCTGAGCTTCGCGTTCGTGCTGCTTCGCGTTTAACACTTCGTGCGGAATATTTTTACTTTGCAGCAAATCGGAAAGGTATTGTGATGTCTCAATAGAGGTTGTACCAACCAGAGCCGGTTGCTTGCGCTGCACGCATTCCTCAATGTCTTCGACAATTGCGTCGTACTTTTCTTTCTGGGTGAGATAGATCAGGTCACCACGATCATCACGAACCATGTTCTTGTGCGTCGGTATGACAACAACCTCAAGCCCGTAGATCTGCTGAAACTCGAATGCTTCGGTATCAGCGGTGCCCGTCATACCTGCCAGTTTTTCATAGAGGCGGAAGTAGTTTTGATAGGTTATCGATGCAAGCGTTTGATTTTCCTGTTGTATCGTTACACCTTCTTTAGCCTCGATGGCCTGGTGCAACCCATCAGACCAGCGACGCCCGGCCATCGTACGACCGGTAAATTCGTCAACGATCACTATTTGTCCATCGGAAACTATGTAATCCACATCTTTGTTGTAGATCGCATGTGCCCGCAGTGCCGCATTCAAATGGTGCAACAGTCCAATGTGGGTTGGGTCATAGAGGCTTTCGGTTTCTGTCAGCATGCCCTGTTCGACGAGTAACTGCTCGACCCTGTCCATGCCAGTCTCGGTCAAATGCACTTGCTTGGCTTTTTCGTCTACCGTGAAATCGCCCGGCCCCTCTTCCTCGAGCACCCTGACCAAAGACGGAATGACCTTGTTTATTTTGTCGTATGTCTCACTGCTTTCGTTGGTTGGACCAGAGATGATTAACGGCGTGCGCGCCTCATCGATCAGGATAGAGTCGACCTCATCTACGATGGCAAAATGCAGACCGCGCTGCACTTTGTCCTCGAGAGTCAGCGCCATATTGTCGCGCAGGTAATCGAACCCGAATTCGTTGTTGGTACCGTAGGTTACATCTGCGGCATAGGCTGCGCGGCGTGACTGCGAATCGAGACCTCCCACGATTACGCCAACGGTCAGACCAAGAAACTCATACAGCTTGCCCATCCACTCGGCGTCTCTTTGTGCCAGATAGTCGTTGACGGTTACTACGTGAACACCCTTGCCGAGCAACGCGTTCAAATAAACAGCGGTGGTGGCAACAAGTGTTTTGCCTTCCCCTGTGCGCATTTCTGCAATTTTGCCGTCGTGCAATACGCTGCCGCCAATGAGCTGCACGTCATAGTGACGCATTCCCATGGCTCGGGTTCCGCCCTCGCGCACCACTGCAAAGGCCTCAGGCAATAACTCGTCAAGCTCGACCCCGTCAGCGGCCCGTGCCTTTAGTTCATCCGTCTTTGCGCGCAACTGATCGTCAGACAGCCCCTGCATTTGATCGGCTAACTGGTTACAGCCCAGCACCGTCTTCTGATACTGTTTAACCAGCCGATCATTTCGACTTCCGACAAATTTCTTTACAAGATTACCGATCATTGGTGAGCGACCCGCCCCAGGTGTATTTTCATTGGTGTAAGCCTACGTGCAGACCGCATGTTACCACTGTTGATTATAACAGTTGGTACCGCTCGCCCCGAATACTCCGTGCAATTAGTTTGTGGGCAGATGTCCACGAGACAAGCGAGTTTCTGATTGTTTATTTCGGAGCGCGACAGACCACTTGCAATTCTTTTGCAAAAAAAAACCGAATTTCCGACGGCAGTAGGCAAAATGAGTACAATCAGGCCTTTCCGCCCTGTGAAACGCCGATTGCAATCCAGCCAGACACCCTATGCATGAAATTCGTTCATTTCTCGATTCCGAACTCAATCGGCGATCGCAAAGCTGGAAAAAGCTGAAAAGTGCGCTGGTCCCGGCTTTGCCGCCGGAATTCATGGATAAAATTGTGTATGCAGTGGTAGAGGACCAGGCACTCACCATTTTTTGCGACTCGCCGGCATGGACCAGCAAATTGCGCTTCTATGATGCGGAGATCACCAAAACACTCCGGGCTCAGGGAATAGTGCTGAAAAAAGTAGTTGCCCGCACCGTGCCTCCGATTGAAATGCCCGGATCATTAAACACGCGCCCCGACTGAGCGTTGCGCATTACGAGCCGGCATGACAGAAAATCGGGAGGTAGCAGCCGGGCTCGAACAGCTCGAACCCGGATCATTTTTAAGCAGAATTAGCTACCCGACAGCCTCAGCTTCAAGCGGCTGGGTATAGACAATCGGGCTTTGAGCCTCCTCAAAGGTAACCTCTTCCCACGACTCCGGTTGCTCGAGCAGTGCTCTGACAAGCTTGTTGTTCAGGCCGTGACCAGATTTGTAGCCTGTGAACTGACCGATAATTCCACAGCCTAACTGGAACAGATCGCCGATTGCATCAAGAATCTTATGGCGCACAAATTCATCGCCGTAGCGCAAGCCGTCGGTGTTGAGCACTTTGTAGTTGTCTACAACGATTGCGTTGTCGAGGCAGCCGCCAAGCGCCAGGTCACGCTTACGCAGCGCTTCGATGTCACTCATGAAACCAAATGTTCTGGCACGGCTGATTTCCCTGACAAACGACGTGGAAGAAAAATCAATAATAGCTTTCTGAGACCCTTCGGAGATGGCCGGGTGCTGAAAGTTGATCTCGAAATTTACGCGAAAACCATCGTACGGAGCAAATTGTACCCACTTGTCGTCTTCGTCTACCCGTAATGTTTCCTTGATCCTGATAAATCGTTTTAACGCAACCTGCTCTCTGATACCGGCAGATTGAATCAGGAATATAAATGGTGCTGCACTGCCGTCCATGATCGGCACTTCGCGAGCGCTGACATCGACGAAACAGTTATCGATACCCAGACCGGCAAATGCCGCCATCAGGTGTTCGATGGTAGAAATAGTGTTGCCTTCGTCATCGCCAATCGTGGTCGCAAGTTCTGTCGACACCACTTTTTGCGCTATGGCAGGTATGGAGACTGTCTTCGAACCAATGTCGCGACGGAATACAATCCCCGTATTGATGGGGGCCGGGGACAAGGTCAGATAAACCTTGCGTCCGGTGTGTAGACCGACGCCTGTGGCGTGAATAGGGTTATTTACCGTTCGCTGGCGGATCACTTTTTTATTATCCTTCGTTTCCGTCTTTACCAACTGTGCGCAAGTACAACCAGCGACACAGGCAGTAAACATTGGCTGCTGTTGTTCGTTATTGTGGCAGGCCGTACAACCACTGACGGTTTCATTACGGCGAACGCCCTATGCTAATGCATACATCCACGAAACCACCAGCACCCTTAAGCGATAGTAATTATAGCCAGTCGCCGCCTCCCGGGCGGAGGCGGCAGCGGTAATTAACTAATGCGGCGCTCTTTCGCTAGCTATTTGTACACTCCAGAGCCTTAACAGTCAGTTAACACAGCGTTTGCATCCTGGCGAATGTTTGCAGATTGCAATTAATCTGCCTGCCGACGCAGAAAGGTTGGCAGATCCAGATAGTCGATCTCGTCATCGCCACGCTCTACACCTGCATACTCTAACGCCGGACTTGTATCTCTGGACGGACGAGCCCGCTCCTTACTCTGCTCAGGGCGGCTTCGCTCCTGTCTGCGAGAAGAGGAGCTACTCGCTTCAACAGTTACCTGACGGGGCTTTCGCGATTTACCGATTCTGGAAACTGTCGGCTTCTCGAGATGACTGAAACTATCGGTGTCGGCACGGCCTTCAACTGCTTTGCCCGCTGATCGAACCACTGTCATCGGCTTCTTTCGAACCCGATCATTTTCCAGTCCGGTCGCAACTACAGTTACCCGAATTTCACCTTCCATTTCATTATCGATAGAAGTACCAATGACAACGTTGGCGTCCTGTGCTGCAATCTCTTCGAGTAAATCACCGACTTGCTGGAATTCATTCATACCGAGATCAGCCCCTGCAGTGATATTACATAGAATACCCCGGGCACCCTTGAGGTTGATATCATCAAGCAACGGACTCTGCGTAGCCTGGCGCGCCGCTTCAGCCGCACGGTCTTCACCGTGAGCGCTGCCAGTTCCCATCATTGCCTGACCCATTTCAGCCATCACCGCACGCACGTCAGCGAAGTCAACATTGATCAAACCAGGATTGGTGATAATTTCGGCAATACCCTGCACCGCGTTTTTCAACACGTCATTTGCGGCTTTGAAGGCCTGCAATACAGTGACATTTGGACCGAGATTGGTCAGCAACTTCTCATTTGGAACGACGATCAGCGAATCAACGTTCTGTCGTAACTCGATCAAACCCTCTTCAGCCACCTGATGACGCTTGCCACCTTCGAATGGAAACGGCTTTGTCACAACAGCTACCGTCAGGATACCGAGATCCTTAGCTATCGACGCAATGACAGGAATTGCGCCAGTTCCGGTACCACCACCCATGCCAGCGGTCAAAAACAGCATGTCCGCACCATTAATCACCTGGGCGATATGATCCCGATCTTCCTGCGCAGCCTGCTTGCCTATCTCAGGGTTAGTACCTGCTCCAAGACCTTTAGTGATCTCTGTACCTAGCTGGATCGCACTCTTTGCACCCATTTTTGACAACACTTGCGCATCAGTGTTGGCACAGATGTATTCAACGCCATGAATATTGGCGTTCATCATGTGCTCAACTGCGTTACCACCACCGCCGCCAACACCAATCAACTTGATTACAGCAGCTTGATTCTGATTTATGTCATATTGAAACATTATCTTTTACACCCCTCGGTTTTAAACTAAAAAGACTTTAATTAAAAATTGCGCTTGAACCAGTTCTTCATTTGTTCAAACACACCCTCCTCGCTACCCTCACCCCGTTGCCCGACATCCTCCATCATCGGCTGCCCCGCACGTTGCCCGTACATCACCAGGCCAACACCGGTTGCGTGTATGGGGTTACATACAACATCAACTAATCCAAAAATGTTCTGCGGCTCGCCCAGTCTGACCGGTAGATGAAACACCTCTTCGGCCAACTCCACGACACCTTCCATTTTCGAACTTCCACCAGTTAATACTATTCCTGACGCACAGCTCGCTTCAAAACCACTGCGTTGAAGCTCGGCCCTGATCAGCTCAAATAACTCTTCATAGCGTGGCTCAACCACTTCCGCTAATGTCTGTCGTGCCAATTCACGTGGCGCACGATCCCCGACTCCAGGCACTTCGATTGCCTCGTCAGGATCTGCCAACTGTTGCAATGCACAGGCATAGCGAACCTTTATCTCTTCTGCGTATTGAGTTGGTGTACGCAGCGCGACCGCGATATCGTTTGTTACCTGATCCCCCGCAATCGGTATAACAGCAGTATGTCGAATAGCACCATCAGTAAACACAGCAATATCGGTTGTGCCACCACCAATATCTACCAGACATACACCAAGGTCTTTTTCGTCCTCTGTAAGCACAGCGAACGATGAAGCGAGCTGTTCAAGGATGATGTCATTGGCTATTAAACCGCAACGCTGCACACACTTGCTAATATTCTGTGCGGCACTGACAGCACCGGTAATCAAATGAACCTTTGCCTCCAGGCGTACACCTGACATACCGATAGGCTCGCGGATGCCCTCCTGATTATCAATGATGAACTCCTGCGGTAATACATGCAGGATGCGCTGGTCGGCCGGTATCGCTACCGCTTTCGCGGCATCAATAACTCGCTCGACGTCACTGGCTGCTACCTCACCATCTTTTATAGCTACGATTCCATGAGAATTCATACTTCGAATATGGCTGCCTGCAATGCCGGCGTACACAGACTTGATCTCGACACCAGCCATCAATTCGGCCTCGCGCACAGCCTCCTGAATGGCTGCAACGGTCGACTCAATGTTGATAACAACACCTTTCTTTAAACCTTGCGAAGGCTTGTGCCCCAACCCGATTATTTCTACTCGGTCTTCATCAATAATTTTGGCAACAATCGCCACAATTTTGGATGTGCCAATATCCAGACCGACAACAATTCTCTGCTGTGAATTCATGGGTTTTAATCAAGCCTCGATGTATTGGTTACTGCACTTTTACGCGCCAGGGCAAATCCATTGGTGTACCTCATATCCACTCTGCTGACATCGTCATAGACGGGTGCGATATAGGGCCGAAAGATCTCGGCGAACCTCTCGATTCGCTCCTCGATAAGACGATGTCCAATCACTACTTGCACATCGCCTTTCATTGTCAGAATGACTGATCGTCTCTCGTCTTCGGAAATCCCGATCAATGGTGCCTCGATCCTGCTCAACAACGGTTCAGTTGTTTGTAGTAGCTTCAGTAAGGCAGCATGCCTTCTCTCTGGCGCACTCAGCTGTGGTAACTGATCAATTACGACCTGCAACGCCGGGTCATCTTCCAGCGCTTTACCTGGTGGATAAAACAGTTTGAAGTTATTGCTGAGTAAACCATCTTCCCCCCAACGTGCTACCGGCTGGTGCTCTTCAATATGTACACTAATACTCTCGGGCCATATGCGTCGCACGTATGCCTTTTCCACCCATGGAAGCTCTTCTACATCCTGCTGAATTTCAGCAATATCAAGATTAAAAAAACCGCGTTTGGCTTGCCCCATTACTCTGTCGCGGAGCTGATCGTGGTTGGTATGTTGATAATACCCTTCAACCACAACGCTCCTGATCGGAAATCGACCCGGGTTGCGAAAGTGATCAAGAACAAGCTGCACCATAAAAAAGATAACGACTAAAACGGCAATCGCGGACACCAAACCAATGCCCGAAGCCAGCGCAAGATCACGCTGAACGGGGGAAACCGGTTCATTGATAATATCGGTGCTCACGCTGCTCTCTCAGAATGTAAAGTTAACGCCAGTATCTTCAGCACCAGTTGCTGAAAGCTTAATCCGCTCGCCTTTGCAGCCATGGGCACCAGACTGTGATCTGTCATTCCAGGTACCGTGTTGGCTTCGAGCAAGTAGTGATTGCCCTGAGCATCAAGTAAAAAGTCCACGCGCCCCCAGTCACGACACTGCAAAAGCTCAAACGCTTTAATCGCAGTGGCCTGTATGGCTTGCTCCTGCTCCGCAGAAAGACCACACGGACACTCATACACAGTGGAATCCTCAAGGTATTTCGCGTCATAGTCATAAAATCCGCGCGGGGTGGAAATTTTTATCAATGGCAATGCCTGACCGTCGAGTATCGTCGCGGTAATCTCCCCACCGTCTACAAACTGCTCGACAAGCACATCACCGTACTGTGCAGCTAATGAATAGGCACTTTCAACTTCGTTGTTTTGCACTATCGAAACACCAATGCTTGAACCCTCACTCACAGGCTTGACCACTACCGGAAACCCGATTCTTGTGGCCGCATCTACACAGGCATCCAGATCATCGACCACCTGCCACTGTGGTGTTGGTATGTTGAATTGATGACACAAGGACTTTGTAAGGTGCTTGTCCATCGTCAAGCCGCTGGCCAATACCCCGCTGCCTGTGTAAATCAAACCAAGCAGGTCGAGCATGCCCTGTATGCGACCATCCTCTCCCCAGGTGCCATGCAATATGTTAAATACCCGATCGCATTTTCCGACGAGCGCATCGCCCAACTGATCTCTCTCGACATCAACTGAAAAGGCATCGACACCCGCGGACTGCAGCGCTGCCAAAACCTGCTTGCCACTGTTCAGCGACACTTCCCGCTCGGCAGACCAGCCGCCCATCAGCACAGCCACTCGCCCGAATTGTTCAGGGTTAAGCCCGTTTAGTTCTTCAGACATGCCCGACCTCTTCAGATTGCGCACCGGCACTTGCAGACTTCTGCACCTCGTACTCTGCACGCAAGGCGTCAGGCAATGCCGTTGCCATAGCGCCAACAGACCCGGCCCCGAGCGTCAGAACCACATCGCCATCCTGCAGCACGCCGCTTAACGTCTTTGCCACAGCATCTATTTCCGCCACAAAGATTGGATCAATCACACCACGCTGCCGGATCGCTCGAGCCAGTGCCCTACCATCGGCACCCGAAATAGGTTGCTCACCCGCTGGATACACTTCGCATAGCAACAGCACGTCGGTAGCACACAGAACATCGGTGAAGTCATCGAAGAGATCTCGCGTTCGACTGTAACGATGGGGTTGAAACACCACTACCAGGCGCTTTCCAGGCCTGCCATTTGCGATCGCGGCAAGTGTTGCTTCCACTTCCCTGGGGTGATGTCCGTAGTCATCAAACAACTCCACTGCGCCAATGGGCAGATCGATTTTCGCAACAAACTGTGCACGTCTGCCAATACCCTGAAAGTGCTGGAACGCAAGCCGCATATTAGTTGCACGCAAACCCAGCTCCCAACCAACAGCAACCGCTGCAAGCGCATTTTGAGCGTTGTGGATACCCGGCAAATTCAGTGTAATTTGGCGAATTTCACTACCGTCTGGCAGACGTACATCGAAACATGATTTCATTTGCTCCTGGCGAAAATTTAAACCAACGACATCTGCATCTTCGCTAAAGCCATACGTCATTACCGGCCGGGCCACTCTGTCAACCAATTCACGAACGGTTTCATCATCGATGCACATCACTGCCAAACCATAAAACGGAAGGTGTTGAAGAAAATCAACAAAGGCCTGCTTCAATCTCTCAAAATCGTTTTCATACGACGACAAATGATCGGCATCAACGTTTGTCACAATGGCAATAACAGGCTGCAGCGATAAAAACGATGCATCACTTTCGTCTGCCTCGGCAACCAGCCACTCAGACTGCCCTAAATAGGCATTGGTGGATGAACTGTTGAGCTTACCGCCTATTACATAGGTAGGATCCATTCCGCCTTCAGACAACAGACTGGCTACCAGACTGGTCGTTGTGGTTTTTCCGTGGGTGCCGGCTATTGCAATGCCCTGCTTGAAACGCATTAGCTCACCAAGCATCTCCGCACGCCTGATGACTGGTATACGTCCATCTCTGGCAGCGACAACTTCAGGGTTATCTGCTGCAATGGCCGAAGACACAACCACAACATCAACACCGGTTACGTTGTCAGAATGATGACCAATAAAGACCTTTGCACCGAGCTTCTCCAGCCTCTCGACCAAGCCATTACGGGCCATGTCAGAGCCGGTTACGCTGTAGCCAAGGTTTATCATCACTTCGGCGATGCCCCCCATACCAACTCCGCCGATACCGACAAAGTGTACGTGGTCAATGCGTCGCATCCAGTTCTGCACTCTGGCACTACTTGCTGGAAAGCTCATGCCACCTCTCCCAATAGCTCTTCAACTACTCTATGGGTAGCATCGCGCCTAGATGCCTCTCTACCCTTTTGTGCCATGTCTAGCAGTCTCTGCCTGTCGCTGATGAGTTCATTGATTTTGGCGGCCAGACTTTCCACCGTGATGTCGGATTCCTGCATCAGGACGGCGGCTCCGGCTTCAACGAGGTACTTACCATTTGCAGTTTGGTGATCATCGACCGCTGCCGGATATGGAACAAGAATCGCAGCCAGACCAACCGCCGCGACTTCTGCCACGGTCATCGCGCCAGCGCGACATATTATCAAGTCGGCCCACCCGTATGCCTCGGCCATATCATCAATAAATGCACTGACCTGACATTCGTGAATGCACTGTGCGTAGGCTGCAGTGGTGGACTCGAGCAGGTTTCCACCAGCCTGATGACGAATACTCAAGTCGACCGCAGGCCTGTTAGCGATTTGAAGCCGTTGCGCTTCTGCCGGTCGCTCTTTTAACTGCGTCTGCTGTTGCACACTTGCAGCGGATAACAGCTGTATAGCCTCAGGCACCAGTTCATTTAAGGCCTTCGCGCCCTGGCTGCCACCAATTATCAAAACGTTCACAGCCGAATTTCTGTTGGCCATTCTCGACTGCGGCGAGGCAACTTCAAGAATGTCATCTCTAACCGGATTACCGGTAAAAATTGCAGCAGTGTTCCCGCCAAAAGTACCGGGTATTGCCTCCATTACACGGCTGGCAATTCGTCGTAGCAGCCGGTTGGTGAAACCCGCAACCGCATTTTGTTCATGCAACATCATTTTGCACCCGCTAACTCGTGCAGCGAGGCAGACCGGACCAGCCACATAGCCGCCCATACCGAGCACTACTCTTGGTCGAACCGTAAGCACGATATGCAACGAGCGGGCAATAGCGGCAACTAAATTCATTGCACTTCGCATGGTTGAAAGTACCCCTCTGCCACGCAGGGAAGTTACTTTGATAAGTTTTAACGGCACGCCCCACTCTGGCACTACGCGCGCTTCGATACCGCGCTCGGTGCCAACCCAGATCACAGGCACATTGCGCTCGAGCAACTCCATGGCAACAGCCAGGCCCGGAAACACATGCCCCCCGGTACCACCGGCGGCAATCATCACTGGACGATCAGTCATGATAGGTATCTTCCAGTGTCATAGCGGTTTTGTTAGCTGGTGTTACTCTGTCATCCTGTTGAGCATTTGCCAGACGCAGACCGGCCCTGGTTTCTTCACGTGATCGAATAATACGCTTGTGCTCTCGCATTTGTGCGTCGGTTGTTTCAGCATGTACACGCAAGACCAGCGCAAATGCAAAACATGTCATCAACGCGCTGCTACCACCGTAACTGAGAAAAGGAAGTGTAATGCCCTTGGTTGGCAGCACGCCCATATTTGCACCAATATTGACAAACGCCTGCAATCCAATCCAAAAACCAACGCCGGTAGCTACGTACGCACCGAACAACAATCCGGCACGTTCAGCATCGCGCGCAATACGAAATGACCTTGAAATTATCAGCGCAAAAAGCGCGAGTATAATGGTAACGCCAATCAGCCCGGTTTCTTCCGCCAACACAGCGAATACAAAATCCGTATGCGCCTCTGGCAAATAGGCCATCTTCTGCACACTGCTGCCAATACCAACACCATCAAATGCACCACGCCCAACTGCAATCAGGGATTGTGTTAACTGAAAATCGCTGTCGAACGGGTCATCCCACGGATTGAGAAAGCTAAACAACCGATCCCTGCGATAAGGTGAAATTAGTATCAGTCCGATTGCTATTGGCACAAACAGCACTACAACAGCAATAATGTGCAGCCATCGCACGCCCGCGAGAAACATCATGGCAAAGACAGTCGTCGCTATGACAACAGTTGCACCGTAGTCAGGCTCTGGTATCAGTAGCGCACCAGATGCAGCTGCCACCAACAAAGGCAGAGCAAAAACCCCGGGCTTCGTTCTCAATTGCTCACCCTTGCGAACGAAAAAGCCAGCCAGAAATATAATCACCGCAACCTTGTGTAATTCAGAAGGCTGAAAAGACACCCCCAAATTAAGCCATCGCTGGCTGCCGTTGACGCTTTTGCCAATACCCGGTATCAGGACCAACAACAACAGCGCAAACGAAAAGGCAAGAAACGCCAGGCCATAACGCTCCCACATCACCAACGGAATGCGCCATACGACTGCAGCGACCGCAAAACCTATAAGCAAGTACACCATCTGGTTACGGCCAAAATACAAAGTGTTATCGTGCAGCCGCTCTGCCTGAGCCACTGACGCGGAAAACACCATCACCAGCCCGTATGCGGCAACCACACCAAGTAACAACATCAGGTACCAGTCGACACGCTGATCCTGGTAAGTAACCACGGAATTCAGGCGCATAGTCGATTCACCTCATTGGTAAAGGCCTCTCCGCGCGCCTCGAAGTTTGCAAACATATCGAAGCTGGCACACGCTGGTGATAACAGAACGTTGTCGCCAGACTGCGCCACCAGGGATGCTCGATCGACGGCATCGGTTAACGTTTTCTCGATATAGACAGGGACCCTGTCACCAATAGCCAAACTCATTTTCTGTGCATCTTCGCCAATCAAAACAACGGCACGACATTTTTGCTCTATGGCCTTGCCTAATGGAGAGAAATCTGCCCCTTTGCCACGACCACCTGCGATTAACACGACGGGCCCGGCCAACCCTTCAATCGCACTGACACAGGCACCCACGTTGGTTCCCTTAGAGTCGTTAAACCAGCTAATGCCGTTGCTTCGCTTTACCAACTGCGTTCGATGAGGCAAACCGGCAAACTGCCCAAGCCCGGTAACAAATGCAGCATTCAACTCCTCAGCATCTAACCGACTGAACGGTAGAGATTGCGCAACGCTGAACAACGCACTGACCAATGCCATGGACGCCAGTGCATTAGACTGATTATGACTGCCATCAATGCGCAGTACAGATACATCAACAGACACACCGTCGGGCCCCCGCAGAACAGCAGTGCCGTTGTCCGGCTGATGTACAAACCAGGGAGCACCCTCTGTCTTCGCTGTAAATTCTGTCGTCCACTGATGGTTCTGTTCAGTAGACCGTGTTTGCTCATCATCCGCATTGAACACCGCGGCTATCGCATTGGCATACACCAATCGTTTTACAGACGCATAGTCTTGCAGGTCGTCGTATCGATCCATATGGTCTTCACTGACGTTCAATACTGTAGCCACTGACGGTTGCAGCGAAAAAGTAGTTTCAAGCTGGAAACTCGACAGCTCAAGCACATAGACATCGATTGAATCATCGTTGAGCCCATCCAGACACGCAAGCCCCACATTCCCGATGACAGCCACTTGTAATCCTGCCGCTCGCAAAATATCTCCGGTCATACTAACCACTGTACTTTTACCATTGGAACCGGTGACGGCAATCACTGGTTTTTTGGTTGCTCTCGCAAACAGCTCCACATCGCCGATCACCTCAACGCCACCAGCACGAGCCACCCGAAAATTCTCTGAACGAGTAGAAACCCCGGGGCTCACGATCAAACACTGATAGCGTAAAAACAACTCTGCGGTCCACTCATCTGCGACCACACGAACATCATTGACGCCCGTGTGAGATTTATCAGCAGCCATACCCTGCAAAGCTGCGGTGGCCCGCTCTACATTCTGATCGGCCACATCGAATGGCACACCTGACGCCAATAGATGATGCGCCGCAGAAATGCCGCTGACACCAAAACCTATGATTAGAGTTTTTTTAGTTAGCGAATTCATATCAACGGATCTTCAAACTCGCCATACCAACCAAAACCAGAATAAAGGTAATGATCCAGAAACGGACTATCACCCGTGGTTCGGGCCAGCCTTTTAACTCAAAGTGGTGATGCAACGGCGCCATTCTAAATATGCGTTTACCCGTGAGCTTGAAGGAGGTGACTTGCATAACAACACTCACTGTCTCCATCACAAACACACCACCCATGATCAGTAAAACAATCTCCTGCCTGACCAGCACCGCAGTAACACCAATCGCAGCACCAATCGCCAACGCGCCAACATCACCCATAAACACCTGGGCCGGATACGTGTTGAACCATAAAAATCCAAGCCCTGCGCCAACCAGACTCGAGCAAAACACGGTGAGCTCTCCCACCCCCCGAATACCCGGGATACCCAGATAGTCAGAAAAAACCGAATGTCCGGTTACATAGGCAAAAATCCCCAATGCGGCCGCCACCATAACTGCGGGCATAATCGCAAGCCCATCCAAACCATCTGTCAGATTAACAGCGTTGCTGGTACCAACAATAACGACAAAAGCAAAAGGCAAAAACCATAAGCCTAAATAGATGGAAACATCTTTAACAAAAGGAACCAGCAGACTAACTTCAGACACCGTTCTGGCATTCATGTAAATAAAAAGCACAGCAACAAAGGCCGCAACTGATTGCCAGAAAAACTTGGCCGAAGCTGACAATCCGTCGGAATTTTTTTTCAACACCTTTCGGTAGTCATCAACCCAGCCAATGATGCCAAACGACACCATAACAAAGAGCACCACCCATACATGACTGACGGACAGATCTGACCAGAGCAACACACTGACAGCAACCGCCACCAGAATCATCGCACCACCCATGGTCGGTGTACCGGCCTTTGATAAGTGGGTACTGGGGCCATCCTGTCTGACACTCTGACCAATGCTCGCCTCTTGCAGTCGGCGGATCATTATCGGGCCAAATACGAGACATACAATCAAAGACGATAACGCGGCAAATATTGCACGCAGCGTAATATACTGAATGACACGGAAGCCATCGTTAATCTGACTGAGCCAGTCTGCGATAAGCAGCATCATGCGACCGCTCCTCCGTCAGCCATAACACCGGCTGTTGTATAGCGATTCTGCAGGGCATCTACCACTTCATTCATCGCCATGGAACGCGAGCCCTTTACCAGCACCATAGTGTCCTGGCTATTTTCACTGGCATCATCACCACCGACAGAAGTACTGCCAAGCTGTAGTTGCAATTCAGCCAGCAACTGTTTTTTATCTTCAAACCATTTGGCGTTTTCACCAAAGGCATCGACCGCACGGCGACACAGATCACCAATTGCATACAGACGATCGATACCGTTTTCCCTGGCGAACTCGCCCAATGCTGCGTGATGCAAAGCGGCGTCGTCACCGAGTTCTTTTAGATCACCCAGCACCAGCCAGCGCTCTGCTTTATGATTGGCCAACACTTCAATTGCAGCACGTGCCGATGCAGGGTTGGCATTGTAGGTGTCGTCTATCAATGTGAGGCCAGTTGTTAACTGATGAACATTGAGTCGCCCTTTAACAGGCTTTGCGTTAGCAACACCTTGAGCAACAGCAGCCAGATCAATTCCGCAGACTATTGCCGCCGCAGCGGCAGCGGCAATATTCAACAGGTTGTGATTGCCCGCAAGCTGGCAGTCGGTATCTTTAGTTGCCTCGCGCCCGGGCAGACCACAGTGCAGCCGCACTCGCCCGCCATCGATAGATTCGGCGTAGATATCAGCGTTTTTCCCACCGCCAAAGGTGACAACCAAACGCCCCTGGTTTAATACCAGCCAATCCTCGGCAAACTGATCATCACGATTCACCACCGCCACGCCACCCTCAGCCAGATTGGTGTATATCGCCGATTTTTCGCGACTGACCGCATCGAGACTGCCAAAGCCTTCAAGGTGAGAAGCGCTAACGTTAGTAATGATAGCGACATTCGGCTTTGCGATGCTGGCCAGCCATTCGATCTCACCCAGTTGATTGGCCCCCATCTCGACCACCGCATAGTCATGACTCTCATTGACTCTCAATAAGGTCTGCGGCACTCCGATATCATTGTTGTCATTAGCGCGAGTGAACTGTACTGAGCCGGCTGTTGCACAAATTTCTTTTAGCAATTGCTTGACTGTGGTTTTACCGTTGCTGCCAGTCACACCGATCAATTTTACGGTAAGGCTGTCACGCCAAAGCTTTGCAAGAGTGCCGTAGGCCTGACGTGTGTCAGAGACCAGTACTTCAGGCACACCACAATCCATACGTCGCTCGCAAACAACCGCAACCGCGCCCGCCGCAACTGCAGATTCTGCATAGTCGTGACCATCGAAATGTTCACCACTAAGACAGAAGTAAACATCACCTTTGGCAATACTGCGCGAATCGGTACTAACCTGCCTGATCTCACAGTCAGCGCCGACAAGCGTACCTGCTACCGCTTGTGCAAGATCACTCAGACTTATTCCATGGAGAGTACCGTTCACAGCTCGGTCACCTCTGTCCAGTCACGCGCATAGGCTTCAACCACAGCACGATCACTGAACGCCAGCTTTTGATCACCAACCAACTGATAGTCTTCATGACCCTTACCAGCAACCACCACGATGTCGCCTGGTGCTGCCGCTTTAATAGCCCGGTGTATTGCCGAACGCCGATCCCGGTCGACCACATACTGTTCGGAACCGCTAAAGCCATCTGTAATCTGCTTAACGATCCCGTCACCATCCTCAGATCGCGGATTGTCATCAGTAACAACACAGTAGTCGGCGTATTTTTCCGCCACCGCAGACATTAACGGACGCTTTCCTTTATCGCGATCACCACCGCAACCAAATACCAACAGCAGGCGACCCTCAACGTGACCCTTTACAGCCGTCAGCAAGGACTCAAGCGCATGCGGATTGTGTGCATAGTCAACGATAACAACAACACCGTTAGGTAAGCGCAGTGACTCCATACGACCTGGCACTGCCTGTAATTCTTTTAGTGATTCTGCTGCGAGATCAGGACCCAGACCGAGTGCCACCAGCACCGCGAACGTTGCGGATAAATTTTCTACATTGAACCTTCCCAGCAAGGCACTTTGAATGGAATAGCTTTTCTGATCAAACTCTATCGTAAATTGAAGCCCGTCTACAGAGGGGGCGATATCCATATAGCGTACATGCTGCGAACCGTCGCGAGCTTCGCTGCCATAGGTAGTGAGTTCAAGCTCGGAAAACCGCTCAATCAATCCGACGCCGGCATTATCATCAGCATTTATTACTGCGGCACGCAGACCCGGCTGCTGAAACAATAACTCCTTGGCAAGCCGATAGCTCTTCATATCACCGTGATAATCGAGATGATCACGACCCAGGTTAGTAAACACCGCAACGTCAAAAGCCACCCCACCAACCCGGTGCTGCGTCAACGCATGTGAAGACACTTCCATCGCCGCATAACCGGCACCGGCATCCCTGAACCTGGCTAAGGTTGAGTGCAGCTTCACTGCATCGGGTGTCGTCAGGCCACCGGCGGAAAACTCACGCCCCAGACTGATACCCAGTGTTCCAATCAAACCACAGTTAGTACGGTGTTCATTTAACGCCTGTGCTATCAGATGGCAGACCGACGTCTTGCCATCGGTACCTGTGACACCAACCACCTCAAGCGCTCTCGACGGATCATGATAAAAGCGGCTGACAATCTCACCAGCCACGACCGGCAGGTCACGAACGAAAATCAGTGGCACACCTGCAGCACCAAGTTGCTCACTCTCGACAGCGGTAGGCCTGTCCTGCTGCGCATCGACAACGACTGCGGCCAATTCAACTGCCAGCGCATGATCCAGATGATCCAGTGCATGCGCAGTTAATCCGTTGAGTGCGATAAAGATATCGCCGTCGACTAACAGCCGGGAATCATACTGAATGCCGGTACAGTTTCTGTCTTGCTGAGCACTCACAAACGCATAGCCATCAAGCAGACGAGCAAGTGAAATACCGACAGATTCAGTCACTGACCGCTCAGGATTCATCATCCCGCCTTGCTGCCTGCAACGGATACACTTCCTGTCCATCAGGGTTCACGTTACGAATTCTCAACGCACCGGCCATTATGCGAGAGAACACCGGAGCCGCGACTTCACCGCCATAGTATCTGCCTTGCGGTTCGATAATCGCAACGACCGCAACCATTGCAGGGTTTTCTACCGGCGCCATGCCCGCAAACTGTGATATGTAGCGATCGTCTGCGTAGCTTCCATTTTCCGATATGTGCGTGGTACCCGTTTTCCCAGCCACGGTATAGCCGGGTATCCCCGCCGCTTTACCTGTTCCTTCACTCACCACTGACTCAAGCATGCGGCGTACTTCCTGCGCCACATCAGCACTGAATACTCTGCTGTTACGAGGCTCACCTTCAAGCTTTTGAAAAGTAATTTCGGGCATCAAACCATCTGCCGCCAGCGCCGCGTAAGCTCGCGCCAGTTGCAGCACAGTGGTCGACACACCGTACCCGTAAGACACAGTGGCCTGGCGTACCACTGACCACTTACTGAAGTGCGGCAATGAACCGGCAACTGCTCCGGGAAATTCAATGAGCGGGGGCTGACCAAAACCAAGCCGATCAAAAGTATTCCAAAGCACTTCCCTGTCGAGCTGCAATGAAATTTTACTGGCACCTACGTTACTGGAGTTTTTCAAAACACCCACCAGCGAAAGCTCGCCGTAGTTTTTGTAATCCCGAACAACATAGCGCCCTACATTAAACCGACCGGGCGCCGTATCTATAATGTCGTCGCTGGAAAACAGGTGCGACTCAAGTGCCGCCGCAACAGTAAATGGCTTTATTGTAGAACCAGGCTCAAGCACATCGGTCACAGCACGATTACGCTTGGCCCCACCCACTCTTTCAGAAAATCGATTAGGGTTGTACGAAGGCTGGTTTACCATGGCCAGCACCTCTCCCGTTCTCGCATCCAGCACCACCGCGGATCCGGATTTCGCACCGTTACGCTGCACTGCCTGCTTGAGTTCTCTGTAGGCCAGATACTGAATGCGCTTGTCGATACTCAGTGTCAGATTCTTTCCTGGCTGATCTTCTGCAATGAGTTCGATATCCTCAATTGCATCACCGAGCACGTCAGCAACCACCCTTCTTTTACCAGGTGTTCCGCGCAACCAGCTATCGAAAGCCATTTCCAGACCTTCCTGACCACGATCATCGATATCATTAAAGCCAAGAACGTGCGCTGTAATCTCTCCACTGGGGTAGTAGCGTCCGTACTCACGCTCTATATTTACACCCTGAATTTGCCCTCTGTCTTTTATCGATTGCAGCGCTTTTTCGATACGCGGATGCACATGACGTCTGAGGTAAATGTACTCGCGTGACTTTTCAACGCCCCGACTAACCATATCGCGAATACGGTTTGGATCCATCTCAAGCGCGTAGCCAAGCAAATCAATCTTGTCATCGTGTTCTGCCAGAATGGAGGGATCAGCCCAAATGGTGGCGATAGGAGAGCTGACTGCCAGCATCTCACCATTTCGATCCGTCAACATGCCACGATGCGCGGCAAGGGGCAAAGTACGTATTTGCCGAGCGTCGCCCTGCTTTTGGTAAAAAACAGAATCCAGGATCTGCAACTTAAACGCGCGCAGCCAAAGAACGCTCGCTAACACAAGAAAAATGGCAAGCACAAAGGCTCGACGTCCGCCAGTATTACTCATCGCAGGCACCGCACTCATTCGAGCACCATCTTAATTTCATCATGTGCAGGCATGCGCATTCCAAGCTTCTGTGTAGCGAGCTCTTCGATGCGTCCGAAGCGAGCCAGCGTACTTTCTTCCAGCTGTAGCCTGCCCCATTCAATCTGTGCCTGATCAGTGGATTCAAGTAACGCACGCGAGTCTTTAAACAAAGCTCTACTCAAATTTTTTGAGTAAACAATACCTGCCGCGGTCGTGACATTTGCAAGCAACAAAACAACCACGGCAAAACGCAAACCCGTCATGCCAGCTTCTCCGCCACTCTCATCACTGAAGATCGAGCACGTGGGTTGCGATTTATCTCCACTTCACCTGGCCGCACTGCCTTACCTACGGTTTTCAACAGGGAAACCTTTTCGTCCGCTGCCACTGGCAGACCTCGCGGAGGCATTTTGTGCGAGCGCTTTTTCGACCCGGTTGCTGCCAGAGCAGGCTCCAGCGTGCCACGAAAAAATCGCTTCACAATTCGATCTTCCAATGAATGAAAGCTGATCACCACAATACGCCCGCCTGGACGCAACACATTCACACAAACCTCGAGGGCGGTGCGCAGATGATCGAGCTCCCGGTTTATAAAAATTCGTAACGCCTGAAAACACCGAGTGGCAGGATGCCGGTGCTTCTCCCATCGGGGGTGCGCTTCTTTAATAATTTGAGCCAAATCCAGTGTGGTTGTTACCGGGCGACTGGCCAACTCCTCAACCACTCGCCTTGCAATTCGCCTTGCGTAACGCTCTTCACCATATTCTTTAAAAACAGTCGCCAATTCTTCTTCACTTACAGTAGCCAGCCATTCAGAAACAGGAACACCAGTATCCTGGTTCATTCGCATATCCAAAGGTCCATCTCGATCAAAACTAAACCCACGCTCCGCGACATCCAGTTGCGGAGAAGAAACACCAAGATCAAACAGCACACCGTCTACAACACCAACGAGTTCTCGCTCGCGTGCGACATTGATCAATTCACTATAATTGCACTGCATAATGTCGAATCTATTGTCATTCCCGAAATGCTGGTGCGCATAAGCTACCGCCTGCGCATCACAGTCAATGGCAACAAGGCGCCCCTTGTCTCCAAGTGATTGCAAAATTGCCTGGCTGTGTCCGCCACGCCCGAAGGTGGCATCCATATAGAATCCATCTTCCCTGACATTCAAAGCGGCAACAGCTTCCTGGTGTAACACCGACACATGCTCGTTTGACTTCACTAGAGTTGAAATCCAAGTTTGTCTAACTCTTCATCAGACACGATCATGTCGACCAACTCTTTACTTTCCTCTTTACTAACACGTAACCAGCTTTGCTCATCCCAGAGCTCAAACTTCTCCCCATGTCCGATGAGTACTGCATTTTTCGTTAGCCCAACCTCTTCTCTCGACTCCTGCGGAATAAGCAGGCGACCACTGGCATCCATATCAACTTCATGGGTAAAGGAATAAATCAATCGCTGCAGCTTTCGCACTTTTGGCGATTGGTCCGGCGCGGCCTGCATCTTTTTCACACACTGGCGCCACTCTTCGTACGGGTAAATCGGCAAACAGCGCTCTGCCGGGTTGTAACTCACCACCATTTTTCCGTCGCACAAATCAAACAATTGCTCGCGATAGCGCGCAGGAATCGCGATGCGCCCTTTTGCGTCGAGTGTCAATGTCGATTTGCCAAGAAACATGAATGAATGAGCCAATCCAGCTAGTTAGTCCCACATCGATCCACATTGCACCACTTTACCGATCGGACACTACAACTTTACCACAAGGCCCTGTCTCCACAAGTTACAAAGACTCTTTTTCATTCATCAAATACGTTTTAAAGACAATAAGTTAGAGCCAGAATAGACTCAGCACGCCAATGGAAACGACGAATCTAACTAAATCAATTGGTTACGAATAATTAATAAGATACAACTTGAGCGAATACCCAAACCCGAATGGTTCAAAAGGAATTTACAATTCAGACAGGTTTCCAGCGAACAATTTCTCAAACGATTAGTCGCGCCTGCTGCGTGAAAAAGATACGATAGGAGCGGGAGTAGGCCAGACAGTCGCTGTGTCATCAGGCACAGAGGAAAGTCCGGGCTCCACAGGGCAGAGCGCCAGGTAACACCTGGGAGGTGCGAACCTACGGAAAGTGCAGCAGAGAGAAGACCGCCTAAGTCGAGGCAGTGTCCTCGGACACTACTGAGGCCGGTAAGGGTGAAAGGGTGCGGTAAGAGCGCACCGCGTCGGTGGTAACATTCGGCGGCAAGGTAAACCCCGCTTGGAGCAAGATCAAATAGGGAAGCATTGCCGTGGCCCACGGTGCTTCCGGGTAGATCGCTAGAACTGCATGGTGACATGCTTTCCAGATGAATGACTGTCCACGACAGAACCCGGCTTACGGCCCACTCCCACTTTCAACAGACACAACGCACAAGTTACAAATAGCGGCGTTGCAGGCAAACCCCGGTAAATAAACCCGCAGGAAAAAACTCGCTTCGGTTAGCCCGCAGCCTGACCTGACAGCTAAGAATCCTTGTGCTCCAGCAACCACTCGTATAGGTATTTACGATCAAGATCGGTGTGTCGTGCGACGATGGCAGTAGCCTTGCGTGGCGGAAGTTCACTGGCCAAATCAAGCAGCAAGCGCTGATTTTCAACACTAAGCAGTGCTTGTCGAGGCCCTGCCCCGGCGACCAACACGACAAACTCACCCTTCTGGTTGTCTGCTGAACTTTCTGTAAACTTCAGCATTTCCAGCACTGGCCCTTTACTTACTGACTCGAACTTTTTTGTCAGTTCGCGAGCAATGCAAACCTCGCGCTGCCCACCAAGGACATCGACAACATCCTGCAGGCATTCCAGGATGCGATGGCGTGATTCAAAAAACACCTGCGTCGCCTGCGCGTGCTGCATCTCGACCAGACACTGTCGTCTTGCTGATGCCCTGGCAGGCAGAAATCCATGATAGGTAAAGCGGTCGGTCGGCAAGCCGCACACGGATAACGCAGCCACTAATGCGGATGGCCCTGGCACAGGACTCACCAGAAACCCCGCCTCATGACAGGCAGTAACAATTCGATAACCGGGATCATTGATTAGCGGGGTTCCCGCATCAGACACAAGCGCCAGCGACTCCCCATTACGCAATCGGCCGAGCACGTCAGCAACCCGCTGCTGCTCATTATGTTCGTGCAATGACTTCAACACCGGCTGCAAGCCGTAGTGGCGACACAGCAATACCGTGTGACGAGTGTCCTCTGCATAGACGAAATCAACCTGCGCCAGTATCTGCCGGGCGCGATCAGATAAATCCGCCAAATTACCGATTGGTGTAGCAACAATGTAAAGCACACCCCCCTCTGGCTGTACATCAGCAGACATCGCAAGCTGCTCCTCGCCGGCCGTAACATAGACGACGACTGTTACCAGCAGCATAATAGGGAAGGCAGCAGCGATGAATCGCTGCGACTGGAAAATTCGTCCGCGGCGGTTGCCGTAAGGCTGTTGGTTTGATCATCGCTATAGCTTGCCACAAAGACGATGTCAGCGAGGCGTATCCCTGAGAAATACCGTCTGCATCTAGCTGGTATACTATCGAGCTACCTCAAGTCGTCGCAAGTGGAGTAACGACCATGGCCCACACGCAAGACACCGGCAAACTATACCGTCGATCGTCATCTAACACCTTACCCTCACCCTTGTCTTTAAAAAGGGGACGGCCTTTAATAAAGGCACGCTATGCGCGCGCAATTACCGGACACGCGATGAGTCCTCGTATACTTCGAACAGTGCTTGTGATTTTGCTGGCACTGGTGGTCAGCGGCTGTGGGTCTCAGCTACAAAAACCCACTATTCCATCCCTGCCAAAGCAGGCACCCAGCGAGCAACTCGCTAATGAATTAGTAGCCACCGGCAATATTGCTCAGGCGGCTCAGGTGTATGCAGAACTCGCCAGAATCGAAACCGATCCTGTCAAACGGATCAGTTTTCAGCTGTCCGCAGCCGAACTCTACTTTGACAGCGACTTTTATGACCAGGGTGCTCAGATTGTTGCAACCCTGCCCCCTCAACTTGCCGATGCACAATTACAACAACGGCGCAGCATTCTTGATGCCTACCTGCTGCTTGCACAACGACAGCCAGAGCAGGCACTGCAGCGACTCCCACAGGCCCGCGTCATCAGCGACCGCAACCAGCGCATTCGAGTGCTGGAAATTCAGGCCCGCTCACACGAGCTGATGGGAGACTCGGTGCAGGCGCTAAAAACCCGCATCTTGCTTGAGGCCAACCTGTCAACTCCGGAGGCAGTGAACCGCAACCGTGAACTGATATGGCAGATGCTTGAAAGGCGCGATTCATCAGAACTTCAAACCATGGCTCGCACGCCTGGTGGCTCCATTTATCGCGGCTGGCTCGAGTACGCGCTCCTGAGTAAAGCTGCCAACAATGTGTCAGCGGAATTACTGGCGCAGCGTAACCAAACCTGGCGCAATCGCTACCCCAACCATCCAGCGGCAAGCCGACTTCCCGAGGGGGCAAACACTCTGTCACCAACACTGGAAGACATCGCCACCATCTCAACAAACCAGGTCGCATTACTATTGCCGCTATCAGGGCAATTCAGTGAGCTGGGAGATGCAATCAAAAACGGATTCATTGCAGCACGATTTGCCGAAGGTGGCACCTCATCCATTCGCCTGTACGACACCAGGAGCACACTCGATGATGCACTGGAACAATACGATCTGGCGGTAGCAGAGGGGGCGACACTGATTATCGGCCCTCTCAACAAATCTGCTGTAATTAGTCTTGCCGCAAACAACCGGGTTTCTGTACCCACTGTTTCGCTAAACTACGTCGGCGACGATGTGGCCGGCCATGCGAACCTCTATCAATTCGGCTTACTACCCGAAGACAACGCTCGTGACGTCGCTCACTACGCACTGAAAGACAAATACCGCAAAGCGATTATCATTGCAGCAGATTCAGCACTAAGCCAGCGCCTTGCCATCGCCTTTGAAAACACCTTCAATGCAAATGGTGGACAGGTCCTTGGCACAGAGATTATTGAGGAAGATTCTTACGATTTCTCTCCACAGCTAAAAAAGCTGCTTGCAATAAATTCCAGCCACTCACGCAAGCGACAACTGTCAAAACTACTCGACGCTGATTTAAAATTCGAGCCTGCAATTCGTAGTGATATCGACGTGATATTTATGGCGGTCGGGACTGAACAGGCACGCTTGCTAAGGCCGCAATTGCAGTTCCACCACGCTGGAAAGCTACCGCTGTTTAGCACCGCCCAGGTATTTTCCGGTGAACCAGACGCGCAGGCAGACAGTGACCTTACCGGCATTAAATACAATGACATTCCGTGGATCCTTACGGATGCGATCGCAAATACTCGCCTGTACCAATCATTGTCTCAGCAAGACCAACAACCATCACCAGGCTTGTCACGTTTGAAAGCGCTTGGCATTGATGCGTACAACATACACTCGCAAATCGAGAACATGAGACTGAATGCACTCTACTCGCACGCCGGTAAAACGGGTGAACTCTCTCTGACCGAGGGCAACAGAATTCGCAGACGATTACAGTGGGCAGAGTTTGTGGAAGGTGTTCCACAAAAGATCTCGGACGCGCTTGATCTGCAAAGTGTTTTGCCAAAACCCAACCGTGATCTGTGATCAATGGCGAAGGTGGTAACCGCAAAACGACGCGCCGGCGATGAGCACGAAGAGCAGGCAATCGAGTACCTCACCAGCAAGGGGCTAACCCTTCTCACCAGGAACTACCAATGCAAACCCGGTGAGATTGACCTGATCATGAACGACGATGGGGTCATCGTGTTCGTTGAAGTGAGGTACCGAAAAAGCAAGCAGTTTGGCGGTGCTGCCATGTCAGTCACCGCCAGCAAGCAACGAAAAATCGCCCTGGCGGCGCTTCACTATCTTCAGAGCAACAAGTGCGACGATGCGCTGTGCCGTTTTGATGTACTGGCTTTTGGTGCAGGAGAAAAGCAGTGGTTGAAGGACGCATTTTACTCACCGCTGTAGCGATGAATATCAGCGCACATTGCCTGGCTTTGTGTCAGCGTGCCGTTGCCCAAACGGCGCAATCAAAAAACCACGATCAACAAACCGCGATCAACAAGATACGGGCTTTATCGAAAGCTCAGTTACTTAATGACTTTCAGGTTAGGGCCTTTCCTGCCCTTGCCGTTACTTTGCTTTTTCTTGTCATCCTTTTCCGGAGATTCAGCAACTGTTATAGGCCTGTCATTGCTGACTGATTCAAGTGCCACCGGCTTTTTGGCCATCTTCGAGGTGCTCGCCTCTTCTTCTTTCGTTGAGTCACCATCGAACATCATGCCCTGGCCATTCTCTCGAGCGTAAATAGCCTTGACACTGTAAATTGGCACACAGATACCGATTGCCTGACCACTGAACCGAGCGTTGAAGGTGATTTCCTCATTGCTCATGATCAGTTCACTAGTGGCAGTCTGGCTGATATTCAGAATAATTCGCCCTTCAGCATCAAGATAGTCTTCAGGCACAACTGTCCCCTTACGCGTGGCGTCTACCATCACGTACGGTGTCAGGTTGTTATCGACAATCCACTCATAGATGGCGCGTATCAGATAAGGTTGACTGGACGTCATTGCCGGTAAATCACCGCCACCAGACTCTCCGCCACCCGTTGTATTTTTGCTAGAAGTCACAAGTTTCGCTAACGCATCTCTCGCTCACTCTCGGTGAGACTCAATTGAAAACCTTCACGATCGAATAAACGCTTTGCATATTTCGTGACAGCAGTGGCCTTGGATGGCAATTCGACGCCATAATGATTCAATCGCCACAGCATTGGAGCCACTGTTGCATCTACCAATGAATACTCATCGCTCAGAAAAAACGGCTTCAGGGCAAACACTTCTGCAGAATCGATAAGCGAGTCGCGCAAAGCATTTCGTGCCGCGTCAGCCTTTTTTGCATCGCCGCCTTCAATAATGGGCAACAGGTCGTACCAGTCTTTCTCGATTCTATAGAGCGCAAGCCGCGACCGCGCTCGCGATACCGGATCAACAGGCATCAATGGCGGGTGTGGGAAACGCTCGTCCAGGTATTCGGCCACAACTCGAGAATCGTAAAGGACCAAATCTCGATCAACCAGGGTTGGTACCGTGTTGTACGGATTCAGATGCATTAAGTCATCTGGCTTGTTGTCCGGATCAACATCCTCAATTTCGACGGTAATGTCTTTTTCGAACAATACAATGCGGACTTTATGACTATAGATCGAGCTTGGATCCGAATACAGGGTCATCACCGACCGACGTGTCACTGGTGCTGTCACTTTATCTCCAAAACCTTATTAGTTGTGTTACAGACAACAGAAGTCCGGCCCACAGGGAGCCGGACACTAATAGTCCGAGCAAACAACTGGTGCCGCAACTAATGCGGTATGTCTTTCCAGTATTCCTTCTTCAGGAACACCGCAAGCACCAGAAAAATCAGGAGAAACAGCATAACCTTGATGCCAAGGGAATGACGTGCCTCGCGATTCGGATCGCCCAGGTAATCAAGGAAGCTTACCAGATCGGTTATCGTCGCGTCGTATTCGTCCTCGGATAGCGTTCCGGCGGTCACTTGCTGAAACCCTGCAAGCTTTTCATGCCCTTCGCTATCCGTGGTGTAGATCGGCTTGCGCCAGCCCTGCAGGTCAGATAAGACGTGCGGCATACCCACCTGTGGAAAAACAGTATTGTTCGCTCCAAATGGTCGGGATTCATCCAGGTAAAACGAGCGCATGTAGGTATACAGCCAGTCAACGCCACGTGAACGGGCCACCAATGCCAGGTTTGGCGGCACCACACCGAATGCCTCTTTGCCATACTCAGCCGACATGTTATTGCCCATCAGCGCACCGACTTTGGTCTTTTCGCCGGCGTCGTCAGTGGTGAAGATGAGATTCTCGACCACCGCAGAATCGCTCAGGCCGATGTCTCGCGCCATATGAGAGTAACGATGATAGTCAGCGGAGTGACACCCCGAGCAGTAGTTCATGAACACTTTGGCGCCACGCTGCAACGTCCGGTCAGTACGCTCAGGCGTAAAGTGGTCCAGCGCGGCACCACCTCCCGCTGCACCAGCGAAAGCAGGAGCGACAAGAATAGCTGCGACAGATATGATTTTCGTTAAAGAATTCATCAGTATTTCACCCTCTCAGGCACAGGCTTGGTGTTTTCGTTCTTACTGATAAAAAAGAGCGCGACAAAAAAGCCAAAATAGGTCAGCGAGCACAGACGTGAGATCCAGGTACCTGCCGGTGTTACGGGCTGCATACCGTAGTAACCGAGAACCACGAACGCCACGACGAAAGCGATCAAAATTACCTTGTACTGGAAAGATCGATATCGAATCGACCTGACCGGGCCTCTGTCAATCCAGGGCAGGAAAAACAAAACAGCAATTGCGGAAAACATTGCAATGACACCGAACAGTTTGTCAGGCATCGCCCGCAAGATTGCGTAAAACGGTGTGAAGTACCAAACCGGCGCAATATGCTCTGGTGTCTTTAGTGGATCAGCCGGGACATAGTTGGCATGCTCCAAAAAGTAGCCGCCCATCTCCGGTGCAAAAAAGACAATCGCAAAAAACACGATCAGAAACACCGCGACGCCCACGAGATCTTTCACCGTGTAATAAGGGTGAAAGGGAATTCCGTCTACGGGGATACCATCAGCACCTTTGTTTTTCTTGATGTCAACACCGTCAGGGTTGTTTGAACCGACTTCATGCAGAGCAATGATATGCACGAAAACCAACCCAATCAAAACCAGTGGCATGGCAATAACGTGCAACGCAAAAAAGCGATTAAGCGTAGCGTCAGCGACCACATAGTCACCTCGCAGCCACAGGGTAATTGCGTCACCAACCCACGGAATTGCACCAAACAGTGAGATAATCACCTGCGCACCCCAAAACGACATCTGTCCCCATGGCAGCAAATAGCCCATAAACGCTTCAGCCATCAGTACCAGGTAGATCAACATGCCAAAGATCCACAATAACTCACGGGGTTTCTTGTAAGAGCCATACATGATGCCGCGCATCATATGCAGGTAGACAACGACAAAAAACATCGATGCCCCGGTAGAGTGCATATACCTGATCAGCCAACCCCAGTTGACGTCACGCATAATGTACTCGACGGATTTAAAAGCCAGCTCGCCGTCAGGCTTGTAATTCATGGTCAGAAAGATTCCGGTAACAATTTGAATCACCAGAACCAGTAACGCCAGTGAACCAAAGTAGTACCAGAAGTTGAAATTCTTCGGCGCGTAGTACTTGCCGACGTGTTTATCCCACGTGGCGGTCAGCGGAATGCGCTCATCAATCCACGCCATCACATCATTGACTTTACTCATTAGACTTGCCCCTCGTCAGCACCCACAAGAATCCTTGTATCACTCATGTAATAGTGCGGCGGAACATCCAGATTGGTCGGTGCTGGCACGCCCTTGTAAACGCGGCCGGATATGTCAAACCGCGAACCATGGCAGGGGCAGAAAAAGCCGCCTTTCCATGAGTCGCCTAAATCGGCGGGCGCCACTTCGGGGCGATACGATGGAGAGCACCCCAAATGGGTACAGATGCCGACCATCACCAGAATTTCAGGTTTAATTGATCGAAATTCGTTTTTAGCGTACTCGGGCTGGATAGAATCATCAGATTCCACATCCCGCAATTCCCCCTGCACCTGCTGCAATCCGTCGAGCAGAGTCTGCGTTCGCTTGACAACCCATACCGGCTTGCCACGCCACTCTACAATGACACGCTGGCCTTCGGCGAGTTTACTGATGTCAACTTCAACCGGCGCACCGGCCGCGCGTGCACGTGCGCTCGGAGACATTGATGATATTAGAGGAACCGCGAGGGCAGCTGCACCGGCAGCACCGACCACACCCATTCCCGTGGTTAACATCCGTCGCCTTTTCTTATCCACTCCGTCAGGGTCTCGCCTGCCGCCAGGCGCAACTTTATCAGTCGCCATTAAATGCTCCAAAGATAGGTATTAGAAATTGCTTGCAGGCCTGGCTATATTGATTTGGCCAGGTCCGCTAAAAATATTGTGTTGTGGCTGGGATCAATTCAGAGTTTTTTTGATCTCAAGCCTCAGAAGTGTCACGACTCTGACAAACCGCCAAGTCTATCACAATCCTGCGTACTATTTAGACCACGCGCACGCTTTTCACAGAACCTCCTTGCCAGTTAAATGCCATTCAGGCAAGTGCAGAACAACATAGGCGCCCGCAGTTGCCTTCGAGGAGCAACCACACACCTAACAGCACATGCTATACAGGCATCGAAAATTCCTTATTCGCTGCGGCACCCACACGAAGCCATTTTTTTGACAGCCTGCATGCGATTATTCGCTGCGTTGTCGACCCAGTAGTTGTGAACCCTGATGGTGACTTTACGATTAAAGAGGCGCATTGGTGCTTACCCCTTATGCATTGGTTACGGCCTGTCGCAAAAAAAAGTGACGAACATAACGACAACAGGCAAACACAATCTGTAAAGCGCGGCACAGCACACTAATTTGCTACTACGACTCGAACCGTGCTTCGGCTGAAACAGCGTGTGCAACAAGGCCCTCACCTCTGGCCAGAATAGATGCTGTCTTACCCAATACCGATGCACCTTTGGCACTGCAGCCAATCAAACTACTGCGCTTTTGAAAATCGTATACGCCCAGCGGGCTGGAAAATCGTGCGGTACCAGATGTCGGCAACACGTGATTGGGGCCGGCACAGTAATCTCCGAGCGCCTCTGCCGTGTAACGCCCCATGAATATTGCACCAGCGTGTCGAATCTCTGGCAGCAATGCATCGGGCTCAGCCACTGACAGCTCCAGATGTTCAGGAGCAATGCGGTTCACAAGCTGCACCGCCTGATCCATAGAATCTACCTGTATCGCACATCCTCTGTCACGCATGGACGCTTCAATAATATTTGACCGTGGCATATCTTCGATGAGCTTGTGCATGGCACGCTCCACTTCGTCAATGTAACCGCCATCGTCACAAATCAGAATCGCCTGCGCCTGCTCATCATGCTCTGCCTGAGAAAAAAGGTCCGCCGCGATCCAGCGAGCATCGGTCTTACCGTCACAGACCACACAGATCTCTGATGGCCCGGCAATCATATCGATACCAACTTTTCCAAACACCGCTCTCTTCGCAGTGGCAACATAGATGTTACCCGGGCCGACTATTTTGTCGACAGCAGGCACCAGACTTGTACCATATGCCAGCGCTGCGACCGCCTGCGCACCACCAACAGTAAACACCCGATCAACCTGCGCTACCCATGCAGCTGCCAGCACCAGATCATCCAGCTCTCCAGCCGGGGCGGGAACAACCATAATCAACTGCTCGACACCTGCCACCTTGGCTGGCAGTGCATTCATTAATACCGACGATGGATAAGCAGCCTTGCCCCCTGGGACATACAGACCCACTTTTTCGATGGCTGTAACACGCTGCCCCAGCACGGTGCCGTCCTGATCCTCGTACCGCCAGGACTCAGATACCTGACGTTGATGAAATGCGGTTATGCGATCAGCTGCTGTCCGCAACGCCTGAGCACTCTCGGACGGAACTCGTTCAAAGGCCTCCTGCAACTGCGTTTGCGATAGTTCCAGCTGATCAGCTGATTGCAACTGACGATGATCCAACTGATTGGTAAGCTCGACCAGCGCGCTGTCACCCTGGACACGCACGTCATTAATAATTTTTGCAACGGTCGCGGCAACCTCGTCGTCAGACACAGACTCCCACGCGAGCAACCCCTCGAGCCGCTCATCAAAGTCTGCATCATTAATATGCAAACGATTAATCGCTTTCATTACGCCTGCCCACCAGGACCTGCACTCTGACGGCGAGCTGCCACAGCGTCGGAGAGTTCATGTAACATTTCGACGGTTGCATCCCAGCCAATACACGGGTCCGTGATACTCTGCCCTCTGATTAAATCGCGGTCGGGCATTTGCTCCTGACGCCCTTCAACCAGATTACTTTCGATCATGACCCCCATGATACGAAGATCACCATCGCGAAGCTGACTGCATATATCACGGCAAACGTAACGTTGGCGAGAGAATATCTTGCGGCTGTTTGCGTGACTACAGTCAAGCATAATATTGGGTGTTAGCTTGTTTTTTTCCATCATCGCCGAGGCATCATCGACACTGGCTGCATCGTAGTTGGTGTGCGGACCGCCACGGAGAATCAAATGACAATCGTTGTTGCCAGACGTGGCAAATATAGCCGACCCGCCATCCTTGGTTACCGATAGAAAATGATGGGGGCGCGCCGAGGAACAAATGGCATCCACAGCGATTTGCACACTGCCGCCAGTTCCGTTTTTAAACCCTACGGGCGCAGATATGCCCGAAGCCAGCTCTCGATGCCCCTGGCTCTCGGTGGTGCGTGCGCCTATGGCACCCCACCCGACAAGATCAGCAATATACTGAGGACTAATCAAATCAAGGAACTCAGTACCTGCAGGTATACCGAGCGCGTTGATATCACGCAGTAATGTTCGCGCCAGACGCAAGCCCTTATTAATCGCAAAGCTGTCATCCAGATCAGGGTCATTGATCAAACCCTTCCAGCCAACAATGGTGCGTGGCTTTTCAAAGTAAACCCGCATAACAATCAGCAGGTTTTCTTTCAATGCGCTGTCGAGCCCTGCCAGTTTTTGAGCATATTCCAGCCCGGCCTCGGGATCATGTATTGAACAGGGCCCAACCACTATAACCAGCCTGTCGTCAGATCGATCAAGCACATTGCGTATACCCATACGAGCCTGATGCACCGTTTGCGCGATGTCCGCGCTAACCGGGATCTCCTCAATCAGCTTTGCAGGGGGCAGGAGCTCCTTGACTTCGCGAATGCGTAAATCATCTGTGGCTATCTGCGCCGTTTTTTCATTCATTGGGGGTTCTCGCTACCCGGAGACGATTTATTTTTTGCCGAGCGCTATTTTTAGCTGATCGACCAGTTTGTGTATTTTTCTGTGCTTCATTTTCATCGACGCGCGGTTAACTATCAACCGTGCACTAACCTCCGCGATCGGCTCCAGTACCACCAGTCCATTGGCTTTCAGGGTGGATCCTGTTTCAACAATGTCGACTATCAAATCTGCCATGCCGGTTAACGGTGCCAACTCCATAGAACCATACAACTTAATCACCTCAACCTGCTTGCCACGGCCGGCGAAAAAGCGACGCGTTACCTCTGGATATTTGGTAGCAACCCTGAGCCTGCCCGCCGCATCGGGGTTTGCACCGGGTTTACCGGCTAACACCAGTTGACAGCGTCCAAGCCCCAGATCCAGTGGCTCATAGATCCGGTCGCCAGTGTGTTCAAGTAATACATCTTTACCGGTGACACCAACGTCGGCACCGCCATATTCGACATAGGCCGGCACATCCGATGCACGAACCAACAGCAGCTTTGTACCTTCCTGATTTGTGTCAACCTGAAGCTTGCGGGTCTTTGTCGCATCTTCCGCAGGCACAATACCGGCCGCCTTAAGCAGTGGCAGCGTATCCGCTAGTATGCGCCCTTTTGTCAGCGCTATTGACAGCGTGTCCTTCATATCAGCTTCGATCAGCTACGCGCATGCGAAGACAAATGTTCGAGTTGAACATGGCATTGCAAAAAAACGATCATCAGGACGCAACGCGACGAATATTTGCACCAAGCGCCTGAAACTTTTCTTCTATGCGCTCGTAACCACGATCTATGTGATAGACCCGTTGCAGTTCTGTCTCGCCTTCCGCAATGAGCCCGGCGATGATCAAACTGGCTGACGCACGGAGATCTGTCGCCATGACCGGCGCGCCTTTCAGCACGTCAACGCCACGTGAAAATACGGAATTTCCGCTAACACGCAGATCCGCACCCATGCGATGCAATTCCTGCACATGCATAAAACGATTCTCGAAGATCGTTTCGGTAATTGTCGCGGCACCTTCAGCTACCGAGTTCAGCAGGGTAAACTGCGCCTGCATATCCGTTGGAAATGCAGGATAGGGCGCAGTGCGGATATCGACCGCCCGCGGGCGCTCAAAGCGGCTGGATATCGAAATTTGATTTTCCTCGATGACCAGATCAGCACCCGCTTCATCTAGCTTGTGCAGCACTGCATCCAGCGTGTCAGGTCGCGCATCCTTAACCGTCATGTTGCCACCGCTAACCAAAGCGGCCACTAGAAAGGTGCCGGTTTCAATGCGATCAGGAACCACTCGATGATGGCAACCGGTAAGACGATCAACACCATTGATGACAATCCTGTCGCTGCCCGCACCGGTTATATCAGCTCCCATCGCGATCAGGAAGTTCGCCAGATCTACCACTTCGGGTTCGCGTGCAGCGTTTTCCAGTACTGTCTGCCCTTCTGCCAAAGTCGCCGCCATCAGCAGATTCTCGGTGCCAGTCACGGTAACCGTATCGAAATTTATCACGGTTCCTTTGAGCTTCTTACAACGCGCTTTGATATAACCGCCATCAAGCTCTATTTCAGCGCCCATTGCGCGCAGGCCATTAATATGCAGATCTACCGGCCGTGCACCAATAGCACAACCTCCCGGCAACGAAACCTCGGCAACCCCGAATCGTGACAACAACGGCCCCAGCACAAGAATGGATGCGCGCATGGTTTTAACTAACTCATAGTCAGCCACACAATTGTCCACTCCCGACGCATCAGCTTCGATTTGCATTTTGTCGCCGAGTGTCAGCCGCACGCCCATGCGCCCAAGCAAGGTCATCGTCGTGGTTACATCATTGAGGTGCGGAACGTTCTCCAGTGTTACCGCCTCTTCACACAGCAAAGTGGCCACCAGGATTGGAAGAACGGCATTTTTGGCACCGGAGATTTGCACAGATCCACTCAGTGGTGCACCACCACTTATGATCAGTTTATCCATGTTATTTGTGATACCAACAGAAGAGGTGAGGCAGTAATGACGCTATTGACAAGCGCCCGCATTCTGCGCATTTTCGGGGCAGACATGGGTCTGCAGTGTTGGCAACTTGATATCGGCTGCGAGAATCGCACTTGATGGTCGCCAGGAGCGGTGGCTCCAGCGGCGAATCATACCGGAACTGTGTCTTTCACCCAAGTCGAAGGTGAAAGACCGCACATTGAAAATCAGCCAGCGTTGTTTTTCTGGCGCAAGGCCTTGATCAGCCCGTCAATACCACCCTTTTTGATTTCGCTTCCAAACTCGGACTTGTAGTTAAGTACCAGGCTCGAGTTGTGGACTGCAATATCGTAAATGAGCCAGGAATCCTTTTTACGGAGTTTGTAGTCGATTGGTATTGATGAACCTGCATCAGAATCTTTCAACAAGGTTTTTACTACCGCCAGCTTGTCAGTCTTACCTTCACTGAATGGCAAAAACTCCATCTTTTGTCCAGAATATTCATCCAATGTTTTAGTGTAAGCATTCAACAAAAATTCGCGAAATTCAGTAACCAGAGCACTGCGCTGCTCATCACTCGCCTCAAGCCAGTTTTTCTTTCCGACTGATTTTATTGTCATCACGTTAAAATCAAGGTGAGGCAGCACGCTGCGATCAAGAGATTCGCGCACGAATGCAGGGTCCTCTTTTGCTTTTGGATTGTCGAGCGCCGAGATCAACTCATCAGTGAGTTGCCTAACCAAATCCTGAGCGGGGTGCGCGGTCACCACCAAAGGCGCGCCGCCCCAAACAGCAACAACGAAAAATACTGAAATCCACTTGCGCACTGTTTTCATGTTCAAATCCTGCCTCAAAGCGTGGCTTTTCTGGTTGATCGGTGGTGTGCTTCAAGAGTGAAGAACCACTCAGGGACAACAGTCACCCGCTCCCTGTACCACCTGAAACTGTAATTTGGCGCCACCGTTCTGTTTTTCAACAACACCGACCAGCACCGCCTCGAAATCGTTTAATTCTGCAATTGCCACAGTAAACCACAACCGAACCAGATCACGCCTGAACACCCGACAGCACCGGAAAAAATCTGCCTGACCGATCCTGCCAGAGACGTACATAGAAACTCTGACTATTCGACATTTTGCCGCGTCATTTTTGTTTTGCAAACAAAAATGAGGCATCGTTCAAACCAGCTCCATTCCAGTCAGAACGTAAACATACACATTCGGACGGAAACTTCTGTCTGAACTCGTAACGCAGAAGAGCTGCAGTATTTGCAGTCAAATGCTAATGTTCTACACTGGATTTCGTCGGTTTGTACACAAAATCGTTAGAAGGGCGATGGACAAGAACTATGCGAATACGCAGTGCGCGGACCGTACAACGCAGAAATAACACGATGGTCCTGACAATATTGACGTTTCGGAGGCTTTTGTGTTGCCTGCTGATTACCGCAGCGCAATTGCTGAGCGCGTGCGCATCCGCACCACAACAGCAGGATGTCACACCCGATCCACTCGAGCCGGTCAATCGAGCAATATTTAATTTCAACGATAAAGTTGATCGTTACGCCCTGAAACCTGTTGCCAAAGCGTACCGAAAAGCAA
Source organism: uncultured Granulosicoccaceae bacterium (assembly GCA_937957915.1). Classification (GTDB taxonomy): domain Bacteria; phylum Pseudomonadota; class Gammaproteobacteria; order Granulosicoccales; family Granulosicoccaceae. Next base: position 16,380 of record CALGNZ010000014.1, on the reverse strand, counting down.
CTCCTTCAGCAGTTCGCACCGGGGTTAACAATTTTTTCGGCAATATTGGCGATGTCAGTGTCGCCGCAAACGCGTTGCTACAGGGAAAGTTCGAGCAGGCGTTGCTCGACAGCGCCAGGGTTGCGGTAAACACGGTCATCGGGCTGGGCGGCATCATGGACATTGCAACCTCGATGAACCTGGAGCGGCACAACGAAGATTTCGGCCAAACGCTCGGAGTCTGGGGCGTCCCTGAAGGCCCCTATCTGGTGCTGCCGTTCTTTGGGCCGCAAACGGTGCGTAGTACCGTTGGTTTGTTTGGTGACAGCCAAATCGAACCACTAAACTCCTCTGAGGTTTCCAGCTCCGTGCGTGGCAAGCTCGTCACTCTGAATGTGGTTAACGCACGCTCCAGGCTACTCGCAGCATCCTCCATACTGGACACAGCGTCTCTCGATCCGTATCTGTTTGTTCGCGAAAACTACTTAAACTGGAGCCGTCAACAGGTACGAGACGGTCGCTTACCCGCGGCAACAGGCCAGCCTGATGACCGCGAACTGGACGATCTCGATGAGCTCGATGAACTCGATGAACTCGATGAACTGGATGAGCTCGACGAATTGAATGAGCTGGATGAGCTGGAGGAATTGAGCGACCTTGAGGAGTTGGATGAACTGAGCGGCGGATGAATAACACGAAATAGATTAGCTGGTCGAACTAGAGGACAATACTTTCACACCCACCCATTTCCTAACTTGTGCGGCCCACCATTGAAAGACCCTGATCAATCAACGGAAACAACAGTCGCTGAACTGCTGACGACTTCCCTGCAATCCAATACCGGCAGCGATCCGGATATTCGTGCGCTCGCTTGCGACGTCCTCACCAAAGAAGGCAATGCTGTACTGGCACTGCGCGATCGAATCGATCAGTCGTTTGTCGAAGCCTGCAATGCCATACTGGCTTGTAAGGGCCGCGTTGTCGTGTGTGGCATTGGCAAATCCGGTCATATTGCGAACAAAATTGCTGCGACTTTGGCGAGCACAGGTACGGCAGCATTTTTCGTTCATGCAGCAGAAGCCAGCCATGGTGATCTGGGCATGATTCGACACGATGACGTGGTAATCGCCATCTCGTACAGTGGTGAATCAGACGAACTCAAAAACATGCTGCCGACAATGCGCCATATGGGCAATACCCTCATTACTTTAACCGGCAACGCACTATCAACACTGGCAACAGCGGCCACCTTTAATGTGGATGTATCTGTCGACGTTGAGGCCTGTCCTCTGGGGCTCGCTCCAACGTCAAGCACGACAGCCACCCTGGCGATGGGTGATGCAATGGCAATTGCTATTCTGCAAAAGCGAGGCTTCAGCGCCGATGACTTTGCCCTGACCCATCCAGCCGGCGCGCTGGGCAAACGATTACTCCTGCATGTTGCCGACGTCATGGTGTCCGGCCCGGATGTTCCACAGGTGCATCGTGACGAAACGCTGAAAAACGCGCTTTACGTGATGAACACAGGCAAACTTGGCTTCCTGGTGATTGTCGATGAGCAACAGGCACTGGTTGGTGTCTTCTCAGATGGCGATCTGCGCCGTGCGCTGGAGAGCGATCCTGATCTGGGTTCAACCACCATCTCGCAGGTAATGACACCTGGCGGCCAGAGCATCAGCCTTAATAATCTCGCTGTGGACGCGCTGAGGAAGATGGAACAGTATCAAATCTACGCGCTGCCGGTGCTGGACGAAAACAGCAGGGTATGTGGCGCATTAAACCTGCACTCGCTGTTTCGTGCCGGCGTCGTTTGAACACCTATTTGTTGAGGCCATTCCATGGTTAGTGCAGCGCATCGAGCGAGCTCGGTTAATGCGATTATTTTTGATGTTGATGGTGTTCTTACTGACGGCGGTCTGTACCGCAGTGATGACGGACAGGAAATCAAACGTTTTCACGCCACTGACGGCCTCGGGATGCGAATGCTCGCCGACGCCGGCGTAGAGATAGCCATTATTACCGGCAGAACATCAGATGTGGTTGCGCATCGTTGTCGTGAGCTGCAAATAGAGCACGTCTATCAGGGCCAGAAAGACAAACTGGGCGCCTTCGAAGCGCTTTGCGAGAAGCTCGAGTTGCCAGCGGCAGAGTTTGCCTACATGGGTGACGACATCATTGATCTTCCGGTAATGAAGCGCGTAGGGCTGGCACTGACTGTACCTGATGCCTGCGACGAAATTAGCGCAATATCACACTGGACCAGCACTCGACAAGGCGGGCATGGCGCCGCCAGAGAGGCGTGTGAGTTGTTGTTAAAAGCAAAAGGCCTCTATGGACAAGCGGTCAGCCGCTATATGAAGTAGCCCCATGCCCAAGACTCTAGGACGTTCACTTTGGATATTTGCGCTACTGGTTTTTACCGTATGGTCCTGGCAGTGGATGGAAAACACCCCCTCCTCCGGCGAGAGCGCCGACAGCACATTGCAGATGGCTGAAACCGAAACTGACTATTATTTGCAGGATTTCAGGATTGTGAATGTAGACAACGCAGCAGGCCAGGTGTACCAGTTGAGCGGACAATCGCTCTCTCACCACAGTAACGACGGCAGTTCGTCGATAGCGCAACCTTTGGTTAAGGTTTTTGGTGCCAATCAGACACATTGGCAGGGTAGCGCGCAGCACGGGGATATTTCACCGGACTTTCGTCAACTGGCACTTTTCGGTGCGGTGCGACTTGCTCAATTTCCGAGCCTGCCATCTGATCTTGATCCGGCTCTTGCGCGCAGCATCGACAAGGCCTCAGTCGAAATTTCAAGCGCATCGGTAAAAATTGATACAGCCAGACAGACAATCTCAACAGACGACCCGGTGACCATAAAATCTGAACACTGGTCTCTGAACGCAAACCAAATGCGAGCAGATATAAATGATAGCAAGCTTCTCTTTGATGCCGGCCTGGATGCCGAATACCTTTTGCAGAAGTAACAAAGCGTCAGCAAACGTCTCGGTGCGCTACAGCGCTAAGCCACAAAGGCTGACACCTAGACCAGCCACATTGCAAATGCTGCGGCGTATACCCTCACGGGTACTGGCTTTCGGACTATTGCTTTTTATCGCAGCCGCAAATACCAACCCTGCTCTGGCGAACACGAATAGTGATGCCGGCAAGGCGATCAATGTACAGGCAGATCAATCTGACTTTGACGAAAAAGCAGGCATCCAGTCGTTAAAAGGCAATGTTGAAATTACCCAGGGATCTCTCAAAGTGAAGGCGGACAGTATTCAAATCGAACTGAAGGATGGTGCACTGTTTCGAATAGTCGGCAAAGGAAATCCGATTCGCTTTCAACAGCAAACCGATACCGGCGCTATCATGAAAGGTCAAAGCAATCGCATCGAATACAACATGCAAACAACACAAATCACCTTCACAGGAGATGCAAAGTTTGAGCGACCCGGGCAAAAACTCAGTGGCAGTTCAATTATGTATAACATGTCGGATCTTACATTCAAGGCGTCTGGCGACAAGAAGGGCCGGGTCAATATTGTGTTGCAACCTACGCAGATAAAACGTTGAGGCTTGCGTAATGACAACTCTGCAGGCGGAAGACATCCGAAAGTCGTATAGCAAACGAGAGATCTTAACCGGCGTCACACTGGAAGTTAATGAAGGGGAAGTTGTTGGTTTGCTCGGACCCAACGGTGCAGGCAAAACAACCTGCTTTTACATTGTAGTCGGATTAGTTAAACCGGACGCAGGCAGAATTACCCTGGACGGGCGGGATATAACCCAACATCCAATGCACTCGCGCGCTCGACTCGGCGTTGGTTACTTACCGCAAGAGGCATCTGTTTTTCGCAAACTCAGTGTCGAGGATAATATTCGATCAATCTTGCAGTATCGTGCAGATCTGCACAAACGCGATCACCGCGATGTACTGGAAGGTCTGCTTGAAGAACTACAAATCACACACATACGGGACAGCGCCGGTATGAGCCTCTCCGGTGGCGAGAGAAGACGAGTCGAGATCGCCAGAGCGCTTGCAGCAAACCCTTCTTTTATTTTACTGGATGAACCATTTGCCGGCGTCGATCCAATCTCGGTTATTGACATACAGCGCATTATTAAGCACCTGCAGCAACGAGGGATAGGCGTGCTAATTACCGATCACAATGTGCGCGAGACGTTGGGAATTTGCGAGCGTGCGTACATCCTGAGCGGCGGCGGTGTAATAGCACAGGGCAATGCCGATCAGATCCTGCAGAACAAACAAGTACGAGAAGTCTATCTGGGAGAAGAATTCACGCTTTAGGCGCCAGCCAAACCACAATTTGCGCCATCATTCAGTCATGAATCAGACAAGTCACTGGCACAGCATCGTTGATTCCGTCAAAGCATCGGACAGATAAAAAAATGCGGCGTCTCTGCAACTTCCCTACCGTTTTTGCAAAGCACCCGTGACGCCGCTCACAGGCAGGAAATATTATTCATTTTGCATTGCAGACCCACGCATATGAACCATACTTTGAGGATGTGGCACTATCGAAAAGCCCGGTTAGAGCTCGATAGTGGTAACAGCAACACTTAAACGGCCCCTGCCTATCAGGATTGCGGAGTTAGTCGATATGTCTGGCAATTCTGTCGAGGAATGGCGGGTGCGTACTGCATTAGTTTCATCTGATACCCGGCTGTAAGGGATTATCTTATTTTGCATCGCAGGCCGTCCGCCAGCAATAGAAATGGGTTAAACGCACAAGAAATGAAACACTCGCTTCAGATGAAAATTGGCCAGCAGCTGGCTATGACGCCACAGCTGCAACAGGCTATTAAACTGCTTCAGTTGTCGACTCTGGAATTGCAAACCGAGATCCAGCAGGCGCTTGAAAGCAATCCTATGCTCGAGGTGCAGGAGGAAGGCGAAGATAATCCGGACAAAGAAAATGCAAAAATGCGCAGTGACAATGAAAAGGAGGCAAAAGAAAGCGAGAGCAAGTCAGAAAACACCGATGATGGCTTCGACGGAATGGACGATCTGGACGATCTCTCATCAAGCGTAGAAATCAATGATGCAACACCTGACATTCCCAACGAATTACCAGTAGACAGCGCGTGGGAAGATATATACGAGCCCGCCTATGGCAGTGGCTCGATGCAGTCTGGCGAAGAAAATCAGCGAGATTTCACAGAATACACCAGCGCCGGCACAGGTAATCTCCAGGATCATTTGCTCGAGCAGCTTCGCTTGCGATCCTTATCAGAGCCTGATCAGGTCATCGCCGCGACAGTCGTCAACTGCATCGATGACAATGGTTACCTTGAAGACGACATTGAAGAGATTCTTGAAGCTGTTAATGGCAACTACGAAGATCCAGAAGACTTCTGTAAAGTAGAAGAAATCGAAGCCATGCTGCGATTGATTCAGCAACTCGATCCAATCGGCTGCGGATCACGTGACACACGAGAGTGCATGCTAATTCAGCTTCACGAGATGGATCAGTCTCCCCACATTGATGTCTGCAAACAATTGATCGGTGATCATTTGCAAATGTTGGCAGCGAGAGATTTCACCAAGATAAAGCGTCAGCTGAAAATTAACGACGCACAGTTGCAGCAGTCCATTCAAACCATTCAAAGCCTGACACCCAGACCTGGCTCACAAGTGGTTTCGAACAAACCGCAATACATAGTTCCAGATGTATTTGTCAAAAAAATTAAGGGCGTGTGGCGAGTAGAGCTGAATCCAGACATCGCACCTCGACTTGCCGTCAACTCAATGTATGCCGGTCTGGTAAAACGTGCAGACAAAAGTGATGACAACAACTACATGCGCAATCAGCTGCAGGAAGCCCGCTGGTTCATCAAAAGTCTGCAAAGTCGCAATGAGACATTACTTCGAGTCGGGACTGCTATTGTTGAACGGCAGCGCGGGTTTCTCGAATATGGTGACGAAGCGATGCGCCCACTGGTGCTCAGGGATATCGCCGAGCATCTGGAACTGCACGAATCGACCATCTCTCGAGTAACAACGCAAAAATATATTCATACGCCTCGTGGAATATTCGAATTCAAGTACTTTTTCTCCAGTCATGTATCAACATCTGATGGTGGAGAGTGTTCCGCTACTGCCATCCGCGCCATGATTCGGAAATTCATCGCCAAAGAAGATCCGGGAAAACCTTTGAGCGACAGCAAAATAGCAAGTACACTGGTAGCGTCTGGGATACAGGTTGCAAGACGAACCGTTGCCAAATATCGAGAGTCAATGTCAATACCACCGTCAAACGAGAGAAAGCGACTTAACTGACGCTGACGACAGTATTACAGTTGCTTGTGGCGCTGCTGCAGCCAGCGCAGACGCTATGAGCACCATTGCCACGAGTTCACTTGCCAAAAGCTCAATTGCCAAAAGCCCCGGCTCTAAAAACCACGGTTCTAAAAACCCTGGCTCTAAAAACCACGGTGCTGAAAGCCCGGTAGCCAAAAGCATAGGCGCCTGGAGCAAGTTCGATTGGAGCCCGAAAGGCAAATTCCACCAAACTACCCGCTCTGACTACACCAGCCTGAGGCTCACTCAGGCTGGTTTCTCTAATTTGCCTGCCAACAATCCCGATTGCTGGCACCATGGCGATATCAACGCGGCCACCAGCCGGCCTGTACGACTATTTTCTGTCACTTGCACTGCCAAAAGTATCGATCCAGCCAGAACCGCTGCCAGAAATATCCTCCAGCGGCACACATCTCAATACTCTATCTTAAAACAACTACACTATGACTCAGGGCATGTCTCCAGTGCGGTGGCGCAACATCGGAAAAACTCCCTTGCGAGCCCTGCCTGGTTAACATACGCTGGTCCACAATATGAAGGAGAGAGAACAATATGAATCTTACTGTCACTGGACACCACGTAGACGTCACAGACTCACTGCGCCACTATGTTACGTCAAAAATGGATCGACTTGAGAGGCACTCAGATGCGGTAACTGACGTGCATGTCATCCTGACAGTAGAAAAACTCAGAAAAAAAGCTGAAGCGACGGTAAATGTAAAAGGCGCTCAGCTATTCGCAGATACGATAGATGCCGATATGTACGCCGCCATTGACCTGCTGACCGATAAACTGGATCGACAGCTCATCAAGCACAAAGAAAAAGCAAAAGATCATCACCGTAAAGAGAAGGACAAGCTTGATATAAGTGGCGATTTAGACACAGATGAGTAGTATATTGCCACCGCAGATCGCTTGTTTCGAATTATGGTTGCACAATCCCCTACTTTCATTTTAACTGATCTGACACCAGCCAGCTTCAGGCTGGTGTCAGCCACAGCACACCTAGCAGAATATTAAAACTGATGAGTCAGTTTCCAATCAGCAGCTTGCTTGCAGAGTCACGTGTGTGCTGCGGCGCTTCAATTACAAGCAAAAAGAAAAGTCTGCAGCAAATTGCTGCCCTGCTGGAATCCGGCATTGGCATGAACGCAGACGAAACAGAAGTCGATATGGACGTAATGGATGCTCTGGCGGCACGAGAGAAGCTCGGTTGCACCGGTATGGGCAATGGCATAGCAATTCCGCACGGACGCGTCCCGTTTGTGGACGAGCCAATTGCGGCTCTAATCACCCTCGACAAACCGGTTGACTTCGACGCAGCCGATGATATTCCTGTAGATATCGTATTCGGCCTGTTAATGCCTGAAGATAAAACCCAGGAACATCTCGCCATTCTCGCAACATTGGCAAAGTTTTTTAATGAACAACAAAATCGCACAGCTGTGCGTGAAACCACTAATATTAAAGATCTTCTGGCCGCGATGACAAAAGCCGACGATCTGAATACAGACAGTGATAAATAAACCTCTGTGCTACAGTTTGCGTATGAGATATTGAGTAAAAAAATTCAGTAACTATTGTCCACTCGACCAACACCTCTCGTCGCTAGTGGGCGACTCACCAACGCCGTGGTGAAAACACCAGCGCCTCAGATCGAGCGTGCGTCAGATACGCGCGATACGATAGCCGGGGCGCTGCCAAACCACACAGCTGGAAGTGCACAAAGAGCATCCAACTGCAACGCCAATATGGCAATAGACTTATGCAACTGATCATAGTAAGTGGACTTTCAGGCGCTGGTAAGAGTGTCGCATTGCATACCCTCGAAGACGAAGGCTACTACTGCGTAGACAACCTTCCAACCAGTATGCTCGTCGATCTTGCACGAAAAATGACAGCCAACTCCATAAGCTACGACAGAGTCGCAGTGGGTGTCGATGCGCGTGGTGAAATTGAGTATCTAAAGCTGTTTGAATCCATCATTACCCAGGTGCGGTCACTTGGGGTAGAGGCGACAGTATTATTTTTGGATGCACACACTGATGTGCTGATTACCCGATTCAGTGAAACTCGCCGCAAGCACCCGTTATCTAAACACGGCGCCCCGCTGGGAGCGGCCATAGACACCGAACGTGCAATACTGGGCTTTATTGAGCAAATCTCGGATGTGGCGATAGATACCACCAACCTCAACTTACATCAGCTGCGCGAAGTTATCCGCTCACGGGTCATTGGACAAAACAGAACACCGATGAATGTGCTGTTGCAATCCTTTGGGTTCAAGCACGGCACCCCGCATGGCACAGACTTCATTTTCGACGTTCGATGCCTGCCTAACCCTTATTGGTCTCCCCATCTGAGACCCATGACCGGCCTTGACAAACCGGTTGCCGATTTCCTGAGCGAGCAAAAACTGGTCAGACAGATGGTCGACCAGATCAGCGACTTCTTTCTGGTCTGGACCACGGTATTCGAAGACGAAAATCGATCCTACCTAACGGTATCGATTGGTTGTACCGGTGGACGACACCGTTCGGTCTTTGTAACAGAAAGCGTAATGGAAAAACTCAGTAAAAAAATTGATCATATCTCGGTCAAGCACCGAGATATTGATTAAATAGCCGCTCCTGCTTGTACATTTTCACTGTAAATAGAAATCTGCTACGGCGCACAGACTTTAGTAAAAAAAAATATCGACGAAAGGCTTAGCTCAACCCTCAGCTCAGTAGCGAACCTTTTGGTGGACCGACAACTTACCCTGTCATCCGCCACGTCGCTCGCTTAATAACAGCGGCGAAACACGACAACAAGGGTACTCAAGTGCTCGAAAAGAATCTCGAAATCGTCAACAAACTCGGGTTGCACGCCAGAGCGGCAGCAAAACTGGTAAAACTCGCCAGTGGATTCTCAAGCAGTATTGAAATTGCCAAAGAAGACCAACGCGTCAACGCAAAGAGTATTATGGGTGTGATGATGCTCGCCGCTGGCCGAGGACACCAGGTCACTATTTATTGCGACGGAGCAGACGAGGAAGAGGCTATGCTGGCGGTAGAGTCACTAATCAACGACAAATTTGGTGAGGGCGAGTAAGTGGCACTTCTCCTCAATGGCATGGGTGTATCCCGCGGGATTGCCATTGGCCCGGTGTTTATATTACACCGAAATCAGCCCGAAATTATCGAACGATCTGTTGATAAAAAAAGTGTTTCTGCAGAAGTCCGACGATTCAAGTCTGCGCACAGCAAAGCGCGAAAGCAACTGGAAAAAGTAAAGCGCGACATACCGAATGACTCACCCGATGACATCAGCGCATTTATAGAAACTCATCTGTTAATGCTCGACGATGCAATGCTGTCAGCAACGCCGATCGAACTCATAAAACAGTTGCGTTGCAATGCCGAGTGGGCGATCAAACAGCAGCGCGATGCGATCGTCAAAGTTTTTGAATCAATGGATGATCCGTACATCGCCACGCGCAGCGACGATGTAAACCATGTTTTCGGGCGTGTACTCCAGGCATTGGCCAATCAGAGCATTGATGAACACCACAACTGGAAGGGCCAGATTGTTGTTGCCGATGACCTAACCCCTGCCGACACAATCCATATGCAAAACGATGGCGTTGCAGGCTTTGTGACTGAGATGGGCGGTCCGTTATCGCACACAGCGATACTTGCTCGCAGCCTTAACATACCCGCTATTGTCGGTTTAGGTGATGCACGACGCTATCTGAATACTGGTGAAAACCTGGTGGTCGACGGCAGCAGCGGTATGGCCCTGGCTGAGCCCGACGATTTTTTGATCGAGCATTTCCAGAAGCGGCAGCGCGATATCAAACGTGTCGCGCGCGATCTGGTAAAACTGACCGACGCCAAGTCGCGCGCCCGCAGTGGCGAGAGAATCACCCTGCTGGCTAACATCGAAATCGAAGATGACCTGAAACTGCTGCGCAAAGTCAACGCCGCTGGCGTGGGCCTGTATCGAACAGAATTCCTCTACATGGGACGCACTGACGTACCTGACGAAGATGAACACTTTCGAACCTATATGAAGGTTGTCAGAGCACTGCGCGGTGCACCACTGACCATTCGAACAGTAGACTTCGGATCAGACAAAGAAGTTGAAACAGTCTCAACAGGACCGCTGGCCCATAACCCGGCTATGGGCTTACGAGGCATTCGTTTGTGCCTGAGCGATCCATCGCTGTTTGTACCCCAACTGCGTGCCATCCTGCGAGCATCCGCCAAAGGCCCGATAAAAATAATGTTTCCGATGCTGACTACAGTCACGGAATTATTGCAGGCCATCGAGTTACTTGAAACCACAAAAGATTCATTGCGCAGTAAGAATATCGCCTTTGATGAAAAAATTCCGATAGGTGGAATGATCGAGGTACCCGCGGCCGCCATATCAGCTGCGCACTTTGCCGAACACCTGAATTTCCTATCGATCGGAACCAATGATCTGATTCAGTATACGTTAGCCATAGACCGTATCGACGATCAGGTAAACTACTTGTACGACCCACTTAATCCTGGTGTTTTATCGTTAATCAAAAACGTAATAGACGCTGGTAGTAAAAAGAAAATACCGGTCACAATGTGCGGCGAAATGGCTGGCAACAGCGAATATACAAGGCTGCTTTTGGGTCTGGGACTGCGCGAGTTCAGCATGCCTCCAAACTCGATTCTGGAAATCAAGAAGGTGTTGCGAAGCACCAATATCCGTTCCGTTCGACGACGTGCCCTTGGTTTTCTGCAGTACAGTGACAAGGAAAAACAGAGCGCCATGCTCGAGCGACTAAACGCATAGCCATGTGTCACCGCTGGTGTCAGGGTACCAATTACCCAGTACCAGCTAATGCCCTTGTTGTAACGCACTCTCGCCATCCGGAAATCTACCGCGTGCAAAGCAAAGCCTCATGCCTGATTCAGTAGACAAAATCAACACTGACCGACAAAACGCGGTCGCTGAAATTCTGAACAGTGGCAGCTTTATCACCGCTCGCAGCCTGCTGCAGGCTCTGCAACCTGCCGAGGTTGCCGACATGCTTGAGTCTTTGCCAACCTCAAAAAGAACGTTGCTCTGGAACTTTATTGAGCTTAAGGACGAAGGGGAAATTCTGCTTGAGGTCGGCGACGAGGTTCGTGAATCCCTGATAAAAAATATGGACACCGCAGAGCTGGTAGCAATCTCTGCGAACCTGGACATTGATGATCTGGCGGATTTTGTACAGTCCCTGCCCGACACCGTGACCAAAGAAGTACTGCAGGGGATGGACAACCAGTATCGCGGGCGTCTTGAATCTGTACTCTCCTACCCTGAAGACAGTGCTGGCGGCTTGATGGATCTGAATGCCATTACCGTACGCGCAGATGTCACATTGGATGTCGTACTCAGGTTTCTTCGCACAAAAGGCAACATCCCGCGCCACACCGACCGCATCATCATCATCGACAGATTTGGATTCTACCAGGGTGTCCTGCCTGTTCGCATACTGCTGACCCGGCCCCCTGAAACCCAGGTGGCAAACGTCATGCGCACTGACGTAGACGTCATTAATGTTTATGAAAGTGATATCAACGTAGCCCGCCTGTTTGAAGATCATGACCTGATCTCCGCGCCGGTGGTCGATGAAAACAATCGGCTGCTCGGTCGCATCACCATTGATGATGTTGTCGATGTTATCCGCGAAGATGCAGAACAGACAGTGATGAGCATGGCAGGCCTTAGCCAGGAAGACGACTTCTTTTCACCGGTTGTCAGGAGCATTCGCAGACGCTGGATCTGGCTCGGAATAAACCTCGCAACGGCATTCCTCGCATCCTGGGTAGCCAGTCGGTTCGCCGATACCCTCGATCAGATAGTCACCCTTGCGATCCTGATGACGATTGTGCCAAGCATGGGAGGCATTGCAGGTTCGCAGACGCTGACGCTGGTCATCAGAGGACAGGCACTGGGTCAGATTGGTGCTGGTAACACGCGCTGGATGCTGACCAAGGAGGCCATTGTTGGCCTGCTTAACGGACTGCTGTGGGCAGTAGTGGTAGCCATTATCGCCTACGTCTGGTTTGGCGACAGCAAAGTCGGCATTATCATCGGTACCGCGCTGATCGTGAACATGTCAGTCGCAGCGCTTGCGGGTGTCCTGATCCCGGTTTTTCTTAATCGTTTCAACATCGACCCCGCACTCGCTGGCGGGGTAATACTGACCACGATCACCGATGTGGTCGGACTAATGGCATTTCTTGGGCTGGCCACGATATTTCTTTTGTAGGCACACACGCCATTTCGCGTGTTGTTGGCGTGGCGTAAATGCCACAAATTTACCATCTCAACGCCCTGCACTCAGCCACTTTCGCCAGCAAAACCCTAACCGTGCCCACCTGACTATTTGGCCATCCGGGCGAAATGATTTATACACACAGGTTATCAACAGCTAACTACCAGCCTTTGGACAGGCAAATCACATCATATGGTGGTTTGAATATTACAATCGTCATTTTGTTGTGGTCATCACTTGACCCATGGAAGGTCTCCCAACTACCATTCCCGCTTTACTACCGAGTCAGCTGTACCTCCTCTGAATTACCAAACTACCACAATATGTTGTGGCCAGCAGTTTTCTCGATACAATATGTGGCAAATCGCTACTGCCAATAGATGCAATTTGGTCATTGCAGCGGGATTGATAAATCCGCGATGCATTAGAACAATAATCTTCATGACTGTCCTTCTTGAAAATGCTTCATGAGTCCACTTCATGAACACGCATTATGAGTAACGGAAGTCGGCAGGCGTACAATAAGATAATCAGCGCTTTGAAAAGCGTATAGCAATACACGGAGCCAATCGCCGGAATGACCAAAGTCGTCGCCATAGAAAGTAAAATCGAGAGCAAATTGCAGCAGGACTCAGATTCTGAAATCGCTCTTCAGGAAGCATCGCTGGATATCTGGGAGAAGAAATATCGACTGAAAAGCCGGGAAGGCGAAAATGTCGATGTGGATCTGGATGGCACTTATAAACGAGTTGCCAAAGCGCTGGCAGATGTTGAGGAATCAGAGGAAAAGAAATCTCTGTGGTATGAAAAATTTTTATGGGTGCTCCGGCAAGGTGCAATCCCTGCCGGGCGAATCATTTCCAATGCAGGTGCGCGCGAGCACAAACCAGCCACTTCAACAATTAACTGCACCGTGTCCGGTACCGTCGGTGACTCAATGGACGATATTCTCGGCAAGGTTCATGAGGCTGGCCTCACCCTGAAAGCAGGGTGTGGCATTGGATATGACTTTTCGACACTGAGACCCAGAGGCGCATACGTGTCAGGCGCGGGAGCCTACACTTCCGGTCCGCTGTCGTTTATGGATATATACGACAAAATGTGCTTCACCGTTTCGTCTGCTGGCGGCAGACGCGGCGCTCAAATGGCAACCTTCGATGTTCGTCACCCTGACGTATTCGAATTTATTCGTGCAAAGCGAGAAGACGGCAGACTCAGGCAGTTTAATCTGTCACTCCTGATCACTGAAGACTTCATCAACGCTGTGCGCAACGACGAATCCTGGATTCTTGCATTTCCTGTTCAGAACAAGGAAATAGAAAGTGGCGAAGTCGATATTGAAAACCCCGAACATGTCATCTGGCTGGATTGGCCCAGCAAAGAAGGGTTTGTGCAAAACGACATTGGCCAAACAGCCTGCAAAATTTATCGCGTGGTCAAGGCAAAACGACTGTGGGATGCAATCATGGCATCAACCTATGACTTTGCCGAACCCGGTTTTATCCTGATTGACAAAGTCAATGATCAAAACAACAACTGGTTTTGTGAAGATATCAGAGCAACCAATCCCTGTGGTGAACAACCGTTACCACCGTACGGAGCATGCTTGCTTGGCTCACTAAACCTGACTCGTTTTGTAGATAATCCGTTTACCGATGAAGCAAAGTTTGACTGGGACAGATATCGCCGGGCAGTTTCTATCTTTACCCGCATGCTGGACAACGTAGTTGAAATAAACGGGTTACCACTGTTTAAGCAGCGTGAGGAAATACAGTACAAACGCAGGCATGGCATGGGCTACCTCGGACTCGGCTCAGCAGTCACTATGATGCAAATGAAATATGGATCTCAGGAGTCGCTGGACTTCACCGAAAAAGTGACCAGGGAAATGGCGATCAGCGGATGGAAAACCGGCGTCGAACTCGCCCGTGAAAAAGGTGCGGCACCAATCATGGACGATGAATTCACGATCACAAAGGATATGCTTCGAAAAAGACCGGAACTGGCAACAGATGGCTACCAGGAAGGTGACAAGGTAAAAGGAAAGATATTACTGGGCAAATACAGCCGCTACATGCAGCGCATAGCATCTGTCGATAAGGAGATTACAAACGATATAGTAGAACATGGTTGCAGATTTACTCACCATACATCTATAGCGCCCACAGGCACCATTTCTCTATCGCTGGCCAATAATGCAAGCAACGGTATCGAGCCCAGTTTTGCACACCACTATTCACGCAACGTTATTCGTGAAGGCAAAAAATCCAAAGAAAAAGTCGATGTATTTTCCTATGAACTACTGGCCTACCGGGAACTGGTTAACACGGAGGCGATGCCCTACAGCAACGACGAATCACAGAAACTACCCGACTATTTTATTTCTGCAGAAGACGTAACACCAACCCAACACGTCGATGTGCAGGCAGCAGCGCAAAAGTGGATTGACTCTTCCATATCAAAAACAGCAAATGTACCAACCGATTTCCCCTACGACGGTTTTAAAGATATTTATTTGTACGCACATGAACAAGGCCTAAAGGGCTGTACAACTTTCCGCTATAACCCAGAAGCATTTCAGGGTGTACTTGTTAAGGAATCTGATCTTGAGAACACGACGTACCAGTTTACGCTTGCAGACGGCAGCACGATCTCGTGCAAGGGCAATGAGGAAATCGAATACGATGGAGAAACCCATACCGCGGCCAACCTCTATGACGCACTCAAAGAGGGCTATTACGGTAAGTTCTGAAATACCTGCCAAGGGATGGTAGCCACCTAAGCGGCACCTGGTACAGCTGTACCAGGCGCCATGCACTTCAGGGCATTGCTCTTCAAGGCATTGCTCTTCAGGTATTGCACTTCAGGGCATTGCGCTTCGATAAGCCTCTTTAAGGGCCTGTAGAGCCGGCATCCATAACACTGTGGCAAGCGCTGTACGGATATACCTGATGCAAATACCCGACGAGGCAAATTGCCTTGTGGAAAATATACAGAATGTGACCTGCTTCCTGTGCTGACTTTTAATGTCAGTAACACTCAGGCAGATCCACTAAAGATCTTCATAGACGAAGATCGATTGAATCATTGAACATAGATTATTGCCATGACGACTAAAATAGATAACAAAATTGTTGGCTACAATGTCATCAAACCGGATCCAACCCTGGAACCTGGCTGCCTGCCTGCCGCTGAAGTAATTCAGATGCACGAAGCCTTGCAGCGACCGGACAAGCTAATTGGATCCACGTACAAATTAAGAACGCCCGAGCACGTATCTGACCATGCTCTGTACATAACGATAAATGATATTGTTCTCAATCAGGGCACTAATCATGAAATTCGCCGACCGTTTGAAGTGTTCATAAACAGTAAAAACATGGATCACTTCCAGTGGATAGTAGCGTTGACTCGCATTATGTCAGCGGTGTTCCGCAAAGGTGGTGATGTGACTTTTCTTGTTGAAGAATTGCGTTCGGTTTTTGACCCCAGAGGTGGCTATTGGAACAAAGGCAAACTGATGCCATCTCTCGTTGCCGAAATCGGAGATGTAATAGAAGAGCATCTTATTGGCATTGGCATGTTACGCGACCCGAGTCAGGACGAAGACACAGCAAAGCTTGAATACATCGAGATGAAGAAAGAAGAGTATCTCGAGGCCACTAAAGAAGACCTTGATGAACATACCGGCTTTCCATCAACAGCGACACGCTGCACCAAGTGCAATGTAGACGCCACCGTATTGATGGATGGCTGTAGCACCTGCCTGAACTGCGGCGAATCAAAGTG
>CALGNZ010000013.1 GCA_937957915.1 uncultured Granulosicoccaceae bacterium | reverse complement strand
TTTTGTTCTTCGAGGCGTTTTTGCAGGGTTTTCATTATTTCTTCCCAGCCGCCCAATTCCTCGATCTGTCTTTTTTCCTCTTCGCTAAACAGTCTTTCAGCTTCCTGCCGCAGCCATTCTTCAGGGATATCTCCAATCACTTTGTCAAATGCGGTTTGAATGCCATTGACATAGTCACCGAATACCTGGTCAAAGCGATCAAAATGTCTTTCATCTTTGACCAGACACAGTCGGGCAAAGTGATAGAACTCATCGACGCTATAGTTAGTGACACCGGCGTTTAGTCCGTCGAGCATAGCGAGATACTCGGTGATGGATACCGGCACACTTGCTTTACGCAGGCGAAACAACAGGTCGACTAACATGGGTATGTACTGTTAGTTAGTGGCACCTGAATTAGGGCGGGGATAAATGAACGGATAGGTACGGGCATGGTTACTACTGCTTGCGTCGGTTAAGAAATACCAGCCGTTCAAACAGATGCACGTCCTGTTCATTCTTCAACAGCGCTCCGTGCAGTTTAGGAATAATAGAATTTGGCTCTGAAGATTGCAGTTCATCGGCAGGAATGTCTTCGGCCAGTAATAGCTTTATCCAGTCGAGGAGTTCTGAGGTGGAGGGTTTCTTTTTCAGGCCAGGGACATCACGTATTTCAAAGAAAACCTTGAGCGCTGCATCCAGCAGATTTTTCTTTAAGTCAGGGTAATGTACACCGACGATCTGCGTCATCGTTTCTGTTTCAGGGAAACGTATGTAGTGAAAGAAGCAACGCCGCAAAAAGGCATCGGGTAGTTCCTTTTCGTTGTTGCTGGTAATAATAACCAGTGGCCTGTGCTTCGCTACAACGGTTTCTTTGGTTTCGTAAACATGAAACTCCATCTTGTCGAGCTCAAGCAGCAGGTCATTTGGAAATTCGATATCGGCTTTGTCTATTTCGTCGATTAACAGAACAGCAGTTTCATCATGGGTAAACGCTTCCCACATTTTTCCTTTGACAATGTAGTTTGATATGTCATGTACCTTGTCGTCACCGAGCTGTGAATCTCGCAGGCGTGATACCGCATCGTATTCGTACAAGCCCTGTTGTGCCTTGGTGGTCGACTTGATGTGCCAGCGGTACAGTGGTGCTTCTATGGCGCGCGCAACTTCCTCTGCCAGCTGGGTTTTGCCAGTGCCGGGTTCTCCTTTGATCAGAAGCGGTCGGCCGAGCGTGATTGCAGCGTTTACGGCGAGGGTTAAGTCTTCGGTGGAAATGTAAGTGTCGGTGCCTGCGAATTTACTTGTCATCTTGTTCCGTTGAGCCAGTCAGCAAATCAGTATTCGGGTACTTTATCAAAAAATCGGCGGCAACACTGTGGAGGTCTGTGAATGCTGCATGGTGATGGCTAACCCTTATTCGACTATTTTAGTGTGTGTGAAACATTCCTGCCGAGGGTCTTCATTTTTGAAAAGACCAAAAACGAAGCAACAAAAACGACGCAAAAAGTCTTTTGCGAGCGGATGCAGGGTGTTGGAGTTACGCGAACCGCATCAGTCCCAGGGGTGGCTGCGGCATTTTGAGTTTGACCGCGGTTAGATCAAGATCAACGGCAAAAGCAAACACATGGCGTTTCTCGTCTCGTTGTCGATCAAGCCGGGTCACTCACATTTGTAAATGCCCGAAAGTTCTTAAACACAATAAACTCAAACGTTTAGAATTCTTTTAGGTGAAATACAGCGGCCCGCAACAGGGCGAGCAACCCAAAATTCAGCTTGTTGCTGCGCGACAGTGCACCGCTCGCGGTGTGGCGGTCGGGCCTAACGCGCTGGTTGTTTCACAGGGCGGCGGCTGACAACAATAGACAGAGCTAACAGCAAAAACAGCAAGGTAGGGTCCGTGCCATCTGCAGACAGTGAGCACCCGCCTCTCGATTTAACCGTGCGATCAATCTTGACTGGCTCGTCACTGGTGGTTACTTCAAAGGTAGTGCTGTAGGCGCCAACCGAAAGTTGTGCGGCGGCGGTCGATTGCCCGGCACCAGCGGTTTTGACTGCCAGAGTTACCAGGTCACCGTTGCTGACCAATGCCTGAATGGATGTGAGTGCTCCCCCGTTCAGTGAATAAAACCCGCCGCTGATTGTCATCAGAGCTGTGGCGCTGAGGCCGCTGATTTCGACAGTATTGGAGGTGATGGTGGAGTTGCCAGGTGCGTTGCTGATCGCGTCGAAACTAAACGGGTCGGGTTGGTCGGTGCCCAGGTTTGCGTACAGAGAGAATGTATTTTCGCCGTCCTGCGTGCGGTTGCGGCTGCGCTCAACCGCCAGGTAATAGCGCCCTGCAGTGACCGTACTGGCCACTCGAAATTGCCGGTTGCCGCTGCTGTCGTCATCCAGTGCAAGCACGCCGTATCGTGCATCCAGCAAATAACCGAAAAGGTTCTCTTCTGAGGATGAGCTAATTGTGAGCATGCCATCGGTGGGGGCGTCGATCTGGTAGTAGCGAATATCCCGGTAACCGAACAGGCTGCTCTGTGTTTCTACGTCAAGCGGTAACGGGCTGACTTGAGCATTGATGATGTCTCGTTCCTGGTTGCGATCCGGGTTGTAGCTGTTGTCGCGAGTCATGGTCAGCGCGCGGGACATGTTCAGTACACCGGCTCCGCAGTAGTAACCGCTGCATTCTCCGGTTTGTCCAAATGGTGTGGCGCTGTGTTGCAAAATTGCCCGTACGTCTGCGCTTGTCAGGTCCGGGTTTAGGCTGTGCATTAAGCTGACAGTGCCGCTGACGATGGCGGCAGACAGGCTGGTGCCGCTTTCTTTTACGTAGGTATTGCCAGTTTCAACGTAGTCAGTAATACCCTCGTTGGTTGCCAGCAGAATGTCTCTGCCGGGAGCGCCGACGGTGACTTTCAATCCGTAGTTGGTGAAAAAACTATCGAGTTCGCCGTTCATGTCACTCGATGCAACGGTAATGACATTGGCACAGTTTGCAGGTGCGGAACGCAGCGCATTCATCGCTTCATTGCCGGCCGCGATCACCACGTTCACGTTAAGTTCGTTCAGCTGATCTATCACGTCCTGCCAGGCGAGCGTGCATTCGGTGGTACCGCCAATACTTAAGTTGACTACCTGCGCCGGATTATCATTGACGGGCAGGCCCGGTACCGTGATACCCGCGCTCCAGCGTACTGCGTCGATAATATCTGCATCGGTGCCGCCACATCTGCCCAGTGCTCGTGCGTGCAGCAGGCGCGCGTTCCAGTCTATTCCGGCAATGCCCTGCGCGTCATTGGCTTGCGCACCGGCCACACTGGCCACCTCTGTTCCGTGCCAGCTGCTGGCCTGGCCGAGGCAGTGGTCACCCGGGTCGGTAGGGTCAGAGTCGCGGCCGTCGCCGTCGTTTGCATTGGTAAAGTCGTCAGGATTGTTGGCTGACACAAAGTCGTAGCCAATACCAGGCACAGAACGCTCCTGAAGTTCAGGGTGGTTCAGGACACCTGTGTCAACAATAGCGATGACTGAAGTTTCACTGCCGGTGGTGATGTCCCACGCGCCGGGCGCATGGGCACTGTAGGTGCCTTCGTAAAGATAGGATTGATTGCCCTGAACCAGATTGCCCTGAAACAGCGGGTCGTTGGGAAACACCAGCGGCTGGCGGATATATTCCGGTGAGACAAATTCTACCTCCGCTGCCTGATTGCCGTCAGCGCCAGCGTCGACAAGAATTTGAGCGCTGACTTGTGCATTTGCTCGCGCCCTGATCTGAACACGTGTTTGCGGTGTTTGAACCGGCCTGCTATACGGGGTTACCAGTTCCT
This sequence comes from uncultured Granulosicoccaceae bacterium, assembly GCA_937957915.1. Lineage (GTDB taxonomy): Bacteria > Pseudomonadota > Gammaproteobacteria > Granulosicoccales > Granulosicoccaceae. Next base: position 44,992 of record CALGNZ010000013.1, on the reverse strand, counting down.
GCGTGCCTGACAGATCTCGACTGAGCAGCAGGCCCTTTTTTGCCCGCCATTTTGCACGGTCGAATTGCCCGACAGATTTGGTGATAAAGCCGGGTGCGCTATCAGGCTGTCGATATTTGACGATCAGCCGCCCGGTCGGCGCGCCGTCAGCCCCGGGCATTATAATATTCGCCGGATCTCGCGGGATATCTGTCGCTTGTCCCGTTGAGCAAAGCGGGAGTGCAAACGCGATACTCAACAGTGCGCGTGAGATAAATGCCTCGACGCGGTGCGTCTGTGTTTTTCGAGCGCTAATTGTCACGAAGACAGATTCCGCTGAGCGCGCTTGAATGCAGCCCGCTTTGTGCAAGGCTGTCGTTTGTCGAGATGCTGTACTAACGCTCGCAAACTCCTCGCCTGTACGGGCAACTTTTGCATCTCGCAACTGACTGTTAGCATGTATTGCGCATCCGTTGACGTTTGTAACCCGGTGTCTGTGAGTTTTTGACTGGTTGTCAGGCATATTGTTCAGGTTTTGGTACTCGTCGGCAATTCTTCAGAGTCATGCTCCTGAGCACTATCAGAGCAATGTTCAGGAATAGTGCCTTTCCAGTGCCTGAACTGTAAAAGTATGTGCTGAAGCGGAGGCAGGCACAGTGCGGTGCATAAGTCCGGGTCGAATGTACTTTTACGATCAATTCACCATATCACGTCAGGTTGCGAAGTTACGTTGCACAGACCCCTGGCACAGACCCCTGGCACAGACCCGCGGTAGACACCAGCGCCAGCGTGTCTGTCGCTTTGCAGATATCTGCGCATAAGAGCCGTTAACTGATTGCCCGGGCCGAAGCTGAAATAGTCAGCCGCAAATCGTGCCAGTCGCAATGGTTTCTGTCACAATAGCGAGCTACCCGTTGCCCGTCACTACTCCCATTTGCTCATAGATCGGAGTTCCCGGGTTACGACTACGCCTGTTTCACGGCTGACTTTAGCTAGCGGATACTGATTTGGGAAACCGTCTCACAAAAATTTATACTCGAACGGGCGATAAAGGCGATACCGGCCTGGGTGATGGCACTCGTGTGGCCAAGGACAGTCTGCGAGTCACCGCCTATGGCACGACCGACGAGCTGAACAGCGTTATAGGTATGGTGCTCGCGCAATCCCGGTCAGCTGACGTCAACACGGTACTGTCGGAAGTCCAGCATCATTTGTTCGATCTGGGTGGTGAACTCTGCATTCCCGGGCATGTATCACTTGGTGAGCAGCATGTTACCTGGCTTGAAAAGCAGCTTGATCGCTTCAACGAACATTTACCCGCGCTAAAAGATTTCATTCTGCCCGGCGGCGGAATCTCCGCGGCGCACTGCCATCTGGCGCGCACAGTCTGCCGGCGCGCAGAGCGGTGTGTTATTTCACTGGGTGCGGAAGAAGACCTGCCACCGCAAAGTATTGTGTACCTCAATCGACTTTCCGATTTGCTGTTTGTGTTGGCGCGCTACCTCGCTCGCGAAGAAGGTGCAGGTGAGGTGCTCTGGCAAAGTAATCGCCCCCCACTGGATATTGACTGACCATGGCTGATTTTCCGCTTGATCGCACAGAAACCCGAGAGAACTTCAAACACTTTCTGACTGTCCCGACGCGGTGGTCTGATAATGATCAATATGGTCATGTGAACAACGCAAAGTACCTGACTTTTTTCGAATCGGTGATCATGGGTTACCTTGAGGTAGAGACTAAACTCGACCTCGAGGCATTCGGGGTTCAGTGTTTTTCAGTAGAAAATATGTGTCGGTACATCAAGCCGGTCAAGTATCCCGATATTGTTGATACAGGGCTGCGAGTCGGCAAACTGGGCAACTCGAGTGTACGCTATGAGGTTGGCATGTTTGTTAGCGGCAGCGATGAAATCAGCGCTGCCGGTTATTTCACTGATGTCTTTGTCGATCGCGATACCGAGCAACCGATAAAGATTCCCGATGGTATACGTGCCGTGCTGTCCCGGTTAGTGGTTACGTAAAGTTGTTGCTGACTATACTGAAGTAATGGTCTGACTATGTAGAGCCGCCGGTTATGGCGTAGCGTATCTACTATTGCCCAGGCAGAAGCACCTGCAGGCCATCTGAACGATTTATCGACATAAATCCGACTGCCCTAAAACAGTAATAGCGGAAGTGCTGCCAGCGCTCCCGTTCGACAGATTTTGTTCACCGCTGCCAGTGCAGCCACTATTTCCAGGCAAATTACACAGGTATGAAAGCACTCGAAATATTCGGATTGAAGAAAACCTATGCTAACGGACATGAGGCACTGAAAGGTATAGACCTCACGGTTGAGCAAGGGGACTTCTTCGCGCTGCTGGGGCCAAATGGTGCCGGTAAATCAACTGCCATTGGTATTATCTGCTCGCTGGTGAATGCCAGTGGTGGTTCAATCAAGGTGTTCGGCCATGATCTTGAACAGCAGCGCAACCAGTGCAAAATGCAGATTGGCGTGGTGCCGCAGGAGATCAATTTCAATGTGTTTGAAAACCCGCGCAATATCCTGATCACACAGGCCGGTTATTACGGAATTCCACGGGCAGTTGCCAGTACTCGTGCTGATGAGTATCTGAAGTTGCTTGACCTTTGGGACAAACGCAACGCACCGGCGAGAGAGATGTCAGGTGGTATGAAGCGCCGACTGATGATTGCAAGAGCGCTTGTACACAGGCCTCAACTGTTGATACTCGATGAGCCAACTGCAGGTGTCGATATTGAAATTCGTCGCTCCATGTGGACGTTCCTTGAGGAGATAAACCGTCAGGGCACAACCATCATTCTGACGACGCACTACCTTGAAGAGGCCGAGTCACTGTGTCGCAATGTTGCAATCATTGATCATGGCGAGATAGTCGAGCAGGGTGCAGTCAGTGAGTTACTGAGTCGGTCCATGGTGCAGACCTTTGTCCTCGATTTAAAGGTGCCTGTGACTGAACCACCCGTACTCGAAGGCTACACGGTTATGCGTTGTGAGCACACCCGACTCGACATCGAGGTGACCGTGGGTCAAAACATGAATGGCCTGTTTCAACAACTGGCAGAGCAAAACATTGAGGTAGTCAGTCTGCGTAATAAATCGAATCGTCTGGAGGAGTTTTTTCTGCGGCTCGTCGGCCAAAAGGAAAAAGAGGTAGCTGCCTGATGACCTCCATTGCAGCGGTAAACGTGGTTGCGTTCAAGACCATCGTCGTTAAGGAAATTCGGCGTTTTATGCGTATTTGGGTGCAGACGATTGTGCCACCCGCAGTCAGCGCACTGTTATACATGATGATCTTCGGCACCCTGATCGGTTCGCGGGTGGGGGAAATGGACGGCCACCGCTACATCGACTTCATTGTGCCTGGCATCATTATGATGGCGGTCATTACCAACTCTTACGCAAACTCGGTGTCATCGTTTTTTGGCGCAAAATTCCAGTCGCATATAGAAGAGGTGCTGGTAGCACCGGTACACAATGTAGTTATCCTTGCCGGGTATATTATCGGGGGGGTGTGCCGTGGTCTGATGGTGGGGGCGCTGGTGGCTGTGGTTTCGCTGTTTTTTACCCGGCTTACGATTGAAAATCCTCTCATCACGCTGCTGATTGTGGTGATGACTTCAATGCTGTTCTCGATTGGAGGCATCATCAATTCGATTTTTGCCAAGGGGTTTGATGATATTTCGATCATTCCGAATTTTGTACTAACGCCGCTGACCTACCTCGGTGGTATCTTCTACAGTATCAAGCTGTTACCGGATTTCTGGCAGGGTCTGTCGATGATAAACCCGGTGCTGTACATGATTAACGGCTTTCGCTACGGCATTCTGGGGACTTCAGACTTCAATATTGTCTGGTCTTTTTTCGTAATCGGACTTTTTATACTATTGTTAGGTGCTATAGCACTTTATTTACTCAATAAAGGCGTTGGTATAAAACGCTAATGACCTATTCGGGGATCCTTGCAATTGGCTCGTAAAAATAAAAAGAAAAAAGCGTCAAAACAGGCGAAAAGCGCAAAGCCGACAATGGCGTCTCAGGCAGACCGGCACAAGCTCTATCAGGAGTCCGTACAGGATTCCGAGTTCGAACTCGACTTTGTACAAGACACATTTAAGGATCTGCGCGGCAGAAAGCCGGTAACGCTGCGAGAGGATTTCTGCGGCACCGCCCGAACCGCTTGTGTGTGGACGAAGCGCGGATCCGAAAATCGCTCCTGGGGTGTTGATTTTGACAAAGAGGTGCTCGACTGGGGCCGCAAGCACAACCTCAACAAATTGAAGGGCAAGCAAAAGGCCCGGGTCGAGCTGATTCAGGATGATGTGCTGACTGTGCAGACACCGTCTGTCGACGTCTGTCTCGCCTTCAATTTTAGCTACTGGATCTTTCAGCAGCGCAAGGACTTACTCGCCTATTTCACTGGCGTAAATCGAAGTTTGAATTCGGACGGTGTTATGTTTCTTGATGCCTACGGTGGCTCAGAGGCCCACACCACCCAGGTCGAAAAACACAAGCTCGAAGGTTACACCTATCTGTGGGATCAAAATAAATACAATGCAGTGACGCAGGAAATGTTCTGTCATATTCATTTTCGCTTCCCCGACAAGTCTCGCATGGACAAGGCGTTTAGCTACAACTGGCGTCTGTGGGGAGGTCGCGAAATTGAAGACCTGTTACTTGAGGCCGGCTTCACCAATGTGCGGTTCTATATTCAGCAATTCGATGAAGACGATGAAGCACTGGACGAGTTCAAGGAAACACGGGAAGTGTTTGATCACGATTGCTGGATAGCCTACATCGTGGCAGAAAAGTAGCGAGTCAATTCACAGAGTCACATCACAGGGCAGGTTGCCTTCGAGCCGTGAACTACGGCTTGTGATCACTCTAGAAAAGGGTAGCGACGCTACCCTTTTTTTAGGGGCAGAACCTGACAAACTAAAAACAGTAACAAGGCCGATACGACGATCGCGGGCCCCGCTGGTGTGTCCCAGGTCATAGAGCTGTATAAGCCCATCCACACCGCCAGTACCCCGAGTGCTGACGCCATTACCGCCATCATCTCCGGGCTGCGTGCGAGTTTTCTTGCGGTGGCCGCTGGTATCACCAGCATCGCGGTGATCAGCAGTATGCCGACAATTTTGATGGCGATGGCGATCACCGCGGCAAGCAACACCAGAAATGCAATGTTTGCCGGCTGAATGTTGCTGCATTCAGCACGGGCCAACTCTTCGTTCACAGTGCCTGCCAGTAGTGGCCGCCAAATGAACAGCAACATGGTCAGGGCAACAGCGCCGGCAGCAAATGTCAGTAGCAGGTCTTGTCGGGTTACCGCCAGCACGTCCCCGAACAGATAGGCCATAACATCAACGGGAGCGCGTGTGAGCAGCCCGATTACAATCAGCCCCAGTGCCAGTGTCGAGTGAGACAGTATGCCGAGCAGCGTATCGTTTGGCAGGTCTGCACGGCGTTGCAGCATAACCAGCACAATGGCCAGCAATGAAGCGACGACGAACACACCAAGGCCGCTGTTGACTTCGAACAGTAGCGCCAGCGTGATACCGAGCAGGGCAGAATGAGCCATGGTGTCGCCAAAGTAGGCCATCCGTCGCCAGACCACGAAGCAACCGAATGGACCGGTGACCAGCGCGATACAGGTGCCAACAAGCAGGGCTCTTACCAGGAAGTCGTCAAGCATGATTAAGAGGCTGTCCGGGAATCCTGTTGGTCATCCGGGTTACTGTGGTGAGAGTGTCCGTGGTCTGCATGCCCTTGGTGCGAATGCTCGGGGTGAGAGTGCCCGTCACGCGAATCGGGAATCACCTCTCCGTCGGGACCGTGTTTGTGGTCGTGGTGATGCTTGTAGATTGCCAGCGCCTCGGCACCGCGCGCACCAAACAGGTTTTGAAACTGATCGCTGTTGGTTACGGCTTTGGGGCTTCCGGAGCAGCAAACGTGGCCGTTCAGGCACACAACCGTATCGGTTTCTGCCATCACGATGTGCAGATCGTGTGAGACCAGCAGAATGCCGCAATCGTGTTGATCACGCAGGCGCGCAATGAGCTGGTAGATTTCAAGTTCGGCATTGAAGTCGACGCCTTGTACCGGCTCATCGAGTACCAGCAGGTCAGGCTGGCTGGCCATTGCTCTGGCAATAAGCACACGCTGAAATTCACCGCCTGACAGCACTGCCAGTTCGCGTTTTGCGAGTTTCTGTACGCCGGTCGTGGTTAGTGCCGCTACAATGCTGTCATCGCTGTGAGGCTCGGTCAGGCGCATAAAGCGCTCCACCGTTAACGGCATGGACCAGTTGATTTCGAGTTTCTGCGGTACGTAGCCAATTTTCAGGTCGGGCAATTTGGTGACGCGCCCCGAGCTTGCCTTGATAATGCCAAGCATGGCTTTGATCGTGGTGCTTTTTCCACTGCCATTCGGGCCAATAATGGTTACAATCTCGCCCCGACGCACCTGCAGGCTCACGTGGTCAATCAGAGTCTGCCCGCGCTGTCTGACCGTAAGATTGTCGACATCGATCAAAATACTCTGATCAGTTGGTGGGCTGGCCGGCTTCAAAATGCAAACTCTGGAAGTCAATTCACCATCATAGCCGAATAAGCCGATTCTGGAATATCCTTTTTCTTCAAAATCAGGTAGCAACTGGCCCCTCACAGCTGGTAGCTGAGTTTTTGCAGGCTGACTGTGACACCGACTGTGACACCGGGGTGTATCGGTTTCAAATTGACCGCGACACCGATTTTTTCACTCGCGCCCGGGAAGCTTTGGTACTGGCGGCGACACAATTGCCAGTGAAGGAAGTTTATCTGATCAACATGAACCTGACGAAAATGCTGAAACGAACAATCGCAGTGATCCGCCAACTCAACAGCGCGCGCGTTTTGAACCGCTGCTGTGAAGCCTGGCCGGCAAGGTTGTTGATGCCCGTACACGCGTTTGTGCTGACGGCCGTTCTGACGACTGCGCTCACGACGCTTCTGGCGGCACCGGCGTTGGCGGCAACAGACAACTCAAATGCCGGTTCGTCTGCGAATGTGCCGACAATCGCTGTGAGCATCAAGCCGCTGCACAGTCTGGTAGCTGCGGTTACACACGGGGTCAGCGAACCGATGCTGCTGTTTGACGGGTTCTCTTCGCCGCATACGGCAACGTTAAAACCCTCAATGCTCAGGCACTTGCACAGTGCGGATGTACTGGTGTGGGTTGGTACAGGTATAGAAGTGTACCTTGCGCGAGTTGTGGCGGATCTGAACACTGACACACAGGTAGTTTCGTTTGGTCAGGTTGATGGCGTGCGGCATCTGCCTTTTCGATTTGATCAACACCATCATGCGCATGACGAGCACACCGGAACTGAGGATCAGGAAGTGGCGGATGAAGAACACCACGAGCATTCGCAGGCCACCCCCGAGCCTGAGTCCATCGACTATCACTTCTGGCTTGATCCTCACAATGCCAGGCAGCTGGTTATACATCTGTCTGCCTCTCTTGCGGATATCGATCCGGCCAATGCACAGATATACGAGAGCAATGCCCGGCAAATGCTCGACCGGCTGAATCAGCTGGATCAACAGCTCACCGACTTGCTGGCCAATTTATCAGACGTGCCATACCTCGTCTTTCACGATTCATTTCAGTACCTGGAGCAGCGCTACGGTTTACGACGTGCGATGGTCATAGCCGAGCAACCGGAGATACAGCCTGGAGCAAGGCGACTAAAAACCATTTTGCGACAGGTGCAGGAGAAAAACGTTAAATGCCTGTTTGCCGAGCCACAGTTTCCGGCCAAAGTGGTGTCGATGTTACAGCGTGATTCATCGGTTGAAGTCGCGACACTGGATCCATTGGCCAGTCGCTACGACGCTGGTCCTGATCTCTACGCAACATGGTTGTTGGAGCTAGGTCAGACTCTTCATGATTGTCTGGCAGGCTGAAGGGTTGCATTCAGTGACACGGTATCCGGTCAGGGCTACGCGAAGATGAGAATCATGCTTGCGCCGATGGAGGGTGTGACTGACTTTCACTTGCGAAAAATACTAACCGGCCTTGGTGGTTATCATCGCTGCGTTACCGAATTTCTGCGAGTCACTGATCACCTCTACCCGGATCGGGTGTTCCATAAAATTTGTCCCGAGCTTAAAGCGGGCGGGGTCACTGACAGTGGCACTCCGGTTTATTTGCAGCTTCTCGGTAGCGATACCATTGCGTTAGCGTTGAATGCCGCAAGAGCGGTTGAGTTGGGTGCTTCAGGCATTGATCTCAATTTTGGTTGTCCGGCGAAAACCGTGAACCGCCATGGTGGCGGATCAGCATTGTTGCGCTCGCCGACCACCGTCGCGAATATCGTTCAGTCGGTCAGAGAGGCGGTTGAGCCGTCTGTTCCTGTTACTGCCAAAATACGACTTGGCTTTGATGATGGCAGCAGAGTGCTGGAAACAGCGTCTCTGATTGAACAGGCTGGCGCTACCGAGTTATGCATACATGCCAGAACCCGGGCCGATGGTTATCGTCCTCCCGCCTATTGGGAGCAGGTATACGAAGTATCCAGGGCGCTGTCGATACCGGTGATCATTAATGGCGAAATTTGGTCGGTACAGGATTCCCGACTTGCCCGTAAAGACAGTGGCTGTGTTGACCTGATGCTTGGCAGGGGGGCGTTGTCAGTGCCTGATCTTGCGCTGCATCTAAAGGCTGTGCATGACAGGGGTACCGGCGCCGATGATTCGGTTAGCACATATCAGCCGCTTGCGTGGAACGCCGTCGTTGATATGCTGCGGCAACTACTGGAATCTGCCAGCGACTTTCCGCCAAAGTATGCGGGTAATCGAACCAAGCAATGGTTAAGTTACTTAAAGCGCGGGTACCCTGAGGCGACAGATGTATTTGACAGAATCAAACGCTTGCGAACGGTTGACGATATTGCAGCGGCGTTGTTTTAGCGTCCGGTTTTCAGCCGGCCCCCCGCCTGTATAGGCTGCACGGATTGAATTTAGCTCAGGCGCTGTCTGGCACGCCGGCGTAGTGCCAGGTGAATGATTCCCAGTGCAAGGAGAAACCGTGCGACGGATCCGCCACCATCTATGTACATGAAACCGTCGTTTGTTCCTTCACCTGTGCGCGTTGGTGTCTGTGGAGTAACTACTGGCTGTGCTTCATCGAGCGTTTCATCGTCAATGGCATCGGTATGGTTGTAGATAGTTGCTGTATTGTTATCGGCAATCAGATCCGGGATGCCATTGGAATCAACTGAAGCTACCAACGCCTGCAGCGCTTCATCATCGAAATTTTCTATATAGAGTTTTACATGATCTTCCGCACCAGGATGCAGGGTTTTAATAGAGCATTCCAGCTGATTGTCCGGGGTGGCGCAGTCACCATTGAGTGCAGTGGCTATTGTATTTTCCGGCAATTTGAAGCTAAGTGTTGATGAGATGCTCGATAGCGTAGCGTCGTTGTTTCTGACGGTAGCGGTGTAGGTACTGACGTCGTCTGCAACTAACGATACCTGTAGATCAACGGTCTCGACGTGACAGCTATTTTGCAATGCCTGGCGCACACTGCTGCGTGTACAGACTGAGAAATTCTGCGATGTCTGATTTGAAATATACGGCCACATCACTTTATCTGTTTGTATGCTGCAGGCGGTTTCGGTGTCGTGCATCGCGCCCAGATTATGGGCGATCTCATGTGCTGCCAGCAGTATTTCGTGGCGGTAGGGCGTAGACAAACCAACATCATAACCATCAGTTCGACATGCCGTGTCAATCCATGCCAGACCAACCGGGGCATCAGAATTCTGGTTGCCGGTAAACAGATGGACCAGACTGGCGTCGTTGAATTGCGTGCTTTGCATTCGATAGTCGCGCAAACCTCTGAGCATGGTTTCAATCTGAACGTTGCCAAAATCGAACGGATCGCTGCTGCGTTCGGTAACATTCAAGGCGCTGATAACGCGCAGTGCGATACCGAATTCTTCCCGGTAAATGCCATCTACTGAATTGATAATAGACAGGGCTTTTTCCAGGCCGTTACCGTTGTGTAAATCGTTGTATTGGCTATCAACCGCAATTGCTATATCGACCACGTGAGATACGTCGATTGTCGCTGCTGCACTTGTCAGGGCCTGAGGCTGTCGTAGTTGTGTGGCGTGTGAATTCAGGCTGTGCGCACTTTGCTCGGACAGCAGTTTTATTGTCACCAGCCCTGATGTGGAACCCCCAAGCTGATAGCGGTTTCCGTGTCTGGAAATAACACCGGACAGTGAATCATTGTGAACACCCAATCTGACCCAGCTATTGTCTTCGCCCAGAATAGCGCCCTGAAATGATCGAAGACTGCTCTGTTGCGGGTAGCCATTGAGATTGACCACTCTGGTGCTGCTGCCAACGACCGAGCTTGGACTCATGACCAAAGTCACTGATTGGCCGCCGATGTTCAGGCCCAGCGTGTAGTCGCCACTGCCAGTGAGTGACAATGGGGCTGAAATCTGCCCGAAGGAGGTTTGACCCGCCGCATAGGTCAACGGGGAAACAACAAACAGACTAATCAGGGTAATAAGAGTAGTGACAACATTTCTGGTGGCTGTAGTCATGAAACCGGGGCACCCATTAAGCGATGGGCGGCAGTTTATTGACTATAGGGCCGGTGTTTTGAGAGGCCGGTCTAAAATCATCGGCGAGTGGTGGTCTTCAAGGTCACGATGAGTCATTTATGTGACATACATGTACAGAAATTGATACTATAGAGTTAATTGATATGGCAACTAGAGGTGTCGGCCTTTGAGTGTGATCAGTGTGCTGCGATTTGAGCCCGCATCGATCCCCGGGTAAATACCAGTGGTGCTAAAACTGACAACCGATGCTGGTTGCCAGCAGATATACTAGCGCCGGGCCCACCATGTAGATTGCAATGAGTCGTCAGATACAAATATCTCCCTCCATTTTATCCGCTGATTTCGCCAGGCTGGGCGAGGAGGTTCGTGCGATTGACAGCGCGGGGGCGGACTGGATACATGTCGATGTCATGGATGGGCACTATGTGCCCAATATCTCGATCGGGGCAGGCGTTGTTAAGGCACTAAAACCGCACACCAGTAAACCGATGGACGTGCACCTGATGATCGCACCCTGCGATCGATACCTCGAAGATTTCGCCAAAGCTGGTTCCGATATGATTACGGTTCACGCAGAGGCCGGGCCGCATTTAGATCGCTCGTTACAGGCTATCCGCGACCTGGGGGTTAAAGCGGGGGTTTCGCTGAATCCATCAACGCCGGAAACCGTGCTGGAATACGTAATGGATCGCCTGGACCTGATTCTGGTGATGTCTGTTAACCCCGGCTTTGGTGGTCAGTCGTTCATCGAATCCCAGTTGACCAAGATAGCCCGGCTCAGAGAGATGATAGGTGACCGCCCGATAGACCTGTCTGTAGACGGTGGCGTCAATGCGCAAAATGCGGCCCGTGTTGTTGAGGCAGGCGCGAATGTACTGGTAGCCGGGTCAGCGGTGTTTGGAAACAATGACGAAAGTCTGTATGCAGCAAATATATCTGCGATTCGCGGTGAGTGAAGAGATGTTAGCTGGTCGCAAAACGGGAACTACACAATGAGTTCGGCTGAATCACTGAAAGCAAAACTGTCTGCTGTTGACTGCGTGTTGTGGGATCTCGATGGAACACTGACCGACAGCATTGTAGATATATGCGCGTCGATGAATGTTGTGTTGTCGCAAAACGGACTCGACAAGGTTGGTGTTGATGATGCGCGGCTAATGGTAGGACTGGGGGCTGGCAAGCTTTTGCAGCGTGCCTTTGAACATGTTGGTGGACTTGAGCAGTATGATGCTGACAAGGCCTATGCAAGCTTTGTCGAACACTATCGCGACCATTGTTGCATAAATACGACGCTGTTCCCCGGGGTGAGGGAGGTACTGGAAGCATTGCACCAGCGCGGTTTCCGTCAGGGGGTCTGCACCAACAAGCCGGTGCAAATGGCGAACACCATTGTGGCTGATCTTGGCGTGGACCAATATTTCGGGTCGGTAGTGGGCGGCGACAGCACCAGCCGGCGCAAGCCGGATGCAGAACCTGTAATGGCCTGTCTGGCTGAGCTTCAGTCAGTGCCGGGTCGGGCATTGATGGTGGGAGATTCCCCAGCAGATGCAGGCTGTGCGATCGCCGCAGGTGTGCCAGCAGTATTGGTTGACTGGGGTTACACGACGGAGGCGCTGGATACGCTCGGCGCCGAAACAGTTTTGTCTGAGATAAGCGAACTGCCCCGACTGTTGTCACAGGCAGTTCCGAAGTCATAGCGGCAGTTGCATTAGCCGCGGTACGAGGTCACGTAAGTGCGCCGCACCTGTGATTTTGGTTCACTACCAAACGCGCGAAAACGCAACCTCGTTGTCTTGCATGAACAGTCGGAAGGTTCCGTAGTCCCACATTTCCGCGCCCGCATTGTTGGTGGTGATTTTCCTTGCCGGCGAGCCGTAGTAGCTCAGTACAAGCTGGCTGCTGTCGCCAACCTGGGGTACAGGTCGTTCCGGATAAGAAGGTGCCAGTTGCACACTGCCATCAGTCGGAAGTGCCATGGCGCTTGAACTGCCGAGCAACGAGATGGCCAGAGAAACTGCTGCAAATGTGGTCTTGATGCCCATGTGCGTGATCCTGCGTATTATTGGTTTTATGGTTTCTGGGTGGGTTCAGCGTCCGCAGGTTTCGGATCTTTAAACGAAAAACGTAGTTTGTCAGGGCTGAATTTTGTCGAAACTATCAAATATCAATTGCTTGCGGAGCCCTTCTTGTAAAGCACTTTACCCTGATATTTCCCGGTTTTGTTGAGTCTGCCCATAGCCGCGCATATCACGGGTACGGGTGCTATAACGCGCTGGCTGCTCTCGGGGTGGTTTGCGCGCCCGGCCAGTCGCCGGGTTTGAAACTAGCCTGCAGGCCTTAGCAACAGCGTTTGCAGCGCTCTGCCAACGCAGCCTTCACTGTCGAACAGCTCGGCGTCGGCCATGCCGATTCCGTTCGGCTGCCAGTGGCTGACAGCGTTGGTGCCCAGCCAGTCACCGACCGGGTCTCGATGTAACAGCAATGTCAGATCGGGGTTCATGAAGTTGATTTCGGCGGCTTCGGCATTGCGGCTAAACGCATTACCACAATCTGCAAGCGGGCAGATTTTCTGGAACGGAGAGGGTGTTTCTTCTTCGAGCAATGGCACTGTGCGCAGCCATGCGATGGTGGGGCCGGGCTCAGAGTTCTGATTTGACGGATACTTAACCGACACGCCATCACCCCTGAAGCTGGGTTGATCATGCAGTGTGCGTTTGATTGGAAAGTCGCCGACAACAGCGTCATCGGGGTTGAGCTTTTCAACTGCGTGGGTTGGTATTTGCTGTTCTGCCTGTGGTGCCATATGCAACGAACTGGCGGTCGCGCACACTGTATCCTGTCTGTCGATAAGCCGCGCTTCGGCAAGAGAGACAATGCGGCCGGCGCGGGTTACCGAGGCCTCAATACGAAACCCCGCGAACGGGATTGGCCTGGTCAGGTTGACGGTTAGCCTGGTTAAACGATGATCGGGCAGAACCTGTTCCAGAGCGCGCGCAATGAGGCCGGTGGGCGGGCCGGCATGGCAGTGATCAACGCTCCACGGCCCGCGGGTGTGTGAAGTTGGCAGGAACCACTCATCGTTAGTCGTAAAGAAACTGTTTGGCATTGATGGTTGCGCTATAAAAGTAGTGGGTGGGGCTGATCAGGAAAGCGATTTACGTAAGTTGTCGATCTCGGCTTCAAGCCTGTCGTCCGCAGCAGGCCAGTCAAGATCCATTGACTGCATTTGCTCGAGGACTATCTTGGTTACCAGCAGCCGCATATTGAGTTTGTCGTCAGCGGGTATCACCGCCCACGGTGCGTTCTTGCATGCCGTTGCATTAATGCAGTCTTCAAACGCGGTCATGTAATCAGACCAATAGGCGCGTTCTTCGATGTCAGAGAACGAAAACTTCCAGTGTTTGTCTGGTTCATTTAAACGCGCCAGCAAGCGTTTACCCTGTTCCTCAAAAGAGACGTTAAGGAAGAATTTAATAACTTTAAAGCCGTTGTCAGTAACGTATTTTTCGAAATTTTCGATCTGCTCAAAGCGATTTTCAAACACGGCATCTGTGTCTTCGATCAGCTTGCGTGGTATACGCTGATACTTTGTCAGAATCTCCGGATGCACGCGAACAACGAGTACTTCTTCGTAGTAACTGCGGTTAAATACACCAATACGGCCTCGCTCCGGCATGCGCTGAATAACACGCCAAAGATACCCGTGATCGAGTTCTTCATCACTCGGTTTTTTAAACGAGTACACTTGCACGCCAGCAGGGTTAACACCGCGTAACACGCGTTTGATTGTGCCATCTTTGCCGGCGGCATCCATCGCCTGAAAAACCAGTAACAAGCCCTGGTGATTCTGTGCGTTCATGATCTCCTGCAAATCGTCAATTTGCGACACCATCTCTGCCAGTTGCCTGCGGTAGTCCTTTTTTGAGCGATACACCGGGTCGATTTTATTGGGAGCATCGCTGATGGAAAAGGGTGTGCTGCCATCGTAAATCAGTGGTGCGGTGTTGATGTCGTCGATGCGACTGTGTGGCTTTTTTTTATCTGAACCCATGATGCCTCTGCCAATGCCTTACTCAAAGGTCCAATATAAACTATTCTGTTGATTAGCTGTAATTGGCTCCAGGTTGCCGGGCTTAGTAGGGTATCGTTAGAGAGCGCTGCGACGGCTGCTGTCTGTTTGCGCCGTTTTTGATCATTCTGCGGGAACCTTTTTACTACGTTGGATGACTGAGTAAGGAAATCGAGGTCTGATCGCTCGGGCGTCGGCTGATGTGCTGGCTGGCGTGCGTATGAGGTGCGCCCAGCGTGAACAGGGTGGCGGCCTTGATTGGTGAGCGCAGGCCACGACGTTAAGGCTGATTTGTAGGGCTGTTTTGTAAGGCTGTTTTGTAAAGCTGGATTCGATTCAGCGGTTACCACCGCGACGGTGCTGCCTGTGTTGTTCGGGTATCGGTGGCAGTCCATGCGAAAGTAACGCGACGCCAAAGAGTAAAAAAAGATGCATTTCCAACAATCTGATGTTAGCGCAAGCTGCCGCGGAAAATAGTAGCCAACATGCTGGATAAACACATAGTTCCCCGCATCAAGCCTTCGCTTGCAACCATGGCAGCAAGTCTTGATCGTGCCGGTGTCAAAGCTGATTCGGTCACCGTGATCGGGTTTGTTATCGGGCTGGCCTGCCTGCCGGCAGCTGCCTTTGGATTCACACACCTCGCGCTTTTTCTGTTGCTGATGAACCGTTTGGCTGACGGACTCGACGGAGAACTGGCTCGGTTACACAGGCCGACAGATGCGGGTGGGTATATTGACATCACACTGGATTTCGTTTTCTATGCAATGTTTCCACTCGGGTTTGCCTTCGCTGATCCGGTCAATAATGCGCTTCCAGCTGCGGTTCTAATTGCGAGCTTTGTCGGTACCGGTGCCAGCTTTCTGGCCTTTGCAACTCAGGCTGAAAAGCGCGATATGGTCAGCCCGGACTTTGGATACAAAAGCCTGTACTACCTGAACGGACTGGCAGAAGGTACCGAGACAATTATTTGTTTCGCGCTGATGTGTGTATTTCCGCAGCATTTCGCGTTAATTGCCTGGGTCTTTGCGGCTGTTTGTGTGGTTACCGCGGCAAATCGAATCTATTACGGTTACCGCACACTGCAGTCAAGGCATCGCCGTTAATAGCCCCGGGGTGTGTTTTAAGAGCATTACTTAAAGAGTGTTATTTAAAGAGCATTACTTAACGAGCATTGCGCCCGCGTGTGGCGTTCGCGTCTAGCTAAAATCCTCTGCACACAGGTAGCCTCTGTCAGGGCGTTCGGCAAGCGTTGTCATCGTTGTCCATGAACCGAATTCAGCCAGTACCGCTGATACATCGCCAGCCACTAAAATAAAGTGATGTTCCAGTCCATGGGCCATCACCGTGTTGACGACATCTTCGAGTGACAGAGGCTTGCGCTGCATCGTGAAGTTTTCCAGCCAGCCACGCACTCCGGTGAATCCGCCCGGGTCTCGACCGGCAACAGTGGCGTTTAGCTGGAATAGTGCCGAGGCGTCTCTGGCGACCCGAAACAGGGTTACCGGACCATCTCTGAAAACCAGATCTGCGATGGCGCCGTAGATTGGCCCCTGTTCAGTACCCCTGCCTATCATTGGGTGGTTGATCCAGCGACAGCCCTGGCCATCAGCGAGAAACAGTGGCCCGCCACCGCCGTGCCACACCAGCAACTGGCTGGTATCGAGATCGGGTTCAGTCATATCCAGCAAATAGCCGACTCTGCCAGTGATTGATTTTGCGACCAACTGGCTGACAGCGCCCAACACGTCGCCCTCTGATGCGACCGGCACATTGTATTTTTCCTCAAGCCAGCTGAATGCTGCGCCCGGATGCATGCCCGGGTAATTTTGCAGTGCGGGCCAGTCACTCACTGCCAGTGCTGCGTAATTGTTTTCTGTTGCGATGTCCTGCATCGCTAATGCGGCACTGGACTGCAGAGCCATTTGTGCGTCGCTTACACCATCTACTGTGGCGGCCTGTTGTACCAGTTCCAATTCTGCGGCAACGCGTGACGGATCGATCGCGTCCATGCGTTGTGTCAGTTCATGCATATCATGATGGGCAACCTCAACACCGATTTTAGATCGAAGTGCGTTGGTGGAGACTTCCATGTTATAGAAAGTCATTGCCAGCCCCCCGATAACACCGATGCTGGCCTGCTGAAGCTGCTTAACAGCATTCAATGATTTGACAGTGGTTCGCAGGCGATTAACCAGTGCGGCACTTTCGGGCGCACCGTGATACCACTGCACCGGTTGTTGTTTAAGGTCGCGAACCTGTCTTGCTATAGACATCGACATGTTCAGTGATACAAAGTTGTTTAACTGAATATCTCCGGTACGGATCGGCTCTGGCACTGACCAGAAGCCGGCTTTAACCGGTGCTGCTGCAACTGTTCTGGCTACATCACCCATAGAAAAACCACCGTGCAACAGCAGGATAAAATCAGCCCCTGCGGCAGCGCACTGGTCCAGCGCTTTTTTCGTGTCGCATGCATCCATTGGAATATCAGGGGCAACGAACAGGGTGGCGGACTCTTCTTCGCACAGCGCTGACAGGGCACTTTCGGCGCGTGACCAGACGTCGTATTTTTCAGGAAAGTAGCTTGGCAGTGAAGCCCGGATCAATCCGATGGTGAGATTGCTTGACATGGTGAGTTCTGCTCTGTTGTTTGGTCTTTATTCCGATGCTTTTATAAGACGTGTAAGCCGCGGAAGACCGGTATCACGTAGCCAGCGACGTAATGCGTCTTCGCCTCCGGTTCCAAATATGTCAATTGCATCAGACCACAGTGCGCGTCCGCACATAAAGCCGTTGAATTTCACGTCCGCCTCACTGGCCAGCTTCAGGGATGATTCGAACCACTCAAATGAAACACCGGCACTGAGATACACCAGGTCCAGATGACCCGCTGGTGCTGCGGCATCGCGAAATGCATCCAGGGTTTCTTCATGGCTTCGATGTGGTTGTCCATAGCCTTCTACATAATTGAGATCTACCGGTACCTCCACCTTTAAAACGTCAGCATTAAATCTGGGTTCGGCAAACAGCTCTGTGGCACGTTTGACAAGATCGGGTTTGATACGGGCATACTCGGCCGAGCCGGATTCAATAGTCGGGTGGTAAACCAGTGGTTCCATCAGATAACGCAAATCAAGATCTGCGCATTGTTGACCGATATCTGCAACCAGTTTCTGCTTCCTGCGGTTCAGTGAAGGATCATCATCGGGTGCGTAGTAAATAAAGAATTTTAGCTGCTCTACACCGAGTGCTGCATAGTCTTGCGGGGTAAGGTGTTCGGGTAATACGGTGATTCGATCTTCATCAGATATGTGGTAAACATCGGCCTCATAAGCAAGCGTCGGTGCACAGCCCTGTGGGTAATATTGCAACAGGTCCGGCCCTGTCTGGGCGTCTATCAGCGCGGTGCTTGCACCGGTTCCGAGACCTTCAATTACGCAGCGCTTGAAAATGACCAGGTCATCTGTCGTCGCCTGTGCGCCGCGCGCTTGTCGCAGCGTCGCTTCGAGACCGCTGCCTGCATCAACGGCAACGCCATGAAATGTGCGGGCCTGAGTTTGCATCGCTATGTTGATTCCGGCGGAGAAAAGATCGTGGGAAAGTGTGGTGAAGCGTGCGATGCCTGCCAGAATGCAAGCATTGACTGGTCAGGTGTGAAGAGCGAAATAGAAAAACCACCCATTTCCTGAGTAGTTGAGAACGAACCGATCATTGGCGATACATCGGTAATGCCTTTCGAGCCGAGCAGGGTGTGAACCTCGCGATAGACAGTCAGCAGCTCCATCATGGTTGTGCCGCCGGAACCATTGACGAGTACCACAGCAGGCATGTTTGCCTCTATTGCTTTGTCTTCCAGCAGCTCGGTTACCATATAGTGCACCAAATCGCGAACCGGTCCGATTTCCCTTCGACTGACGCCTGGTTCCCCGTGTACACCCATGCCGATATAAATTTCATTGTCGGGTAGCGTGAACATCAGCTCGCCTGTTAGTGGCGACACACCCGGAGCCAGCGCTGCACCCAGCGTTCGAGTTTCTGCGCGTACTGCTTCACCGAGTTGCACCAGCTCTGTCAGCCCCATACCGGTTTCTGCTGCCGCGCCCAGAATTTTATATATAAACATAGTGCCGGCGGCGCCACGTCTTTCGCTCTCCTGTCCTTTAGGCGCTGATGAAATGTCGTCATACATTAATAGCGGACGCACATCCAGACCGTCGTCCTGAGCCATCAGGGCTGCTGCGTTGCCATTGATCACATCGCCTTCATGACGTGAGATTAGCAACACGGCGCCGGCGCTGCCGCAGACCTCTTCAATGCCTTCAGCGATAAGGTCTGCCGACGGTGCGCTGAATACATCACCGACTACGTTGGCATCCAGCAGCCCTTCGCCAACAAAGCCCATTGCGATAGGTTCGTGTCCGCAACCATTGCCGATGAGCAGTGCTACCTTGTCAGGATTGTTGTTGTTTTGTTTGGTGGTCAGGTGAGTACGTCTAACCACTCGCGGGTTGATTCCACGTTGCACGATGTCCGGATAGGCGGCGACATAACCGTCGATCATGTCATCGGGCATAGTATCTTTGCTGTTAAATAGTTTTTTCATGTTACCGGTCTTTTGCTACTGGTCATGCGCCGTTGTGCCGTGCAAAGGATAGTATTCGGCAAAAACGGTCAGCATTTCTGCAACTGATGTTGCACCAGCGTCTTTGTGTCCAGCGCCACCACCTTCTACATTTTTAGCGCGTCCTCGTCTGGCGACCATAGCAGTGGTTGAGTCAGCTCCATGATGTGCGGCGCTGACCGCGCTGGCAATACTGTCCGCTTGTGCAGCTGGCAGTAGTGCATCGAGCATGGTTTTATCTCCGCTTACGGCCTGGCCTAGCTGGTTGATACGATCTGCGGCTGTCTGCAGCGCTTCGGACAAATCATTGCCGTGGTTTAATACCTTATCGAGTGCACCAATAAGCTCGGCGAACAAAGACCCTGAGGCGCCACCAGCTGCCCGCCGAAAGCGCTTGGCTGGTGTGTTATTTTCATCCGCAACGATTGCACGCAACCCTTTGACAATGGTGCTGCCATGATCCCCGTCGCCGGTTGCGGCATCGAGCAGATTGAGCCCGTGCTCAAGCGTTTCGAATCGAGCAACCAGTGCGGTATAAAACGGCATGCTCATCCGAAGTGTCCGCGCATAAAAGACAAAGCCTGTTCGGCAGCTTTGGTTGCATCGGGTTCTATATCGCGCCAGATGTTTAAATCACTACTGGCCGGATTGCCGGCAATGACAAACATCTCTGCCACAATCCAGCTGTCATAGTTAATTTTATCCAGTGCGCCTTTTACCGTATTCCACGGTACATGACCGGAGCCGGGAACACCCCGGTCGTTATCGGAAACATGAAAATGCACGAGCTTTTCAGCGGCGCTCGTGATCGCGCTTTCTATGTCTTTCTCTTCGATATTCAGATGAAACGTATCGAGTAACACGCCAACGCGATCCGATCCTGACGCAGTGGCCATTGCAGTTGCTTCGGCAGAGGTGTTAACCAGGTCGGTTTCAAACCGGTTGATGGCTTCCAGGCCAAGGGTGACGTCGTGGCTTTCAAGTTCGTGATTAACTGCAGCAAATGCAGCCGCGGAGCGATCCGCTCTGACTTGCTTGTTGGCTGGATCGTATACACCCCATGGTGCGTATAACACACCTGCCAGTCCACGAGCGCCGATCAATGACGTCGTTTTGATGGCCCACTTCAAGTATTCGATACCGGCTTCTCTAACCGAAGGGTCGGCAGACGTGATGTCTTTATCGATCGATAAGCCGTCAGAGCAAGTGACTTCCAGTCCGTGCTCTCGTATCGATTTACCCAGTGCCGCTGCCTTTTCGTCAGTCATTCCCAACAGGGAAACTTCGACACCATCGTAGCCCAGATCTGCAACGGTTTTGAGAACAGGCGTTATTTCATCAGTCCATTGAGCCATCCACAGACCAGCATGCACGCTGTATTTCATAGTGGCGTTCCAGGTGGTTTCATGATTGTAGTACCCACAGTGCGTTTTCAGGAAAGAGCAGAGGGATGTTTTGTCCGGGTTCGTATTCGAGCACATCATTGGGGTTGGCGATCACCTGCAACTGGGTCTCGCCAACCTGGCACTGCAATCTGGTTTGTGTGCCTAAATAAATTTTGTCAATTAAAGATGCGACAACAGAGTTCCTGCCATCAGCTGTACTGCCAATGCGGATATTCTCTGGTCTGATGGTGAGTGTGCCGGGTCCGTTGGGTGTTTTTTCTGACAGACGCAGGCTGCCGAACCGAGTTACAAATTGATCGTCATTGACGGTGCCTGCAAGAAAATTCTGGCCGCCAAAAAACAGAGCGGTGGCTTTATCGACAGGCCGTGAATAGAACGCACTTGGAACGTCGTATTGCTTTAGACGGCCGTCGAGAATAAGTGCTACTTTGTCTGCCAGTACAACGGCTTCTTCCTGATCGTGGGTAACAAAAATTGTTGTAATGCCCATGTCTTGCTGCAGGTTGCGAATGAGATCTCGCATTTCAAACCGCAGGTGCGCATCGAGGTTTGATAGTGGTTCGTCAAGCAGTAGTACATTGGGTTGTACTATTAGCGCACGAGCCAGTGCTACACGTTGTTGTTGACCACCGGATAGCTCACTCGGACGTCTCGCGCCCAGATCGGGTAGCTTGACCAGGTCGAGCATTTCACTGACGCGACGATCTATCTCGGTCTGGTCAATTTTACGCATCTTCAGGCCAAAACCAATATTGGCCGCAACACTCATGTATGGAAAAAGCAGGTAGTTCTGGAACACCATAACAACGCCGCGGTGCTCAGGTTTATCTCTCAGGACTGATCGGCCATCAAAGGTAACATCGCCTGCTGTTGGTTCCAGCAGGCCGGCAATCATTTTCATGGTGGTGGTTTTCCCACAGCCCGATGGCCCCAGCAAGGCGGTCAATTCACCACTGGCAATTTCCAGTGACAATTGATCAAGCGACGGTTCGATTGAGCCGGGATAGATCTTGGTCAGTTGCTTTAGTGAGACGTGTGTCAAATTTGGCCAAAGCCTCCAACTGCACCGCTACGACCCGACAAGTGCTTAGCGGTAAGTATAAGAATTATGATGCCTGGCAATATATAGATCATACCGATTGCACCTGTAATGTCGTTGCGTCCGGAGGTGGCGAAGTTAAACAGTAACAACGGCAGAGTGACAACCCTGCCTCCGCCAATCAGCAGCGTTAAAATATACTGGCTCCAGGACACTAGAAAGGCGAACAGTCCACCAACAATAATGCCTGGCATGATTGCGGGTAAGGTTACGTACCAAAATGTTTTCGGGGCTGACGCGCCAAGCGACCGGGCCTGCGACTCGAATGCCGGATCGTAGTTGGCGAATATGCCTGCCATTACCAGCACCATATAGGGGATGGTTGGTATCAGGTGAACCAAAATTACACCGGGCACGGAGTTGGTCAAGCCCATCGAAATAAACACGGAATGAATACCCAGTACCACAGCGATACCCGGAACAATCATTGGCGCCAGTATCAACAGTTCTACCGCGGATTTGCCCTTGAATTGATACATGCCCAGCGCGCGTCCGGCTGGCACTCCAACCAAAACTGACAGGAAGGTCGCAGCCAGTGAGATACCTATCGTGAGCCATAGGCTATCGAGAACACCGGAGGTGTCCGAAAATGCGTACTTCCAGGCTTTGAGTGACCACATTTTGGGTAACAGGCTAGGGTAGAACCAGCCTTTGGCGAAGGACCAGATAGCCAGAGGGATAAGCGGTAACACCAGCCACGTAATAAGCAACGCACCGGTTAAGAATCGAAAACTGCTGCCGAGCAGGCTACCGTTGCGTTGCATCAGCTTCGTACCCGCTGCCGTGAAAACCGTACATAAAAGTAAATCATAACAGCGCTAAGCAGTGCGATGATAATGGCCATTGCCATCGCTTCTGGTCGGGCCGCCAGATCTACATCTGTGTAGTGGCGATAAGCCAGTACAGGCAATGCGGCAGGGTAGTTAGCACCCAGAATTGCCGGTATCTCGTAGGCACCGAAAGTAAACGCAAATACCATCACCGACGCTGACAACATACCAGGAAATATCAAAGGCAACAGCACATGCCTGAATGCCTGCCAGCGACTCGCACCCAGTGAGCGCGCAACGCTCTCGTAGTCTTCGCCAATCGATTGCATGTTAGCCAATACGATAACGCCAATAAATGGCACTTCCTTCCACACATACTGAAGAATGATGCCGATGGCGTAGGGGTCAAAGACAAGTGCAGGGAAATCAGACGGCCCGGCAATCATGCCCCATTCTGCAGCCAGTCTGGCAAAGCTTCCGGACTGCGAAAACAAATACAGGATGCCGATGGCGCCTACCAGGTGAGGCACTGTGAGGTTTAGTTGAAATAGAAAATTAACGACGGCGCGCCCGATAAACTGCCGGCGCAGTAATAAGGCTGCCGCCACTGCAAGAATGCAGGAAATAACCGTGGATGTAAAAGCGATATGAAATGTCAGTAAAAACGACAAATAAAATTCTTTGTCAGTAAAGACTGAAACATAGGCGCTCAAGTCTGGTTGAGTTAACCCGATTACAGGCATGTAGTTGAAGCTGCGCATTAAGCCGACCAGCAGCCCGCCAAAAAACAGCACCACAATAATACTTAGTGCCGGAAACAGCAGCAGACCTATTTTAAATCTGTCTGACATAAAAAATCGGGGTCCGGAAATCCGCTTAGGCCTTTTGCATCGGGGTGTTTACCCCGGAGTAATTTCGTCGACGCATTTGCATAAGGCGGTTAGGTGGTGGCTTTCACTGGTGAGTAATGTCCAGATAAACAGCAGGGCCAGTAACGCATTCCATTGGTTGATTGTTACCAACTGTCTGGTTTGTGCTAAAGACCCGTTTGTTTGTTCTCAAAGCTCGGAGTACCAGTTAGTTACCGACGTTTTCAATCCAGCCTTTTTCTATGGCCGAAATCCATGACGCTTGCAGTTCGGGCAATGCTGCTTTGGCCAGTTCAGCCGCAGGCGCTACATTCGGATGGGTTTTGATGGCAGCGAATTTTGCCTGTATGTCATCACTGGTGCGCGACACCTCAATGGCGGCTTTCGTTCCCCATACATCAGGTAAGGCTTTTTGCAGCTGTGCCTCTCCTGAGAGCAACACGTTTTGCAGAACCAGTGCGGCCGCCTTGTTCGGAGAATTGAAAGGGATGATTGTGTAATTGGTGTTACCTATGGTGCCGTCGGTCAGGCCATAGCCCTGAGTAGTAGGGGGGAAGACGCCGTTTTCGATATTCAGTCCAACGCCTGCCGGCTCATAGTTAAAAGTCAGGTCCACTTCAGAATTTGCGTACAGTTGTTCCATTGCGGCAATGGAAGTCGGGTAGGTTTTGCCCTCGCGCCACAGGCTGGGCTCCAGGTCATTGAGTATGGCCCACGTCTTTTCCGCAACTTCATCGAACTTTGCCTGGTCGAAGTCTCCCAGCAGATTATCAACGCCACCAGCTGCATGGTAGAAAACATGTCGTACAAAAACAGAGCCGTTAAAGTCTGGCGGAGCAGGATAAGTAAACTTACCGGGGTTGGCTTTGGCCCAGTCTATAAGCTCGCCGATTGACCTGGGCGGAGTTTCGGTTCTGGCGGTATCGTAGGCAAACGCGAATTGTGCTTTTGACCACGGCACCTCGCAACCATCTACCGGAACGCCAAAGTCATTGGCAATCGCCGGGTTATCCCAGTTAACGAGTTTGTTGTTGGGTAGCGTGTCTGTGTATCCGCAGTAGGCCAGGCCGCCTTGCTTCATGGTTCTGAAATTTTCACCGTTGATCCAGATCATGTCCACTGAACCTTTGTCCATCACTCCGGATTCTTTCTCACCTAGTACAATGTTAACGGCTTCCACTGTGTCGCTAAGGCCAACGCGATTCAGTTTAATGTCGTAATCTTCTTTTAAAATGCCGCCAATGTATTCCGATACATATTGATTAATATTGTCGGAACCGCCCCATAGAAACCAGTTTACCTCGCCGCCGCGGGCCATCGCTGTTATGTCTTCCCACGATTTTCCGATAAGCGATTCGCCATCAGCTGTGTCTGCACTGACGGCCAGAGGCGCTAAGGATAATGACGATGCGAGAAAAGCCCATTTGAGTGTTTTGTTCATACTTGTTCCTCTGCAGTTTGTGCCTTCGTTTAATTTGATTTTGAAAAATTCTGTTGTGCCAGTTGCGCCAGATTTAACGCTACTTGAAATACGACTTCGTTGGAGCGCTTCAGTTTATCAGCGTCTTCTGTGTTTAAGGGGTCTAAAAATGTTCTACCGTGTGGCAGTGCATCCCAGACAGATAACAGGGACACACAGTCGACGCCGAAATATTCCGCCACCGCGGCCACGGTGGATGTTTCCATATCAATCGACAAAAAACCTTCTCTTATCCACTCGTTACACATAATGTCGGATTGTGCGAATAGACTGGGCCAGGTCAGGTGTTTGGCACGAGTGGTTGCTATTTGTTCCCCTAGTAGCTGGCGCTCTGCTTCAGACACCCATTGTGCGCTGGTGTTGACCGTTGCGCCGGCGCCATAGATTTGTGAAACGCCATCTCTGGCAGCACAGGATTCTGGCAGTACAACGCTACCGGTACTGGCGTTGACATCCAGTGTGCCGCAGGTGCCAATCTGTATTAGTAACGGGGTGCCCAGCTGGCCGAATATGTGTGCAGGCTCTACCGCACGCGCTGCTCCGTAGGCGCAGCAGTAAACGATGCTGGCCTCTGCGTATTCACCGATAAACATGTCCGGGAAATTTAATTCTCTGACATTGGACAAGTGTGACAGCCTGTTTCTCGTAGCGGATTCTCGCCACCAGGTGCCTTCAAGAATCAGGGCATCTGGTCTCTGGTCTTGTGCCAGTTCCAGTGCTTCGTTCCAGATGGTCGATGGATAATCAAGAATTGCCATGCAAATCAGTTAGCCCTTTGGGAGACTGTCAATCTTGCGCCCTTGCTGCGACCCCTGTTTCTGAGCAGCCAGTTGAATTGTGATGCCAAACAATAGGTGCAGACAATTTGATAGTAATGACTCTGCACTGTCAAGCATCTTCCAGTATCAATTCACTCGAAAATTCGTACAGGTCTGCTACCGGGGTTTGCACAATAATGCTGTAAAAGAAGCTAGTTTCTTCAATGTGAGTGAATGATAAGCGTGTTTGTGCTGCAGCAGGCACCGTGTTCACACAATAACTTGTATTTACAAATATGTTAAGCCAAACTGCAGCGGTGCAACTTAGCCGTTGCTGTTTATTATCGCATCAGGACACTGCATGGCTCAGATAAAGGCGATCGTGTGTGGCGTTGGAATCACCGCGTTCAACCGGCGAACGGATGGTTCATCGTTCAGGGACTGGGCGCTTGCCGCTTTCGAAGACGCATTGTCAATGTCCTCCCTGGAGCGGCCCGATATCGATGCGCTGATTGTTGCCTCTGAAAGTGATTTCTTTTCGTTGCAGCTTAATCCCGCCTCGGTGCTGGCCGGTGATCTCGGCTTGATTGGTGCGTCAACGATGCGTGTTGAAGGTGGGGGTGCTTCCGGTCAGCTTGCTGTGCAGGCAGGCGTGCGACTAATACAGTCGGGAGCAATCAGGCATGTTGCTGTGGTTGGGGTTGATCCGTCTGCATCGCAGCTATCCGCGCAGACGGTAAAGTCGCTTTACAGTTTCTCGTTCGATGCCTGGGTTGACGGCATGACAGGTGTCAGTTCAACCGTATTGTACGCGTTGTCGTTTCAGTCGTTTATGAATCGAGTTGCCGTTAACAGTCATCACCTTGGGCAGGTTACCCGACAAAATCGCGCCAACGCTATGCACAATCCGCGCGCGCATTTAGGAAGGTTGCACAAGCAGCCAGAGATAGATGAATCCCCGATGATAGCGACGCCTTACCGCCGGCTGCATTGCTCGCCGTTGAGTGATGGTGCAGCATCGGTCATATTGTCTGCGCCAAAGCATCGGCCCGGTAAACGAAAAAATGCGCCGGCCATCGTAGGTGCAGGTGCAGCGTCAGATACCGTACACCTGGGGGCAAGATCCGATGCAGGTGAGTTTGCGGCCAAGCGATTGGCGATGCAACGCGCCTGTCGCGAGGCCGGTATTACTGCGAAGCAAATCAACATCGCTGAAGTCTACGATGCCTACGCCGGCGCGCAACTGCAGGCCATTGACGCGTTGGGGTTGAGCAGTGACATTTGCCGTGATCTGGATGACGGCTGTTTTTCACCAGGCGGAAACTGTCCGATTAATCTTTCTGGTGGATTAATGGGCCAGGGCGCCCCGGTTGGTGCAACAGGTGTTGCGCAAACGGCCACATGCGCGTTGTTACTGGAAGGCCTTTACGAAAAAGAGCTCCAGCCCGTATCACTACCCAGGTATGCCGTGGCTGATACGCATGGCGGCATTTGTACCACAGCAGCTGTAACACTGCTTGCCGGAGCTGCCGCTTGACTATCACGCACACCTTAAATCTCGACTATCAGCTGCAACCCGGTTGGCTTGAGCCGTATGTTCAAGGTCTGTTGCAAGGCAATGCTGTTGCAAGAAGCTGTAGTGCCTGCAAGAAAATCAGTTTCCCGCCGGTGCGCGTATGCGCTTGCAATAGCACCAGTGGAGAGTGGGTGGGTTTGTCAGGGGAGGCTCACATCGTTAGTCGTTGCGATGGATCAGATGGCAGTTATGCACTGGTACAGTTTAAGGGGGCTGACACTCGCGCCGTGGTGCAACTAAAAGGCATGGTGCAGCTAAAGGGCATGGTGCAGCTAAAAGGCATGGCTGAATCCAGTCAGGTCGGTTACTTGCAAGCACCCGAATCTGGCAGCCCGGCGCTGATACTGGCTCCAGCCAGTGGAGAGAGCTGTGAATGAATTAACGACACTTAATTCCGAAACCCTGTCACGTCTGAACCTGCAAAACGACGGGGATCAATGGCGTATCGTCTGGCCAGACGATACAAACATCTACCACATGACGCTTGGCAGGCACCTCGGTGCGGACAGTCGCGATCGAACCGCGATGATTTTCGAACAGGCCGATGGTTCAGTATCCACGCTGACGTTTGTGGAAGTAGACACAGCTTCCACTAACCTGGCTGCTGCTCTGCGAGATTTGGGTTACCGGCGGGGTGACCTGATCGGCCTGCATACCGGTCAGCATCCGGATACTGCTATAGCGCATATGGCAGTTTGCAAGCTGGGGGCGGTTGCAGTCACATTGTCACAGCTTTACGGTCCTCAAACCCTGCAACATGCATTAAATGACTGTGAACTGAAAGTGCTGCTGACCTCGGAAGAGGCCTGGGGTTCACTGCGGGCGGACGCCGCAACGCTGTTTCCACACCTCGAACATGTGTTATTGAGAAATCCGTTGCTCCCCAATTCAATAAGGGGTGATTCAATAAGCGTTGACATGATGCTTCAAGAGCTTGATCTCGCTGCAGCGCTAAAAGCAGAAGCAAAGTTATTTACACCGGATTTTACTGGTGCCAACGACCCTGCGTTGTTGATGTACACCTCTGGCTCCAGTGGTAAGCCCAAAGGCATATTGCACGGCCACAGAGTGCTGGCAGCCTACACACCATCTATTAATCTATTTTTTGATCTGTCGCTGCAACAAGACGATGCGGTATATTGGTCACCGTCAGACTGGGCATGGGTAGGAGGGTTGCTTGACATGCTTTTTCCAGCCTGGATGGCCGGCTGTCCGATTGCCACATCGCTGGCGCGTTTTAACGCCGACTATGCCTATGGTTTTATGGCAAGGCACAAAGTCACACACAGTTTTCTGGCTCCGACAGCAATCAAGCGACTAGCGCAACATCACAGCCCAAGGGATGAGTATGATCTGTCCCTGCGAATTATTTGCACAGGTGGTGAAGCGCTTGCATCCGATACACTCGAATGGGCCGAGAATGTACTTGGTGTTGTTTGTAATGAGTTTTATGGGCTGACAGAGGTAAATCATCTGATTGGCAATTGTTGCTCACTCTACCCACGTATACCCGGATCAATGGGACGTGCGTATCCCGGGCACAGTGTCTATCTTGTTGACCCGGATGGTGGTGAGGTTGCAGATGGTGAAGTCGGAGAAATCGTGACCTGTGCGGATTCACCAACACGTTTTCTGGGCTACCTGAATAACCCTGAAAAAGAAAGCGAGATGACGCTTGGCAGTTACCTGCGTACCAGAGACCTTGCTGTACGCGATGAGAATGGCTACTACTGGTACAAAGGCCGCAGCGACGATTTAATTAAGTCGTCGGGGTTTCGTATAGGGCCAGCCGAGGTTGAGGAATGCCTGCTGGCTCACGCAAGTGTGGCAGAAGTTGCGGTAATCGCGAAACCTGATGCCGAGCGAGGTTCGATTGTAAAAGCGTTTATAAAATTACGCGCAGGGGAGCAGGGCACTGAACCGCTGGTGGAAACACTGCGCGAACATGTACGTGTCTTGCTGGCTGCCTACAAGGCGCCCCGGGAAATAGAGTTTGTCGATGAATTCGTTATGACTTCGTCGGGTAAAATTAATCGACGTGTGCTGCGTGAAGCGGAACTAGAGCAGGCTCGAGCTGAATCAGTAATCATCGATTCAGGGAGTGCAGGTTGACCGCTGGCAAGACGTCCAAGTACGAAAATGCCTGCACCGTATTGCTTGGGCGCTTGAAGGAAGGTCGTTACCCCGTGGGCGGACGTATGCCCACTGAGATAGAGCTAGCCAGTCAGTTCGAAGTCTCCCGCGTCACCATCAGACGCGCGCTCGATATCCTTGTGCAGGATGGCTACCTTGAGAGAAAACAGGGTAGCGGTTATCGTGTGTTAACACTGTCACCGGCGTCAGATACCTGTTTAACTTCCTATACCGATGCCATGTTGCGAGCTGGCTTCGAGCCTCAGTCGCGTTTCCTGTCACTCGAGCTTCTGGCACCACAGTCAGCTGAGTCCGGGCAACTCCCGGCCGGACTACATGAGCTGCCCGTAACTCGCGTTACGCGATTGCGGCTGGTCGACGGCGCGCCGCAAATGCTCGTACAAACCAGTGTGCCAAGCTTGTTTATGCGTGGTGCCTGTGCCGAGGACTTTCCCGAGAAGGGGCCTGATCAATCAATTCTGAGGATTCTTAGCGCACGTTTTAAGCTGAACTGGTCGGCTGCCTGTGAAGAGATCAGTCCGATCGCCGCAGATGAAAAAACCGCTGAATTGCTGGCTGTGGCGCTGCACCATCCGTTGCTGCTGCAGTCCTGTTCTGCATTTGATGACAAGGGCGCAGTAGTCTTTCATGAAAATGTCTATCGCAATGGTTCGGTGAGTTTTAATCTGACGCAACAAACCAGACATCCCCTTTATCAAAGTGCTGGTCAAAGTGCCGGCCAAAATACTGGACAAAGTGCTGGCCAGAATACTGGACAAGGTGCTGGCAAGCACTTCACAGGAGCGCCGTATGGCAAAGCTTGAACGATTCCCTGAACTTGACCCTGATCTACTGGATCAGCGTCTGGCGATGCCGCAGGCGGGTTCCCGAGTGTTGATCGACACGGATACTGCTAATGAAATTGACGATCAGTTTGCGCTGGCCTGGGCGTTATTGTCGCCGGAGTCGATGACAGTGGAGGCAGTAACAGCCGAGCCCTATTCATTTGCGCATCATCGCCCGGGGCTGATAGATGCTGAACAGGCGGTGGAGGCCGGTAAGGAATTTCCGGAGTATCTGGTCGGAGGGTTTCAGGGCTGGATAAATCGCCTGCACAAACAAGGCAGGCGTGTGGCTGATCTTGACTTTGTTAGTGCTGCAGAAGGTATGGAATTGAGCTATCAGGAGATACTGACTGTCTACGATAAGCTGGGTATGAAGCCCGATGGCAAAGTATTCAGAGGGGCAGCGGAATATATGACCGCGCCCGACGTGCCGGTAAATTCCGAATCTGTTGAAGTGATTATTGATCTGGCAAAAAGTGGCACAGAGCCTCTCTATATTGCAGCAATGGGTTGTGTCACCAATATTGCATCGGCATTGCTGCGTGCGCCGGAGATTCGCGAGAACATTGTCGTGATCTGGACGTCGTCGTATCCGTCAAATGCACCGCATTGCAACAGGCCTTCATTGAACCTGGTTCAGGATATACACGCATCACGTCTTATGTTCGACAGTGGCGTGCCATTGGTCTACCTGCCTGGCTATCACGTGGGTGCCCAGCTAAAAATATCGTTACCCGAGATGGCGGCATTTGTTGCAGGCAAAGGCGCTATTGGTGACTATCTGCACCACCTGTACACGAATAACCCTTTGCATAGTATGTTTGCACTGGAAAACACCGCGCAGCGTACCTGGGTAATCTGGGACATCATTGATATTGCCTGGCTGATAAATCCAAACTGGGTGCCAACGATGCGCGTACCGTCACCGGTGCTGGATGACTCACTCTATTGGCAACGCGATGACAGTCGTCATCCGATACTGGAAGCCTACGACGTGCAGCGCGATGAAATTTTTATCGACTTTTATAACAAGCTGGCCCACAACTGAGTCAGGCATATTAATGTCTGTGCAGCAATAGCGGTGGCTTCGGGCTTTGAATGCCACACCTACACCACCTTAGCCGGCTGTGCCTACAACCTGATCATCAATGAACTGGTCTATCTCTGTATCGCTGAAGCCGATAGTCTGGAGTATTTCGATTGACTGTTTGCCGACTGCCTGTG
Source organism: uncultured Granulosicoccaceae bacterium (assembly GCA_937957915.1). Lineage (GTDB taxonomy): Bacteria > Pseudomonadota > Gammaproteobacteria > Granulosicoccales > Granulosicoccaceae. Next base: position 13,518 of record CALGNZ010000013.1, on the reverse strand, counting down.
ATTCGAACCTTACCGATGAAGGCGTACGACTAAAGCGTGGAGCAGGAGCGGGTTGTGTCATACCTGCCACATCGATGTAAGTGTCGCGGGCCACGTTGTGCGGGTGTGAGGGTGCTTCTTCAAGGTTCAGCACAGGGGCAAAGCATACGTCGGAGCCTTGCATAAGGTCGCACCATTCGCTTTGCGTTTTCGTTTTGAATACGCGTGTTAGTTCAGCCGCCTGTTGTGGCCATAGATCAACTGCGTTTTGCTGTGTAAAAAGGGTTTCGTCGAGCGCTGCATGCTGCTTTAACAAGGCATAAAACTGTGGTTCGATACTGCCGATGGAAATGTACTTTCCATCACTGGTTTCATAGGTGTTGTAATAGGGGGCACCGCCGTCGAGCATATTTGACTGACGTTGTTGTTGCCAGTTTCCCTGCGCGGTCATCGAGTGCATAAAGCTCATTAGATAGGCGCTGCCATCGGTCATCGCGGCATCAACAATCTGGCCTTTGCCTGAGTGGTTTCTCTCCAGGAGGGCGGCCAGTATTCCATTGACCACCAGCATGCCACCACCACCGAAGTCACCAATCATATTCAGTGGCACAACCGGCTTTTGATCTTTCGGTCCGATAGCTGCCAGTGCGCCGGTCAGCGAGATGTAATTGATGTCGTGACCAGCGGCCTTTGCCAGCGGACCCGTTTGACCCCATCCTGTCATACGAGCATAAACCAGTTGCGGGTTGTTTTGCAGGCATTCATTGGGCCCTGCGCCCAGTCGTTCCATGACGCCAGGTCTAAAGCCCTCGAGCAGAACATCCGCGTCCTTAATCAGTTTATGTAAGATGTCCATGCCGGCGTCGGACTTTACATTTAATGCCAGTGATTTTTTTCCGCGCCGGCTGCAGTCGGGTAAAGCTGGCTGCGATCCGGAAGAGGTTCTCTCTACCAGTGTGACCTGAGCACCCATATCGGCTAATGCCATACCTGCAAAAGGCGCTGGCCCTATGCCTGACATTTCTACGATTTTAATGCCTTTGAGTGGACCCATGTGAAGCTAGCCTTGTGCTGTTTGTTTTTGTTCCAGGCAGACACCCTGGCCAGGTGTCATGTCAGTTGTTTTAAGTCGGTTTGATGGCAAGAAAATGCGTTGGCCGCAGAAAGCCTTCGTCTACTGCCTGTTGTTTTAGCTGGCTGCTGCGCAAACGATGTTCCGCAGCCTCAGTGCCAATCATGTTTTCGAGTTGCCTGTATTTATCACCGGCCAGTGTTGCCAGCTCGTTTTTGATTTCTGTCTTGTACCATTCATTTCTATCGTTCAGGCGTATGTTTTCAAAGCCACCATGGCGCAGCGCAGTTGAGGTCTGCTCAAGGTTTTGTAACTCAAAGTCCAGATGCACAATTTCCAGCCAGTGTGCGGCAGTATCGGAGTAGGCGCCCTGGCCACCACGCAGCCAGTCACTGCCGGCAAAAGCACCGCCGGGCTTTAGCACTCTGCGTACATCTTTATAAAATCTGGCTTTGTCCGGAATATGGACAATGGCGTCTTTGGTTACGACGACATCAAACGTCTCGTCTTCGAATGGCAGTGGTCCGGGGCGCACGGTTTCGAATGAGACTGCATGGCTGAGGTTGGCTTTGCTTGCTCGCTCACGACTGTGTTCGACCAGGTGCGGCTCTACATCAACGCCGACTACAGTGGCCGCGCCATGGGTTCGAACCAAATCGACAGCTATGGCGCCAAGTCCGGACCCGATATCCAGAATCGACTTACCGGTCGTGTCAATGCCATCGAGCATATCGGCCAGGTCGGCAGGGCCACCCGGCGCCAGATTGCCATCGCCCCACAACCATTGCAGTGCGGCGATAAAGGTTTCGTTATACTGGCTGTGTTTTTTATGGTGCGCCAGGTTGTCAGCTTGAGGCTCAGTCACGTTGTCCCGGGTCACAGTCCAGACTCCCTATTGCAATGGTTTGTTGGCATCCATTGCAATGTATGGGGTGGGACTTCGACCGTCAATCAATTTGTGATAGCCACGGTGGGCAGACGGGAAACTGTCCTGAAAACAGCTCAGCGGGCAAAGTGGTATCGTAAATATCAGATTGGGCATTGACTACTAATATGGGCAACCAGTTATGACACAGAAACAAGAGCACGCTGAGAATGTCACTATGTCTGGTGGCGGGGTTTACTCGCTTGCGACGATTGGCGCAAAAGATGTCATTGATCGATCCATCCCGCGTGTGCTCTCGGCACTGGCAAGCATGCCGTCGCCCGCGCAGGGCTACTGGAACTTCAGTGATATGGGGTGTGCGGATGGTGGTACCTCTCTGCAACTGTGGCGATCAGTAATTGAAAAAATCCGTCACAGTAGCAGTACCGATATTCAAATTGTTTATGCTGATCAGGCACGCAATGATTTTAACGCCCTGGTGCAGATTCTACATGGGCACACGCAGTTTGAATCCTACTTGCCAGGCGCCGAGAATGTTCGTGTACTCGAATCAGGTGCCTCTTTTTATACACCGATTCTGCCTTCGGCGAGCCTGCATTTGGGGTATTCAGCAACAGCGATGCACTGGCTTAGCCGCAAGCCCTGTGACATTACTGATCATGTGCACATGGTTGGCGCCAGCGGTGATGAGCATGAGCAGTTTAGCGAGCAGGCCAGAGTCGACTGGCAGACGATATTGCTGCACCGGGCGCGCGAGTTAAAACCCGGTGGCAAACTGGTGTTGGTGAATTTTTGTCGTGACGATAATGGCCACTACCTTGGCAATACCGGTGGCGTCAATATGTTTGATCAGTTTAATCACAACTGGCAATCATTTGTTAACGATGGAGTAGTCACCAGCGCCGAATACCGTGCGATGACTTTGCCGCAGTATTACAACACAACCGACGAGTTTTCAGCGCCATTGCTCGATACCTCATCAGAGGTTTATGCAGCGGGCCTGCGATTGGTAGACATTGAAACAGCGGTTGTTGAATGCCCGTTTGCCAGAGACTACAGCGAACATCAGGATGCAAAAAAGTTTGCGCATGAGTACATTCCGACCATTAGATCGTGGAACGAAAGTACTTACTTTGCGGGCCTGTCACAGAGTCGGTCACTGGCCGAACGTCAGGATATTATTGAAAGCTACTATCGAACCTATCAGGATGAAGTAGAGCGTAACCCGTCGGGCCATGGCATGGGGTACGTACACGCGTATATGACTATTGAAAAAGTGGCAGGCTAATTTCTCTGGCGTGCCAGACCAGATAATTTGGTGCAGCGAAGTCGGCATCGCACCAGGCGATGCCGACAATCAGGCTTACTGTAAAAATCAAATATTCAGTTAAATCCGGTTGTAGTGAAAGAGACTAGAAGGCAGCCAATGGAGCACCCGGAGATCCGGTTGCACCCTTGGTGGGCATTGGCGAGTATATGTAGGCGAACTCGCTAACCCCGGCTTCTATCAGTCTTTCAGTGGCGATGTTTTCGTGAATGAAAATGCCGCGCTTGGTAATTAGCTCCTGGTGTACCGGAAACGCCAGCGCAGGGTTCGGGTTTGGTACCACTTCAACTGGCCAGGTATCTGCACCTACTACGGCGACTCCGGCTTCGGCAAGGTACTCTGCAGCGCCAAGGCCAATACCCGGACATCCCGAGTTGAATTTAGCGTTGTCTTCGATCCAGTGTGCTCCCCAGCCAGTGTGGAACATCACTACATCACCCTTTCCTGGAGGGGCAATACCCTGTTTTTCCAGAGCGGCCTTGATGTCATCAGCTGTGATTTCTTCGCCTAATTCCATCGGTTTGCCGCGTAAGCCAACCATATCGATGACAATTCCGCGTGTGAAAAAGGGTTTGACGTGTTCCATGCCAAGCTTCTTCACACCATACGATCCGAACACTTCGGATGCGGGTGTACCACCGTAAAACATAGGGTTATCACCACCAATACCAATATGTGACAGCCCGTCGAACTGGGTGCCGACCTGGCCAATTTCTGTTGCAAGAAAATCGTCCATCCAGATAACGTTGTTGTCAGCCAGTGGTCCACCAGCCAGTCCGCCTGTGCCGCGCAAAGCAAATGCACGTGCGCCGAACAAAGGCATGCTGGCTTCGTAGGTGCGGCCTATGGAGATGACAGAGCCTGTTTTCATTAAGCCCATCGCCTCTTTGACCTTCTCAGGGGTCATCAGGTTAGATGCGCCAGCCTGATCGCCTTCTCCGTAGGGTGACTTGAGTGCGTGGCCATCGGCAAGAGCAGTGCCGGTTGCCGAGATCGATAGTGCAATTGTTGCTGCGGCCAGGGTGCGGCCGGTACGAGATAGCATTCTCATAGTTTTCTCCTCCATTGTATGATTGACAGTGGAACATACAGTCCACCACGAAAGGTTACGCCCGTCGTCCGCTGCGAGCAAGAGTTGAGATGAATTTTCAATGCTTGAGTTGATAACTCAAATATGAGAGTGCACGCATCAATTTGTGCTAATCGGGCGAGTTGGGTTTTCTAAATCTGATCTACAGTCGGGTTTGTGTACATTGGTGTTGCCGGAGTTGGCTGTATTGGTAACCCGATGATAAGATAATTGGCCAGTTTAACCGCCATTCAAGATGCAGTTTACTAATGACTCTGCATAGAACTTCTGGAGCGAGCCCGATTGAATATATCCAAAACCCTGCTGGTGGCAGCCGTTATCGCAACTTTATCCAGAGTGGCGATTGCCAATGATCTTTTGTCAGGAACCGCCGAGTTGAATGACGGGACGCCGGTGCCGTTTATCCTCAGTGGCAACAACCGTGAAGACGTGATAGGCGGCTTTATAGTATTCGGTGACAGGAAATTTGAAATTACCAGTGTGTCCGAACACAATCTCGTCGGTGCAAAACTGGAGGAGGGTGATATGGTTCATATGGCCGTGTTTTCATCGTCCTACAGTCGAGTGACCTCCACCGGAAAACCATGGGCGGCAGGACAGTCGCATCATGGTTGTGAGCAGCCCTATAACTCATTCATAGCGATATATGAAGTGCCACTGGAAGCACTTGCGAAGTTGCCAAGCCCTGGCTATTGGCAACTCGGTGAGAATCCAGCGGTCGCGAACCGTTCGTCAGTCTATTGCTTTATGTCGCAACCTTCAGATTGGGGCTAATGTAACTGCCGAGTCGATTGGCGTGCCTGTCTGCAGACTTTGTCTTCAATTTGAATACTTGCCACGTACAGGGTAAAGATCCAATAACCCGGTGGACTCGTTTTTGTTGCGGCTCTGGTTTGTACCGGTTTTTAATTTGAGCTGCCTTCGTAAGCTGCGCAGGCGTGCTCTGAGTGCACGATAGTCAATTTTTTTATTGCCTGAGTTGCTATAAATTGATGCGTCGAGTTGTTTAAATATCTCTTGTAACTCTGCGTCGCCTTCGCCGATTTGTTCAATTCTAAATGTGGTGTTTGTTTTATTGATGGCTGAATACCATTTCACAACAGTGCTTCTCACCTTGTGCGGGTTCTTGTTTCTCAGTGCATTTTTTACTGTAAACCAGGCCTGTTGTTCGTTTGGGGGAGTCGCTTGAAAGGATGCGCCAGTGCGCTTGCGACGAAAGTAGAACCCGCTGCCTAATGCCGAAACAACGGTAGTCGTGACCGCCATTAGCAGTAAAAATTTCCAATTAAGCAAACTGTGTCCGGATCTCGCAAACGGCGATGGCTGAACATTGATCGTCTCTGCTGCTATTTTCGTTTGTTTCCATTGTTGGTGTGCTATATCCCACCAATCTATTTTTAGCGAAGGTATCTGGTACACGCCGGCGCTATTCGGAATGACTGTTATAACCTGTGTCAGCGTGCCCCTTACGCCTGACTTGTCATGATGCTTTTCTGTCTGCGGCGGACTAATATAAAGTCGAATACCATCAGGAACGGAGTAGTCAGGTGTTGGAATTGCGGTTGGAAACTGCCCGGAGATCTGTACATCAAAGCGCCTGGTGACAGGCTGGCCTGCGACAAACGATGTGTTTTTGCCTTCGAATTGCCACTTTGATTGCGCTGTGACGTCCAAAGCGGCCAGCCAGTTTGTCGCAGTTGCGGGAGCCGCGTTGATTGCCAAGGCCAGAGGCTTCGAGCTGCTGCTGATCCGGGGATTGTTTGTCGCGCCGGCGCCACCGGCTGATACAGGCAGCATTGCAGATATTTTCAGCGATGGAACGCGGTAGGTGCCTGGTCGTTTGAAAAACAGTGCATAGCTGGTGCTTACCCGTTGATAGGGTTGGTCGTTGTGTACGGTGTTGCTACTGGTTTTGAACAGTGTGTAGACATCGGCTCCTGAGACAGTGAGCTTTTCCTGCCGCAAATTGAAGGCTGAATCAGGTACCAGCACGTCGACGCTGATCAAAATCTGTTCGCTCACATAGGCTTGCTTTCGATCTGATGTAACTGAAGTGGAGAGCAATGGAAGTGCCGTACTGTGCGAGTCGGTTGCTGGCTGCTCAGCAGTTATAGACTGTGGCTGTGCATGGGGGCTGGCAATCGCCAGCAGCACGACACCGGTCACCAGTAACTTTACGAAACACATTCGAATGTCAAGACTCTTTGTGTACACACGCGGCATTAGTACCTTGTGCTCTCGGTAGCCGGTTGGCTGTCATCAGCTTGTGATTCTGAAGCTGGTGATTCGGAGGTCTGGTACTGAAACAGGAATTTTCTACGTAGATACCCACCAGGGTCTTGTGGCAGATCGCGTAGCCATTGCTCGCTGTAAGGCGATAAAACCAGGTTGCTTTCCTCTGCGATCTGCGGCGCAACTACCTGATCCGGTCTGTTACCAGGTTGTTGAGACTCGCCGGGTGGCGCGTTTAAGCGCTCACTGGCATCAGTGGGCAGGGTGCCGTCCTGAATCGGATTGGCAGGCGCGGCAAAATCGACGCCATTGTTTTCCTCCAGCGACTGCTGATCGAGTGACTGGCCCGGGCCGGTTGAGCCTCCGACTCTGGTCTGCGACCCGGTATCACTGGCATCAGGGGTAGCATCATCGGTGATGGCTGGAGGCTCGTTACCTTCGCCATTACCTTCTTCGTTGCCGTCAGTGCGATTGTCGTCACCATAGGCAGAGTCACTGGCGCTTTCAGAGCTTTGCTCATCGTTACGCTCGACCAGGGTTTTTAGGAGGTTAATATTATATAGCGTGTCGGCACGTTCGGATGATTCGTTTGGACCGTATAACAACAGCGCCTGCGAGTAGCTTTTTATCGCCGCCTGCAAGTCACCGGATAACGCCTGCGCATTGCCTCGATTGTACAAATCTTCTGCATAAACCGGTGTGGCGAGCAATTGCGCGGCCTCAATATATTTGCCTCGATGGTAGGCTGCTATGGCTTTCCACTCGTTGCGTGTGAACATCTCATAGGCTTGCGCGTAGCTTTGCTGGTGCAAAAGTGCCTGTGCCTGCTGCTCGTTGTTTAGCCAGAGGCTCCGCCAGATATCGTGTAGCTCATGAGACTTTGCATCTGCCGACACCAGTAATAGCGGAGAAATGAATAGCGGGCCAATGGTTAGTAGTGCATTCCTTCTAAAAGCATACATGGCAAAAAGCAGCAGCGGTAAAAGTAACCAGTAGCCCATGTCCTGATAGCGATCAAACTGTTGTTTGTCATGCCTGCCAGTTCCATCGAGATCAATGGAATCGGGTGATGGGCTGATTCGTGCGCGCAAAGGCTTTTGCGCTAACAGATTGTTTATGTCTGTTGAATCAGTTGTCCACCGCGCGTAGCGCCCGTCGAAGCGTTGTGCAAGTTGTTTGAGTGCCCGGCCATTGAGCCTGGCAATGACCGGCTGTTGGTTTGCATCGGTCACTACCCCGGACTCGAGTGGAATTGAATCACCTTTTTCAGTTCCGACGCCCAAAACTGACAACCTGAATTGTCCGGGAGCGTTCTCTTCTATTGCGGTCTGGCCCGCAGTGGTGATGCCATCGGTTATCAGTATAATTGCTCCGCTTTGCGTACCTGACTCTCTTAGCATATCGATTGCCAGATCAATTGCGGATTCTACATTGCTGCCAGGCGCAGGCATGATGTCGGGGTGCAATGTTGGCACCAGTGCTTCAATGGTGGCCGGGTCGTCAGTAAGCGGTGTTACCCGATAGGCGTTGGCGGCATAGACTATCAGGCCAATCTCGCCGTCATTGTGCCGTCTAAGAATATCAATCGTTTTAAATTTTGCCTGTGCGAGACGATCTGGCTGTATATCGCGTACAGCCATCGACGGGGACAGGTCAAGCACCAGTACCGTCGCACGTTCCGATTTTGCAGCTCCGGTCGGCCTTGATTCCAATGCAGGACCTGCCATTGCTATGATGGCGATAATCACCGGCAAGGCAAAATAGCGATAGTATTTGCGGTCTGAATGCGAGCTTCGAAGGTGTTGAAGGCTCTCACTGGATATGTGCTTTTGCCACCCGGCATTGCGTTGTCTTTTTGACAGGTGCCACAGCCATAGCAACGCAATCGGGATAGCCATTAGCCAGCCAGGTCTGAGCCAGATAAAGTTTGCAACGAATTGTGCAAAGGTCTCAATCACTATCAACAAAGGCGCCGTGTGTGAAGTGCAATAATAAGGCATAACATCGACAGCGCTAATGGCCAGTGGAACAGGCTTCGTTCAGGCTTCACAAACTCTTCCGCCGGAGATGGTTCCATTTTATCGATCAGTAAATAGATAGATTCAAGCTCAGTGGTATTCCTTGCCCGAAAGTAGCTGCCACCGGTTTCCGTGGCAACTGTTTCAAGGGTCGCGGTGTCCAGATCGCTTGACGGGTTAATAGTGACGCGTTGACCTGCGTCATTGATTACTGTCTGTTCAGTGGCACCAAAGGCGATCGTGTGTATTTTAATTTTTGCATCGATCGCAACTTGTTTGGCGTCGAGCGGACTACTGCCGAAAGTGTTTGCTCCGTCCGATAACAGAATCATTACCCGGCTCTCGGAGGGGCGATCGCGGAGTAACTTGATACCCATGCCCATTGCATCACCAATCGCTGTGGATGAACCTGCAAAGCCCGGTAATGCTTCAGTGAGTTGTATAGCAACGGAATTGTGGTCAAGCGTAAGCGGGGTTTGCAGGTATGCGCGCTGGCCAAACAGGACAAGGCCGATACGGTCGCCTTTGCGTCGTGAAATGAAATTGGCGGCTACGGTCTTGATGACATCAATTCTTTGTGCGGGCTCGCCGTTCTGAATCATGTCGTCGATCCGCATACTATCTGACAAGTCGACGAGCAGTAGCAGATCCCGACCACTGGTAGCAACGTTAATTGACTCGCCATACCAGATCGGCCGGGCGGCTGCGAGTAACAACGTGAGCCACATAGCTGTCAGCAGCAGGTATTGAGCAATAGGGTGGTTTGTCGATTGCGTGCCTTGCTCGCTTTTGTTGAGCGCTAAAAAAAAAGGCACGCGGATTGATTGGGGGCGTGGCGGTATCGGAGGCATAAGCAGCCTTGCCAGCCACGGTAATGGTAGAGCGAGCGCGACCCAGGGCCATTGCCAGTCAAGCATTGTGTGGAATTCCGGTTTCTATTCGCTTTATGCTTTTTCTTTTTGTACGCAAGTTCAGTAAGGAGATTTCAGTGTAGCGCCGGTTCCATTGAGCAATTTCCGCATGGGACTGCAGGTCGGGTAAAGGAGGCGACTTTTTATAAGCGCCGTGGCTAAGCAATGTTCTGGTGCCTTTACTGAAGGTGGTGTCAGTCTCGCGCTCCATCCACTCAATCCACTTGTGTCCGTGTAGGCGTGCGACAGTTTTCCTGTCGGCATATCTGATGGCGGATTGTTTGAGCAGAGCGCTTACGCTGTGGATATAGTTCACGGTGTCTTGATCGGCCTGCCACTGAACAAAGCAATTCTCCAGCTCGCTGGCTATCGTAGGCAGCTGTCTTTTTGATGAAGACCGGTTGCGCAGAAGTTTGTACACCAGTGTCCCGATCAACAAAACAAGCAGAACAGCGATTATCCACCAGCCCACCGCAGGGGGCCACCACAGGCTTTCGTTTGGTGTTTGCAGGCCTCGCAGATTTTGCTCCAGAAAAGTTTGTTGTTCAGCTTTAGTCATAGACTGTCGTGCGATTGTGTTTTTGGTAGTAGCCGATACCGCTTGTGAGTGCTGCCTGGTTCAAATAACTAAATGTCAAATCGTGATTGATCGGCTGTCAGGTTGGTGGTGCGTTAACAGCGCGCCACTACTATCTGCAGACTGTTGTAGATCGTTTAGAAATCTCTGACGATGTTGCAGATACGCTTGCAGTCGTCTGCCAGTTAGCCGGATTGCCTGATGTTGTGTGCCATTGTTAATACCAACGGTGCCTGAGTCCGCGAGCTGCTCCTCGAGCGGATCCGAAATACGGATCATCACAATACGACATTTTTTGCCGATGGCAGTTAGCGTTCTGGCGGTATCCTGATTGAATCCGTGAAAGTCACTGATAAGATAGACGGTTGATCCGGGTGATCTGTGAGCGAGAGTATGCTTTAGCATTTTATCCAGACTTGCTGACTCATCGTCGTCTGTTGAGCAGTTTATAGACAGTGCGTTGTTTGCAAGGGTAAGCTCATTAATTAACTTTAACGCTGTTTGTTTTGACGGACCTGTTCTTACCGAGCCCGTGTAATGTTTTTTTCGTACGGATTGTGGTTCCGAATCTACTGTGCCTTGTTTGATTCGGGATGCTTCATCATTCGGTCCTTTACCAGTTATATCCTTGTCGCTCGCCTCTTCGCCAATCACGGTAGCGCCAAGTCGCAAGCCTTTGTCGACGGCGGCCCATGCAATGATGGCGGCGATTCGGGCGCTAGTGAAAGATTTGAATTCTATGCCTGATCCGAAAAACATGTTGATTCGCTGATCAACGCCGAGGTAGATCGTCTGTTGTCGCTCTTCGTTGTATTCTCGAGTATACGGGCTCCCTGTGCGAGCGGTGGTACGCCAGTCAATGTGACGAACCTCGTCACCTGGTTGGTAGAGTCTGATGTCGGCAAACTCGATGCCATGACCTTTTATGCTCGACAGTATTTCACCCGCCACATTCGAGTTGTGTTGCCATTTTTGTCTGGCTATAGATTGTGATTGCCCGTGTCTTAAGTTTAACAGCTGGTCGCGTGAAATATAGATGCGGCTAATTGTGTCTGAGCTTTTACCCGTCATTCTGGTTGTCCGCAGGCGATTTATACAACTGGTACCAGGTTTAGTAAATCGTCAATCACTCTATCTGTGCTGATACCGCGGCTTTCTGCGTCCAGACTAAGTACCAGTCTGTGTCGCAGGCAATCATGCGCCACAGTCTGGATGTCATCCGGCGTAACGTAATCACGCCCGCTGAGCCAGGCACGAGCGCGTGCGCAGCGATCAATCGCTATGGTTGCTCTGGGGCTAACACCAAACTCGATATCGCGTTGCAGCTGCGTGGAAGCTTTGGTCTGGTAGTCTTCCGCTTTTCGAGTGGCGACAATTAATTCGATCAGATAGCGCTGCACGGCATCGCCCATGTGCAGGGTCATAATTTCTTTGCGTGCGGCAAATACATTGTGGGCGTTAAGGATTGCAGTCGGGGTTTGTAACTGTGGCTGGTAGAGTTCAGCCCGCGCGATTTCCAGAATCGCGTTCTCCGCGTCCGCTGAGGGATAGTCGACCTTAAGATGTAACATAAATCGATCGAGCTGTGCTTCCGGCAGGTTGTATGTTCCCTCATGTTCAATCGGGTTTTGTGTGGCCACTACCATAAAGAGTTCAGGCATGCGGTAGGTGTTGTTGCCAATGCTAACCTGCTGTTCCCCCATCGCTTCAAGTAGTGCTGACTGAACCTTTGCCGGTGCACGATTGATTTCGTCAGCAAGCACGAGTTGATTGAATATTGGTCCTGTCTGGAACTCAAAGGTGCCATCATTCGGTTTGAAAATATCTGTGCCGGTGATATCAGACGGCAGCAGGTCAGGTGTGAACTGGATGCGTTTGAAACTCGCATCAATAAGGCTGGCCAGTACGTTGACGGCACGGGTTTTGGCAAGGCCTGGAGCACCTTCAATGAGAAGGTGACCATTGGCCAGCAAACCGATAGCCAGTCTCTCTGCCAGTGCCGGTTGTCCGACCACCAGAGTATTGAGTGCATCCTGAAGTGCCTTAAAGCCAGGCAAAAGTGAATTCACGGGGTGTGTGTTCCGGGTGCTGCGCTGAGTTGCACAACGAGGTTGCAGCACCGTGAAGTAAAACGTGCGCCCTGCAACGGATTATGATTTCTCTGAACGATATCGTTACACCTGACTTTTGTCATTGAGGCCACCTAAGTTCGTTACCGGGTTGTCGCACATCAGTCAGCCAGTTGCTCAACAACCCAGTTCAACTCACGCGAAATTGCTTTGGCCATTGATTGCTGTCGATATTGCTCAGGTAAAACATTCCAGGTGTAGGTTTCAACTTCGAGATGCTCGCTAATTGGCGAGCGTTTGTGCATCGATAGTATTTCTCGAATAAAAAACTGGGTAGACGAGAACTCACCAAGGTCGTCCAGAAAAATTGGCACATGAAAGTGCACTCGCCATTCCCTGTCTGAAACCGGCTTGTCGTGTATGTCGGATTGGCCGTGTTGAGATAGCCTGGCGAAGGCGTCGGGCAGGTCTTTGTAGCGATTAATTTGATCGCCATTTTTCTCTATTACCTGGTGCAGATAAACGTTGTCGTCGAATGGCTTTAGGATTTCCGCAGTCTGCTGATTAACATTATCTAGCTTAAGGCCTGCGCTAATTTGCATTTTGCCAACGGTGATTTCGGCTGTCCGGAGCTTTTCCACGCAGGTTTTCGCGTCCTCGAACTCCACTGCTGCATGACACAGGTCCAGGCATAGCGTTAGATGTTTGCGAAGCAGTGACAGTGCCTGTTTCGGGTCAACGTTAACTGCTGTGGCAAGCTGCTCTATTGATTTTTTCCCGAACAGGTGGTGTTTGAAGAAGTCGACTGACTCATCAATGGTTTCCAGAAAGCAACAGGGCTCTGGCTCCAGTGCCAGGTTGATCGATGCTCCTGTCGTTCTCTCGAGTTCGATCAGATGAGCCGCATGAGCCACCATCTGTTCCGCCATTAATTCGATGTCGTGGCTGTTGTTTACACAGGCTTTGAATGCGCCGGGTACGGTACTGATGCTGCCTGTAACGTTGTCTGGTAGAAATTGCGCAAACACATCGGCAATCTGATTGGTGTATCGCAGGCGCTCCGGGTCTTTCCAGTCTGGCAGATACACATCTTCCTTTACCCTCGTGCCATGGAACGGACCATACGGGAAGCCGTTGATGGTAAACACATAGACGTTTTGCTGTTGCAGGTAGTCTTTGAATTCGGACAAATTGGCCGGGTCTGCAAGTGCTTTGGTGGCTTCGGCTGACAGTCGCAGGCCAATGCCAAAGCGGCTGGTCTGTGGCAGGTTCTGGCTGATCTCGGGGATGTAGCGATCAAGGTTGCTTCGTATTTCAGGCCAGGTTTCTCCAGGGTGAATGTTCGAGCAATACGTTA
>CALGNZ010000012.1 GCA_937957915.1 uncultured Granulosicoccaceae bacterium | reverse complement strand
GTTGCCGCACGCTACGAAGCAGAATCGGGTTTGAAGAATCGGGTTTGAAGAATCGGGTTTGAAGTATAATGTACCGATGAATCCGATTGCGCCTGCGTAGGAAGGTGACTCGCGTGTTGTATAGCTATCGTCTTATTTCACATCACGGATATAACTGGTGGATGCGCAGGCTTATCCACCCTACCTTCCAGCAACGATCCTTCCAGCTACGTTCCTACCTTTCAGCTACGTTCCTTCAAGCAACGGTCCAAAAAACCGTAGGGTGGATAAGCTTGCGCATCCACCACCATCTAACATCCATGCGTTGACTCGGTGCTTCTTTTTTGCACAAAGCTTGTGGGAGAAGATCTCCGATCCGCGAACATGTCGTACTTCACAGCTTAACCCCCAAAACTTAACCTGACAAAACGATACAACACCCAAAAATACAATTCGCCCAACAGCGTTAATCACCCACAAAACGCTACTACACCAGACAACAAACCCGCCTGGAACACCATATACGCCACGCACGATGCGCCTAGATCATTAATGTTCCAACGCTGGCACCGCCACACACATACAACGTTTGTCCGGTAACAAAGCTGTTTTCAGGGTTGCAAAAGAACAGAAATGCGTTGGTGACATCCTGCACGGTGCCTATTCGACCGACTGGAATACGACTGGCCAGCGCCTCTTGCTGTGGGCTGTCTTTTTCTATAATGCCCCAAAAGTTATCGGTCAGAATTGGACCCGGTGCGACAACGTTGACGGTAATTCCGTATTGCGCAAGTTCAAGTGCCCAGGTACGCGCCATGCCAATCATGCCAGCCTTGCTGGCACTGTAGGCGGTGCGTGTTGGTGCACCCAGCGCTGCTCGCGAAGCATTAAACATCACGCGTCCGAACTGGCGCTCTTTCATACCTGGCAGGCTGGCCTGTAACAACGTTAACGCGGAGCCGAGGTGCAGTTGCGCAAGACCGGTGATATCTTCAGGCGTTGCCTCTTCAAGCAGATTTGGCCAAATTAACCCGGCATTGTGAATAAGGTGGGTAACCTCAAATGTTGCTTTTATTTCGTCAGCCGCTCGGGTCACTGCTTTTGGATCAAGCAGATCGGCCTCTACGGAATGCAGATTGGCGTGCTTTTTTTCGGGCGCATGTCGAGATACCGATACGACGGTATAGCCCTGCTCGAGTAATCGGTCTGCCAGATCGGCGCCAATGCCTTTGTTACCACCGGTAATAACCGCTGTGTAATTGCTCATATGCTCACCTGTCTCCGCTCATCTATTCACCATGGCCAGCACTCTCAGCGGGCTGCCGGTTCCGTTTTTAATTTTTAAAGGAGCGGCCATCAAGATGGCGCCCGTTGGCGGCAACTGATCGAGATTGGCAAGGCACTGCAATCCATACTTACCAGCACCATGCAATATGTAGTGCGCCGGAAACGGTGGCGTATAATGCGCGCCCTGCCCGGCATCAGTGCCAACCGTTTCAGTTCCAAAACCGCGTATGTTTCTGCCTTCGACCAAAAAGCGAATGCCATCCGGTGTTGGCCCCGGTGAATGAGGACCATCTTCTTTCATGTTGAGGTAGAGATCACCGGATCGCTTTGACCAGTCGGTACGCATGAGCACCCATGAGTCTTCGGGGATTGTGCCGTGCTGCGCTTCCCATGCCTGAATCACCTCTGGCGTCAGTTCATAGTCGTCGTTTTCGGCAACGCCCGCTGAACAATCGATCACTATTACCGGACCGACAAACGCATCTACAGGTATTTCATCAACAGCGCCATTGGGAACATCGCGCCCGGAAATCCAGTGCGATGGTGCATCAAAGTGCGTACCTGTATGTTCGGACAAAGTCAGGTTATGCCACTTCCATGCAGGCCCTCGATGATCGTAGGCGCTGATTTCCTCCATACGAAAGCGTGCACACTGGCCAAACTCCGGTGGCAGAATAATGACCGGAAAATCCGGATCGAGTGTATGCGTCAGGTCAACGATGGTTACCGTGCCGCTTGCTATATCGGCTGCCAGTGTTTCAAGCGTACTCATGCGCCGTCTACTCCAGTGGTCATTTCGCGCTCCAGTACCTTGGCGTCGCGCATCCAGCGCTCACGCACATCTTTTGCGACATCGCCACACCAGACATCTTCCAGACCAGCTTTTAACCCGTCGACCACCGAGCGTGCAACTGCAGCGGGCAGAACTTTGGGCGGTGGTAAAGGCTGGTACCAGGCATCGTCAGTAGGGCCGACAAAGCAATTCATCACCCGCAGACCGGCGCTGCGAAATTCACCTCGCAATGACTGGCTCAGTGAATACGCCGCGGCATTCGATGCAGAGAAGCAACCGTAGTCAGGTGAGTTTGACAGCGCGTTAACCGATAGAATATTCACCCATGCTGCGGATGCGTTTACCCCGTCAGCCGTGCGCCCGCACATGGCCGGCCCAAACGCCTGTGCAAGACGCATCAGGCCCAGATAGTTCACTTCCATTTCGTCTCGTGCGAAAACCGTATCACCTCGCTCCAGTACTCCACCGGGCCGCATGAAGCGCGCGTTGTTGATCAGGATATCGGTCTTGCCACCAAATTCACCGGCAAGCTTTTTAACCGACGCGGTGTCGGTTACATCAAGGGGCTGTACTTCAACTTTATCGATCTGTGCCAGCGCTGCACGATTGGGATGCGGGCGCCAGCTTTCTGATTCTCCAACGAACACCGCAGCAGCGCCAGCCTCTATCAGTGCTGTGGCCAGTGCCGGTGTATTCGGGTTCCACGCATCGGTGATTAGAATTCGTCGGTGCTTCGGGTCGGCAGAGAGTGCTCGCAGCAGCGGATCGTCTTCCATATTAGTGGTCCTGGTGGTGGGTATGGCTAACAACACGCCCTGACCGGCCGCGTCCAGCCGGTTGAGCATGGTGACCGGAGCGTTTTTTTTGCAATCGCTATGGATATGGCATAGAACCACGGGGCCGGCATCGAGTTTGACGGTGCCCATACGCCATGGCGTGCGCTCACGAAAGTACAGCTTCGTCGATGTTTGTATCACCGTATCCGCCAGCAATAGCCCGGCGGGTGAAATGTTCTGCCATGGCAGATCAGTACCAATACAATTTGAGCAGGCATCACGTGGTGGATACTGTACGGCGTTGCATTCTGCACAAACCTGCAGCGCAAATCGTCCTTCCGCTGCGGCGGCACTCAGACCCAGTGATGCGCGAGACCTGGCCTCCGGCGGGCGTGTCGGGCTGACTGTGCGCTTCTGCGGGTCTTTTCGTGGTGGCAGTTGCAGTGCTTCGATCATGCCCGCGCTCCGGTTTTTATAATGGAGGCGCTGCTGCAAACTCCACGATCATAGTTGATCATGCCAAAGCCTGACACCATGGCGGTTTTTGCGTCAGGCACCTGGGTTGTGTCCGCGGTTCCGGTCACCTGACGGATAGCTTCAACCATACCGATAAAACCACCGGCCGCACCAGCCTGACCGGCAGACAGCTGACCGCCTGATGTGTTATGCGGGAAATCTCCGTTGATGGTCAGGTCATGAGACCGAACGAATTCAGCCGCCCCGCCTTTGTCGCAAAAACCAAGATCTTCTATCTGCATCATGGAGATCACCGGATAGTCGTCATAGGTTTGCAAGAGATCTATATCATTCGGTGTGCACTCTGCCATACCGTAGAGCTCGTCGAGATCAAGTGTCCAGCCACCACGCAACTGTATGTCATCTTCAGCGTGCGCATTGTGACGTTCTATGGTGGAGCCAATAATGGCATAGGGCAATTCGCGACGCTGTGCTTCCTCTTCTGACATCATCAGAAAACACTCGGAACCGGCGCAGGGCATCACACAATCAAACAAGGCAATCGGATCTGCAATCGGACGTGCGTTTATGTAATCATCCAGTGTTAGCGGCTTTTTCATCAGCGCATTGGGATTTCGCAGCGCGTTTTCACGCTGTGCCACACAGAGGCGACCAAAGTCCTCTCGCGTTGCACCGTAGGTTTGCATGTAGCGATCAGTAAGCAGTGCAAAGTTTGCATTGGGGCCACCATAACCGTACGGATAGGAAGCATCCATGGCAAAGCGGGAAAAACTGGATAACAAATTGCGAAAGCTGTCTATGTGATTGGTATCGCCTGAAACGCAGGCAACAATACTGACATCACCGGCCTGAATTGCTCGAGCGGCCTTGCGCAAGCTAACAGATGCGCTGGCCCCACCCATGGGTATGTGATCAAGCCAGCGCGGACACAGGCCGAGATGCTGTGTTAAACCGACAGCGGTATCGGGAAACAGTGTAAAACTGGCAACACTGAAACCATCAACTTCTGCAGGGCGCAGACCCGCGGCATCCAGAGAGCCGCGCAAGGCACGGGCAATCCACCAGTGCGCGGTATCAATAGAGTAGCGTTGATACGGCATTGAGAATGGCGCGGTTACCGCTACCCCTGCATAGTTTTGACGTTGCGTCACTTACTCGCCTTATCGTTTTTTTAGATGCGTAGTTGTTACCGTTTGCGGATCATCCAGCAAACGGCCAGCAAGTGTCTTTAACTCTGCACGCTGAATTTTTTGTGTAGCAGTCAGCGGCAGTTGATCAACAAAGGCAATGTATCCGGGGGCCTTGTAGTAGGCCATTTGTTCCAGGCACCAGGTAGTGATCGCCTCGGCTTTTTCGGTGCTGGCCTCATTGACTTTAAGGCAGGCAAATACTTCATCGCCGCGCACGGTATCGGGTACCGCGGCAACCCCTGCAGCCAGCACATCCGGATGACGCATCAGTACGGATTCTACATCGACAGCTGATATGTTTTCGCCAGAGCGGCGAATAACGTTTTTCCTGCGATCAACAAAGTAGTAGTTGCCATCGTCGTCCCTGCGAACAATATCGCCAGTATGAAACCAGCCACCCGCCCAGGCTTCATTGGTGGCATCAGGGTCTTTGTAGTACTCAGAGAAAAATCCGTAGCGCGGATTATCACCGGCGCGACGAACCAGTAATTCACCCTGCTGTGCCGGATGACCTTCATCATCCACTACCGAGCATTCTACGGCAGGTTCAGGCTTACCGATGCTTGCCTGCGCAATTAACCGGTCGGGGGCGGCGGCGGCTATCACCGCGCCTGCGCCGGTTTCAGTCATGGCCCAGGCCTCGACCAGTGGCAAGCCGAAGCGCGCTTCGAACGCGACCTGCAGCGCGGGGTCAACACCGGCACCAAAGCCAAACCGCACACTATGGTCACGATCGTCAGCAGACGGATCAAAGCCCATTAGCATAGTTGGCATAACCCCCAGATAGTGGAGGCAGGTTGCTTTGGACGCCCTAACATCTGCCCACCAGCTACCAGGATGAAAGCGATCAAGTACAGTCAGGCAACCACCTACCGTCACCATCGCCATAAACGAATACGCCATTGC
Organism: uncultured Granulosicoccaceae bacterium; assembly: GCA_937957915.1. Lineage (GTDB taxonomy): Bacteria > Pseudomonadota > Gammaproteobacteria > Granulosicoccales > Granulosicoccaceae. The sequence goes on along the minus strand of CALGNZ010000012.1, from coordinate 20,259 downwards.
ATTCATATGAAAAACTGGCAGCGGTGTAATCATGCGCTCGCCAGTGCTCTGAAGATCTACTAGACCGCCCACGTCGGCGTACCAGCGGCCTGCCAGCAAATAGTAGCTGTTGGCTAAAATGCAGCCCTTCGGTTTACCCGTTGTGCCAGAGGTGTATAGTATTGCCGCCTCTCGCGCCTCGCCCTTCAGATCACGTGCAACAACCGCGTTAGCGCGTGGCTTTGGCAGGGTCGGTATTGGCGTAACAGCGGAAGACTCTACTGGCGCTACTATTGGCGCTACGATCTCCAACACCACCTCTGCCACATCAGCAGCGGCTTTGAGTTCAGCATGTCTTGCTTCAATAGCAATAATGAGTGCGGGCTCGGAGTGGCCTATCAGATACTCTAGTTCAGACGCTCGCAGATCCGGATTAATTGGTACCACCGACGCACCAATTTTATTCAGCGCCAGCCAGCTTAGAAAAAAACTCGGGCGATTCTCGAGCAGCAGTGCGACCCGCATGCCGGCAACATAGCCCGCCGTCTGAAACGCCTGTGCCAGCAGATCAATCTGTGCCAGTGCTGAACGATAGCTGAGCTCACCGGGTTCGATGGCGTAAATCTCGGCGGTGCCCGGCAGTACGTTGAGTGCCGGTCGGTGTGGATACTGTTGCGCGGTCGCTGCAAAGGCATCATAGACCGTGGCAATCGCGGTGCTGCTCATGGTAACAACTGAATACTGCCAAAGGCGGCATCTGAATTCAAAAGGTCTACGCGTTTGTTGGCTATGCGAATAGATCCGTCTACCACTTTCAGTTCATGTACGGCTGTTAACGCCAATAGAAACTGTTCATCCATTCTGGTCTCAACGTAGTGCATAGCGGTATTGGTGGTAATGCTGTCACCGTTTATATCATCGATAAACGGACGCTGAATCACGTGACTGCAGCGGCTTTTTGGTTTTTGGCTGAAGGTACGTGCGCCGGTTAACCTCTGTATGCGCAGACGCAGCATGAAGATATCTTCGTACATCAATGATGTAACCAGATGCGGATCGGTTTGCTGATAGTCAAGAGGCATCCAGTAGTGGCCATCTTCAAGCCATAGCGCAAGCCACTCGTCGAAGCGTTGTTCATCCAGCATGCGCGCTTCCGCATAGATAAAATCAATAATCTGATCATTGGAAACACTCATGCCTGAGCCTCCATCGACCGGGTAATAAACTTGACCCAGGCATCAAACTGATTGCGCATCTGACGCTCAGTGGTGCCATTTTCTATGGCTTCGTCGCCGTAGTTTTCCTCGTCAGTCAGCAGCCGCTGAATATTTACCCACTCAAGTCCATCAGACAGCAACCCCTCCTGCGCTCGCTCATACATCTCCAGATCATCGTGGCCGACGATTGAGGTTGGCGCATTGATCATGCGGTTGTACATGGCGGTGCGGGCAAGCAGCTCGACCGGCGCATCGACAAGACGATAGATATAACTTTCCACCAGCGTTTTGTTGGGGCCCATGGGAATAAAATTGCGCAACTGCTGTATCGGGCCCTTAACCATAATATTGGGAAAGTAAATTGTGTTATGTCGATTCTCATCGAGAATTTCCTTAGCCCGCTCCTCGCCATAGCTAGCCGTCATTGCTTCAAAATAGCCGGGGATTGCCGAATAGTTTGAATGAATGGAATGGTGTACACCGGTGTGGCCGTGACCGTTGGGCCAGGTTCGAATACCCATCTCTTCAAAAAACTCATACGGCGACATAAAGGGTGCGATGATCTGCATAGCCGGCGGACGCGGCTCGGGACTGCCCATTTCTTCCCAGATGCTTACAGCCGTGCCGGCAGAACTTTCGTGCGCCACCATCGGATGGCAGGTGTCGGTCTGGTTTTCGACCAGCATTTTCCAGTTGCATTGATGCATATAACGCAGCGGTGGACCTGCAACCTCCAAACGCCCGGCCGGCGAGCGATCAACCATGTTGTCAATCGAGCTCAGGCTATCGCCGAAGAATTCGTCAAACCCGATACCGGTATCGGCCAATCGGGCAAACACAAACCCGCGGTGCACATGAACGGCACCGACCGCTTTGATGCCTTTTGCATTTTCGGTTTGTTTTAGCGTGGTTCCTTCGTAGCCTTTTTTTAGCGGAATTGCCAACAGGCAACCATCGGTTTTAAAAGACCAGGCGTGATAGGGGCAACGGAAGAACTTACCAGTATTACCTTCGCGATCGATGGCTATTTTAGTGCCTTTGTGAGGGCAGCGATTGTGCAATACATGGATCTCACCATCGGAATGCCGCACCTGTATGACAGGCTGATCACCGATGTGCGTGGTGTAGTAGTCACCCTTGTTTGGCGTCTGGCTTTCGTGGCCAACAAATACCCAGGTGTTTACAAACAGATGCTGCATCTCGAGTTTATATACCGCCTGACTGGTATAAACGTCGCGATGAACCTGATCGCCTTTAAATAGTGCCGCGATATCAGATGCGGTTTGCATAGCTTGCTCCTGTCTCAATGTCGATCACACACTGTTGATTACAAATTATCGCTTACGAAACGTTTCTTACGAGATGTCGATTACCAACCGCGGGGTTTTGGCCCGGCTCACACAGATTTGCATCACTTTTCCAGAGGCGCGCTCGGCGTCTGATAAAACCACATCGCGATGATCCGGCGTACCGCTAATAACATCACACTGACAAATACCACAATCACCGCGCTGGCAGTCATACATCACATCAATGCCGGCAGATTCCAGCGCTTCGATGATGGTTTGATCTGCAGCAACAGTTATTACCTGGCCTGAAGCGCTGATTTCCACTTCAAAGGCGGTATCGCCGCTTTGTGTTTCTACTGAAGTAAAGAGCTCAATGTGAATGGATTCTTCATCGATACCAGCTGCAACTGCAGCACTGCGGGCGGCATCGATCATACCGCGTGGACCACACAAATAGACTTTCGTGTCCGACGCCAGTGAGCCGGTAAGGTTCGCCAGATCTAAAGGGTTCGTATCATCGAAATAAAAACTGACTGCATCACCAAACGCCGTCTTAAGCGATTCGGCAAAGCCCATACGCGATGCATTGCGGGCCGAGTAATGCAGCTGAAAGGACCGAGCCTGTTGCTGCAGGGCAGTTGCCATTGAAATCATCGGTGTGATGCCGATGCCACCGGCCAGCAACAGTACGGGCTCGGGCCCGTCTGCCAGTGCGAAGTTATTTTGCGGGGCTGTGGCTTCAATGGTTTGACCGACATTCAGCGCATGCATCGCCTGCGACCCACCCTCGCCTGCATCTTCACGTTGTACGCCAATGTTGTAGCCACTCGGTCTGCCAGCTGTACTGCCATCACGGGCTGTTGGCCAGTCGAGCAGCGAGTATGAACGTTTCCCTGCGCTGCCTACATCAAACTCTATGTGCGCACCGGCAGTATAGGCGGGCAACTCATCGCCCGATGCTGACCGAAAGGTCATCACACGGATGAGTTCTGACTCTGCAACAACCTGATCCAGTATTAGTTTCAATGTGCACGCTCCCCGAAGTCCTATTATATGTTTTTTCATATAGTTTTAGTCAACTATTTTGTAGAATGTGAAAAAGCACGCCACGAGTGACGACAGATGAGCACACCAAAAAAGGCAAAAACCTCGGCATTCGAGCAGTCAGGTTTCGTATCGGGATATCTTCTTTATCTGCTGGCTGCAGCAAGCGAGGCCGCCAGCAAACAATTTCATACTCGTGTACGCGAGGCAGGTTTGCGAATCACGGAATGGCGGGTGCTGGCCTGCCTGTATGATCAGGATGGATTGATGATCACTGAACTTGCACACTACGCGCTGATGGAACAATCACGCATCACCCGCATCATCGATCAAATGGAAACCAGCGGGCTGGTCGTTCGGCACAACGATGAAGGCGACGGCCGCCGTGTTCGAATTTACCTGACAGACCATGGGCAATCATTGAGCGCAGAGTTGGTTACCGCAGCGAAAGCACACGAAATGCAGTTACTCAGTACCCTTCCCGTTAAGGATGCCGCGAACATCAAGCCTGCACTTCTGGCTCTGCTTGGCAGCCTGGAAGCACCTGCAAATTAACAAGTGCAACGAATTTCAAGGTTTACCCACCTACTCTTCAAAACGATAACGCGAATTGTGCTGCATCATTGCGGCGCCCTTTTGGCCGATCATCAGCGTTGGTGCATTGGTGTTAGCCGATGTAATAGATGGCATCACCGACGCATCGATAACACGCAAGCCATCAACGCCTCTGACACGAAGTTCCGGATCGACCACCGACCGTTCATCGCTGCCCATCCGGCAGGTACCGACCGGATGAAAAACGGTACCGCCGCCATTGCGGATGGAATCGAGAATTTCCGTATCAGATTGAGTCTGGCTGCCAGGCACCATTTCGACATCCCACAGATCGCGAAAGGCGGGTTGCGCGTTAATGTTGCGCAGAATCTTTATGCCATCGACCAGCACATCCCGGTCTTTTTTTGCAGACAGATAGTTTGGTGTGATTGTCGGTTGCTGAAACGGATCATCCGATTGAATGCAGACCGAACCTCGACTCTCCGGATGACACTGCCAGACTGATGATGTGAATCCGGAATACCTGTGCAGCGGGGTGCCGGGTTTATCAACCGATAACGGCATCACGTTAAACTGAATGTCCGGCCGCCCACCCGTTGCATATTGAGTACACGCGGCACCCCCCACCTGCCCCGCACCTACGGTAAGCGGGCCAGTGCCTTTTAGTATCCAGTCGAGACCCATTTTTACAAGCTTCAACGGATTGCGTACATCATCGTTCAGTGACAGTTTTTGCTTCAGCTTTACGATCATCCGCATCTGGTAATGGTCTTGCAGATTTTCGCCAACCTCCGGGGAGTCTGCGACTACTTCAATGCCATGGCGCTGCAACAGACTGGCAGGGCCTACACCGGATAACTGCAGTATTTGCGGCGACTGCAAAGAGCCTGCTGATAACACAACCTCTGAACCTGCCATTGCGCTGTGGCGCTCACCTTCGGCTATCCATTCCACACCGACAGCACGGCCTTGTTTAATGATGATTCTGCACACGTGCGCTCGAGTCTGAAGGGTTAAGTTCGGACGTTGCAATACGGGCTTTAAAAACGCGGCGGCGGCGCTGGCACGAAAGCGTTTGGACAGTGACAACTGATAAGAGCCAACCCCAAGTGTTGTAGCACCATTAAAGTCAGGATTAAACGGCAGGCCATACTCCTGCGCCGCCTTTACCCAGGCAGCACAGGCCGGGTTATCGTTGCGTAGATTCGATACGGCAAGCTCACCGTCACTGCCTCTGAAATGATTGCCCCCTCCCGTGTAGTTTTCAAGCTCTTTGAAATGCGGTAACAGTTCGTTGTACGACCAGCGTGTTGCACCCTGCGCTGCCCAGTCATCGTAGTCTTCATGTTGACCGCGAATAAACACCAGTCCGTTGATCGAACTTGATCCTCCGACAACATGCCCGCGCGGCCAGACTATGCCACGATTGCCATCGCCTTCTGAAGGTTCGGTTTTGAACGAGCGCGAGAAGCGCGGATCGTAGATAGAACGGAAATACCCGACTGGCAGCTTTAGCCAGAAATTACGATCCTGACCACCTGATTCCAGCACCAGCACTTTGGTATCCGGATCAGCCGACAGCCGATTGGCTACCACAGAACCTGCAGAGCCGGAGCCAATGACGATGTAGTCGTATACCGAAGGTGCCATTAATGCGTACCCGACAGAACCGGATCGATTTGCATTGCTGACAACACACCCATGTTAATACCAAGACCCGGCTCATCGCTGATAACAATCTGACCATGCTCGATGGACGGTGCATACAGTTTTTCTCTGAGCGGATTCGGGTTGGAATCGATTTCCAGGATGCCATCACCACCCACCGCTGCCAGCAAATGTGCTGAAGCAACAAGCCCCACTCCGCCACCGAGAAAGTGCGGGCAATAGCGTTTACCGTTATCCAGAGCTTCATTAGCCACTGGCAGCACACCACTGAAACCACCCCACTTACATAAGTCAGGTTGCATAACACTCAACCAGCTCGATTGACTGGCAGCGGTAAACGACTTTACATCCGCGATGTTTTCACCTGCCGCCAGCGGGATTGATGATGCCTCCGCCAATGCTGCCCAGTCATCTGTCGATGAATCTGCCATGATCGGTTCTTCCAGCCATTGTATGGGGTAGTCTGACAGTCTCTGTGCCTGCAGTATGGCTTTGTCCAGTGACCAGGCCTGATTTGCGTCGACCATTAATTGTTCCCCGGCATCAAGTTTTGCACAAATGCTTTCGATGTTTGAATAATCAATATCATCACCGAACCCGATTTTTAGTTTAAAACCCTGGTAACCCGCATCTCGGCTGCGTAAGAATGAATCTGTCGCCCCCACAGGATTTATTCCGCTGGCGTACACACCGATGCGTGCGTCACTGCCACCAAGCAATTTGTACAGCGGCAGCTCCAGTCGTTTGGCAACGAGATCCCACAGCGCGATATCAATACCCGCAATCGATTGGGCTACAGGACCAGGCTCACCGGTTTGAAGCGCCAGTCTTTGAAATTGCTTATGCAATGTATTAAAACAATGCTGCGGATCTGAAAACTCCGTTTCGGTTATTGCCGGCAGCAAGGCTGACTCAAGAAGTCGTGCTCGATGCTCTGCACCACAAGTAGGGAAATTACACCACACCTCACCCACGCCGGTGTTTCCCTGTGTGTCTTGTACTACCAGGTACACAGCTGGCCTGTCCGTCATGGTGCCAAAAGACGTTTGCACAGGCGTATCAATCGGGGATCGCAGCACCATTGTTTTGGCACTGGCGATAACAAACGACAGATCCCCGACTGCTAATTCGGCCAGAATATTATTCATCACTGAACTGCTCCACTATTGGATAGTGCAAGTTACTGTTGAGAATTCGCAAAGTCATGGCGGCAGTATGAACTGATATTCGACTGCTATACCGCCCGAGGCAAGCTCCGCAGTAGTAATCACCGCAGTAGTAATCACCGCGGTAGTAATCACCGCCTAGGCAATCAGGAATTCGACCGCACCTCTGCAAGGGCACTGTCGAGTGCGGCACCGTTTTCATCAGCTAACGCTGCTTGCCGTAATCGCCCCAGCCACGCCGATGCATCCGGCCGACCAGAGAGATCACTCAACGCTCCGATGACTTTTGCAAACCTGGAATGCCCGCGCTCGTGGGTATCAGAGTAGCCTTTTATCAAACGCTGACATTGCAGTATCTCTGCGGCCAGTCCGGGATCTGTCTGTGCCGCCCGCCGCGCACGGTCGAGCAACGCTTGCAAATGTGCTGATTCATAGCGGTGACGCAAAAACCTGCGCCGCCATGATTTAAGCGCTGACACTGCCCACAACATGCCGAAACCCGCTATGCCGTCTGTTCGGATACGGCGGCCTTTATTGCTTATTCGATCAAGCAGAGAAAAACAACGCGGGTGCGCTTCTATCCATGCACCAAGGCCCGCGGGTAGTGTTCCGCAAATCTCCTGCGCACGCGGATGAAAGTATTCGGTCACCTGAACAATGTCACCATCGGGGATATGCTGTTCACCGCGCAAGCGTGCCTGTCGTGACGAACGCGTTTTTAAGTCAGCCACGCGGATAAGATCGTCGTAGCACATTGCATTGGCAATGTACTTTGCAGCGGCGGATGCCAACGCATCACCGTGCCTGCTGAACTCTTCAACGTATTGCAGATACTCCTCGCCATAGCTCAGGTCCTGGTAGTCCACGACTTTGACCAGGCCTGCTTCGGCCATCGCTTGTGAATCAACGGGTAGTTTATCTATGCGGGCACGCAGCGCATTCCAGCCGGTAACAAGATCCGCCGGACCCTTAACTTCGGTGGCAACTGATGCAGGCGGCGCGGGTTTAGCCACTGCATTGGCATCGTAATTTAAAGCGCCCTGAAATGCCGCAAGACTTGCCTCCACTCCACGACCTGACGCCCGAATGACGTCTTCATACAACGAAGTTGCAAACGGTAAACAGCCGCTGCGCGCCAGCCCTCCGAACAGGCTGGCGGAGATCATGCTGCCAGCGTTTGAGGCGATCGCCTCCATATCAAAGCAAACACTATGGAATGCGGCACTATGGATCTCTTCCTCAACCAGCGAGTCTTCGGCCCGGCCATCACCGGGTAGCGATTTCTCGGAGATTGCGAGAATTCTGTGGGTAGAGGCGATCAACGTGGTGCGATCAGGGGTTACAAAACCACGCAACACCGCGCGCCCTGCCTCCATTAATTCTGATGCGATCAATACATCCAGATCACCGGGCGTCGGGCTTAATGCAAAAACCGCTTGTCGATCTGTCTTTGGCGCCATTTCAAGATAGTAGATAGTGGCCCCGGTGCGCTGCGCGACGCCGGCAACCGATGTCATCTGCACCGCGTATCCACCCAGTGTTGCAAGATCTGCAATCCAGTTGGTTAACACACCACCACCCTGGCCGCCAACTGCCAGCACCGCCAGTGTGATTAAGTCACCCGAGTTACTGTCATTGTCTGTTGCACTGCTCACGACAGGCCTCCGGAAAAGACCAGTTGTTTTTTCTCTCTCCGTGTCTGCAACTTTGTGATCAGGCGGTTGCGCCATTTACTGAACAGGCGATCCCAACGGGTCGGGTTCTGGATTAAATCGGCTTGATAAAACGATGGACAAAGAATGGCGGCATCTGCCACCTCTCCACAGTTACCGCAACCCACACAGTGTTGATCGATACTGGCCACCGGGTCGTCACGCAACGGGTCGTCAAGTGTTTTTAGTGACAGCGAAGGACAGCCAGACAATCTGATGCAGGCGTGATCACCGGTGCATACGTCTTCGTCGACACCGAATCGCGTACGTGTGAGTCGCTTGCCTTCGGCGACGGCCGCACGTTTGAGTGGCTTTTCGCGCCGCTGTCGATTCAGCATACATTCCGAGGAGGCGACAATCACCTTCGGGCCTTTCACCTTTGTTGTCAGTGCCTCTTTTAAACTGGCGCGCATTTTATTGACATCGTAGGTGTGATCTATCTGCCGCACCCACTTTACGCCAACGCCCTCTACAGCTTTTTTAATGGTGTGTTGTGTAGATTTTGATTTATTGTTGGCGCGGGATGACAGTATGTCCTGACCGCCGGTGGCAGCAGAATAATAGTTGTCGACCACAACAATCACCCCGTCGTTATCGTTAAACACGGCATTGCCCACCGACGACACCAAACCGTTATGCCAAAACCCTCCGTCACCTAAAAATGAAATGGATCGGCGTTCGGCTTTCTTATCATTAAACGCCGAGGCAGAGGCCGGGCCCAAACCGTAACCCATGGTCGTTGCACCGATATCAAACGGTGCGTTTATAGAAAACAGATGACAACCGATGTCACTGGCGATGTGATGCTCGCCAAGCTCTTGTTCCACCAGTTTGGTTGCGGCAAAGATCGGACGTTCAGGACAACCGATGCAGAAACTCGGCGGACGTGCCGGGACCGTTTTTGCGAGTTTCGATGTGTCTTGCTCGGGCCTGTTGGGAGCACGCGCCACCGCGGGTAATAGATCGCCGGCGAACTGCGTCATAAACGTTGAGATACCCGAGTACATCACCGGCCCGGTCAGTTCTCCTGCCTCCGGAAACGGACCTTTACCTTCCACGGCACAACGCGCACCGGCCTTGTGCAGGATGGCACGGATCTCCTGCTCTATATAAGCCGGGTAACCCTCTTCGATGACCAGAATGCATTCTTTGTCTTTGGCGAAAGCCAGTAATTCATCATCAACTAATGGATAAGTAACGTTGAGCACATGCAATGGAATGTCGCAGTCTCCGTGCAGGCTTGCAAGCCCGAGTCGTTTAAGTGCCCGCATCACCCCGTTATACATACCGCCCTGACAGATGATGCCAACCTTGCCGCCGGCCGGGCCAAAGTGCTCATTCAGTTTGTTGCTGCGGATATAGTCGATAGCTGCTGGTCGGCGCTTGCTGATTTTTTCCTGCTCGTGCAGAAACGAAGCCGGCGGAAGCACGATGCGTTCGATATCGCGTTTGGGATGCTCAAGTGCGTCTTTGACGGTCATCGTTGGCCGGACGTTATCCTTTGCTTCAAACTCTCCCAGTAAATGGCAGGAGCGAATTCGAACCTGCAGCATGACCGGACTGTTTGTCGCTTCTGACAGTTCAAATCCGTCGCCCACTGCTTTAACAATAGACGGCAGATTAGGCCGGGGGTCTAACAACCAGATCTGGCTTTTCATCGCGAAGGCGTGGCTTCTCTCCTGCATGATGGAGGAGCCCTCACCATAGTCTTCACCGACGATCACCAATGCGCCACCGGTAACACCGCCGGAGGACAGGTTAGCCAGCGCATCGGAGGCCACATTAGTACCTACCGTTGACTTAAATGTGACGGCACCGCGTATCGGATAATGCACGGACGCCGCCAGGGTGGCAGCAGCAGTGGCTTCTGAAGCGCTCGCTTCAAAATGAACGCCCATGTCTGACAGTATGTCCTGCGCGTCGGCCAGGACATCCATCAGATGAGAGATGGGTGCGCCCTGATAACCGGCAACATAGCCTACACCGTTTTCAAGCAGCGCTTTGGTGATGGCAAGTATCCCTTCTCCGCGGAACGTCTCGCCCTTACCGGTTTTAAGGTGCAGGACTTCTTTTGCAAATGATCTCTCAGCCACGTCTGTAGGTTCCTGCCTGTCGATGGTCCAGTCTAGCGTATATGCATTTACAGTTACCTTAGACTGATTCAATATCAAACATCAAGTAGCCAGCGGTATTGCCCCGGTATTGCTAGCGGTATTGTTAGCGTAGTTGCCAACGGTGTTGCTGTTGTGTTGTGCAGGCAAGGTCAGGTCACGGGCGCTTTCAACGCAGCAGTTGCCTCTATTTCAATAAGCGCGTCATCTTCAACAAGCCCTGCCACCACCACCATGGTCATTGCAGGAAAGTGCCTGCCCAGCACACGACGATACACCTCTCCCACCTCTTTTTGTCTGGCTACATATTCTTTTTTGTCGATCACATACCAGGTAAGACGTGTGATGTCAGTAGCAGCCCCGCCGGCCTGCTCAACCACGGCCACTATATTTTTTAGTGTCTGTTCCATCTGCCCGATGAAGTCATGGCTCTCGAACACCTGCTCGGCATTCCAGCCGATTTGACCGCCGACAAACAACAAACCATCATCGGTTAGTACGCCATTCGCATACCCTTTGGCTTTCGCCCAGCCATCAGGCTGGATAACAAGGTTTGTCACTATTTTTCTCCGGGTATATAGTGTTGCACTGCGGGCATTGGGTTTTGCTCTGCGAGCAGTTAGTTTTGCGCTGCGAGCATTTGGTTTTGCACTGATAGACGCTGTGTATTGGTTTAGCAGACTAATAAACTGGTCTGCACAGACTGCTTAACATTGACTATTTACAAGCAGGCACGCGTTTACGACTTCAACAAATAACGCTGAATCTTGCCCGTTGCGGTCTTTGGCAAGCTGTCACAAAAGACAATCGATCTGGGGTACTTATAAGGTGCGATCGTCGCTTTTACATGATCCTGAAGCGTCACCACAGTGCTGTCGGACGGGTTGTTGCCTTCCTTAAGAACGACATGCGCCTGTACAACAGAGCCTCTCTCGGCATCAGCTGCGGCAACGACCGCACACTCAGACACTGACGGGTGTGCTAACAATGCTGCCTCCACCTCGGGGCCAGCAATGTTGTAGCCACCAGAGATGATCATATCGTCATTGCGCGCGGCGAAATGCAGGTAGCCATCGTCGTCCATCGAGAAACTGTCGCCGGTGATATTCCATCCGTCGAGAATATAATTGGCCTGTCGATCATCAGCCAGATAACGACACCCTGTCGGGCCCTTAACCGCCAGTCGACCAACGGTACCGTTGGGCACAGTATTGTTGTTGTCATCGATTACCCTGACCTCGTAGCCTTTCACCGGACGGCCGGTGCAGGCGGGCGCGTGATCATCAAATCGATTGGAGATAAAGATATGCAGCATTTCAGTGGCGCCGATGCCATCGAGCATGGGCTTGCCGGTTTTTTCAATCCAGTCTTTATAAACCGGCGCCGGCAGGGTTTCGCCAGCTGAGACCGCAGCTCGCAGACTGGATAAATCGGCACCTTCGTCCATCGCTGACAGCATGAATCGATAGGCCGTCGGTGCGGTAAAGCACACCGTGGCTTTATACTTCTCGATGATTTCGATCATGTTCGGTGGACTGGCGGTTTCGAGTAGTGTTGCCGTTGCTCCAAATCGCAATGGAAACACCGCCAGTCCGCCCAAACCGAAGGTGAATGCCAAAGGTGGGGAGCCGACAAAAATATCATCCGGCGTTACCCCCAGAACCTCTTTTGCATATCCGTCTGCGATAATCAGTAAGTCGCGATGAAAGTGCATGGTGGCTTTGGGCACACCGGTGGTACCGGAGGTAAAGCCCAGCAGCGCTACGTCATCACGTCCGGTTTTAACCGCATCGAAGTGCACCGGCTTTTCCAGTGCCAGACGATCAAGCTCGGAATCATGGTTCTGACTGCCGTCAAAGCTCATGACACTGCTCAACGTTTTACTGTGTTGCTGAACTTCTTCAATTTCATTCAGTAACCGGCTGTCACATAGTGCATGGGTGACTGCTGCGATATCAACAATCTGCGCAAGCTCTTTGGCACGCAACATCGGCATGGTGTTGACCACCACCGCACCGACTTTGGTTGCCGCCAGCCAGCAGGCAACCATAGCCGGCGTATTGGCTGAGCGAATCAACACCCGATTACCCGGTTGAATGTTCAGGTCTTCAACCAGCACGTGAGCCAGACGATTGGTCCAGTCGGTTAATTCCTTGTAGGTGCGGTGGCGACCATTGCCAATGAGTGCTGTGTTATCGCCAAACCCCTGCTCAACCATGTGGTCGGTGAGTTCAACACCGACGTTCACATAGTCAGGATAGTTAAAGTCATCCAGTAAAAACTCGGGCCACAGTGAGGCTGGTGGCAGATTATCTCTGGAAAAGGTATCGGTATGCGCTGTTGGTCCGAGTTTCATCTTTAACCCTCATGTGCAGCCATTGTCTGGCGCGCGATAATAATCTTTTGAACGTCTGATGCACCTTCGTAAATTCTGAGCGCACGGATTTCACGATACAGCTTCTCAACAGTAGTACCGGAGCGAACGCCGTCACCACCATGCAACTGCACCGCCTGATCAATCACCTTTTGCGCCTGTTCCGTTGAAAACAACTTCGCCATCGCCGCCTCTCGTGAGACACGTGGCGCACCGCTGTCTTTAAGCCAGGCCGTGCGATAGACAAGCAGCGCACTGGCATCAATATTCAGCGCCATGTCGGCGATATGGCCTTGTACCATTTGCATCTCTGCAAGCCTGGTACCCTGCAACTCGCGGGTGTTCACTCTGTGCAGCGACTCATCCAGCGCGCGCCGCGCAAAGCCGAGTGCAGCAGCGGCCACGGTAGGGCGAAATATATCAAGCACTGACATGGCTATTTTGAAACCCGCTCCCGGCTGACCCAGCAGTGCCGAGCGCGGAATACGGCAGTCATTAAACTGCAGCCTGGCCAGAGGATGCGGGGCAATGGTGTCGAGCCGTTCAGAGATTTCGAGCCCGGCTATGTTTGCCGGTACTATAAAAGCAGACAGGCCTTTAGCGCCAGGCGCCTCTCCGGTTCGTGCAAACACGGTGTACATATCTGCTATTCCACCGTTTGAAATCCATGTCTTTTCACCATTGAGCACGTAATGATCGCCATCGACCGTTGCACTCATGGTTGAGTTAGCGACATCCGACCCGGATTGTGGCTCGGTTAAGGCAAACGCAGAGATCGCGTTACCTTCTCGGGTAGCGGTTAACCATTCAGACTGTTGCTCAGCAGTACCGAACAACGAAATAGCGCCTGTGCCCAGCCCCTGCATGGCAAACGCAAAATCAGCCAGGCCGTCATGCCGTGCCAGTGTTTCGCGAATCAGACACAAACTGCGCACATCCATCACCACAGAAGAATCAGCAGGGTCAACAGCGCTGTATCGACACCACCCGGCTCTACCCAGGGCTGTTACCAGTGACTGGCATAGTGCGTCGTTATCAGCTTCGCTATGGTCAATGCCAGCCAGGTGCGTTGCAGACCACGTTTCCAGATCCTGCGCGAGCTGGCGGTGTTTATCTTCAAAGAATGGCCACTGCAAAAAGGTGTTATCAGACACTCAGTTGCCCTCGAATACCGGTTTTTCTTTATTCGTAAAAGCGACATAAGCACGTTTAAAATCTTCGGTTTGCATGCACAGCGCCTGTGTTTGCGCTTCAGCCTCTATGGCCTGATCAATCGACATTGACCACTCTTGCTGCAGCATGGTTTTTGTCATCATGTGGGCAAAATTCGGCCCTTCGGCAATTCTGGTGGCCAGCGCCATTGACTCTTCTTCGAGTGCATCCGGTGCTACGATTCGGTTGTAGTAACCCCAGCGCTCCCCCTCTTCAGCAGTCATCGTGCGCCCGGTATAGAACAACTCAGCAGCCCTGCCCTGACCGATGATTCGAGGCAAAATGGCACAGGCGCCCATATCACAGCCGGCCAGCCCGACCCTTGAAAACAGAAACGCGGTTTTAGCCGCCGGTGTGCCGATACGTAAGTCTGACGCCATCGCGATTATGGCCCCCGCACCCACGCTGATACCGTCAACCGCTGCTATCACAGGCTTACCGCAATTCATGATGGCTTTGACAAGATCGCCTGTCATGCGGGTAAATTGCAGCAGCTCTTTCATTGTCATTTTAGTTAACGGACCGATAATATCGTGCACATCTCCGCCGGAAGAAAAGTTACCGCCGTTGGAGCCAAACACCACGGCATCGATATCGTCGCAATAGGCGAGCTCGCGAAACCAGTCTCGAAGTTCGGCGTAGCTATCGAACGTGAGCGGGTTCTTTCGATCCGGTCGATCGAGGGAAACCCTGGCAATGCGATTTACGATATCGCATTTGAAATGCGACACATCGGTTCGGCAAGTAGTCATTGGTCTGATGGTTCCCTGGCGGAATTGGAGAATGCTTTTTCAACAAGCTCAATCATAAGCTTTGCATCGTTCCCGGATAAATTACCCAATAGATCATCTACCCAGCCCTCGTGTTGATCAGCTTGTTTTAAAAACTCTTTTTTGCCCGCTGCAGTGAGCTTCACTCGCAAAGCTCGCCGGTCACCCGGCACCGCAGCGCGGGTGACGAAAGAGTCGTTAAGCAATCGGTCGACAATGCCGGTGACGTTACCATTGGACACCTTAAGCGCTGCCGACAACTCGCTCATCAGCAGGCCTTTCGGAAAACGATACAGTGCAGCCATTACATCAAAGCGCGGCAGCGTGGTTTGAAATTCGACACGAAGGTTGTCACGCAACTCACCTTCAAGCTGCCGTGACAGCTTCAACAGCTTTAACCACAAGCGCAGTCGCGTCTTTGCAACGGGCTCAATCTTTGATTGCCTGGCCGGCTGCCTGGCTGACGGACTCATACTTCACCCCCGTTAACCGACACAGCCTGCCCGTTGATCGAGCCACTGTTTATACTCGACAGCCACAACACTGCCGAGGAAACTTCTTCTGTGGAGATAAAACGCTTCATCGGGTTATTCGACTTCAGAATAGCAGCCGCCTGTTCGGCTGTTTTACCCGTGGTGGCCACGATGTTTTTTATAGAATCGTCGAGCATCGGGGTATCGACAAAGCCGGGGCACACGGCATTAACAGTAATACCGGTTCGGGCAAGCTCAAGTGCCAGCGCACGGGTGAGCCCGACCACGGCATGCTTGGCCGCACAGTAACCGGATACATACGGATAGCCTTTCAAGCCGGCACTCGAGGCTATGGCCACCATACGCCCCCATTTTTGCTCACGCATATCGGCAAGGCTTGATTGCCATACATTAAAAACACCAAGCGCGTTGACGTCCATCATGGCAGAAAAATCCTGTGCCGACATGGATGCAAACGGCTTACTAATCGCACTGCCTGCATTTGCCACAGCGATGTCGATCGGGCCATGCCGGTCTCTTGCAGTAGCGAGTGCTGAATCAACACCTGCAGCATCAGTGACATCACAAACAATTGGCACGGCGCCACTGCCGGACGCCACCACTTGTAACTGGCTTTCGCGACGACCAAGTATAGACACTCGTGCACCGCAGGCGGCAAATTGTGTGGCTATCTCGGCCCCGACACCGCTGCCCCCGCCGGAGATCACCACGTGTTTATCCGTAAAGTCACTCATGGCTTTTCACTAGTCGAAGCGGACAGCTGAGCACGCATTTCAGCCTCGCGATCGGCCAGACGCCACAACTGGTCTTTACCCGCCTCGTACGGCAGCGGCCACGACTCATGCCTGTCGCCAAGCCTGCTGGCCTCGTGTAATGTCCAGTAGGGGTCGGCAAGATGCGGACGCGCCAGACACACTAAATCAGCTCGCCCTGCCATGAGTATAGAATTCACATGGTCCGCTTCATAGATATTACCGACCGCCATTGTGGCCACACCCGCTTCGTTGCGAATGCGATCAGAGAACGGCGTCTGGAACATGCGACCGTAGACGGGGTTTGCGTCTGTCGATGTCTGCCCGGCTGACACATCAATAATATCGCTGCCTGCGGCATTAAACAATTTTGCGATCTCTACTGCTTCCTGGGGCGTGATACCTTTCTCTGCCCAGTCAGTGGCAGAGATGCGCACAGACATGGGTTTATTTTGCGGCCACGCTGCACGCATGGCTGAAAATACTTCCAGCGGGTAGCGCATTCTATTTTCCAGCGACCCACCATAGTCATCAGTGCGTGCATTTGACAGCGGTGATATAAACGACGAAATCAGATAGCCGTGCGCTGCGTGTAACTCGATCATGTCAAAGCCTGCACGCTCAGCCATCTCCGCAGCACTAACAAATTGTTGTGTGACCACATCCATGTCTGATCGAGTCATTGCAACGGGTGTTGCGTTATCTTCAGACCAGGCAATAGCAGAGGCCGAAATAAGCGCCCAGTTGTTATCGTTAAGCGGCTGGTCCATGCCCTCCCAGCCGATACGGGTTGAACCTTTGCGCCCCGAGTGACCGATTTGGCAGCAGATTTTCGCTTCGGTTTCCTGGTGGACAAACTCGCATAGTCTTCGCCAGGCGGCTTCGTGCTCAGGCTTATACAAGCCCGGACAACCCGGGGTTATGCGCCCGTTCGGGGACACGCAGGTCATTTCCGTATAAAGCAGCCCGCAGCCACCCTTGGCGCGCTCACCATAGTGGATCAGGTGCCAGTCAGTCGGGCATCCGTCAACCGCTTTGTATTGCGCCATCGGTGACAACACGATTCTATTTTTAAGCTGCATTTCGCGCAGCTGAAACGGCGCAAACATCGGCGCACGAACCGGACTGCCGGGTGCCACACCCGCCTGCTCCTGAAACCATTGTTCCGCAGATTGCAACCAGCTGGCATCTCGCAGGCGCAGGTTTTCATGGCTGATACGTTGCGAACGAGTCAGCAATGAATAGTTGAATTGCACCGGATCAAGGTGCAGGTATCGTTCGATATCCTCAAACCACTCTACCGAATTTCTGGCGGCCGACTGCAGGCGCAAAACTTCCAGTCGACGAGCGTCTTCGTACCGGGAAAACGCTTTGGCAAGATCTGATTCTTCACTGAGGTATTCGGCCAGCGCAGCGGCACTTTCCAGTGCCAGCTTGGTGCCCGAACCGATAGAAAAATGCGCTGTCGCCGACGCATCTCCCAACAGCACCATATTCTTGTGGCTCCACTTTTCACAAAGCACACGTGGAAACTGTATCCATGCCGAACCGCGAATATGATTTGCGTTAGTCATCAGTGAATGGCCACCCAGGTGGTCTTTAAAGATATCTTCACAAATGGCTATGCTCTGCTGCTGATCAAGCTTGCCGAATTCAAACGCATCAAAGGTTTGTTGTGAGCACTCGACGATAAAGGTGGCGGTGTCATCGTCAAATTGATAGGCATGCGCCCACACCCAGCCTTTGTCGGTTTGCTCAAAGATGAAGGTAAATGCGTCGTCGAATTTCTGTGTGGTTCCCAACCAGACAAACTGACAGCGCAGTCTTTTGACATCTGCCCGAAATATACTGTCGAACTCGGTGCGGGTGCTGGAGTTTAATCCGTCACTGGCGACCACTACATCGTACTCGTCAGCGTAATTGGAGGCGCTTCCGACCTCGGTTTCAAACCGCAAATCAACACCAAGCTCGCGTGCGCGCGCCTGTAACAAAATAAGCAACTGACGACGACCTATGCCACAGAACCCGTGTCCGGTCGACAACATTTTCTGCCCCTGATGATGTACGGCGATGTCATCCCAGTAGGCAAAGTGTTGTTTGATAGTCGACGCACTGACAGGGTCATTGCGTTTCAGGTTATCGAGCGTTTCATCTGAAAGTACGACCCCCCAGCCAAACGTATCGTCAGCCTTGTTTCGCTCGAGCACGACAACTTCAGCGTCAGGCTGCCGAAGCTTCAGGGAAATGGCGAAGTAGAGCCCGGCGGGACCACCACCCAAACAAGCAATTCGCATTCGGTTCTTCCGTGGCGTAACTTTTGATTCAGTGTATTATTCAGGAAAATACATTGCAAGCATAAATATTTTAACTTTAAAATAGTTATACCAGCCTGATTTATAGCAGTTTTTGTGCAACTGCGTGCCCAGATTTAGCCACGAACTTGAAAACACACAAAAGCCACGATCTGCACCTCGGTAAGCAATGATGCAAATGACAATGAACGTGCGTGTGCGAAAAGCATGCCTCTGTACCCGCGACACTCAGGACTCCGGCGCCCGCTCAGAGTCGTGAGCAGCTTAACCAGCGGTCTGTTACAGAGGCTTTATTGGCATTGCGGGAGCCTGTATTGGCATTGCGGAGCCTGTATTGACGTTACAGAGGCGTATAGCTATACCCGATCTGACAAAGGTGTTACTGCTGTCGGAACCACGCGTCAATGGTTGCTCGCTCTTCATCGGTAATACCGGTGAGGTTACCTATCGGCATTGCTTTAGTGACAACCGTTTGTTGATGAATAGTCATGGCCTGGCGGGTAACATCTTCTTCAGTCTCGAACACGACACCTTTTGGTGGTGACTGGAACCCCGGTTGCGATGGCACCTGCGCATGACAACTACTGCACCGCTCGACCACTATCCGGTGTACGGTACCGGTGTCGACGCTGGCTGCTGCATTTGCCGATAGTTGCGCAGACTGTCGTGGTGCTACCAACGTGACAACGGCAGCCAGTATTGCAGCGGCGGCGATAACCGGTACCAGCGAGGCTTTGCCCTTGTGGCGCGCAACATAGTAGATCCTGATCAACGCACCGATCAGCGTTATCGCAATCAATATTAGCCAGTTGTACTTGTGGCCGTAGGTCATCGCATAGTGATTACTGATCATAACGAACAGCACTGGCAGTGTGAAATAGGTGTTGTGGACAGAGCGTTGCTTGCCGCGTATGCCGTGAATCGGGTCGGGCTGCCTGCCCTCCTGCCTGGCAAGCACAAGGTCCTTTTGGCCAGGTATAATAATGAAGAATACATTGCCTACCATTATGGTTCCGAGCATCGCACCAAAGTGCATATAAGCACCGCGACCACTAAATACCTGGCAAAGTAAAAACGCGATGATGGTGAGGCCAACAAACAAGATGGCTGCCATTCGGTTTTCGTTTTTACCGATATCGCTTTCGCACAGTTTGTCGTAGGCAATCCAGCCAAACGCTATAACCGCGATGCCAATGCCTATAGCGACTGGCCTCGAAATCGCCGCGACACCCGGATCGATCAGATAGATTTCTGCGCCATACCAGTACATAAGCGCCATCATAAACATACCGGTAATCCAGGTGGTGTATGCCTCCCACTTAAACCAGTGCAGGTGCTCGGGTAATTTTTCGGGTGCAAGCCGATACTTCTGCGCATGGTACATACCGCCACCATGAACAGACCACACCTCGCCAGATACGCCTTTATCTTCATCAGCTTTTGATTTCGGCGCTTCGAGCGAGTTATCAAGCCAGATAAAATAGAAGGATGCACCTATCCAGGCTATCCCTGTGATCATATGCACCCATCTGCCCAACAGGTTCACCCACTCCAATAGATAGGCAGTCATACCTCATTTCCCCGGTGTGCACTGACACTGCAGA
>CALGNZ010000011.1 GCA_937957915.1 uncultured Granulosicoccaceae bacterium | reverse complement strand
GAGAGCGCAAAACTCGCCAAGCAAAAATCGATGCTTGAGGGCAAGCTGAGTAATGCCAGCTTTACTGAAAAAGCGCCGGCTGAGGTTGTTGAGAAAGAACGAAAAAAGCTGGATGACGTATTGCTCGCACTGACTCAACTTCAACAGCAGCAGGACAGACTCGATTCGTTGTAACAGATGTGCAGGCGGCCAACCAGGCCGCCTTGTTTCTACCTGTCTATCGAAACTCGTTCACCAGTATCCATCACTTAAGGAGTGTCTCGAATACCGGTAGTTGTGAGCACTGGTAATGTATAAGCAATACACGTTAGCGAGTCAATGTCGCAATCAGCCCAAGTGGAAACCCGGTGCGTCAGCGAGCCACTGCCGTAATCGGCTCAAGTGGAAACCCGACGCGTCAGCGAGTATGCGGAGATCGCTCTTGCTGACGCTGCGGGTTTCCAATAGTGCGGTGGGATAATGTGCAAGCGGTGCACGGTATTCGTAACACCAAAGCGAACCATGAAATCCTACAGGTTGCACACACCCTGGCCAGCCAGTTGCGGTTACAGGCTATGCGGTCTGTGAGTGCTTTTTTTCTTCCTGTGTGGCGGCGTTTTTGGCTGCCGCGGTATTTGCTGCCGGAGCTTTAGCTGACGAGGTTTTGTTTGAAACGGCCTTAGGCACTGCGGCTTTGACTGATGCTTCACTGTCAGGTGCCTGTGCTTCTATCACACCAGTATCCACCGCTGGAATCACCGCACTTAAATACTGATTATTCGGCAACACCAGTGCGGCATTGTCTTTGCCATCTTTTCTTGCTTTCTGACAGGCAGCTTCACACTGCTCTACTAATTTCCGCTGATCCAGTGCATCGTCTTTGTCGATCCGCAGTATGCCCGCGTGTGCCACCAGGTTCATATTATTAAGGTACGGCACCATTTTCGGTATGAGCTGTAATATCTTTCGCGTCAGCACCAGCGCATCCTGATATTTTCTGGTGGTAAGCAGCAGTACAAATTTTCCGTCTTCGGTACACGCTTGCGCCCTTTGCTTTGGATACAGCTTACATAACGAGCGGGCAACAAGGCTTTGCATGGGCTCACTGTCCGCTAGTGCCATGCGATCTCCGGTAGCCGCCACAATATCAATGTCCAGCATCAACATGCTGTAATGGGCTGCAGGATTTCGAGACTTCAATTGTGCCAGTGCTTCAGACAGTGGAACACTTACATCGAATTCTGCGTCTTTTTCCACGGGCTTCTCGAGCGGCGGCTTTACCGGCAGAGACGGTTTTGACTGCGTTGATCGGCCTGCTTTGTTTGCCGCTGAGTCAACAGTGGGTGCTACACCGGCACCGCTGCTATCGTTAGAGTTGATAGCCGGTTTTTCGGCAATTTGACGCGTGACCAGTTCAACAACTCCGCTTCGTTGTGCACCGTTGGTTGTCTCCGCAGTTTCCTGCAGTCGGGTTTGCGTTGTTGTGTGCAGCGATGCAGTCAGACCTTCTTTACTGCTACCTGTTTTGACAACACGCTGTTGCGGTGACAATGCCGATTGCTGTGCTTGCTGCTGTGTTTGCTGCTGTGTTTGCTGATGAGACTGCTGTCGAACAGATAGTCGGGAAAGCTGTCTTGATTGACGCCGCATCGTTCGCGTCAACGCGTCAATTCTGGCAAACAGCAATTCTGTCGACTCATTTTTGTACAGACACGCTGCAGCACCCACTGCGAGTGACCGCTTTACAATGCTGTCTGAATACTTGGCGGTCAGCACAACACACACAGGTTTATTATTCATTTCGGACGCCTGCAACTGCTGACACAGCGCTTCACCGGATTCATCTCGTAAAAAGAAATCGGTTACCACCACATCAAATTCGTTTTCAGCCAACTGCTTTCGTGCCTCTGACACTGAGCCTGCAATGGAGATTTGATAACCCGATGATTCCAGCTTGCCGCGTAGACTTTCGCAAATCGAGGGTGCCGTATCGACAAGCAGCAAAGAAAAGTCAGTTCTATAGTCGGCAACCATGACATTCGATTGCGGGAGCGCTTGCGCGGCTACGCCTTGTAGGTCTACTGCCGTGGCCGTGCTTGCAGCATCAGAAGATTCCCCACCAGAGACCTCGACGGCCGACGTTTCAACAGACCTGACTTGTCCCGGCTGCGCTGACGCGCTGATGACTGCCTTGCCGACTTTTCTTTTCGACTGGTGTTTTACCGTAAGGTCAATGATTTCAGAGACCTGCTGGTACTCACTCCAAAGAAATGCCCGTGTCTTCGGTCTGCGCTTAACCAACGCCCTTACTTCGGCGTTCATCTCCTGAGTAATAACAGTGAGTGGCAGCGCATCGTGATCAGGGGTGCTGAGCTTCTGCAGCAAATCGTGGACAAGATTAAGCCGACCCTCCGGCCAACCCAGAACGACGCTGCGATAGTCACAGGAAAAGTCCTGGAAGCGCTGATCAAGACGCTCACACGCATCGGCGGGATCAGAAAAATGATCAGCATCGTAGCCATGCTTGCCGGTAAAATTCTTCAACACGTGCAGCATTGCTGTTGAGGTGTCGACCACAAGCAGCTTGCCAGATTTGTTAGATGTCGTCATTGGTAGGACTTCGCTGTGCAATTTACATTGTTTTCTACAGCGCTACTAAATGCAGTCCCTCGCCGTTGCGTACTCCCCGGTAGTTAACCCGGCTGGCATCGTCGCTGTATAATTCGTCGACCAGATTTTCGCCTGACCTGCCAATGAGTATAGACACTGATTTCAAAGTGTCATTTTATTGAATCGAGGGGGGGGGAAATGGCGCTGAGCGATCAGCAGTCGGAGGCGGCCCAGCGACTTGCACCTGCGCCTCAGGGCCCGGTCTGGTGCTCCAGGGCTTCAAGATAGGTCAGTGCGTGGGTTCTGGATTCACCACACATCTCCAGGCTGGGTTGCAGCGACCCACAAAATGCAGGCCGACGTGGATCATTGAACAATGCGCAGCTGTTGTCGGCATTCAACTGTACACAACGCTCACCAGCAGGTTTACCGTTCGGCATTCCAGGTATTGCAGAACTGATAGACGGTGCGATGCAGCAGGCGCCGCATCCATCTCTGCAGGGCATTGTCACTCGTGTTCAACCTTTGTGGTGCAGCGTGGAAGAGTTTCAAAAAAGCAGGCGTCGTTGCGCAAAACAAGTAATAAGCAAAGGATTTGCAGTCCGCACGCAGGAGCACGCGGCAAGTCAGGCGAGACAGCTGATGCCAAACAGCTAATAAAATATAACTATACGAGTCCGTGAAAAGGCTCAATTTGTACCATGTCTCCGGGTTCAACACCGTCTTTATCCGCAGCAATTACAATAAGACAGTTGGCCATGCACATTGAACTGAGGCGCCCGGCACCCTGCTTACCCGTTGAGCGAACAGTAGTCATACCATCAGGTCCGGTTTCAAATATGCCACGCTGATATTCGATACGCCCCGGCGACTTTCT
The DNA here is from genome assembly GCA_937957915.1 of uncultured Granulosicoccaceae bacterium. Taxonomy (GTDB): domain Bacteria; phylum Pseudomonadota; class Gammaproteobacteria; order Granulosicoccales; family Granulosicoccaceae. The sequence goes on along the minus strand of CALGNZ010000011.1, from coordinate 13,951 downwards.
CAATTTGGTTTCGCATTTTGCCGCAAAGCGGGGAGCTGTTAACCGACTGCATCCCTGCATGCGCTTGATCGATGGTTGCACAAACTCGTAAAACGCGACCATTACCGCCACCGGATTGCCTGGCAAGCCAAAGAAATGCGCTTTGCCCACTTTTCCGCAGGCCAGCGGCCTGCCTGGGCGCATGGCCAGCTTCCAGAAAGTGACATCACCCAACTCGGCTAATGTCGAACTGACAAAATCAGCCTGACCGGCGGAGACACCACCTGAAGATATAATCATATCCGCCTGATCAGAAGCACTGATAAACGCCTCGCGTGTCGCTTCAGGGGTATCGGCTACGACGCCTAAATCAATCGTCTCCACACCTAACCGCTCTAGCATTGAGAAAAGCGTGTGTCGGTTGCTATCAAACAACTCGCCCGGCCCCAGAGTTTTACCAGCATGTGTTTCGAGAGGGCGCAATTCATCACCGGTACTGAAGAAGGCGACCTTTAATTGCCGGTAGACTTTAACCTGATCTATACCAAGTGACGCCAGTAGACCAATATGTGCAGGCTCCAGCTGAGTGCCCGCTTCGATGATTGACTCACCCGCGCTTATGTCTTCTCCGGCCATGCGAACATTCTTGCCTGGCGCGGTGCTGCCATCTATTCGCACGTTATCGCCCGCTACAGACGTGTGCTCCTGAATAACCACAGTATCGGTACCTGTCGGCATCATACCGCCAGTCATAATACGCACTGCCTGTCCGGCTTTCACCTCAGTATTTAGTGGTTTTCCGGCCCATACGGTACCGAGCACTCTGAGCGATCTTTCGCCATCGCCAGGCAGGTCACTGCTATGAATGGCGTACCCGTCCATTGCGCTATTTGTGTAGGCCGGCACATCGATTGGGGACTCAACGGGTGCTGCGACAACCCACCCCAGAGACTGCCTCAATGGCACTGTTACGGTTTCTGTGACAGGGGTAATCTGAGCAGCCATTCTTTCAACGGCCTCACTTACCGGCAGTAACTCGGGCTCAAATACGTCATCGCAGGAAGGTTGCTTGTCGATTGCCACTATATTCTAGCCTGTGTTATGCCGAGACTGAGCCGCTGACAACGTGTGACCGCCGGATTTCAATCGATCTTCAAGGAGCGCCTTTTCCTGCTCGGTATTGACATTCACAAAACTGTCCGCGTATTCGCTGCAGTCAATCGTCATCATCTTGTGCTGCTCAAACCATCGGTCGATTTTACGTTCACCCGATTGCAGGTAGCTGCGCAAACTGGGTAACAAACTGGTGTGCAACAAACTAAACACCGGCTGCGTCCGCTTACCGTCGCTGGCCAGGCCAATGCGTACATCCGCATCTTCACTGAGTTGTGCCTGCAATTGTCGCCACATATGAGGCAGTAATTCACTAGACTGCAACGGTGAGTCACAGGGACAGGTAAAGATCCACGGTGTGGTGGCAGCAGACATTCCCGCCTCTATTCCGGCAAGTGGCCCCTGATATCCTTCGATGCTGTCTGCTATAACCCGCACACCATAGTTCGTGTACGCCGCTTCATTTCGATTCGCATTAACGATAACCTCGGCAACGTTAGACTGCAACGCACCAATAACCCAGGCCACCATCTCGTGACCATGCAATAGAACCAGGCCTTTGTCTGACCCTTGCATGCGACGCCCCATACCACCCGCCAGTATCAGCCCGGTTACGCTTTTTCGCATTGTTTCCTTGTGCTTTGTTTCCTGATGCATTGTTTCCCGATGCACTGTTTCCTGATGCACTGTTTCCTGATGCACTGTCTTGATAGTCATGGTCCTGGCCTGTGGAAATAATTAGGCAACCCGGTAGTTTACGGGGAAACCAATAGACGGCGCGTTTATGTGAATCATTGTAGATTGCTTCAATATACTATCCGCGATACTACCCGCAGTGCCCGATTGGGGCACCAAAATCAATTGCAGTGTTCGGTGGCCACAGTTCTTTCCAAAACAGTTATCCAATAAATGTATTTGCAGGTTAGTCGACAGCTCAAGCCGCGCTGTAACAGTTGTCAAACAGAGCTCGGTCTGTCCAGTTGAGAAAAATACTGCTGTAAGAATTCCTCAAAAGACTGATTATCACCCTGCTCTATCTGCTGTTGTTTTGCCAGAGATTCAGCAACGGTCTCGGCAAAATTCTGCTGCAGCGAATCGGACACCGGATTACTGGCAAACCAGTCTCGGTGCTCCAGCGATTTACGCCGGCCGAAGTCATAAAAATCTTCGTCGTTTTCGCGCAATTCACTCAACATGCGTCCGGAAGGAGTCTTCTCCGGATCATACAATTTTGCCAGTTGCTGGCTCAAGGAGTTGCAATACAGTTTCGGCTGACCCTCGGTATCGAGCAAATCACACATCTCCCCGACTACATCGAGAATTTCCGAGCCCCACTGCCGCAATGGCACCTGTTGTCCGCTGCGGCTAAGGTGCAAATCAGGGTCTCTTCCGCGATGTGCAACGGCAAGCAGATTCGCGGTGATTTCTTTTTGTTCTTCAACAGTAATCGGCGGGCTTTCGCAGAGCATACAAAACAGCATGAAGGATTCAACAAACCTGAGTTGCTCATCATTGACCCCCAGGGGGTCGTAAGCGTTGACATCCAGAGATCTCAATTCCACATACTTAACCCCGCGTTGCGCTAACGCAATGGACGGCATTTCGTTCGCCCGGGCAATCTGTTTAGGACGAATCGAACTGTAATACTCGTTTTCAATTTGCAGCACATTCGTATTTAGCTGCTGATATTCGCCGTCTGCATCCAGCAGGCCCAGATCATCATAGCGCGCTGAGGGGCTGGTAATTGCACGCTGCAAAAAGCCAACGTATCCATCGAGGCTGTTGTAGTCTGCATCTACACGACCCGACTCTTCACGATTATTTTGATAGCCAATATCCCCCATCCTCAGTGATGTGGCGAACGGCTCATACAGCGTATTCTTACCCAGCTTTTGCATCCGTTCCGGTGGACAACTGCTACCAAAAAAACTGCCACAAACGGCAGGCGATGAACCGAACAGATACGGCACCAGCCAACCGAAGCGCAATATGTTGCGCACCAGCGCGAAGTACTGCTGAGAAATGTAGTCGCGACTTGCCTCAGGTTTTTTATCTATCTTAGCCATCAGCGCCCAGAATGAATCCGGGTAAGAATAGTTGTAATGAACGCCGGCTATGGTTTGCATCCTGCGGCCATAACGCAACCCCAACCCGCGTCGATACACATTTTTCATTCTACCGATATTGGACTTACCATAGCGCCCGATCGGTATGTCGCTGTCCAGGGCCAGTCCACAGGGCATACTGGTTGCCCACAAAAACTCTCCCTCGGGCAATCCGGCGTAGACCGCGCTCTGGTTTTGCGACAGACACTCAAGTGTATCGGCCATATCTGTAAATGGCGGGGTAACTATTTCAAGCAGCGCCTCTGAAAAGTCAGTAGTAATAGAAGGATGGGTTAAAGCGGCTCCAAGCTCGGCCGGATGCCCAAGCGTTGACAGCGTGCCGTTATTGGCGACTCGCAAACACTCTTTCTCGACGCCAACCATGCGGCCTCGAAGCGGCTTTTCGCTACAATGTTGATAAATCGACTCGAGTCGACTTCTGGCGGTTGCGTACAAGTGGGAGATCCTCTATTTAGGAACCAGGAGAGTGTAAGACAGCAGTCTTGTGCAGCCAGGCCGAAGGCGCTGGTATCGACGATGGTTTCGGGCGCATCGTCATTCTTAATTCACGAAAATCATCGTTTCATTATGGCCTTTCGTTGCAGATTTGCTGTTGCAGAGACTCCGCCGCGCAGAATCCAGTGATATAGCGTTGAATACAGTCGATTCAATGCCATCATAAACCGGCAGATGGATAAGCGGCGCAACAGCCAGGACGAAGTCTATCAACTCACTCAGGCGGTGTAAGGCCCGGTTCAACACCACACCTCCATCATAGCAACCTGCGCTGCGCTATTATACCCATTCACAACTCATGCTTTTCCAGCGATCTACACGGCAGCGCCTCGGCAAAGGCTTCACGAGCCTGCACTGCCGCCAAACCGCACCATCACCAGAAAAACCAGCGCCAGCTGAGCTATTACCAGGCAACCAACACTACGGAACTCACCGACAATGACCGGCACAGACAATCCAATCACCCTTTACACCAAACAGTTTGGTGAAGGGCCATCGCTGATCATACTGCACGGCCTGTTCGGCAGTTGGGAGAACTGGCGCTCACACGCACAACACCTCGCCAGCCATTTTCAGGTAACGCTGATGGATTTGCGTAACCACGGTCAGTCAGCACATCGCGATCGAATGGATTACCCGACCATGGCAGCTGATGTGGCTTTTACCTGCGAGCAGTTAGGTATTGAGCAAACCCATGTCGTCGGCCACTCTATGGGCGGCAAGACGGCAATGCAACTTGCAATAGATTTTTCACAGCTTGTCGATCGATTGATCGTGGTCGATATTGGCCCCGGACAGTATCCTGCACATCATCAAAAAATATTGCAGGGGATGAGTTTACTCACCCAACAGGTAATCGAATCGCGCAAACAGGCTGACGAAATGTTGAGCGATTTTGTGGCAGATCCGGGGATTCGATCATTCCTGCTAAAAAACCTCACAAGAAACAAGGATGGTCGCTATCAGCTGAGGTTAAATCTCGACGCAATTATCAACCACTATGAATCTATTGCAGCCGCTATAACTATTGAAGGTGATCGCGACTCGCAAAACACGTTGCCGGTTCTTTTTATCAAGGGTGGTAATTCAGACTATTTGCAGGAAAAAGATCGTGACGCAATTATTGCCTTGTTTCCGTCTGCACGAGTTAAAGTAGTAGCCGGTACAGGCCACTGGCTGCATAGTGAAAAACCTGCGTTAGTACAAAAAATTATCAGTGACTATCTAAGCTGACACCTGCCTTGGCACTCAATGCTCCGGGTATGGCGCTCCGGGTATGGCGATCTGGGTATAGTGCTTTAGATTTAGTACTATTTTTAAAGCGATTAAATGATCTTTAAGTCTCTCACCTGATACCGTGAAAACGGATGTTCCACACCTGGGCTGGCCCACCTTCGTACATGCAAGCCATGTTTGTCTGGTTACAGACTATGCTGTGTCGCACCGCTCTATTTACAACACCCTGCTCTACTTGCCTGCTCTATTTACCCGCTCTATTTATACTGTTGCCTGTGAACGTTGATCACCGGAAATAGTGCAGGTTAACTGAATCAGGTATTCACCGGTTCATTGCACTACAGACAGTTGCGCAAGCGCCTGCTGGTGTAATTCAGGGGTTGCAGCGGCGACTATTCGTCCGCCTGCCCTGGCACTATCTCCCTGCCAGTTGCTGACTACGCCACCCGCTCCTTGTACTATAGGTATTAACGCCTGAATATCATAGGCCTCCAAATCTGCTTCGACCACCAGGTCTACAAACCCTCGTGCGAGCATACAGTACGCATAGCAATCCCCACCAAAACGATGCATTCGAACACAATCAGCCAATTGATAAAACGCAGATTGCTCTGCTTTGGTTTTAAGCATATCCGGGCTGGTCGTCATCATTACCGCATCACTCAACTCATTGCACACTCGGGTTTTCATGGCTACTTTATTATTGGCAGAGTTGGTTACACCGGTTGGGCGTGCTTCAACACAATAAGCCTCTGTTCCGGTGCCAATATAACGCTCGTGCAAGAAAGGCTGATCCATCACACCCAACACCGGCTCACTGCCATCAAAAAGCGCAATCAGACAACCCCAGACAGGCATTCCGGTAATAAAGGCACGGGTACCATCGATTGGATCAAGCACCCACGTTAGACCAGAAGCTCCCGTGTGCAACCCGTATTCTTCACCTAGTATTCCGTGTTCCGGAAAGGTACTGCGAATTTTCTCACGCATTATCTTTTCGGCGGCTTTATCGGCAATTGTTACTGGATCGAACGCTGTTGCCACCCCCAAAGACGGAGAACCACCTTTATTCTCAACAGCAACCGCAGTCCGGAAATAAGGTAGAATCTGTGTCGCGGCAAGGCTGGCCAGTTCACCTGCGAAATCAGTGTAGATTGCCACCTCTTTGGCTGCCAACTGCACCGGGTCAACTGACACAATTTGCTCTATCATCAATGGTGGAATCTGGTTGCGTAAAATCATAACGCTGCCACAGACAGTCAGCACAATGCAAGCTCGACTGTGGCGGCCCGCTCATTGATCGTTTTCTGACTGACGGCCAAAACAAACCAGGCGTCACCACTACCACACTGAAATGAAGGTATATTATCCAGCATGTTAACAACCAGAAAAATCAGTAGCGCTGGCTTGTTGCTAGCGGTAGTCTCCATGGTGTTCGCTGTTGGCTACCTGCAACTGATCGAATACTTGGAACCGTGTCCGTTGTGCATCCTCGATCGGGGTGTGGTTATCGGGCTGGGTATTGTTTTCCTGATAGCGCTGTTACACAACCCGTCAGGCTGGGGAAACCGTGTTTACGGTGTGTTGGCGCTGTTGCTCTCAGCCACTGGCATCGCCATTTGCGCCAGGCACATTTGGCTACAAAACCTGCCTCCCGATCAGGTGCCAGACTGCGGGGCAGGATTCTGGTACATGCTCGATGCCATGCCATTCGCACGATTTTTAGATACAATACTGAACGGGTCAGGCGAATGTGCAGAAATTCAATGGCAGTTTTTAGGCTTTACCCTGCCAGAAGTGACGTTGGGCCTGTTTGTTGTTTTTGCGGTGTTATCACTAACACTAATTTTTGCGGCACCGAGAAAAGGTAGTGCTCATCAGAGCTGAAAAACCGGTTTTTTTACGATGTTTATCGATTACACAGACTTGTCACCAACGGAACTCCCGACGCTGGAAATTGCAACCCGTTATGCTTGCAACTACAGTTTCGCAGGATAGAACTCATGGCTGATTCCCTACGCGATCAATTACTTGCCGCCGGTTTTGATGCACCAAAAAAAGAAGTTCGCAAGAAACCAAAGCCCGCCACTGGCTCGGGTTCCGACAAGCGCTCAAAGAACAAACCGTCAGGTCGCAAACCCAACAGACATCAGGTAAAGGGCAAACCACAGGGCCCGCAGGGTGCAAAGCAGGGACAGCGTAGCGCAGGCGCTAAGAAAAACACCAGCGCACAAGCTGATGCTGAGCAGGCAGCAAAGATTGAAGAAAGAAAAAAACTAAAAGCGCAAATAAAGACCCTGATTGACGAAAACAAAACGGAACCCTGGAAAGGCGAAACTGTTTACCGCTATCTGGTTGATAAAAAAATACGCGAATTATACGTTTCTGAAACATTGCATCCAAAGCTGACGGCGCGTGAAGTAGCCATCACTCGCTACAACGGCGAAACGTTTATCGTGCCCAGAGAAACTGGCAAGGCCATCAAGGAAATCAATCCACAGTGGAGCGTCTTCAATGTCGAAAAAGAAGAATCCTCTGCTGAACAGGAAAAACTGGAAAGCGAGTACGCAGATTATCAGGTACCAGACGATCTTCAGTGGTAATTCATGCAAGCCGAGACGTTTCTATGGCATGACTACGAAACCTTTGGCCGTGATCCGGCCAGAGAGCGACCAGTCCAGTTCGCAGCAATAAGAACAGACTCCGAACTAAACCAACTCGACGAATTAATGATCTACTGTCGTCAGACAGCAGACTATCTGCCAGACCCGGAATCCTGCCTTGTCCACGGTGTGCTACCCCAGACCGCAAATGAAAAAGGCCTGTGCGAACACGACTTCGCCACCACTATCCAGCAACAGATGTCTCAGCCTGCCACCTGTGTCGCTGGCTATAACAATATTCGCTTCGATGATGAATTCACTCGACAGCTGTTTTTCAGAAATTTGTACGACCCGTATGCCCGCGAATGGAAAAACGGCAACTCGCGCTGGGACGTTATCGATGTAGTCAGACTCACCCGCGCTTTGCGACCAGACGGAATCAACTGGCCCTGTGACGATGAAGGCAACCCGACCAATAAACTGGAACGACTTACAGAGGCTAACAACATACCCCATGGTGATGCCCACGATGCGCTGGCAGATGTCAGAGCGACGATTGCTATTGCCAAATTAATTAAACAAAAACAACCCAGACTGTTCGACTATGCGCTGCAAATGCGTAAAAAAAGAAACGTCGCCCAGGCTCTTGATTTAGTACGAAACAAGCCCGTTTTGCATGTTTCCGGCATGTACACAGGTCGCGATCTCAACTTGTCTATTGTCGCTCCCTTGTGTCCACACCCAGGTAATGCAAACGGGGTTTTAGCCTACGACCTGCGCAAAGACCCCGCGGCACTTCTCGAGCTCGATGCCGAATCTATTGCAGCGAGGCTGTTCACCAGAGCGGCTGATTTACCTGAAGGCACGGAGCGGCTGGCTATAAAAACAATACACCTCAATCGCTGTCCGGCGATCGCACCTCTGTCCGCTCTGACTGATGAAAATATATCCCGGCTATCGCTGGACATAGCACAGGCGATGCAATACCGCGAGACATTGATCGCCAATCTGGATCCCATAGTCAGCAAGCTGGCAACCGTATATACACGCTACACCCCGGTGGATCAGGATGACCCTGAACTCACACTTTACTCTGGCAGCTTCGCCAGTGACCATGACCGCAAACTCATGGATGCGGCTCAGCATCAGCTGGCACAGGGTGCTCCCGATGCGGATAAAATCGTCTTTCAGGACAATCGACTCAACGAACTGTTTCTGCGTGTGCGCGCACGAAATCACCCGGATTCACTGAGCCATAGCGAGATTCAGCGCTGGAAAGCACTGTGCAGCAGCAGAGTTCATGAGGGGCGCGAGGGATTTCGCTCTATCCGTGAATACGAAAATACGCTGGCGACTATGGCATCTGGTTCAAGTGATAAAACCACTACCGATCTGGTTGCGGCACTGCGAACCTACGGTCAGTCTGTTGCGAGTTATAGCCAGGACACTTTGGGGTAAATAAATGGCTATTCATACGGTGCGAAGCCTCGCCATTAACAGAGTGCCGTTGTTTTACAAGGCACGTGCCGTATTGCAGTGAGGTGTTGGGTACGCCGTAGCAGTGTTGCTTTCAAGCCTGGACCTGATAAAAGAATCAATAGAACCATGTTGCTCGCAATACGCGAATTGTTCACTGGCAATAACACTCAAATTTTTGTAGGTTGTCTTTTCAGACGCCATCTGCCACTAACAACGCAATGCAACACAATTCGCAAATCGTTCTGTTTCAGTCTCCGCCGGAGCCCTGCAGCTACCTGCAGCACCAGATTGCGCGAAACGTTTATGCCGACCCTTTCCGCGCACCCACCATGGATCTTTACAACTTATTGATTCAAAAAGGCTTCAGGCGTTCAGGCCACCACATCTACCGTCCTCATTGTGACGCCTGCGCGAAGTGTGTTTCCATGCGCATTCCAGTTGACAGGTTTACACCTAACCGGTCACAGCGGCGAGCAAGGAAAGCCAATAACGATCTCACCATACACACAGCCGATTCCCGGTACAGCGACGAGTACTTCGAGCTTTATCAGCGCTATTTGGGTGCCCGCCACAAAGACGCAGGCATGGACAATCCCGAGCGAGCAGATTTTGAGCGATTTCTGATGTGCGACTGGTGCGACACGATGTTTTGCGAACTGCGATTGCAGGGGAATCTGGTTGCTGTTGCAGTAACAGACAAGGTCAGTACCGGTTTATCTGCCGTGTACACATTCTTCGAACCAACCATCACACAAAGAAGCCTGGGAACGGTGGCAGTCATGTTTCAGATTGAACTGGCCGCCCGGCTCAACCTTCCTTTCGTATACCTGGGTTATTGGGTCGACGGTTGCAACAAAATGAATTACAAAGCCAATTTTCACCCACAGGAACGCTTCCTCAAAGATCAGTGGATTGGTTTTAAGTAGCCGCCTGACGCTATGTGCCTTCACTTTACCTGGCGATTGTTTAACACGCACCGTTATATCTGCCGCCACGCCAATCATCGATCAGAGCCGTATTCTGTTACGCGCTCGCGCTAGCCAATCTTTTGTGTAAAGTCAACGACGTGGGTGCCACCGTTTTCCTGCTGCGACTGGCGTATATCAACAAGACGCTTGATATACATACCATAGAAGTCTGATTCGCCACTTTCAGCGCTTAACTTTCTGAATAACAGCTCAGCATCTTTCCACATGCCACGTCGGTAGAACTGCATCGCCTTGCGGTGTTGTTGCAACTGTCTGTGAATGTTGGGACTGGCGTCATCCTGATGGCAAACCGGCTGGAATATTCGAATGAAACGCTGACGGCCTTTGACATGAACGGTATCAAGTTCACGAAACAGAAAGTCCCCAACCGCTTCCATTGTGCTGTCATTCACGATTAATGGCAGATCATAAAAGGCTGTACATTTCTCGAGTCGGTCTGCCATGTTAACGGCATCGCCTACTGCGGTATAACTAATTCGATGTGGTGAGCCGAGATGCCCAACATGGGCTTTGCCTGTCGATACTCCAATACCTACTTCTATTTCAGGATATCCAAGTGTGTTGAATTGTTCCGATAGTTTGCGTACCGCCGCCAGTATTTCGATGGCGGCCAACAAGCCATTCGTTGCATGGTTCGGATCACGCCCGGGCGCTCCCCATATCGCCATAACACTGTCACCAATGTACTTGTCGATGGTGCCATTGTGTTTAACGATAATGTCACTGACCACATCGAAAAACTGATTTAACCACTGCGGCAACAAATCAGGATCCAGGGTTTCTGAGATCGCTGTGAACCGTTTGATATCGCAAAACATAATAGTAATATCGCGCAGCTCGCCACCCAATCCAATCTCACCGGGGTTGCGCATATAATGATTGGACAATTGCGAGGGTACATATTGACGGAAGAATAAATCAACCTTGCGTCGCGTCAGAGCCCGCGTAATAAAATGGCTAAGCAGATAGGCGGCAACAATAAACAATAATATGATAACGATGCTGGCATCACTGAGATCACTTACAAACCCCAGGTGCTTTGCTGCCAGAACCAGAGCCGCAAACGCTGTGGCAGTCAATAGGGCAACCATCGGTACAAGCGTTGGCAGCACAACGCACAGGGCTGGCAAACCGAGAGCAACGACCTTATTCGTGATCGACGCGTTCCACAGCTTCTCTGCCCTGGTAACATCGAAATGGTAGCTCAGCGTAAAGTGTCCGGCTGCCTCACTGGAACTATTAGTGAAACCTAATGACGCAACATCCGTCAGTATTGCGACGACGCAAAACGTGACCGCCAATAGAAACGCACTCGCGAGCCAACGCCTCCCTATATTTATCGCCAGGTTTACCAAGTGAACGTACGCTCGCCTGCTTCAGTTAATCGGGTGTGATGTCATTGCCACTCAATGTGACCTACTTCACACCCGATACTTGCAATCGCCGTGCAAGCAACATCCGTCGCCACATTGACGGCCATGAATCCGTGTAGCCAGACCGGTGCCACGTCCAGGATGCTACAACGAATTATTGATCTACAGGCATGTCTCAGCCAGCGTTGAAAACAATCCGCTGCCGGTGTTCGCCACGCACCCGCTCTCAGCCACAACAGCCAATTTACGTATGATCAGCACTTTGCACTGACGCTCGATAACGCTGCCAGTCAAAGGCAGCACCTGGATCGGTTTTGCGCCCTGGAGAAATGGTTTCGTGGCCAACAATATTGGCCACCGTAATTGCGGAGTACTGAGTCAACAGTGCATGTGTTATCTGCGCCAGTTTGTCGTACTGTGCACGTTCGTACAGCACATCATCTGCACCCTCCAATTCAATGCCGATGGAAAAATCGTTAAATCGCTGACGCCCCTTAAAATACGACTGCCCTGCGTGCCATGCACGCTGGTCAAACCCGACGTATTGTGTACACGCACCATTGCGCTCTATCAGCACATGGGCTGACACCTGCAGATGGCAGATTTCCTTAAAATAGGGGTGTGCCGTTTCGTCCAGCCGGTTACAAAACAGTTCCGACACATGACCCCCGCCAAACTCACCGGGTGGCAAACTGATGCTATGTATGACGATGCTGTCTATAACAGCGTCGGCGGGGCGCTCATCCTGATTCGGTGAACAGCATTGATCAGCCTCAAGCAGCCAATGATTTACTATTTTCATCAGTTTTTTTCTCACCACAGCGACGATACAGGTCAGCGGACATACCTGTTTATCGAGACGAATTGCAATTACTGGCCAAAAAATCGCTCCGTAATGGACCATTCATTATCGACAGCCTTCCGCACATCGGGCAATAGCCTGAGCTATCCTGACGACCATGCCAGCAAGGTTGCTCTGCCCCGGATGCAGTATAGTAACTTGTTCAAAAACCATACAGACAAAGCAATGAACGATCTAATTTCGCAATGTATCGATAAGGCCGGCACGGCGTCCAGACGATTGATTCTTCCAGAAGGCGAAGATTCGAGAATACAGGCCGCAGCAATACAAATTCTGCAGAAATCGATCGCAACGCCAGTATTACTCGGCGACGAACAGGCCATCAAAGCCGCCAACCCCGAATTGCAGAATATCGAGATACTCGACACCAAAGCGGCACCGGGTACAGCGCTTGAAAAAGCGCTGATTGGTAAACGCCGAAAAATCACCAAAGAGACGGTAGGTGAATATCTCACTCTGCCTGCCTATCGCGGTGCCGCCCTCCTCAACAACGAGGATGTCGATGCGATGGTTGCAGGTGCTGTGTTACCAACTGCAAAAGTTATCGAAGCCGCCTTTGCGGTTGGCCCCAAAACGGGTGTAAAAACACTGTCCAGTTTTTTTCTGATGTCTTTGCAGAGTCCACTTGAGCAAGTGTCTCGCAACCTGATGTTTGCAGATTGCGCGATCAACATTGAGCCAGATGCCGAGCAACTCGCTGAAATAGCAATCACCTCGGCGGACAGTGCCAGGCGATTACTGGGCACAGAGCCACGCGTCGCGATGTTGTCATTTTCCACTCATGGCAGCGCCAGTCATCACTCGGTAACCAAAGTGGCACAGGCGGTGGAAATTGTCCGTGAGAAAGCGCCGGAGATTTTTATCGAAGGTGAACTCCAGGTAGATACAGCTCTGTCAGCTCGCGTTGCAGAGACAAAGCTCAAAAACCTCGGCGAAGTTGCAGGGCGTGCCAACGTGCTTATTTTTCCTGATCTGAACGCTGGCAACATTGCCTACAAACTCGTGCAGTACTGCGGTGGCGCGCTTGCCACAGGCCCGGTACTGCAGGGATTTGCTAAACCAATTTGCGATCTCTCGCGCGGCGCCACCGTCGACGATATCGTCGCTGCTGCCGCAGTTACAATATCAATGTCAATCTAGGAGTCTGCGCGGCAGAACCTCCACTACTGCGAACGCGCCCTGCCGGTGCGTTTTTATCGATCATTTTTGTTGCGTATGAATAACTATGCGCCGCAAATGATCGTAAAAACGCCCTCGACATGGCGCGTTCTCGCTACGCGGACTTCTACCGCGCAGACTCCTAGCCTGGATTATTCACAAGGCGGCAAGTAAATATATCGAAATACTATGTATACAGTTCCAAATCACTTTTTGGGCACCTTTTACAAAATAGCAGTGTGTCTTTTCGACGCCAGAAGAAAATCTGGCGTCATATCTCGGCCCATCGTCCTCGGCACATTCACCCAGGCCCATTCACCGCGGCACAACGCTATGCCCGTTGCCGCTGTATAAATTCGAATTGACAGAGCTGCCAAATGTCTGACTCGAATCGCCCGCAGCGTATCTTGAAATTAACCAATTGCGGCATACATAGTGAGACTGAACGCTCACAGTATCAGATTCGAACACCCTCCGAAATTTTCTGCTGCTCGCCAACCTGCTTCAAGAGGAGCCGCCTTATAAGCTATCCTCTTAT
>CALGNZ010000010.1 GCA_937957915.1 uncultured Granulosicoccaceae bacterium | reverse complement strand
TAGGCGCGCCCATTCGGGTCCCGCACGGCATGGCCGAGCTGGTGCTCGATAAAGTCAGGGCGAACCTCCAGAACCTCATCCAATAGTGTCCTGAACGTCGCACGAAACCCATGTCCCGTAACTTTTTCCTTCGGAATTTCCATGCTGCGTAAGGCACAAAGCACCGCGTTATCACTCATTGGCCGAGTGGTGGATCGAGCCCCCGGAAAGACGTACTTACTTTTACGCGTGATCGGGTGAAGGGTTCGCAGAACTTCCACCGCTTGCGTAGCCAGTGGCACAGTGTGGCGCTGCTCGGTCTTTGTGAGAATGAACCTCCATTGAGCACCATTAAGATCAACATCGTCCCATAGCATTGTTCGCAGCTCACCAGGACGACAAGCCAACAACGGTTGTAGCTTCAATGCTGCCGTTACCTGGGGCGTACCCGGGTAGCTGCGCATCAACCGAACGATGCGGCCAAGCTCGTCAGGATCGATTACAGCGGCGAAGTGGCCTTTCCGAGCTGGCGGCAGCGCTCCCTTCAAGTCCTGGCTGATATCTCGTTCTGCACGGTCTGTGGCTATTGCATACCTGAACACTTGACCGGCAATGCGGATGCCGCGGTGCGCGGTCTCCAGTGCCGTATCCTCTTTGCGGCGAGCAACCGCAAGCAGCATCGGCGGTGTAATTTCAGCAATGGGCATGCTGCCGATGTGCGGGAACAGATCCCGCTCAAGTAACCTCAGATTCCGAAGCCGATGGGATTCAGATTTGTCCGCCATGAATTTCGAATGCCACTCCCGCGCGATGACCTCAAATGTGTCACCAGTGGCTGCCTCTGAAGCCATAACAGCCTGGCGCTGAGCCTGTGGGTCAACGCCTCGCCTGATCAGTGCTCGTGCTTCGTCGCGGCTCTCACGCGCCTCCTTCAAAGACACTTCCGGATAAACACCGAATGATATGCGGCGCTCTTTTCCTTTCGGAAAATAGTACTTAAATCGCCAATACAAACCGCCATTCGAGCGAGCCTCGATAAAGAGCCCAAGGGAATCGAAGTAGCGCTTTGTATTGTCCGGTGGGTCGGCCTTTTTAAGGGCCTTCAAGAACACTGACGTTAACGCATTCGAGGACCTTCGGGAGGCCTTCGGAGGACCTTCGAAAGATCTTCGCGAGGCCTTCGGTTTCGTGTTAGATTCGTCGAGCACAAGGGGATACCTAATATTGGGAGTGCCAATTGTATCCCGTAATGTGTCCCTAAATCATCAAGTCAACGATGGATCGTTGTGGACAACCGTGGACATTAAGTGCTTTGTTTTTAGAGGGAAAACTGTTTCGGAGGGGCTTGGAATTCAGCATTTTGGTCGGTGTGAGAGGATTCGAACCTCCGACCCCTTCGTCCCGAACGAAGTGCGCTACCAGGCTGCGCCACACACCGATACTTGTTAATCTGGAGAAAAAAGCCGTACAGCCCAACCGGAGGTACAAAACCGGTATTGCGCCAGACGCTTTCTATAACTGCTGGAAACTTTAGCAAGCGCAGACCGCTCGCGCAAGAATCCTAATTAAAAATATGAACACCAGATGGTGCCATGCTCAACTTTTTTGAAAAACTGACCGATCCGTTTCCCGACAAACCACCGGTTACACCGCCGTATCCGCTGTTAAGCTTTATCTACCACTACAGCCGCGATATGCGCTGGCCATTACTTGCACTGACTGTGTTGACAGCTTCAATCGCCATTCTGGAGGTTAAGCTTTTCGCCTTTTTGGGTCAATTGGTCGACTGGCTGTCTGATAAGGACCCAGAAACTTTTCTGGCTGAGGAGAGCACAACGCTGTGGCACATGGGCTTTGTGTTACTGGTGGCTCTGCCAGTTCTGAGCCTGCTGCACACTCTTATTGCCCATCAATCCCTACTCGGTAATTTTCCAATGGCCATTCGCTGGTCAGCACACAGTTATATGTTGCGTCAGAGCATGTCGTTTTATCAGGATGACTATGCAGGGCGAGTAGCTACCAAGGTGATGCAGACATCCCTTTCCATTCGCGAAGCTGTATTGAAGCTGCTGGATGTGTTTGTCTACGTGGTAGTGTATTTTCTGTCAATGCTGGGTCTGATATTTCAAACCAATCAATGGCTGGTAGTGCCGCTGCTGGTGTGGCTGGCGCTGTATATTGCGGTACAGGCGTATTTCATACCGAAACTCAAGCAGGTATCAACCCTGCAGGCGGATGCCAGATCGTCTATGACTGGCAGAATTGTCGACAGCTACACCAATATCGCAACCGTTAAACTGTTTGCGCATACCCAGCGCGAGGCAAGCTATGCCAGAGACAGCATGGATGGGTTTCTTGCCACGGTTTATCGCCAAATGCGGCTTTCCAGTGGCATTGAGCTGTGTATTAGCGTTCTCAACTATCTGCTAATTTTTTCACTCACGGCGCTGTCCATTTATCTGTGGCAACACTCTGCTATATCGGTTGGAGCAATTGCTATTTCAGTTAGCCTGGCTTTGCGTCTCAACGGCATGTCGCACTGGATTATGTGGGAACTCAGCGCCTTGTTCGAACACATCGGCACCGCTGTCGACGGGCGCAATACGCTGTCCAAACCATTGTCTATAACAGACAAACCAGATGCCACCGAGTTAGCAGTCAACCAAGGTGAGATAAAATTTGACTCGGTCGGATTTAATTACGGCGGTGATGAACGGGTCATTCAGAATCTAAACCTGACTATATGCGCCGGTGAAAAAGTTGGTGTTGTGGGCAGATCGGGCGCGGGTAAATCCACACTGGTAAATCTGTTGCTGCGATTTCACGATGTTGAGTCCGGCTCAGTAACTATCGACAATCAGGATATTCGCAATGTAACCCAGGACAGCCTGCGCGCACAGGCAGGAATGGTTACGCAAGACACATCGCTGCTACACCGTTCGGTTAGAGACAATATTCTTTACGGACGACCAGATGCTTCAGAAGAGGAGATGATTCAGGCCGCCACTCAGGCACACGCACAGGATTTCATTCTGTCGTTGCGTGACCCCCATGGCGGCACAGGCTACGACGCACAAGTCGGGGAACGAGGCGTCAAGTTATCGGGAGGTCAGCGGCAGAGAATTGCCATAGCAAGAGTGCTGCTTAAAAATGCACCCATCCTTGTACTCGATGAGGCAACTTCCGCGCTGGACTCTGAAGTAGAAGCCGCTATTCAGCAAAGTCTGTTCGCTTTAATGCAGGGTAAAACGGTAATTGCTATCGCTCATCGCTTGTCAACAATCGCGGCCATGGATCGTCTTGTTGTAATGGATGCCGGTCGCATTGCAGAGCAGGGAACGCACAGAGAACTGTTGCAGCTCGATGGTATTTACGCAAACCTCTGGAAGATGCAAACCAGCGGCTTCCTGGGCGGAATTCAGGATGAATGAATCGGTATTTCAAAATACCGTAATCTCAAGCCATACACGTTCAACGTGTACAACCACCAATAACGATGAGTAAGCACTAAATGTACACACTAATAGGTACCCCGGCTGCACGGCCTTTCCGCGTACTTTGGGCACTGGAAGAATTGGGCCAGAAGTACGATATTGTTCCGGCAAAGCCGCAATCAAAAGAGGCACTGCAATACAACCCCGCCGGCAAAGTACCGATTCTCCTTGATGGTGATAACGCCATTATAGATTCGGTTGCTATCATTCAATATCTTGCTGATAAACACGGTGACCTCACCTACCCGGCAGGCACCATAGAACGGGCACAACAAGACAGCTTCACCCAGTTTGCTTGTGATGATATCGACGGTGTGCTGTGGACGATGGCAAAAAATTCGTTTGTACTGCCAGAGGAAGTCAGAGCGCCGGATGTCAGAAAAGCCTGCGAGTACGACTTTGCGCTTTCGATGACAGCACTTGAAAAACGGCTCGGTGATAGTGCCTACGTTATGGGTGATCGATTTACCATTCCCGACCTCCTGATCGGCCATTGCGCCGGCTGGGCAGAAAATGCCAAATTCACTCTGCCGGACGGCCGCATAACAAACTACATCGAGCGCATTCGCAGCCGCCCGGCATTCATACGAAGCAGTGATGTCAGACAAACTTACAGTGGTAAATAGTATTGCCCGGTATCAGCGCATTAGCCGGTTCGCTTATCGCACCTTGAGGTCAGTTGCAGACAGTTTTGCACAGAGCAACTCCACAAACGGAATATCTGCCGGAGACCAGGTCAGCGTCCGCATCTGCGATGCAGTGCTCCACAGCAGCTGGTCGTGATCGATTAACTCTATGTGACCAGACCAGTTAGTAATCAGGAATGCATGTAGCCTTATTTGCGGGCTACGTGTTTTTTGAATGGGTGTTTTTTGAACAGATCTTTGATGGCCAGCTGTCTGTTGGCCGTGTTGATCAGGCGGGTGTAGATTCTCTCCGAGATAATCCGCTACTTCGATATCGACCTGCAGCTCTTCTTTTATTTCTCTGACCAGCGCTTCGCTGCGAGATTCATCTGCTTCAACTTTTCCACCCGGGAATTCCCACAGCCCCGCCATTGATCGACCCGGTGATCGGCGAACGCACAACACCCGATCGTCACGAAAAAAAACAGCGGCGACGACATCGATGGCCACAGACGTCTACAAGCTATCGAGCTCGTCCAGCTCGTCCAGCTCGTCCAGCTCGTCCAGCTCGTCCAGCTCGTCCAGCTCGTCCAGCTCGTCCAGCATATTATTGCCCGGGACCTCCGGTGCAGCAGGCTGATAATCTATTTTGTCACAGTCATCCACCTGACAACGCCGATAGGCCAGATAGGCTTGCCTTGAAAATATATATGGATCGATAGCCAGCTCCTCAAGCAAGTCTGTTTGCCCTAGTAACCGGGAACGCCTGTCGACAAGATTCAACGCTAACATTTCTGAAACCAGATCAGTGCCGCCCGCAGCCTCGCCCAGCGCGCCAAGTGTTTCTACCTGCAATGCGGTATCTGCAATTGTACCGACGGCACTTCGCAAAGTTCGCGGACCAAGTACGGGCAATACTATGTAAGGCCCTTCAGGTATTCCCCACACACCGAAAGTCTGCCCGAAGTCTTCATGATTTTTTTCTATATCAATCATTGTCGCGACGTCTATTACACCACCGACTCCGGCAATGGTATTAACAGCTACACGCGTTGAGTCACTAAGCGCCTGATCAAACTTCCCCTGCAAAGCTGAATTGGTTAACACACCTACATCTCCAATGTTACTGAAGAAGTTGCGAACGCCAATACGGACCAACTCCGGGGTGTATTCGCGATAATGTTTGGCAATCGGTTTTAGTGCGACTTCGTCAAGTTGCTGGTTAAAGCGAAACATCATTCGATTATAGTTTTCAAAAGGATCATCAACGGCCATCGCATCGCCAGCGTCGACCAGCCCTTGTGTTTCCGCATCAGAGCCCTGACTTCCAAGAGAGCCTGCAACTGAGCCGGTACTCCAGTCAAACAAGCGCTCGGTCACATCAAATGCGGTATCAACCGCTTCGGTAATATCGATGTTTTTGGTGGTCTCGACCAGCCTGGTCAGATCAAGTTTGCCGTTTTCCAGTAGCTCGCTGACGGCTGAATTCAGCTCAGCCACACCTGAGTCGGATGACTCTGCTTCAGAGTTGCTATTTTCCAGCGCACTTTTTGCGATAGACGCCATTGTGGCAAGTAACCACGAGCGCGTGCCTGTATCTTCGCCGCGCTGAATTACCGGATCAGCAGTTCCTGAATCAGCAATCTCCGATTCGGCAACCTCCGATTCGACAACCTCTGATTCGACAACCTCCGATTCGGCAACCACGGGTACAGCAGTAATAGGGCTACCGGCGTTGCCAGTGTCATCAGTATTTGCCGAGACAAGATTCACTGAAGCCAGGCTGAACAGCAGAATCATACTCGTGAGAAATTGTTTCATTCTTATTGGCCTTGTATTGCAACCATCACTACATAGTATGAAGACATCGGCATGTAACACAAGAAGCCCTCGGCAGACAATTGCAACTTCTTGAATCCGTCGTAACAATTTCGGTCTATTCCCAGAGAATTCAAAGAGATACCAGACGTTGCATTTTTGCGAATCTATTGCAGCACAAACAACGAATGGCCAGCATCCAGAGTTAAACTATCGCACACCGGATCCACCAGTATGGACATGACTTTTACTATAAAGGCCCTCGAGAAGCACTCCGCAGTAATTACCGCATTACTCGACGCCAGCCTGTGCGATTACACTTTTACCGGCTCGGTAATCGAAGATTGTGGAACACAAACCCACAACTGGTTTGTGGCGCGCCCTTGCAGCGAAGACGCAATTGGCATAGAGGAAGAATTGCAAAGCCTGCCAATTCCTTACAATACAACCCGACACGGGCCGCATTTTTTACCCTTCAACCACAGTAACTTTCGCGTAGATGAGGCAGGTACACCACAATTGCTAAAGTTTGAACAGGGCGATAACACTGTGGATTTGTTGAACGAACTGGAAAACGCTATTGCCGGCAACGACTATGCATTTGTCCGAAACTTCATTAGTAAAAAACGAAATGATTATCTGTTGCCACTCGACTGGGCATCACAGGTAATATTTTCAGCTGAGTTTGATTTTGCCTGACGTGTGCCGCGTAAACTTGTAGCGCACTGGTATCACGCCTATAATTTTTTCAGAAATTACTGAAATTACTTAAAACTATGAAATTAGCCCCCTCCGTACAGGCATTTGTATTGCACTTTGGCGAAATGGGAAGTCGCTGGGGCATCAACCGTACGGTTGGTCAGATTTATGCGCTGCTGTACCTGAGCAAAGACCCGTTACACGCCGAGGAAATTACTGACACCCTGGGCGTTTCTCGCAGCAATGTCAGCATGGGGTTAAAGGAACTGCAGTCCTGGCGGCTGGTGCGCTCGCAACACCTGCCCGGTGACAGACGCGACTATTTTTCCACCCCGGAGGACGTACTGGAGATCGCCCTTACCCTGCTGGAGGAGCGGCGAAAAAGGGAACTGGACCCCACGCTCACCTTATTGCGACAGACACTAATGGAGCAGCCATCAGACCAGGTAGAGGAGCACGCCCATGAACGCATGCAGCAAATGTGTGATTTGATGGAACAGGTTTCGCGCTGGTCTCACGATTTGCAGGAACTCAATCCCAAGGAACTACAGCGGCTGCTGCTGCTGGGGAGCGCTGTGCCCAAATTGTTAAAAATGAAGGACACACTGACATCTGTCGGTGGCAAAAAAAAGAAGTCAGGCACCGGCTCCGATTAATCGTTGAAAGGACTTACCAATGGAACCAGACAAATTTGCACACCGTGGCACCGGCCTGTTCAACGTATT
Source organism: uncultured Granulosicoccaceae bacterium (assembly GCA_937957915.1). Taxonomy (GTDB): domain Bacteria; phylum Pseudomonadota; class Gammaproteobacteria; order Granulosicoccales; family Granulosicoccaceae. The sequence continues at coordinate 15,329 of CALGNZ010000010.1, read as the reverse complement.
AAAAAGTGCTGCAGCCGCGGCGTTTGGCGTGCAGTCACAGGCCAATCGAGAGAGGGATTTCACTCAGGGGAAACCTGTGCACTTTATCATTGCCGGCATTATCGCAACGCTGGTATTTTTGTTTTGCATCGGCCTGTTTGTAAAAATTATGATTGCGACCAACTCTTGACACCACCCACAGCGAACCGGCCACTGCGTCAATAACCAAACAACAGCAAAGCCTGTAAACGCCCCTGACTTCCTCTCGTTATATTTTTTTACAACTCGTCTCAACAATTCCCGGCATGCCTGTCTCTTGCAATTCCACTGGCTCCGGTGAACTGCGTTCACGATAACCCCGTCACAACAAAATACACAAGAGTCAACAATCACAGGTCCGCAAACGAATACCCGGGCTGCAAGAGCCACATAGAAATTAATGATTCCAGAAACACAGATCGGCAGATAACCGACTTTGCTGCCAACGATACAGCGGAGAGTCGCTCCCCAACATCAAGTATATTTTTGTACAACCGTTACTTTTAGAGAGAATTTTCTGACATATTTAATAAACGGTTGAATAGTATGCGCTTACTAACACTTGCAATACTCGGCTGCTTGCTTGCAGCGGTCTATTGGGTCGGGGCTACCGAATATACCGATCGCATCGAGAATGATATTCGAAGCCGCAGTACTGAAGCTCTCGCAAAATATCAGCCAGATGTAAGCGTCTCAGTTGATGGAAGGGACGTTACCATCAAGGGAACCGTGGCTTCAGAAGAAGTAAAAGAAGAAGTTTCCGGTATCGCAGACTCAGTCTGGGGCGTGCGCAAGACGGCTAACCAGCTCGACATCGACAAGACAATCCCGTATGCGTTTAACGCTGAATACGACAATCAGCACCTGAGTATGAACGGCACCGTTGACTCTGAAGATGCGGTTGACATGATTAACAACGTGCCGAAGGCACTGCCACCAAGTACGCAAATCAGCACCGGCCCCATTCAAACCGGCGCCACTGAGATGCCCCACAGCGCAGATAAAATCGAGACTGGTATAGCCGCCCTGACTCAATTGAACAAGGGCACGTTAAAAATAACTGATACCAACTTTGATCTTTATGGCGTAGTCAGTGACGAAGAACGCCTGAATTCTGTCGAGAGACTGATCGATACCCGTCGTGATGTTCTGGAGCCTCTGGTAGTGACGATCGACATCGACGTCGACCCTCATCACGGCATCACTCGCGAGTGTCGCGAAGCCATTTTCGCATCAATGAAAGACAATGTGCTCAACTACGAAGTCGACTTCTATGCTGTCGAGGACAATTACTTTGCCAAGCTCAACGAAATTGCCTCAGTTGTTACAGGTGTTTGCAAAAATCAAGTGACACAGGTCCTGGTTGAAGGTCACGCCGATGTAACGGGTGGCGAAGGTTACAATCAGGGACTCAGTGAACGTCGAGCGGGTACGGTTCGTGATTATCTGATTGGTCACGGAGTTCCTGCCGAACAAATAACAGCGTTTGGCTACGGCGAGTTTCGCCCGATCGCAAGCAATGAAACAGAACAAGGTAAGGCGCTCAACCGTCGCACCGAGATTCATCTGTCGATCGAAGCGCTCAGGGGCTCCGAAGATAATAACTACCAGCTGTCAACTAACTCGGACGACTAAATTAGTCATCCACTGGAGCAAATTGAATGTTATACCTTATTCTTCAGATGGCATTGCTACTGGCAATTGCCTCACTGCTCAGCGCAGCAATCGGCTGGTTGGCGCGTCGCTTCTTTCATGAGAAACATCTGCTTGAAAGACGTGGCGATGAACAGCGACGAGCTCGTGTTCCCGCGCAGTTGCGCGATTCACTGGCACGTGCCAACCATGATCTGGACCATGCGGAAGCAGAAGTACATTCTCTGCGCAGTGCCTTGGGAGACAAAAAGAGCCGTCTTGACGAACTGGAACTGGCCCTTCACGGCAAGAGCCAGGATGCAGAAAGAGCAGAGCAGGACAGAATCAAGCTTCTGGCTGAACTCAACCAGCTACGTGGCAAAGATGCGGAACTGAAGCAGGTTGCTGCTAATCGCGCCAAGCTGGAAAGCGACCTTGCCGCTGCGAACGCTGCCCTTAAAGAAGCCAGCCTCGCTGGCGCAAATAAGGACGGTGAGCTGCGTGCAGCTGCATCTACCAACGCAAACCTGGAAGATATAATCTCCAGCTTAAAGGATGACATCGCACAAAAAACTGCGGCACTGGAGCGTGCCAACGAAAAAGAAGCATCTCTTGGCCGCGAATTAGCGCGCCTCGAAAAGCAGTTGGCAGATAAAGAGCAGGCACACGCTCTGCGAGCTGGTGAATTAGAAAAGCAGGTTCGCGATGAACTGGCTCAGGTGAATCAGGCTCAGCAAACCATCGCAGCCGGTGAAGAAAAACTAAAATCACTGGATACGCTGGCTCAGGACAGAGCAGCTGAGCGAGACAAGCTCGAGCAGCAGTGCGCAGCACAACAAAGCGAAATTGCTCGCCTGCAACGAGAGCTTGACCGCCAACAGCAACAGGCGTCGGAAGCGCGCGCACAACAGGAAAAGAAACTCGCTGATCTTGAGCACGCACTAGACAAGCAAAAAACCCTTGCTGCACAAGCCGAACAACAGCGCCGTAAAGAAGCTGACATGAGCGGTAAGCTGCAGGCAGATATCGACAAGCTGCAGAGACAGTTCGATGCCAGCAATACAGCTGAGGCTGCTCGAGGCGAACAACTCAACAACTTGCTGCAAGAGCAACAAAGAATGGCTGAGGCAGCCAATCTTGCGCAAACGGGTCTGAACGACAAGTACAACGACCTGAAGCAGGAACACGAAGCGCTCAAGGGCGAGGCCAATCAAGCTAAAAGTGCACTCCACCAACGCGATACCGATGCAGTCAGACTTGCTGAGCAGAACACCGCAGCTGAGCGAAAGATCGCAGAGCTTGAAGCAGGCATGGGCAAGCTTGAGCAAGCCGGCGCCAGCCAGCTTAGAGATCTGCAGAGGGATCTGGCCGCCACACAGGAAGCAGCCGCGGGCAAAGACAAGGATCTGCAAGGTGCATTATCGCAACTTGGTGATCTGCGCGAGAAGCTTGCGCAGATGACCGCATCAGATGCAGAGCTCAGATCAAAAATCGAGAAACTTGAAATGCTGCTGGCAGAGCAACGCAAAACTGCGGGTCGAAGCCTGCAGTCCAGAATTGTGGAACTCGAAGCAATGCTGGATGCTGAACAGCGCCGGGCCGATGAACTGCCGGAGATTCCAAAGGTTGCACTGGTTAAGCATCAGGTAACTTCAAAGGCGGCAAACTCATCAACAGTTACCACCAAGAGTAAAGGCAAGGTAGCCGGTAACTAACTCTCAGGTTGTTTGTTGTAATAAAAAACGCCGCGTAAAAGCGGCGTTTTTTTTTCGCATAGACCTTTGTATTCACCTGCTCTCATCAACCGATACCAGGGTAACTTGTCTGTCCATTAACGATGAGACGACTAACGATGAAACGACGACACAGCTGCCTGATTTAGTCGATTGTTCTCAGCGCTTTGTGTACGCCATTGACCGCCTCCGCCGAAGGCTCAACCGATCCCCGGGCCGCTGGCTCCGCGTCTCGCTTTACGGGCGTGTCCAAAGGTGCCAGCTCCCAGCTTTTCCACTCTTCTGACTTGCCACTCTGATCTACTACTGACTCACGTTCTTTTTTCATAGCGTGTAACTTTACCTGCATATTGCGATAGTCTTCAATGCTGGTTAAACAGTTGTTGCGTAAGCGTTCAGGGAAATCCATGCTCATTGGCTGCTCTCCATTTAGATCAGGTTGACGCCCAACCCGTGAGTCTAACCCGGTTTTGCACCTACAAAATATGATTTATTTATCAGCAATGAGAATCGGATCAGGTATTGTTGAACTCTATCACGGGCTGGCTTAGTGTTAGCAGAATTGAATTTTAAATTACCATAGTGGTACGAGGTTCAGAGCACCCGCAACGATATTAGATTAACGTGCGGACGTTGAAATTTCGGGATTCTGACTCGCTATGTGTCTAGCCTACATCCATAAAACTGTTGTCACCCGTGCCGCTGGCACATCCCCAGCAAATACAAGCGTGCCTCACAAAACCTTACCTGTAACGGCACTCGCCACTGCGCTTCTGTTTGCTTTATTTGCTGGTTCGGCTGCGCGAGCCGACGAATGTCTGGCCCTGGCACCAGGCATGGATACAGATGATGACAGTTACTACAAACTGGAAACGTCGCACATCAATACCACCGAACGCCAACTCGAAGCATTTGCAACCATGCTTTCCGGACGCTGGTGGGGAAAACAACTGGAAATGGTCTGTGACACCGAGAATGGTGAAATAGTATCGAACTCGGATGATTATCAAATTGCCGCTGAGTTTAACGAGCATTTCCAGGGTGCATTGCGAATGGAAGCAGAACGGGAAAACAGCGAGGCGGTAAAGCTGTCCACGATCTGGTTTTCACCGATGTATCGCAAAGATCGCAAAGGCCATGAATTGGGATGGCGAACTTACGATCTCAGCATGCCCAATTCGTACACAATGATCTTCGACGAGAAATATCGCGTCGCCAATCATTTTTCTGCTAATCGCGACGCACAATCCTTGCTCAACTCAGAGATAGTTGCTGGCAATCTAACCGAGGGCGTTCCGGGCATCGGCGCCAGCAAAGGCTTTGTACGCCTGGTTCAGGATATAAAAATATTATCTCTCAAAGCCGATTCAAGCCTGACCATTGAGCGCAAAATCTATGTCAGTGGTCGTTTGGTTGCCGAAGAGGGATGGATACTTGAACGAGACTACTTCGGGTCGTTAAGCAACTAACCGACACACACTGACGTAACCTGACCTGACGAGTATTTCTTCAGGTCACACACCTTATATTCAGTCCATGTAGACAGGCAGATTTTTTTACGTTGCATCCGCAGATCGGTAGTTGATTACTAACCAGAACGTATATTGTATCGCCTCGCCACGGGTGCAGGGCGCACCCGCTCATCTGCACAATGGGTTAGTTGATCTCTGTTATCGCTATTTTGGATCGATGAACGTAGCCGGTTATAGACGAACCGTCATTCGCGCCAACATGTACCCATGCGCCGGCTTGTTCAAACGCAGTAACCGAGGAACCTCTGGCAAGTACAAGTTTCACATCTGATGACTGTGTCGGCTCGGCGCGTACATAAGTGTTATCGGTATTGACCGTCAACACCGGCAGCACTCTGATCGTTGTCGACGATTCATTCTGCACCGATTGCACTGCCACTCGTCCAAGCACATCTGATTGCTGAGCAGAAGTTGCAGGTCGCCGATTGAGTTTTCGATAGTCAAACTCTTCGACAATAGGCGCCGCTACTTCCTGTGCGTCTTTACCAACAATGATGGGTGAAGCCGGCACTTCAACAATTTCTAAAGACCACGAGTCTTTAGGCTCCTCTGTTTTGATAGCAAGCAAGTTGTCAATGGGATGTAAGTTATTACCGGGGCCTGCATTCATGTCAGCCGCCGACAGCCCCACGTTTCTTACCGCAGACCGGGCTATTGCAACCGCAGCGCTGCCTTCGTCTTCCAGGTGCGCGTCTTTCAGTAACGCATTCGACGCGTGGCTCGACCCCACACCGGATAGTTCGCTCGAGGCCGAGCTCAATGCAGCGCCTGGAACCGAGATTGAAGCGGCGCTCGGCAGTGCATTTGAACCGCCGAGGCTATCCAGATTAAATATATATCTGGGAGGTTGCTCACCCTGATAACCCTCCATGGCTACAATTTGCTCCGGGGACATTTCAGGCAAACTACCGCTGATGAAAACGATTGCCAGAATCAATCCCAGTAGTGCACCGCCAACACCAAGGACGATTGGATGATAGCCCCTGTCGCGAGGCATATGAGGCGCTTCCTGGAAATCTTCAGAATCAAAATTTTGATCGGTAGACTGGGGGGTCATGGCTCCACCTGATTTTTTTTGGATCCGCCTTCTGCGTGCGGAAATTTATTATGGGTGTTTTGTCACATTATAAATAAAGTACGCAGCGAGCGTGAAAAATGTAATATTTCAACCGAACCGATCCCTGTTTACCCTGCAATCACCAGATGATGTGATCTAGCATGCAAAAAAACCATAGATGTTGATACGCATGAATTTCAATTGCGACTGCTGCCCTGCCTAATGACAGATCTTCGCCGAGCGTATACCAACATTCAGTCAATTCCATTCCGAATCCGCGACATCCTGACGGCGGCAATTTTTTTGTATTCCTCACTCGCTCTGACGGCCGAAAACCCGAATGTAACTCCGAACTCGCCGTTCAGGGTGGCCACATTTAACGCTTCCCTGCACCGCGACACCCCGAATGGTCTGCTGCAGGCATTGCAGCAAGGCACACTTGTCAACAATCCAGATCCGCAAATTGCCAATGTCGCAACGATTATAAGAAAGGTGAGACCAGCGGTAATTCTGCTTAACGAGTTTGACTATCGAGCAAACAGCGAATCAATAATCCAGTTCAAACAGCGTTACCTGGAGATGGAAACCCGCCCAACAGATCAACAGCATTTTGACCCTGTCTATTTCCCCTATCATTTCAGTGCCCCGTCAAATACCGGCATACCCTCGGGGGTTGATTTTAACAACGATTTAGTAGCAGACGGCCCTGAAGACGTTTTTGGATACGGTTCCTTTCCCGGACAATACGGAATGGTTTTGTTGTCTCAATTTCCGATTGTTGAAAACCAGGTTCGAACATTTCAGAAATTTCTATGGCGAAATATGCCTAATGCCAGATTGCCAACCACATCCAACAAAACTGACAAACAAAACAGCTATTACAGTGAAAAAGCACTTTCAGTCTTCAGGCTTTCTTCGAAGTCTCACTGGGATATCCCGATAGACATCAACGGCACAACCGTTCACCTGCTGGCAAGCCATCCAACACCACCGGTGTTCGATGGACCTGAGGATCGAAATGGACAACGCAACCATGATGAAATTCGATTTTGGGCAGACTACATTGATGCGTCAAAAGGCCAGTACCTATATGACGACAATGGCGTTAAAGGCGCGCTCCAGGATCAGCGCCGATTTATTATACTCGGTGACCTGAATGCTTCACCATTTGAAGGTGACTCTACAGATAACCCGATAAACCTCCTTCTACAACACAGGGCCGTAAACAATGATTTCACTCCCACCAGCAAGGGCGCTATAGAAAACAAACCAAATAGTAAATTCTCGCCAAGTCATACCACCGACTGGTCACTACGAGTAGATTATGTTTTACCTTCCCGACTGGGCCTGCGCATACTGGACGGTGCCGTATTCTGGCCATCTACATCGGAACCTGGCTACGAACTGGTTAAAAACAGGGAAACGAACTCTGACCACAGACTGGTCTGGCTGGATCTTGATTTAACAAACAACTCGCCATAAGCCATGAGAAATTGTTACCAATTGTCACGCCCTGTATACACACAGCGATACTGTGATTATCGTAGAGACTAACGATTTTGTTTTGCTGACTGATCAGGTTGTAAGTATGCTGATTTTAACCAGGCGCATTGGAGAAACCATAAGAATCGGGGATGAAGTGGCCATCACCATTCTCGACTCAAAAGGTGGAGGCACCAAAATTGGCATAAAAGCTCCCCAGGAGATAGCCGTTCACAGAGAGGAAATCTACGAAAAAATCGCCAGAGAGGCCGATAAACCTGATTCACGTAACCGTCAAACTAAAGAAGGCGACTAGCAACCGCTGACAGTAGGCACTGTCATCAAAACTGTGTGAAGACTGTATCTAAGGTTTGGGTTTCTAAGGTTTGGCGACCACGCTTAGCATGGCAAGAGGTACATAATACTTCATATACTTTTTGCCATCTGAATACAGACGTCCTTCACTTCCCTCCACCAATACCGTAGCACGCTTCGTCACGCGGTTGACCACTCCGTTCAACACTCTGCCTTCCATTGTAAAACTCACTTGCACCCCCGGGGCTATGCCGAGCTGCTGTCGAGCTTTTTCGACAGGCGTAATCATCGAGTGAACATTTTCCGTGTGTGCGAAAGCACGTAAAGATATCGAATGAAAACGCGATCGTGCGCAGCTTGACTTATCCCAGAGCACAAACTCAATGAGATGCACAAGCTCGTGCTCCATCACTCGCAATAGCGCGTCAAGTCTGTCCCGGCAAACAATGCCACTGCACACAATGGAGCGATGATCCGCTTCAGTAAAACAACCAAACAATAACGTGGTTGATACACCAATAAGGAATCGTTTTTCAGGGTGTCGATAATAGGCTGTTTTGCCAGCCGACCGGGTTAATCGACCCGACAATTCAAAATTGAGGGGCGTGTTACCCAACGCGACTGCTATACGATCAGAAAAAAAATATCTATCGTATAGCGTATAGATCAGGTGCAGATCAGCAGGAGAGATTGACGTAAAAGCCGGTGAGTTTATATTAACTGACTCGGACAACACTGCAGCTCGAATACGCTCTATACGGGTTCCCACTTCGGCTGCAGTCAATTCAAGCGATTGAACCTGCCGTAACAGGCTATCACACGAGTGTTCCAATTAAGGCTCCATGTTCGGTCGCATTACAACCATGGCTTCTCTATCACCAGCGCCAGGCGACCTGGCTGCGGGTACAAACACGAATATTGATGCCGGCAAATCCGTGAGTTTATTATCGACTAATGACGACTGTACTACGCTAGTCCCCACACGTTGCACCGGACATTCAAGGCCCCTGAGGAGTAGCAATTTCCCGTGCATGGTTGATAAATTTTACGTCAGAAGTCAGCTAACCGGAAGAATATTGTCTAGTCCGCTCAGGGTCATCCGGGCTGCGGCCCAACCCCGCCAACTCCTGCCACATTGGTTCAGGCACCGGAAAACTCGCCCACTCGAGTGTTTGCTCTACCCTCTCCGGTTTACTGACGCCACAGATAGTTGAGCGGATACGGTCATCACGAAGGGAAAACTGTAGTGCTGCAGCACCGGGCGGAACACTAAATTTCCGACAAATTTCCTCTACCTGCCTTACCGGCGCAAGCGTATTTTCATTCGCTTCCTGATACACATATCTTTTAAAATCGGCACTGCCCTTCGCTAACACACCTCCGCAGTAGGGTGCTGCATTTATGACGGCAATATCGTGCTCAGCCGCATACTGGATCATCGGCTCTGCGTTGCCGTTTACCAGTGTGTGGCGATTGTGAGTAATCAGCACATCAAAATCAAATTGCTTAAGAATAGGCATCATGGTTTCAACATCGCCTGCGGCAAGACCAACAACGCGACATATACCTTCGTCACGCATTTTGAACAGCTCTTCGATGGCACCTCCACTGCCAGTGATTGGGCCAAGCTCAGCAGCGTGCTCAGGGTCGTGTAAATGAAGCAGGTCGATTTTGTCCAGTTGTAGTGCAGTCAGGCTCTCTTCAATAGAGCGTCTTGCGTCACTGGCGCTAAACGATGAGGTTTCCATATTACGGTCGAGTTTGGTGGAGACCAGTGCATTGTCAGGCAACCCGCCTAGTTCGCGAATTGCAAGACCAATGCGCTCCTCGCTACGCCCCATACCGTAGTTCCGACTCACATCGAGAAAGGGCGACACTGAACTGACAATTGCCTTTACAGTGGCAATTGCCCGCTCCACGTCTACCTCATAGGTGTAGGTGTCGGGCATATTGCCAAGTGCAGAGGTGCCGAAACACAACGGTGGCACCGCAACACCGGTGGCACGAATCTCCCGTCTTTCCAGCTTTGACATCGTTGTTCACCCTTGAAATAGTTCTTATGTTATGAATTAGTTTGACCAACTCGCCACACAGTGCAAAGCGAGATTACTGAATATACCTGTACCTTTTAATAGTATTTTGCGATATTCCCATCGCTACCACTTGCGACCGTATTATCCGCCTGGCAGATCAAACGACTCAGCTGCCTCATTAATGAATTGTTGAACGTCAATGGCATTTCCGTTAGCGTGCGCAAGCAACAAAACAAGTTTCGCCAGAAAAAGCTCGCTGTTGTCGTGCCCAACCTCATCAATCTTGCGCGCAAGTGACTCATAGGTTTTTTCAAGATCGGCATGGTTCATTACACTAAATCCGTATGGAATGTGACGTCGCGCCAGGCTTGAACAATCTGCTCTGCTGTCACAGACTGCCAACGCCCGGCGATATGCATATCGGGGCGCACTAAATAAGCACTATTGTCGCCGGCTGCGAACGTACCAGCCACGGTGTCAGGTAGCGTTACTACCGTGAGTAGATCTTCTTTACGGCATGCCTCAGTGATGCCTTGCGCCAGCTCAGCACCGAAGCACAAGACAGTAAAGCCCTCACCCAAACACTCGCTAAGGTATCTGTCACTCATTTTCACGTCTGGTAGCATCGCACCTGCACAAGGCCCTGCAGAAAAAGCCAAATCATCCGACAGTACAGCCGGGCTGCCGCTATAGGTAAAAGCAGTCATTTGACGCGGATTTGCCAGTTCTCCGGCAAACGAATGACTTAGTGCAAGAGACAACGCTGCATCACGCATAAGTGTCCAGCCATGGGTATTGGGCGTCATGAAGCGGGCACTCTTTGATGCATTGGCAAACACATCAAGGGTCGCAGCGCGACGCTCGGGGGTATAGCTGTCGAGCAACGTTTCACCTGCCTTACCATTCAAGACCCAGCCTAGCTTCCAACCAATATTAGCAGCATCTGCCAGACCATTGTTCAGACCGCGCACGCCAAAAATTGGCACTATATGCGCACTGTCGCCAACAAAAAACACACGCCCGTCACGATAGTCATCAAGCGCAAGTGTGTTGGCGGTATACACGCTCCACCACTCCAGCTCCCACGCACCGTTGTAACCCAATTCTTCAAGAACCGAAGCCACACTGGCGCGCACCGCGTTTTCATCAATAGCGGCCTCGGTACTCTCATCATCCTTTAGCTGATAATCGATACGCCAGATATTGTCTGGCTGCCTGTGAATAAGTACTGTTCCACCTGGTCTGCAGGCAGGATCAAATAGCGCACGGCGAATAGTCGGATAGTCGTGATCCATCTGAATGTCTGCGATGACATAGCGGCCTTCAAAATTCTCTCCTTTAAGCCTGTGCCCTCTCATTTTACGAACCTGACTGTGTGCACCGTCGCAGGCCAGTGTCCAGTCGGCATCGAAGTGATATTCGCCAGTCGGGTCACGGATGCACAACCGTGTGCCTCCGCTAACATCCTCGACATGTGTGACCTCACTTTGCCATCGAGTTTCGATGAGTTCGCTCGCGTTGACAGATTGCCAAAGAAACTGCTCGATATATTGTTGCTGCAGGTTATACATTGGCCGAAACTTTTCTTCAGCGCTGTCCGGCATGTGGAATTCGAGAATTTTTTGCCCTCGATAAAACGTGCGACCCATCGTCCAGCCAAGTGCCTTTTCAAGAAAAGGGGCAACGGCGCCAAGCTGCTCAAGAATGTAGAAGCTGGGGCGAGCGATACAAATCGCACGGCTTCCATCATTAAAAGTGGCTTTGTTATCGAACAGAACTGACCGTACTCCTTCTCTGGCCAGCGCAAGCGCCGTGGTCATGCCTATCGGGCCCGCACCAACAATTGCAACCGCGGCACTTTGTTGTGCATTTTTTTGTGCCGCAGACGGCGGATCAAAATGGGGGTAGGTAAAGTAAAGCGAATCAGTTTCACTGCGACCTGCAGGTCTAACCACCACGCATCTCCGGATGACTTATCGATAAAGCGGCTATCTTAAACCAAACAGGTGAGGCTGACAGAGCCATTCAATAGATGTTGTCCGACAAACCAGCAGTTGGATGCGAAAATTCACTGATCGACATTTCACCAAAGTGGCCGACATGCCATTTCCTGTCAAATATTCACAAGTCGTTGAGCAGGCACTCATCAAAACAAGACGTTAGCATTCAGTTGAACCCTGATTAAATCAGGTGCAGTCAGGATAAAGAGGACACCAACTACGGATACGACAGAAGCACGTTTAAACAACCCGTGCATTGCAGCTACAGGCGATTGCATCTGCTACTACTGAACCGCACCAGATATTCGGCAGCTACTAAATCGGTTTAACTTCCAAACCACTAAACGGACCAGGAGCCTGCGCGGTAGAAATCCACGTAGCGAGAGCGTGCCATGGCGAGGGCGTTTTTACGATCATTTGCGGCGCATAGTTATTCATATGTAACGAAAATGATCGATAAAAAAGCACCGGCAGGGCGCGTTCGCAGTAGTGGAGGTTCTGCCGCGCAGACTCCTAGTGCTTATTAACCATCAGGCGGGCTTTATTTTCCAATCCAACCGCTGAAGCGCAAAGCTTTAAATCGTTTATAAACTGAAGATAGGCATTTTGCTGAGCTGCGCCTCGATTCAGGCGCAAAATACTCGATGGATGCGTTGTTATCAGATGTTGCCTGGCATCTTTGTAGATTAGCTTGCCACGATCACGACTGACTCGCACCTGTGGACCAAAACAGGTAGACGCCGCTGTGGCACCGAGATACACAACAACTTCCGGGTTCACACAGCTCAGCTCCTGCTGCAACCATTGAGCACACGCACGCACCACACTGGCGTCTGGTCTTTTATGCAACCGCCTCTTACCACGGGGCTCAAAGCCAAAGTGCTTAACCGCGTTTGTTAAATAACATTGCCTGCGATCTATACCAGCGTGCTTTAGCGCAGCATCCAGCACCTTCCCCGCCGGGCCTATAAAGGGTTTGCCATGCAGATCTTCCTCGTCACCGGGCTGTTCACCGATGATCATCAGCCTCGCATTATCAGGCCCCTCTCCGAACACAGTTTGGGTAGCGGCTACGGATTGCGGACATCCCGAACAGAGGCTTGCCTGTAGTCTTAGAGCCTGCAACGAGGAGCCGTCTGTGGCCTGTATCTGCTGGTGCACAATCTGATCAGGGTGTGCCGGCCTGGCACCGCAGTGAAAGTTGTCTGCCACTTTACGCTGTTTGATCATACGTTGCGTGCTGACTTCAGCAGACGCCACCAATGCGGTAATTTCCTTTGCCTCTGGCAGGTTTTTCCAGTATTTCTTGGGCATTTCGCTTTGCATGGCACTGATTTTCAGGCGTGCCGGATTAAAAATACTTTTGTAATAAACACGCCACGCGTCTTCGAACTGATCGCCATCGGGCGCCACATCTTTATCTACCGAGTCACTAAACCACAGGTCACCCTCCCCTTCCCAATGAGCACAGCCGACCGGCGTCAGAATTGACCAGTGCATATTAGAGAAGCGTCGTTTAAAAAAAGGCGCTGCATACTCCACGATAAAGTGCTGCGGCTCAAACCACGAGATATATCGCGGTACGCAACCCGGAGACTCACCTTCGACTTTACGAAAACGTACAAACGCTTTCATCTTGTGTACATCTCTGGCAACGGCTTTTGCATACTGGTGCAGCTTTGCCACCTGCGGGTCACCGGATAACTCCAGTAACTGCGGCTCGTCATGGGTCAGGCGCCACAGAATACTGTACAAAAGCGCCCATCGATCTTCGCTGCGATGACAACTGGCAGCGGTCGCCTCCTGGATGAAACCGGCACTCTCTTTCATAGCCAGGGATTTGCGTGGTGCGCGTGCCGCATTCCTGTTTTCAGTCCACCAGACCTTTGAAGGGCTGACATTCTCTTGCAGACACTGGCTTGCCGACGACCACCAGTTGTTAAAATCAGGGTAAAACACCACGTTGCGAAACCCGGCTTGAATAGTACGGGTATCGCCAGCGTCAGACAGTGAAGACTGGCGTTTTAATCCGGCAGTGGTGCCGGCGTCAAACAAACCGATTTGTCGCATTGATTAGTGGACTCTTTTCAACCGGGCAGCATTACAGAGCAGCTTTCCAGGCACGTTACGCCTCTGATTGACTGCCTAACTCAGAATGCGAGTTGCAACTGCTCTGCTGCCGGCACAAACATCGCTCGCAATTTTTCACTGGAGTAATCCGCCTCGACAGGCTTATGACCAGCACAAACGATAAACGGCATCGCCCTTTTTACACTGGCCCTTAAAGCAATCAGATCAGCGAGCTTGACCACCTGCCAGCGCCGGATTTTCAAAATTTTATTAATCGTTTTGACACCCAGGCCGGGCACTCTCAGCAGTAATTCACGCGAGGCTTTGTTCAGATCAACAGGAAACAAATGCCGATTGCGAAGTGCCCAAGACAGCTTGGGATCAATCTGTAAATCGAGCATGCCTCCATCGGCTTCTTCTACCAGTTCGTTGGCCGAAAATCCGTAAAACCGCATTAACCAGTCTGACTGATACAGTCGATGCTCCCGCACCAGCGGCGCGCGAATTGATGGCAAGGCAGTGGGTGAATCTACAATAGGACTGAACGCAGAATAATAAACCCGCTTTAAATCGTAGGCTGCGTAAAGGTTGCTCGACATAGCCAGTATGGACGCATCATTAGACGGTTCAGCACCGATAATCATCTGCGTTGACTGACCAGCCGGTGCAAACTTCGGGGGTTTGTTTTGCTTGGGCGTCAGGTTGGAGCTAATCTTTTTTGTTCGCTTATCTGCCACATGCTCTTCGCGGCGGGTACGTATGCGTGCCATTGATAGCTTAATGGTGCGATGGTCTTTTTCCGGCGCCAGGTTCACCAGCGCCTGCTGACTTGGCAACTCGACATTGATGCTAAGCCTGTCTGCATACTTACCGGCGTTAGCCAGTAAATCGCCATCAGCGTCAGGAATAGTTTTTAGATGAATATAACCACGGAAATCATGGTCTTCACGCAGCGAGCGGGCAACCGCTACCAATTGCTCCATGGTGTAGTCAGGATTGCGAATAACACCTGAGCTTAAGAACAGACCCTCTATGTAATTACGCCGATAAAAATCAAGCGTCAGGTTAACCACTTCCTCGACAGAAAAGCGCGCACGTTGCGCGTTGGACGAATTGCGATTAATACAATACGCGCACTCGTAAATACAAAAATTGGTCAGCAATACTTTCAACAGGGAAATGCACCGCCCGTCTGGCGCATAGGCATGGCAAATACCCGAACCCTCCGTCGAGCCAATACCTTTGCCCGACAGCGAATTACGATTGGATGAGCCACTGGACGCACACGACGCATCGTACTTTGCGGCATCTGCCAGTATTGCCAACTTCTCTATAGTGTTCATCCATACAGTATAATAGTAATACTGTATAAAGTCACACTAGTCGCGTAACGATGCCAAAAACCATCAACAGACACAGAACTCCAAACAACCACCAGTTCGTCACGCGGACCCCGT
>CALGNZ010000009.1 GCA_937957915.1 uncultured Granulosicoccaceae bacterium | reverse complement strand
ACTATGGTAGCCTCTGACCATCGCCGATGCCACGTTCGGAAAACCGGAGGAAACGTATGCGCCTGAGCGGAAAACACGCCATAATTACAGGGGGCGCCAGCGGAATCGGCTGGGCTACTGCAATCTGTTTTTTACAGCACGGTGCTGCAGTAAGCCTGTTTGATGTGAATAAACCAAGAGCGCAAACACTGATCGCATCACTGCCAGACGAACACTCAGCACGCACTGAGGTATGGCAGGTTGACGTGTCCAGCCAGAGCCAGGTTGAAGCAGCAACAGCAGCCTCAGTGGAACAATTCGGTGCCGCAGACATATTGGTGAACTGCGCAGCAACGCAAACACCCGCCGCCAGTATTGATGCACTCGACCCGGCCGACTGGAGCAGTGCCTTCGCCATCAATGTGACAGGAACCTTTCTGGTATCGAGAGCGGTCATCCCTTCCATGCGAAACAACGGCGGAGGCTCGGTTATTCATGTTGCATCGCAACTGGGTTCAGTCGGTATGCGCGGCTTCTCTGCGTACTGCGCCACGAAAGGTGCCATTTTGCAACTGAGCAAAGTGATGGCACTCGACCATGCTGCAGACAACATTCGGGTTAACTGTGTATCTCCGGGCGCCACGCTGACGGAGCGATTGAGAACACGGTTTGGCTCAGACAGCGCATCATTCGACGCACTGGGTGAAGGGTATCCACTGGGCAGGCTTGCAGAGGCAGACGAAATTGCCAAAGGCATACTCTACCTGGCGTCGGACGATGCGAGTTTCGTTACCGGCTCGGACCTGCTCATCGACGGAGGTTACCTCGCACAGTAGACCACCGTCGCAGGCAGCATCTGCGCATTCAGCAACGATAAGCACACAAGCACTACGGCGGAAATCATCCAACCTTTTTTCAGGTTGCAGTACAATGGCCAGCAGAATGGCCAGTACAAGGGCCACAGGAACCGCTGCCACCGTTTCTCACGGACCAGCACCAAGCACATCAACCGGGGCATACTCAACTATGAGTGACGATAAAGTATTTCAGGAAATCGAAGAACTGGACAGCCAGCGTTCACAGGCACTGATAGACGGCGATATCGACAAAGTCGAAACATTTCTCGGCTCCAGCCTGCACTATGTTCACAGCAGCAGCACAGACGAAGACCGCACAGATTATTTAAAGAAGTTACGCAACGGCTTTTACAAGTATCTGGCACTTGAAAGCTCTGAAAAAGATTACCGCCGATTTGGCGACTGTGTAATCATCAATGGCCTGATACGAGTACACGTAATTGCCAACGGTAACGACAAAGACTTCAAAGCACGCTACACGCAAATATGGGTTGTTGAAGATTCCGCATGGAAAATGGTTAGCTGGCAAACAACACTGTTACCAGTGACCTGACAAACCGCGGCTAAGAATAATGCAGCTCCGCAACAAGCGGGGCACTACAGGCATCGATGCAATACGAGCATCGATACTTGTAGATACCTATAACATCGATTTCAGGCGGCCCGCAAAACACTCAGGTCTTGCGAGCCACCAACAGTAAACCCACTGCCACCAATACAACACCTGCAACCACGCTCACCGTAATTTTTTCATTCAGCAACAAGGCCGCAAGCAAAACGCCAGCGACCGGTGCCACAAAATTAAAACTCATCATCACACTGGGTTTATAGTGCTTTACCAGCCAGAACGATACCGGAAAACCCACACCGGCCACGATGACGCCCTGATATAGCAAGCCCAGTACCGCCGACCAGTTCATCGCCTGCCACTGAATGGTCTCTACCAGAGTGCTCGCCAGCGCAAACGCAGGCAGCGACAACACCATCTGCCACACAGCCACTTTAATCGGCTCGATACTTTTGACGGCATTGGCGCTAATCACCATACGAAAGCCCAGTATCGCGGCACTGGCTGTGGTGATCCATATGCCGATTGCAAACCAGTCGGTGCTCATCGCATCGTGCGGGTTTAACAGCGTTAAACAAACACCGACGAACGCTAACAACAAACCGCTTGTTCCAGTAACGCTCAAGCGGTCGTTGGCAATCAGGAAGTGCGCAAATACAGCAGCGAAGATGGGGTTGGTTGAAATAAGTACCGATGCCATGATGCCGCTGGAATTATCAATACCGATATTCATCAGCCCAATTTGCACGGTAAACAGCGCACTGATCCACAATAGCGTTGGCCACTCTACGCGCGTCGGCCACAAATTCTGCTGTCTAAACTTTGCCCACAACAACAGAACAAAAACACCCAACACAAAACGCACAAACGCACTGGCAAATGGCGGAAAAACCACCAACCCGAATTTTGCAGCGATCGGGTTCCCGCCCCACAGCGTGTGAATAAATACCGCAATGAGCACGGCTTTCAGCGGTACGTTAAACACTGGTATTCTCGATGTGTGCTTTTTGGTATGGAAAACTGTGGACAGTGATGGTGATCTTGTTGGCAGCAACCCTCACCCGTGCTGCTGCAGAAACCGATCAAGCTGATTGGCAAACTCTCGGCGGTCAGTCTGATTCATCGCGCCGGGCCCACCTGTATCTACCCCGCTCGAGCGCAGTGAATCCATAAAGTCACGCATGTTGAGCCGCTGCTTTATATTCTCTTTGGTATATCGTTCACCGCGCGGGTTCAGCGCATGACCACCCGCATCAATCACCTCGGCCGCCAGCGGAATATCCCCGGTGATGACCAGGTCACCCGGCTCCAGTCGCTTGACGATTTCATTATCCGCCACATCAAACCCCGACTCGACCTGCAACAGATTAATCCACTTCAACTGTGGCACAGGCATCGGATGGTTAGCGACCAGTGTCATAGCCACCCCAGTCCGCTTGGAAGCCTTGAACAATATCTCTTTGATGACACCCGGACAGGCATCAGCGTCAACCCAAATTTTCATCTGCTCGATTGTATATCAGAAGCCAGTGAGTCACCCGCAGATTATAGGCAGACCGGAAACCCGGATCCGAAGGCTGCCTTGGGATCGGTGCGGTTCGCGGCGCTCACCAGCACCCTACGTCTTCGGATCTATTATCGAAATTGCACAACCCGCCCGCCCAACGGGCCGAGCTGTTTTTGCCTTTGATCTTGATTTTGATCTTGATTTTGATCTTGATCTTGATCTTGATCTTGATCTTGCTCTTGCTCTTGCTCTTGCTCTTGCTTTAGATCTTGATCTACTGCGTTTAATCAGTTTTGAGATTGATCGAGGAAGGGGGTCGGCGCGCCAGGGACGGCGCATAGAGCGCTGTCAGCCAGGGAAGGCTGTTTGCGCGCCCCCCTTCAGCGATTAATCTCAAAATGCCGCAGGCACCCCTGGGCTGATTTGCCGCAAAAACACTTTTGGTTACTTTTAGTGTTTTAAAAGTGACTCCGCCTGAAGAGCATGTCCTTTTTGCTTTGTTTTTGGTCTTTTCAAAAATGAAGGCCCC
>CALGNZ010000008.1 GCA_937957915.1 uncultured Granulosicoccaceae bacterium | reverse complement strand
AGGTTGAGCCCGGAGCAGCTTGAGCCAGTATCAGTAATAGTGGCCTGAAATGATCGTCAATACGAAACATTAATACTTTTATTTAATGTAGCGGTTGACGATTAAAGAGCGCCCAGCTAATATTCCGCTCTTACCCATTCCCTGATAGCTCAGTCGGTAGAGCAAGTGACTGTTAATCACTGGGTCGGCGGTTCGAGCCCGTCTCAGGGAGCCATATAACGGAAAAGCCGCTACTGGTTAGCGGCTTTTTTGTGCCTGAGTGTTTTTTACGAACACGTTCGAAGGTTGACTGCGCGGGAAACCAACGTAAGCTGCGGAATCTCAAGTAAAGAGCAGGATTTCGGTATAACCGATAACTCAAGTGCCCGAATAGCCCGGTTTTAAGACATCTCCAATTCGGGCTCGACTGCGGCATTTTTGTCCAACCAGCTCTACGGGGAATGGCCAACCAGCACCGCCTTTTTGGCGGCCTCTGGCAACACACCCAAAAGCAGCCCCAACTGTTTCGTGAATATTCAATACACACGGGAACACATAAAAAAAACTAAAAGACGATCTAAACAGTTCGCGTTTCGATTTATCGCTCCCCAACCACAACCCGGTCGATTACCGAATTCAGGTATCCATGACAGAAACAGGTACTGTCTCGATTTCGTACAAACGATCGCCCTCAATATTACTCCCGTGCTCTGCAATCTCAGCCTCCACTGCGTGCGCTTCCTTGAAGTGAGCTATGTGAAACAGCGCCTCTCCCTCATTAACAAGAGGCAACTTGCTAACACAAATGACTATACCGCCCTCTTTTACGATCAACGCAGTTTCTTCCGAGTCAAATGGTGCAGAAATAACACCTAGTGTGTCACCCACATTGACTTGTGTACCTAGCTTGACCAGTGGTCTGAAAATCCCATCCATTGGAGCCCGAAACCAGCTCGTCGATTTGGCAATGTAAGGTTCAGCTTTCACGGTCTTAATGCGCTTCGACGGCAACATATGCAATGTACGCATCACGCTCACGATACCTCGAACACCGCTTACAATCGAGCGCTCATATAGTCGCAGCGCCTCCCCTGCCTCATAGGTAATGACGGGGATACCCAGTTTCCCGGCTTCAGCTCGAAGGCTGTTGTCGATCAAGCCAGAATTTATGATCACCGGGATCGAGAAACCCATCGCCATATCTTTCACACCTGGCTTATCCAGTGCGGCACGAATCTGAGGCAAGTTATCACGATGCACCGCCGCGGTGTGCAGATCAATAATATGCGTGCAGCGTTTTACCACTTCATTGAAAAAAATATGTGCCATTCTGGAGGCGATGGATCCGCTTTTACTACCAGGAAAACATCGGTTCAGATCTCGTCGATCAGGTAAATACCGAGATTGGTGTATAAGACCAAATATATTAACTACCGGAACCAGGATCAGGGTGCCGCGTAATTTGTTCAAGGAATGGAAACTCCTTGTTCGCCGGATAATCTCCACGCCGTTAAGCTCATCACCGTGTATTGCCGCACAAACGAGGAGTACCGGGCCTGACACTCGGCCATGGATAACTTCAACCGGCATATTAAGCTGGGTATGAGTGAACAGGTTGGCCGTCGGCAAGTTAATTTGGACGCGTTCACCGGGCTGGACTGTTCGGCCAGCTATTTTGAAAGGAGCGGCCTTATCGGTTTTACGATTGCCTTGCGTTTTCATGTCATGTGGCAAGGTCAATCTACGTCTCCGTTTTCCATTGAACTTTCGCCCAATTCATCAGACACCAGCTCCTTAATCTCCGGTCGGCGACGCCGGCGCGTTTTCGATGGGATCATTCCTCGCATGGACTCAAGCCTGCCAAAGCATAGAAGCTTGTCTTCTGACTCCAGAACACGGTCAGCACGCGGATTAGGAATCACTTTAGCGCCGCGATACAAAGTAAGTACGTTAATATCCTTTTCAGACAGCATGCTTTCTTTTATCGTCAACCCTACGAAATTCGAACCATCAGGCACGTAAACCTCGCTCACGCCATAGCCTTTACTCACCGTCAGTCGCTGACGTATATCGATTTCGGGGAAATCGACTTGAGCCGATATGTAATCGATTACGGAACCGGCGACATCCAGATCGGTACAACTTTCAATACCCTCGAGGCCGGGCGAGGAATTGACCTCCATGATCTGAGGGCCATTTACCCCTTCAAGCATATCGACTCCCGCCACTCGCAAACCCAATATTTGAGATGCACGCACAGCGGTTTCCTTGTATTTGTCATCCAGGTCTACAGCCTGGGCAATGCCACCACGATGTACATTACTGCGAAACTCCTGCCCTTGAGCCGTGCGGCGCATCGCCGCCACCACACGATCTCCAACCACAAAAGCACGAATATCTTTTCCCTTGCTTTCAGCAACAAATTTTTGTATCAGCACATTTTGTTTTTGGCTTTGCAGTAATTCAATAATGGATTCTGCAGCTTTTACCGACTCGGCCAATAGCACACCTATTCCTTGTGTACCCTCGATCAGTTTGATCACGACTGGCGCCCCTCCAACACGCTCAATGGCAGGGAGTACGTCTTTTTTATCTCTGACAAACGTGGTTCGGGGAATACCGATGTTATGTCGACTTAATATCTGTAGGCTTCGCAGCTTGTCGCGCGAGTTTATTATGCCATGAGCCGTATTCGCACAAAACACATCCATCTCCTGAAACTGCCTGACGACCGCGGTGCCATAGTAGGTGATTGATGCGCCGATTCTCGGTAAAACCGCATCGTAAGTGCTCAATGGTTTTTGGCGAAAATATAGATCGGGAATTCCCTCCTGCAAGTCAATAGCAAACTTGAGCGTATTGAGCACTTTGACGGTATGACCTCTCTGCAAGGCCGCCTCTTTGAGGCGCCTTGTACTGTAGGACTTTGGTCCACAAGACAATATTGCGAGTTTCATGCTGATCGAACTCCTTGTTTGCACACGCTGGAAGACAAACAACGATACTATGCGCGTTGCATTAATATACCCGAGTTATTCATATGAGCGATATTCTAACTTTTGGGTGGCGCGAATGGGTCGCACTGCCTGAACTTGGCATTCCACGAATAAAAGCGAAGGTGGATACGGGTGCACGCACTTCCGCCCTGCACGCCTTCGATATACGCCCGTTCACGGAGAATGGTATTCAGCGCATACAGTTTCGCCTGCACCCGAAACAACACGACAGACAAACAGAAGTGCTCTGTGTGGCTGATGTTCTTGAACAGCGAAAAGTAACCGACTCGGGAGGTCATAGTGAGGAGCGTTGGGTGATTCTAACACCGCTTTTAATTGGGGCTCACTCGTGGCCTATTGAGATAACGCTCACCGCCCGAGACGACATGAAATTTCGTATGCTATTAGGACGCACCGCTCTCGACAATCGCGCTCTGGTAAACTCCTCTGCTTCGTACTTAGTGGGTCAGAGACGCAGCAAACGAGTAAGCACTGACGAGTAAGCACTGACGACTAGCAGAGAATACTGTTCCTTAATTCCGACAACCAAAGCCCGTTCAACGCTATCCAATGCGCCTATGGTGAGATCAATGCGTCAGTATGCAACGGCAGAGCATCATGCTTTAGTCGCCAGCGTAACACGACGTTACCTGTTACCTTCGGACCTGCACTCCAAACATGCATACTCATTGATCGACCGACAGTACCAATTTCACATACAATTACACGTTCCACGCGTGCACGGTTGTCGGCGTCGAGGGAATCGAGAATGGTCTCAAACACTCTCGACCAGAATCCAGCGCTATAATTGTGTCATCAGACCAGCCGCTGTCGGAAGCGCCGATGGTGAGACCCAAAAAGCTGGCGTCTCTCAGGTGGAGTGCGCCGGTCGGTGAGAAAGTAAGTAACAATGATAATCGAGTTAAACTTGCAGCGGCTTAGCAGTGCTTCATATAAACCGCCAACACATGTAAAACTGCTGCGTTCGGTGGGTAGCGTGTCTGCGGTTATGATCAAAATATCGCTTGCCACAGGCATGAACGTGGCTCTGGCGGGTAATGACCATCCCGATTACGCTCGTGACAATTCGCAGGACAATACTCATGACAGCGCAGGAAACGTCAGCGAACTTCCGGTTGTCACATTTACCGAACGCAAGCGTGTTAATACAAACAGTGCTGCACAGATTTGCAAACAGCAGAATGAAGGAGAGGACGTAATCACCCAAACGCAGGATTATCTGCAAACGATGGGTTGTCAAGCCGCATTCTGGATTGATGGAATCGGCGGGAGAAGCGCCAGTGCCACAGAGGCAAGACGCACCAGCGGATATTTGCGGTTGTCTGCAGAATATACAGAATACGACGGCTTCGACATCAAACTCAAAGGGCAGCTGGACTCCGAGTTGCCCTACCTCGGAAAACGTCTCAGTGCCTTTATCGGTAGAGCACCGGAAAGGGCCGAGACCAGATCTCGCTCATCAAATTTTTATACAGACAATTTATTCTCTCAGGCAACTGACGATGACGAGTGGCTTGTAGGGCTTGGATACAGGGTGCCCCGGTTCGAGAAATTCGATACCAGTGCCAAAGCAGGCGTCACCAGTTTCAGCCTGCCGAAGCTATTCATCCAGGCCACAGGTCGTGTTGTATTTCATGACACCCCAACCAGCTTAAGTGACGCGATGATTCGACCATTCTGGACAAACAGAGATGGCGTGGGGCTAACGATTCAGACGTCGGTCAGCAAGGCATTGGCCGCACACGATTACATAATGCGCCTTGCCCAGGTCAGTAGCGTTACCGAGAAGACCAAGGGTCTAAGGTGGACAGCTAACTTCACAGTGTTTCAGCGTACAAGTGATACAACGGGTCTTGCATGGCAATTACGCGCTGCAGGTGAAACAGAGGCTGCTGAGTCACTGGGTATATACGGGGCAAGCCTCAATTATCGGCACCCTTTTGGTGACTTGATCTCAGAATGGCGTGTTAGTTACGATTTCCCTCGTGCCGGTCCAGATGAGGCGAGATCAGGTTCAGCGGGCCTGTCTGTCGAACTCACGCTGCCGTTTGGCTTGTAAAGATAGCCAAGACAAAGTCGCTGGAACCAAATCGGTGGAACCAGGGCCTCAGGTCTCGTCAGCCAATAATTCAACCTCTGGCAGCCGCCAGGCAAAGTAGCACCCAGACAGCCCCACTAACGAAAAAACAGCAATCAACCAATGCGCCTCAACATTACCAATTGCCGCTGTCGTAATACCCACAAACAACAAAAGCAGACCGATTATCGTGTTACTCGCACTAATGTAAGCAACTCTTAATTCTTTTGGTGCTGCATCGACGATGTAAGTCTTCCGTCCGATCCGGACTCCCTGATGAAATAATTCAAGCAAAAAATATAAGCCAGGCAACAGCCACAAACTCTGTGGCATCAAAGACTGCGTGTGGTGCAGCGTAAAAACAACTAGCCCTGTGGCACCCGCACCAACGGCCCCTGTAATCATGACTCGCCTGCTCGACCAGTCAGACAGTTCACCCCAAATCGGACTGGCAACCAGACTGGCCAATCCACTTGCAAGGATAAACAGACCCAATAATTTAAAAGAGGCATCGGAACCCTGCGTCGCCAACGAAATGTAGTAAGGAGCACTCAACGCAGTGGTTAAAAACAAGGCGCGAGCGAGTACAAATCGCTGAAATATCACGTCCCTCAACAAGGGCTTGAACCGAGAAATAAAACCAGCGCTGAGCCCGGCGTTTTTTACCTCGTTATCGCGTTGCTCCCCGATGAATACAAACACGATAGCAGCAGCTATCCAGCACATTCCGGCAATGATTAGCAAGCCAGCTAATGCACCGGCGCCAGGCGCTCCACTGGTGGGATTGAACTCACCGCTATAAAAAAGAACCCCAAGCACAATTGCTATAACTCCGGCAGCACTGGCAGAGATCCCGGTAGTTCTCCCGCGTGAGGTTTTCGGTATTGTTTTAGCCAAAACCAGCTTAGATGCAATGGATGCCAGGCATCTGCAAAGACTAAAAAACACCAGCAAGGCGATCACCGCCCAGCCACCGGCCGCCCCGTCCATAGTGAGGGCAGCCACCCCGATCAATATCACGCACACACCCTGCGCTACACTGGCCGCACACCAAATAAGATAATAGCGTTCCGCCTGCGACACTAATCCCGACAAAAGCATTTGGGGAATCATAGATAAAGATTCACGCAACGGCACCAGCAGCCCCACCATGAAGATAGGCGCGCCCATCGAGCTGATCACCCACGGCAACACCGTTTTTGAACTGGCCAAGGCGTCACCCAGTTTACTGAAGAACTGCGACACTATGGTGACCCACATTGCCCTCTTTACGTTCTTGTTGTTGATGTGGTTTCCTTGCAAAAGAGAAGATTTATCAGGCCAGTGGCTCATTCAACGCCAGTATTTGCTCATCGCACCTCTAAAAGCTGCCATTGTGCCACAAACTATCCAGCTTCAGCGCTGGGCGTACCGATGTACAATTTACAACATCTGCTACGGTTGAATGTCGTATGCTTTGGACAACCCGCGAACGAGTAATACCACCAGCCCTATCCAATCCTGGTCGTTAGAATTCTTTCACTGCATACCTCGCCATGGACTCTCGTTGCGTTAACAGAGGCTTTGCTAATCTGCCAACAGCAAGCTTCATGTGATGCAACGATGGTGATGTCGGATATAAAACTCATAAAAAATTGTTGTATGTTATCAAGATTCGAGTGGCACCACTGAGCAAGGAGAAAACGCTGGTGTCAGGCTGACTGTAAAAGCGGGCTCAACAACCTGGTTCATCACGACGAACAAATGACACCAGCCAAAATTTGTGAGGCCTGTCATTATTGAAGAAAGGAATAAACACAACCAAAGGCAAGTCCGTTGCCCGGCTCATTCGTCCCTATCGGATTTTTTGCGACTGTCGACCACCCTCTCACTACGATCTCGACGACTCAGCGTAGGGCCTGAGCTCAGGTCGCAATAGTGAATAGGTGCCCTTTTCGTCCTCTTTCACAGCTTCATCACCTCCTTTAAATAACAACCCCGCAGATGAAGAGGTGCCGTGTAGTGAATGGAGGTTCGAAAAGAATTGACCTTGTTCAGAACCACGCTCAGACTGCAGATAACAATCAGCACTCCAGTTCTCGAGTTTAAGCGGATAGCAATCCGCTGCCATCGCTCCGGACGCAAAAAACAACAGTGAAGGCAGGAACGCTGATATTAACTGGCATTTTTTTAGATTCATTTTTAGCTCCTCTGGTTCTTGAATTTATGTAACGCAACACATCGCCCACAGTGATTTGACGTAGGCTCTGAGATCGGATGATGCATGTGCCTTCAGTTGCACCACACAGTGCACATCATCAATCTCATCCTTAGCGATTAACGCATAGTCAACAAAAGTGCCGTCACTTCCTCTATCCCCCAGCTTATCTTCAATGGTGTCCGATTGACGAGCTGTATGTACTATCGCGTGGTATTTTTCACTTTCCAATGCTGGTTTTGCAGCCTCCTCATTGACCGCATACATACGGCTCACCAAGTAGCCACGATTTTCAAACAGTGTTGATATACTGTCTATGCTCACATCGTCCCATCGAACAATCAGTATAGAAGGCATCAGCACCACTTCACCTGTTCGGGCGCGATTTACTTCGACTGACGGATCGTGCGAATTTATATATTCGTGTCGATCGAAATATGAGTCATTAATGTTTTCATTTTTCCGGCAAATTTGAGATAGTTGCATCGTTTAGATTCCTCTATATTACTCGCTGTTAAAGAGTTCACCACCAAACGTTATAAACGCACAAAATACGGTTAGCTGTCAGAAACCAGGAGCGAGTCAATCACATGGACAATTCCGTTTTTCGCTACGATATCCTGCTTTACGACATTCGCATCATTGACTTTCGGGGCTCCCCCATTGATAGCTATGCTTAGCGGGGCTCCAGATACTGATTCGATGCTGAGTGGCTTATCAACACTTGTACGGGTCAGCTCATCATGGACAATATGGTTGCGTAGTAAGTCTGCAAGTTGCCGCTTTTCATCTGGCGAAAGTGGTTCCGAGAGCTGAATGTCAACTCCCGCCTCCTCCAATACATCGTCGGTCGGCAAGAACAATGTGAACCCATACTCACTCTCTAAAAGATCATCCATGCCCGCTGCGTTTGCTGCTTCGATAAAGAGCTGGTGGTCAGGATCATCGGCGATGACATCTAACACGGAATGAGCACTACGGGCAGCGGCTGGTGTGCTGGTAAGGGCAGCGAGCGCCACTGCCGACATCAGGGTGTTCCGTTTTTTGGATTTAAATTTCAAGTCTATCTCCTATTAGATTCGTGTTAATCACTTTAGTAGGGACAAACTCCACAGTAACAATTCTATATATTCGAATTTATACAAAAGAATATACGAACTAAATCAACATTGACCATTCGGCCACTTGCGCAAGGTTGGTATTACGTGCCAAAACGCCGATTGTGGTAAACCCGTCATTCTCCTTTTTGTGAAATGGTTCCCCACTTATCAATCGCTGTACGACATCAACCGCGGGACGATTGGCTATAAACTATTGGTAGAAGATTGTATGCCCTCAGGCAGGTAACCCAGACCGCATCAGTGTTTACCATCTACGAAGCACCCAGGAGACATTGCTCGCTTCTCAACGCGCACAGATATTGCACGTTCTCAATACAGCAGGAAAGACACGCCGCACTGAAATTCGAAATAAACACAGGCAAAAGAAACACGCACAAAGATTCTCTACTCACGAACAGAGTTGAGAAGACAATCTGCGTAGACCACAAGTCAGACCAAATTCAGGAGCATTAGAAAATTGAAGCCAGGCGCTTGCTCTGGTTATAGCAAAGGCACTTCCGCAACGAGTCAGCGCAATTCATCAATAAACCAGGCAACTTTATCTGCCCCCATCAAGCTCGGTAGCTGGAAAACAGCATTTCTCAATCGATCACGAGATTTGTGTTACGATATTGCCGTTAAGAGGCGAATCGCAATGGGTAGAGCAGGCTAGTGCGACTATCAGTACTGCGACCATTGCTGCACTCGCATTTTTGTTCCATTATTGCCTGCCAACTTCACTCACTATTTTACTCTCTTTTTTCTGCAAAATTTCCAAAACAGTCCCAATGGCATCGCAAAAAAAAACGTGGGTTGTAACGCAAATGCCTGCGTGGAAACAACCCACGAATTCGGGGCAACGGCAAAAAGCGTCAGCTAGCTGTCTTTTGGCAGAAGTACTTTATCAATAATGTGTACAACACCATTCTCCGCAGCCAGGTCCGCTGTTGTAACGGATGCATCGTTGATCAGCGTTTCCGAGCCTTCAACTTTGAAGGCTACGGTCTGACCAGCTAATGTCTCTGCGGGTTCCTGCTCCTTCGCGATATCGTTCGCGGTCAGTTCCTCCTCGATCACGTGATAGCTAAGTATCTTTTTTAGATCATCTTCGCCGTCCGGACTGAGCAACTCGTCGAGTGTGCCCTCCGGTAGAGATTCGAAGGCGGTGTCAGTGGGCAGAAATAGTGTGATGTCTTTTGAGTTCCTCAGTACATCCTCCAGGCCCGCAGTTTCAACTGCCTTAAGAAACACAGAAAACTCGCCCTTCTTCTCTGCCAGATCAATGACGTTTGCACCGTCATACGTGCCAGCGCTTGCTGTAGTCGTCGCACTAATTAAAGCAGACACGCTCACAACGGCACCCAAAAGGCTGTTTCTTACATTCCGGCTCAGTTTCATATCCAATCTCCTAATTGTGAAATTAAACGGGTTGTCTTTCCGACGCTTTTATTTTGGTGACAGCTAAACCGATTTAAATTCGAAAATAACGAAGAAATAGCTCGTGTTTTTTTGAGGATGATTATGCCTGTAATCTGGAGCCAACGATCCGTCGTCATAGACTACGCGTAATATGGCCGGAGATTATTCGCTAGCTGACCCACACGAATCTACCGTAACGAGGCGGGGCTTTGCCTGTTTATAGATTACACTTACACGTCCAGCGTTTCCGCGTATTGGGAACGCTGTGATAACAGTTGCGGCGAGGTCACCAGCAATCGCAAGACTTAATAATAAGACTTCTAGACTGTCTGGAATCTAACTAACCACGCCCCTCTAAGACAATCCGGTGCAACGGCGTGAATTATTAAAAGCGCTCTGCACGCAAGACTTCGGTGTCTGTGATACTGACCACGCCAATGTGCTTTTCCACCATCTCAAACGCTGCCTCTAAAAATGGCGCAAGCAACTGGGGGCGGACGATGCAGACAACCATTACCATACCAGACTTGCCAATTTGCCCTTCACGGTGAATATTGAATCTGTCGCTCGACTTCGCAACCATGTTTCTGATGCTCCTCGAAACAAACGCATGCCATTGCTTACGTGTAGAAACGGGCAGCCGCCATCCTCAACGCTGACTATCAGGAGGTGGTATAGTGGCTTCAAAGCAAGCAGCGTCTGCGCTGGCACCCAATTTCACCCAATTACCCAGTCCAATATGCGGCATATAAATTACAACCACCTTTTCTACTTCTGGAATGTTGCAGATGCGGGCTCAATAGCTGCCGCATCAAAAAGACTGTACCTCACACCTCAAACTATCAGCACGCAGATCAAACTCCTGGAAGAGACAACCGGAACCGCCCTGTTCCAGAAGTCAGGCAGACGGTTAGTGCTGACTGATCAGGGTATAGTGGTAAAAAGGTTCGCTGATGACATATTTTCTCTCGGAACAGAACTGTCTTCGTTTATGCGAGGCGAAGATAAGCAAATACCGAAGGATATAAAAGTCGGTATTGTAGAGACCCTGCCAAAGATAGCCGTGGTGAAATTTCTCCAGCCTGCATTCGATGCAAATGTTCTAGTCAGTTGTACGGAAGGAAGCCTGCAAACACTGTTTGCCCAACTGAAAAAACACGAAATCGATCTGATATTGTCGGATCAGTCGATGTCAATCAGCGAGACCAATAGCGTCCACATCCATGCGTTGGGGCAAAGTGAACTCGCCTTCTTTGCAGCGAAACCGTTGCTCGACAAATATTCTAACCGCTTACCCCATGAGTTGAGTAATGCACCTGTCATCTTCCCAACAGAAGCAAGCCCGCTTCGGCGCGCTGGTGATGACTGGTTTATACAACAGGGAATCACACCGAATATCATTGCAGAGTGCAGTGACAGCGGTTTAATCAAAGCCATGGCGGCAGCAGCCAGAGGTCTATTCATTGCACCGGTTAATGTTCGTGCCGATATCGAAATGGCAACGAACTGTCACTTCACTACGCTACTGGAAAATTTCCACGAACGTTATTTTGCCATTACACTCGACAAAAAAATTGAACATCCGATTGTCAATGACATAGTCGATTCAGCCAGAAAATCGTTGGAACTGGAATAGCACGATGTTTACACCCGACCTACAACGCAAGCCCCTATCCACAAACTAACAACAAACCAACTACAAACCGATCTGCGTTTGCCGATGGTGAAACAGCTGTGCAGAACACCACAAGTGCGGTTCGCCATGACTGCTGATCACTAGCCGCGCCATTTTTTTAATTGATCTCTCAGATCACTAATTGCATCTCGAGTGACTTCCTTCATCTTTTCAGCCGATTGCACGAATTCCTCCTGAAGTGCCGGACCTTTTTCCTGCCAAAAATCTTCCGCCTCCATTTTCGCAAGCGCCGCTTTCAACTCCGTCTCGTCTGCTATTTGCTCGCCGCTCTTCCCGGCTTTCCTCAGGTAGAACTCAAAACCTGCCTTAGATTCCATAAGCAGATCTCGGGCTTCCATTGCTCCGAGGTGCGCTTTGACTTGAGCCTTGTCAGTCAACACCTCTCCAGCCTCGAGCGCTTCTTTTAATTTTTCACCGACGCGATCAAAGCGTCGCTCAACGGAGCTTTTCAAATCGTCGCCGTCTGTATCGTCAATATAATCTCTGAATTTATCTCGGAGCTCGGCAATTTCTTCTTGTGTGCTCCTGATGTAACCTTTTAGTTTCTCGTCCACAATTTTCTCACTTTCGGTAAGTTTCAATTCTGACCATGGTAGGTCGACGATCGCTTCATAACCCATAGAATGTAAAACTTACAAAAAAACACTTTCACAATTGACATATACCACCTTTGCCAGCTATCAACTGTCGTAGCGCAGGCTAGAAAAAGTCGATGTCGCCGAATAGCTGGCTCTGCAGGAACGGCACAACCACGCAGAATCAAGGAGGTCGACAGACTGTTGCGTGTTTAAAAGTCAAATATGCGATTACTTGAAAAACTCACAAGCGCATCATTGACAGATAATCAGAAGAGCGATCCCCGGTGACCGACTTCTTATCAACAACGGAAAAAGATAACTAATCGGTGTCACGGGTATCGCGTCAAATAATCTGGCCCCATCACACTCACCAGGGGGTATGAGGACTTAAGCACTTTAAAAGACCAAAAAAAGTGGTTCGCTTTTGCGAGTCACAGTGTGAGGAGTCCGCTCATTCGTTTTTTTTAAAAGACTAAGGTCTCGTAAGCTTATCATTCAAAGTAGCTATTTCTGTTTTCAGAGCGGTGAGCTCAGACAGTATTTTTTCATTTTCGGTTCTCATCTGGCCGCGTTCTTCACGTGCCGCCAGTTCATGTTCTGATTGCATCGCATCAACAATAACCCCGATAAACAAATTGAGCACTGTGAACGCCGTGATGACGATAAATGGAATGAAAAGTAGCCAAGCCAGTGGATAGACCTCCATTACCGGCCGCACAATGCCCATTGACCAGCTTTCGAGCGTCATTATTTGAAACAAAGTGTAAGCTGATGCGCCAAGAGATCCAAACCACTCCGGGAAATTGGGCCCAAAAATTTTTGTGGCAATGACCGAAAATACGAAAAAGATCAGACCTATTAACAATACAATTGAGGCCATGCCCGGCATGGCCCCGAGCAGACCCGCTACTACGCGACGCATCGCGGGCACCGCAGATATCAACCGCAAAACGCGTAGAATACGCAGTGCTCGCAGAATGGTCAGTGGCCCAGCGGCAGGTAGCAGTGCAATCGCTACCACGAGGAAATCAAATATTCTCCACGGGTCTCTCCAGAATCCACGGAAGTCATGGCTGAGGCGAAGCGCTATTTCAAACACAAATATAGAGAGAAAAATATTATCTATCAGTGATAGCACCACCCCGTAGTTACTCGATAGCGACGGATGGGTTTCCAGCGCGAGTGTTATCGAATTAAGAATGACCAGCGTTAGAATTACACTCTCAAAGTGTGGCCACTCCAACACCTGCCGAACCGTTCTTCTCAACATAGATTCTTAATCTCCCCAGTATTCTTTGGTATGGGCAGATAATTATACGGAGGACGATGGTTAGCTGCACGCACTGTCAATCGAGGATGGACTTGTTCCGAT
>CALGNZ010000007.1 GCA_937957915.1 uncultured Granulosicoccaceae bacterium | reverse complement strand
GAGATGGTAATGCCGGGCGACAACATCAAGATGAACGTAGAGCTGATCGCCCCGATAGCGATGGAAGAAGGGCTCCGATTTGCGATTCGCGAGGGTGGCCGAACAGTCGGCGCCGGCGTCGTCGCTAAAATCAACGACTGAGGATAGCGACAATGGCAGTGTCTCCTACACAAACGATTCGTATACGACTCAAAGCTTTTGATCACAGACTGATCGACAAGTCAGCGAGGGAAATACTCGAGACTGCAAAGCGCACTGGTGCGCGCGTTCTCGGACCTATTCCTTTGCCGACTAAAAAAGAGCGGTTTACGATCCTGATCTCACCGCACGTCAATAAGGATGCTCGTGATCAGTACGAAATTCGTACACACAAGCGTTTGATGGACATTGTCGATCCGACGGACAAGACAGTTGATGCTTTGATGAAGCTCGACCTTGCTGCCGGTGTTGATGTTCAAATTAAGTTAAGTTAAGGAAATTTACCGGGCAGCGTAAATTATTTTACGCTGTCATGGCTTCCGCGCGTGACAGGAGCGAAATACTCCTGCTATACTGGGCGGCTAGCTAAGTAATTCCCTTCCAGGTGGTGCCGGCCTGTTTTAACACAAGCGCCTGCACTTGGCCGTTTAAGTAGGCCGTTTATATTTTGGAGAAACGAAATGCCAATGGGTATTGTCGGTCGTAAGGCCGGAATGACTCGCGTCTTTAATGACGCGGGCGACTCTGTGCCCGTCACGGTTGTGCAGGCGACCCCCAATCGGGTGACTGCTGTGCGTACTGCTGAGGTCGATGGTTATTCAGCCATGCAGGTCACTACTGGTGAGCGGCGTGCATCCTTGCTATCTAAGGCGGAGATGGGCCATTTCAAGAAGTCAGGCGTGGAAGCTGGTCGTGGCTTGTGGGAATTTCGCACGGAAGATGTCCTAAGCGAGGGCGGAGCAGAAATTACAGTCGGTCAGGAAATCAGTGTCAGTCAGTTCGAGGTTGGTCAGAAGGTTGATGTCGCCGGTATAACTATCGGTAAAGGCTTTGCGGGCGGCGTGAAGCGCCACAATTTTAAGATGCAAGACGCGACACACGGTAACTCTGTTTCGCACAGAGCGCCGGGTTCCATCGGTCAAAACCAGACCCCGGGTCGTGTTTTTAAGGGTAAGAGAATGGCGGGTCATATGGGTGCGGTTCGCCGTACCACTCAGAATCTCGAGGTTGTGCGTGTTGATGAAGAGCGCAATCTGCTGTTGATTAGTGGCAGCGTTCCTGGCTCAAAAGGTGGCGATGTTTTCATCAAGCCATCTGTTAAGGCCAGTTCGTCTGGCTCGGCCAAATAAGGGCTCACAGGTATGGAACTTCAAACAAATGCAGGTGCTGCCGTATCCGTAGCGGATTCTGTCTTCGGCGCACCCTACAACGAGACTCTGGTGCATCAGGTCGTCACAGCCTATCTGGCGGGTGCGCGTTCTGGTAACAGTGCTCAGAAAAACCGTGCAGCAGTGCGTGGTGGCGGGGCAAAGCCCTGGCGTCAAAAAGGTACTGGCCGTGCGCGTGCCGGTACTATCAGAAGCCCGATCTGGCGTGCTGGTGGTGTGACCTTCGCTTCGCAGCCTCGCGATCACAGTCAGAAAGTAAACCGTAAAATGTACCGCGCTGCAATGCGATCTGTGTTTTCCGAGCTGGCTCGAAGCGGCCGTCTTACCGTGGTTGATTCAATTCCGGTATCGGCACCCAAGTCGCGCGAAATGCGCGATGCCATGAAAGGGTGGGGCCTGGACGACGCGTTGATCATTGACTCAGAAGAAAACGACAACCTGCATCTTGCTGGTCGGAATTTTCCTAATATCACAACAACAGATGTTGATGGCATAAACCCCTGGTTAATGTTGCGGCATAAAAGCGTTGTAATGACCGCGTCAGCAGTCAAACAAATTGAGGAGCGTTTGTCGTGAATCAGGAGCGCATGTACAGCGTAATTATTGCGCCGCACATTTCCGAGAAGTCTGCGATGCAGGCGGAAACGACCGGCCAACATACCTTCAAGGTTGCATCTGACGCAACCAAACTTGAAGTAAAAAATGCGGTGGAAAAGCTTTTTAAGGTGAACGTCACCTCCGTACGCATGATAAACAACAAAGGCAAGGTCAAGCGCCAGGGTGTGCGTGCAGGCCGTCGATCAGATACCCGCAAAGCAATTGTCCGGCTGGAAGAAGGCCAGGATATTGATTACATGGGTCTGGAAGGGTAACTGGTATGGCATTACATAAAACCAAACCTACCTCGGCCGGACGCCGGTTCCAGGTAAAGGTTGTAGATAATACTTTGTTCAAGGGGCGTCCATACGAGCCACTCGTTGCAAAGAAAAGCAAGTCGGGTGGTCGTAACTCTGCGGGTCGAATTACTGTTCGTCACCGTGGTGGTGGGCACAAGCAGCGTTATCGAATTATTGATTTCAAACGCAATAAGGATGGTATACCTGCGACAGTAGAGCGTGTAGAGTACGATCCGAATCGCACCGCTAATATTGCATTGCTTAAGTACGCAGATGGTGAGCGCACTTATGTAATTGCAGCTAACAAAGTCGCTGCCGGTGACACGTTAGTGTCTGGACGCGAAGCACCCATAAAACCGGGCAATACCTTGCCTTTGTCGAACATTCCGGTTGGTACCACCGTGCATTGCATCGAGCTAAAGCCAGGTAAGGGCGCGCAGATGGCTCGCAGCGCCGGTGCATCGGTACAGTATGTTGCGCGCGAAGGTACCTACGCGACCTTGCGTTTACGTTCCGGAGAAATGCGGAAAGTACTGATTGACTGTCGCGCCACTATTGGTGAAGTCAGTAACGGCGAGCATTCGCTTCGAAAGCTGGGTAAAGCAGGTGCGAAACGCTGGCGCGGTGTAAGACCGACGGTACGTGGTGTTGCGATGAATCCGGTGGACCATCCGCATGGCGGTGGTGAAGGTCGTACCTCTGGTGGTCGTCATCCTGTCAGTCCCTGGGGTGTTCCTACCAAGGGATACAAAACTCGTTCAAACAAGCGCACGAACAATCTGATTGTTCGCCGTCGCAAGAACAAATAGAGAGATAACCCGTGGCACGTTCTCTTAAAAAAGGCCCGTTCATCGATCATCACCTGGTAAAGAAGGTTGATGAAGCGGTGGCGAGCAATAGCAAGAAGCCAATTAAGACCTGGTCTCGCCGTTCTATGATCAGCCCGGAAATGGTTGGGCTTACCATAGCGGTCCACAATGGGCGCCAACATGTTCCTGTGTTGATCAGTGAGAACATGGTAGGGCACAAGCTGGGTGAATTCGCTCAGACCAGAACCTACCGTGGCCACATTGCTGATAAAAAGGCCAGGTAGCAGATATGAAAACCACAGCGAAATTGCGTCACGCACGCATCTCGGCGCAGAAAGTACGTTTGGTAGCCGACCAGGTTCGTGGTCTCGAGGTTGAAAAGGCACTCGAGATACTGACCTTCAGCAACAAGAAAGCTGCTGACATGGTAAAGAATGTACTTGATTCTGCGATTGCCAACGCTGAGCACAACGATGGCGCAGATATCGATGAACTAAAAGTGGCTGAGATCATGGTTGATGATGGCCCGACAATGAAACGTATTCGTCCCAGAGCAAAGGGAAGAGCAAACCGAATTTTGAAACGGTCAAGCCATATTACAGTTGTGGTGGGAGACTAAAGCGATGGGTCAAAAAGTACATCCAGTTGGTATTCGTTTGGGTATATCCACGGACTGGAACTCAACCTGGTACGCGGGTTCTCAGGACTACGCAAACTATCTGAACGAAGACATGGCTGTGCGCAAGCTTCTGAAGAAGAAGCTTGCACATGCGTCCGTCAGCCGCATTCAGATCGATCGGCCTGCTCGCGCGGTTGTAATCACTATTCACACTGCGCGCCCCGGTATTGTTATCGGTAAAAAAGGCGAAGACGTAGAGCGCCTGCGTCGTTTGATTGCTCCGATGCTCAATATGAATATCAATAACGTTAAGGTTAACGTTTCTGAAATTCGCAAGCCTGAACTCGATGCTCAACTGGTTGCAGAGGGCGTGGCCCAGCAGCTCGAAAGACGCGTAATGTTTCGGCGTGCTATGAAGCGCGTATTGACCAACACCATGCGCCTTGGTGCACGTGGCGTAAAGATTTCGGTATCCGGTCGCCTGAATGGCGCGGAGATCGCTCGCCGCGAGTGGTATCACGACGGTCAGGTGCCATTGCACACACTGCGAGCGGACATCGACTATGGAGTGGCCGAAGCGCACACCACTTATGGCGTTATCGGTATCAAAGTTTGGATATGCAAAGGTGAGGTTTTTGATTTTGACGAGGTTCGCGGTGGCGAAACTCAAAAGCAAAAAGCTTCGGCCTGACGGACTCTTATCATGCTACAACCTAAACGTACAAAATTCAGAAAGCAGCATAAGGGTCGCAATCGTGGCCTCGCTCAATCTGGCAATAAGGTAAGCTTCGGCGAGTATGGCCTCAAGGCCATGGCGCGCGGAAGAATTACCGCACGACAGATCGAGAGCGCCAGACGTGCGATGACTCGACACATCAAACGTGGCGGTAAGATCTGGATCCGTATCTTTCCTGATACCCCTATAACCAAAAAGCCTATCGAAGTCCGAATGGGTAAAGGTAAGGGTAACGTGGAATACTGGGTGGCAAAAATCCAGCCGGGTCGCGTGCTCTACGAAATGGAAGGTGTTAGTGAAACTGTCGCGCGTGAAGCGTTTGCCAGAGCGGCGGCGAAACTACCCATACAAACTTCATTTGTCATTCGGACGGTAGCCTGATGAACGCGAGTGAATTGCGAGAAAAGCCCATCGCTGACCTTGAGAAAGAGTTGATAGCGTTGCGTAAAGAACAATTTAATCTGCGTATGCAGATGGGATCTGGGCAAATGGTGCGTCCGCATCTGTTCAATTTGGCGCGAAAAAATATTGCGCGGGTAAAAACAGTGATTGCTGAGAAGCAGCGTGCGAGTAAAGAGTCATGAGTCCAGAAACACAAGAAAAAGAAGAAAAAACACCGCTGCAACGCACCGTGGTTGGTCGGGTTGTCAGTAACAAGATGGAAAAATCTGGGACTGTTCTTGTTGAGCGTCGCGTTCGCCATCCGATGTACGGCAAATTTATCACGCGTTCTACAAAATACCGTTTCCACGACAATGCGAACGAAGTAAACATCGGTGATGTGGTTCGTATTAAGTCGTGTCGTCCCCTTTCCAAAACAAAGTCCTGGACACTGGACGAGGTCATCACCAAAGCGGTCTAGGCTGCTGGTGAATAGCAAGGTATAAGAACATGATTCAGATGCAAACCGTGTTGAACGCTGCTGACAACAGCGGAGCGAAAAGTGTCCAGTGCATCAAGGTGCTCGGTGGTTCACGCCGTCGCTATGCTCGCGTCGGTGACGTGATCAAGGTAAGCATTAAAGATGCAATTCCGCGTGGCAAAGTAAAGAAAGGCGAAGTCTACAACGCTGTGGTTGTACGAACTCGCAAAGCAGTCAGACGGCCCGACGGATCAGCGATTCGGTTCGACGGTAACGCTGCTGTTATTTTGAACGCCAAACTCGAGCCGATTGGTACCCGTATTTTTGGACCTGTGACTCGAGAACTGCGGTCTGAGCGGTTCATGAAAATCATTTCATTAGCACCTGAAGTGCTATAGCGATCCCAAGCGGATAAACGCGGAAAAGATAATGCGCAAGATATTAAAAGGCGATGATGTCATCGTCATCACTGGCAAGGACAAAGGGCGACGCGGTACTGTTCGGCAAGTGATGGAAGGTCGGGTGATCGTCGACAACGTTAACGTGGTTAAGAAGCATCAGAAAGGTAACCCGAATGCGGGCGTGCCTGGCGGGATCATCGATAAGGAAATGCCTATCGACATCTCTAACCTGATGGTCTTTAACCCGGCCACAGGCAAAGGCGATCGCATTGGCATCAAAACACTTGATGATGGCAAGAAAGTCCGCATCTTTAAATCTAATGGTGAGACCGTCTAACCGACGGGGAATTTAATGACCAGGTTGGAACAAACTTACAAAGACACGATCGCCCCGGCACTCACGGAACAGTTCTCTTATAAGAGTGCTATGGAAGTGCCGCGCTTGCAGAAGATCACCCTAAATATGGGATTGGGCGAAGCAGTCGGCGATAAAAAAGTAGTCGAGAAAGCTACGGCTGATTTGGCCAGTATTAGCGGCCAGAAACCCGTCGTCAGACTGGCACGTAAATCTATTGCTGGTTTTAAAATTCGCGATGGCTGGCCTATCGGCGCTAAGGTAACTCTGCGTCGCCAGCACATGTACGAATTTCTTGATCGCCTCATAACAATTGCGATTCCCCGGATCAGAGACTTTCGTGGTTTAAACGCCCGTTCTTTTGATGGTCGCGGAAACTACTCGATGGGTGTAAAGGAACAGATCATCTTTCCCGAGATCGACTACGACAAGATCGATGCGATACGGGGTCTGGACATTACTTTCACCACGTCTGCCAAGACAGACGATGAAGCCAGAGCTCTGTTGAAGAGCTTCAACTTTCCATTCAGGCAATAAGCTATGGCTAAGAAATCCATGATTGCGCGCGAATTGAAGCGCACCAAACTCAGCAGTCGCCATGCCGATAAGCGCGAAAAGCTGCGTGACATCCTGAAGTCTGAAACAACAGACTATGATGAAAAAATGGAGGCGTCGCGACAGCTTCAGCAACTACCGCGTGATTCAAGCAAGACACGAGGCCGAAACCGGTGTCGTGTAAGCGGCAGACCACATGGGTACTATCGTAAGTTCGGGTTATCTCGCAACAAGCTGCGTGAAGCGGCAATGCGTGGTGATGTTCCCGGATTGTCCAAGGCAAGTTGGTAGGAGAGCAAAACTATGAGTATGTCCGATCCGATTGCCGATATGCTGACTCGTATCAGAAACGGCCAGCAAGCGCGGAAAGTATCCGTGGCGATGCCAGCGTCCAAATCTAAGAAATCTATCGCCCAGGTGTTGAAGGACGAAGGTTACATAGACAGCTTTAGCGTCGATGAGAACAACGGTAAGCCACAGTTGAGTGTCAAGCTGAAATACTACGATAACGCGCCGGTTATTTCTACCATCCAGCGTGTGAGCAAGCCTGGCTTGCGTATCTACAAAAACAAAGACGAAATCCCGCAGGTTCTGGGTGGGTTGGGTGTGGCAATTGTTTCAACATCCAAGGGTGTAATGCCAGATAGCCAGGCGAGACAACAAGGTGAAGGTGGCGAGATCCTCTGCTACGTATCCTAGTTTTTGAGGGTTTGGCGTCTTGAGGGCCTGGCTTTCAGTCTTAGGCGCTCAAGATCTCGGCGATTTGGCATAAGGCCACTACCGAATAGATTGAGAATACAAAATGTCACGAGTAGCGAATAGCCCGGTAGAGATCCCCGGTGGTGTCACTGTAGAAGTCAGTGGCCAGAAGGTCACTGCTAAAGGGCCAAAAGGCAATACAGATTTGACTGTTCATGACCTCGTTAAAGTGGTCATGGAAGACAACCAGATAAAAGTTGCCGGCAACGACAGCGACAAGAAAACCATAGCAATGGCGGGCACAATGCGCGCGCTGCTGAACAATATGGTGTCCGGCGTTAACACCGGCTTTGAAAAGAAACTTGAGCTGCGTGGAGTGGGTTACAGAGCTCAGGCGCAGGGCAAGAAAGTCAACCTGACGTTGGGCTTCTCTCATCCGGTTGTACACGATGTGCCAGAGGGTGTAACCGTTGAAACGCCATCGCAAACTGAGATCGTGGTTTCAGGGATCGACAAGCAGGCCGTAGGCCAGGTTGCCGCAGACCTTCGTTCGTATCGTCCGCCAGAGCCATATAAGGGCAAAGGTGTACGTTATGTGGGCGAGTACATACTGATGAAAGAAGCGAAAAAGAAATAACCGGATCGATAAGCGATGAACTTGGATAAGAAAAACAGTAGATTGCGTCGTGCGAAGCGTACGCGATCGAAAATCCGTCAGTTGGGTGCTGCTCGCCTGTCGGTGCATAGAACGCCTAAGCATATGTATGCCCAGGTGATCGGCGCTGACGGCAACGTTGTGGCTAATGCCACTACACTGCAAAAGGACATTTCAGGTGGCCTGAAGTACACCGGTAATGTTGAAGCAGCCGTTGCGGTAGGCAAGGCAATAGGTGAACGAGCTGCTGCAAAAGGCATTACAGAAGTAGCGTTTGATCGTTCCGGTTTTCAATATCATGGCCGCGTAAAAGCGCTGGCTGACGCCGCGCGTGAAGCCGGCCTCAAGTTCTAGGCAGATAAGCTAATGGCAGCAAACGATTCCAACGTCAGTGCAGACGGACTCATTGAGAAGCTGGTCGCCGTTAATCGTGTGGCGAAAGTGATTAAGGGTGGTCGTCAATTTGGTTTTACCGCACTGACCGTTGTCGGTGACGGTGAAGGCAGAGTTGGCTTTGGTTATGGCAAGGCCCGCGAGGTGCCGGTTGCCATTCAGAAGGCAATGGAAAAAGCCCGAAAGAACATGACCAAAGTAAACCTCAAAGACGGCACACTGCAGTACGCACTTAATGGTCGCCACGGTGCTGCCAAAGTCTATATGCAGCCGGCTTCAGAAGGAACCGGTATCATTGCGGGCGGTCCGATGAGAGCAGTATTTGAGGCCGTTGGTGTCCGCAACGTGCTGGCCAAAATCAATGGTTCCAACAACCCGATTAATGTGGTTCGGGCGACTATTGAAGGGTTGGTCCACATGCAATCTCCCGAGAGTGTCGCAGCCAAGCGCGGCAAATCGGTTGATCAGATAGCGAGCTGAACATGTCTGACAAAAAACTCAAAGTGACGCTGGTACGCAGCTTCCACGGCAGATTGAAAAAGCATCAGGCCTGCATTCGTGGCTTAGGCCTGCGTCGCATGCATCAGACCGTTGAAGTGATCGACACACCGGAAAATCGTGGCATGGTGAATAAAGTTTCGTACATGTTGCGAGTTGAGGACTAACTGATGTATTTAAACGATTTAAAGCCAGCACCAGGCAGTAAAACCGCAGCGAAACGCGTTGGGCGCGGTATGGGTTCCGGCCTGGGTAAAACCGGTGGTCGTGGCCATAAAGGGCAGCATTCCAGATCAGGTGGCTATCATAAAGTCGGTTTTGAAGGCGGCCAGATGCCGATTCAAAGACGCTTGCCGAAGTACGGTTTTACCTCGCGCAGAAGCCGTTATGTGGCGGAAGTTCGATTGGGCGAAATTGCCAAATTTGACGGCGAAATTACCTTGACTACCCTTATTGAAGCAGGGGTTGTGCCTTTGCAAACTAAAAAGGCGAAAGTGATCTTGTCTGGTGAAATTAATAAGGCTGTTACGCTCAAGGGCGTTGCTGTCACTGCTGGCGCTGCCAAAGCGATAGAGCAGGCTGGCGGGACAGTCGGAGAATAATTGTGGCTTCTGCAGCGGACTCAATTGGCGGGCTGGGCAAATCGGCTGAACTTAGACAGCGTTTGCTGTTTGTGCTGTTGGCGATGGTCATCTTCCGGTTGGGTGCGCACATCACTATACCCGGGGTAGATCCGAAAGTGATGGCGGCGTTGTTCGAGCAACAGCGCGGTGGAATTCTGGATATGTTCAACATGTTCGGTGGTGGTGCGCTCAGTAGAATGTCGTTGTTCGCACTGGGTGTGATGCCCTACATTTCGGCATCAATCATTATGCAACTGTTAACGCACGTTGTGCCGTCACTCGAGCAGTTGAGAAAAGAAGGCGAGAGCGGACGCAAGGTAATTACCAAATACACCAGGTACGGCACGCTGGTACTGGCAAGTGTGCAGGCCGTTGGCGTATGTATCGCGCTGCAGTCGCAGCAGGCTGCCGGTGCTCCGTTAGTGTATTTCGGTGGGTTGGGTTTTGTGCTGACCGGCGCAATCACACTCGTTACCGGCACCATGTTCCTGATGTGGCTGGGCGAGCAGGTCACTGAGCGTGGCATTGGTAATGGTATATCGATTTTGATTTTCGCGGGTATCGTGAGTGGCTTGCCGGCTGCGATCGGGGGTACGCTGGAGCTTGCCAGGACTGGTGAGTTGTCCTCGCTGATACTTCTGATTTTAGTACTGCTAACCGTGGCGGTTACTGCATTCGTTATCTTTGTGGAACGAGGTCAGCGACGAATTACTGTAAACTATGCAAAGAGGCAGCAGGGCCGTAAGATGTTCGCGGGTCAGCAGAGCCATTTGCCGCTGAAGCTGAACATGGCTGGTGTTATACCGCCAATTTTTGCATCAAGTATAATTCTGTTTCCGGCGACGATGGGCGATTTTGCCTCCAGTGCAACCAGCATGACATGGCTGCAAAATATCGTATCGACGCTGCAACCAGGCCAACCGCTGTACGTATTGCTGTATGCTGCGGCGATTATCTTTTTCTGCTTCTTTTATACGTCTCTGGTTTTCAATGCCCGCGAAACTGCGGACAATCTGAAAAAATCAGGTGCGTTCATTCCGGGTATCAGACCTGGAGAGCAGACCGCTCGTTACATCGACGGAGTACTTACGCGCCTTACACTTGTTGGTGCAATGTACATAACGCTGGTGTGCCTGCTACCTGAATTCCTCATTCTTTGGTGGAATGTACCGTTTTACTTTGGTGGTACGTCGTTGCTTATTATTGTGGTTGTAATAATGGACTTTATTGCACAGACACAGGCTCATATGATGAGCAACCAGTACGATAGTCTGTTGAAGAAAGCGAATCTCAAGGGACATGGTTCCAGAGGCCAGAGGTAGGGCCGGTTCCAGGCTACAACAGGTCAGACATCGATGATCGCAGCGCTCATCGATGAATTAAATAAATATCAGGTGTGACAAATGAAAGTCAGAGCATCAGTGAAAAAAATCTGCCGTAACTGCAAGGTAATTAAACGGCATGGCGTGATACGGGTTATTTGCTCGGACCCACGACATAAACAAAGACAAGGCTAGACGACCATGAACTCTATTAGCAAGGGCAATTTCTAATGGCACGTATTGCTGGAATAAATATACCCGTTGCCAAGCATACCTGGGTGGCACTGACGTCAATCTATGGTGTGGGCAGAACCTCTGCTTACAAAGTATGTGACGCTGCTGGTGTAGACCCAACGATCAAGGTAAAAGATCTTGCAGAGCCTCAGGTTGAAGCGCTGCGAACAGAAATTGCCAAGCTCACCGTAGAAGGTGATCTGCGGCGTGATATCAGCATGAATATCAAGCGTTTGATGGACCTGGGTAGTTATCGGGGCATCCGCCACCGTCGGGGCTTGCCGTTACGCGGCCAGCGTACCCAAACTAATGCACGAACCCGTAAGGGTCCGCGTCGACCGATCAAGCGATAGGAAGTAGAAATGGGTCAGAAAACAGCCAAGAAGAAGCCAAACCGCGTTGTCACAGACGGCATCGCGCATATACATGCTTCTTTCAACAACACTATCGTGATGATCACTGATCGTCAGGGCAATGCATTGTCGTGGGCGACAGCCGGTGGTTCCGGATTTCGCGGTTCACGGAAAAGCACACCGTTTGCAGCACAGGTTGCGGCCGAACGTGCCGGCACTGTGGCGCTTGAATACGGAATGAAAAACCTCGATGTGAAAGTTAAGGGCCCTGGCCCGGGTCGCGATTCCGCCGTGCGTTCTTTGAACGCCGTTGGATTCAAAATCACCAACATCATCGATGTAACACCGATACCTCATAACGGATGCCGACCGCCTAAGCGTCGTCGCGTCTAACCGGGAGCATTATTGTGGCGAGATACATAGGTCCAAAGTGCAAGCTTAGCCGACGCGAAGGAACTGACTTGTACTTAAAGTCAGGGATGCGCCCGATTGATTCAAAGTGC
Source organism: uncultured Granulosicoccaceae bacterium (assembly GCA_937957915.1). GTDB lineage: Bacteria > Pseudomonadota > Gammaproteobacteria > Granulosicoccales > Granulosicoccaceae. The sequence continues at coordinate 7,117 of CALGNZ010000007.1, read as the reverse complement.
AAGCTTGACACCCCTCCAGGCCAACACGGTGCCAAGCGCACGCGTTTGTCAGATTACGCATTACAACTGCGCGAAAAACAAAAATTGCGTCGCATGTACGGTGTGCTGGAGCGTCAGTTCCGCAACTACTACAAGAAAGCGGCGAGTGTGAAGGGTTCAACCGGTGAGAATTTACTGTCACTGCTTGAAGGCCGACTAGATAACGTGGTTTATCGCATGGGTTTTGGCACCACGCGCGCTGAAGCAAGGCAGCTGGTGGCTCACAAAGCTATCCGGGTAGACGGAGTGGTTGTAAATATTGCGTCGTACCAGGTGAAGCCCAATCAAGTCGTTAGCGTACGTGAAAGAGCGAAGAAACAGGCTCGAATCACCGACGCACTTCAACTGGCCAAACAGCGGACTATTCCGGGATGGCTGGAAGTAGACGAGAAAAAAATGGAAGGTGTTCTAAAATCCCTACCGGACAGAAGCGATTTGCCGGCAGAGATCAACGAATCACTCGTTGTGGAACTGTATTCCAAGTAAAAGAGATCAAGCTCATGGGTGCGATGCAATCAGATTTTTTAAAACCGCGTATAGTTGATGTTTCAGCTAGTAACGATTGTCATGCGAAGGTGACACTCGAGCCGCTGGAGCGCGGTTTCGGGCATACCCTCGGAACAGCGTTACGTCGGATATTATTATCCTCTATGCCGGGGGCTGCTGTAGTTGAGGCGGAAATAGAGGGAGTACTGCACGAGTACACCACAATTGAAGGTGTGCAAGAGGATGTGCTCGAAATACTGCTGAACCTTAAGGAAGTTGCGATTGTTCTTCACTCGAAAGACGAAGCCAATCTCACCTTGAAGAAGAAAGGGCCTGGTGTTGTCACTGCCGGTGATATCACTGTTGATCACGATGTAGAGATCAAAAACCCTGAGAAAGTGATCTGTAATTTAACCAAAAACGGCGAAATCTCAATCACCATGAGAGCTCGCGGTGGCAGAGGTTATGAGCCAGCATCGCAGCGTACAGTGGCTGAAGGCGAGAACCGCCCGATTGGCGCATTGCAGCTTGATGCGTCATTCAGCCCGGTATCGAAGGTCGCATACAACGTAGAAAGTGCGCGTGTAGAGCAGCGTACCGACCTGGATAAGCTGATCATTGATCTTGAGACCAATGGCACGATTGATCCTGAGGAGGCTATCCGTAAGGCGGCGACTATCCTGCAGGAACAACTGTCGGTCTTCGTAGAGCTCGAAGCAGAAACAGGTGAAGAGAAGGTCGACGAGACCACATCTGACATTGATCCTATTCTGTTGCGACCAGTCGATGATCTTGAGTTGACTGTGCGTTCAGCTAACTGTCTGAAGGCAGAGAATATATACTACATTGGTGATCTGATTCAGCGGACTGAAGTTGAGCTGCTGAAGACGCCTAATCTTGGTAAGAAGTCGCTGACTGAAATCAAAGACGTTCTTGCGCAGCAGGCCTTATCACTCGGAATGCGACTCGAAAACTGGCCGCCGCCAGAGTTGGCTCGTCCGCGCGAAGGTATGAAAAAATAAACCGGGCAGCTCTGTTACAGAGATAGCTCAACTTAAGAAATAAGGGTGCGAGATGCGACACGGGAAAAGCGGCCGAAAACTAAACCGCAACAGTAGCCACAGGAAAGCCATGTACAAAAACATGGCAACATCATTCCTGAACCACGAAGCGATCAAAACTACTTTGCCAAAAGCAAAGGAACTGCGTCGGGTAGTGGAGCCGTTAATTACAATGGCAGGCAGTGATAGCGTGGCCAATCGTCGTTTGGCGTTTAGCCGACTTCGAGACAAAGAAGCCGTAGGTAAACTGTTTACACAACTGGGTCCGCGTTTTAAAGATCGGCCTGGCGGTTACACCAGAATACTGAAGTGCGGATTTCGCCCTGGCGACAAAGCACCGATGGCAATCATTGAGCTCGTAGAAAAGAGTGAAGCTGATGCCGAGGCGACAGCTGAGTAGAGCTGTTCTTCATGATTTATCGATTAAGGCCCGTAAGGGCCTTTTTTGTGCGCTAATGAAAATTAGCGGCTTGAGGCAACGCTGCTGTGTTGGTTGTTGGTTTCGGACTCGTTATTGGTCGGTTTACCATGCAGCATGCTATTTCCCTGTCAGCGTTAAACCTGACATGATGATACCTCCCGCTTAATACCATTCAACGCGCATGTTAGAAACGATTGTGGCATTTGCATCTTTCGCATTTGTGGCGTCCGTAACACCCGGGCCGAATAACGTGTTGCTTACTGCTACCGGTTCGCGCGTTGGCTTTCGACGCGGTCTACCCACGCTATTGGGTATTACCACCGGCTTTGCCGTGATGATCTTTGTGTTAACAATGGGGCTCGGTAGCCTGGTACTGGATAATCCCGGTGTTCTTTTGGTGTTGAGGGTTGCCGGAGTGTTAATGCTTGTCTGGCTGTCGTATCAGATTGCCTTTGCGCCGGTAAATGTCGGCTCCGGGCAGCATCCGGCAAAGGCACTCGGGTTTCCGGGGGCTGCACTGTTTCAGTGGGTCAATCCAAAAGCGTGGATGGTGGTGGGGTCTGCGATTTCTGCCTATATGATTCCGGATCACTCGGCGCTCAGGCAGGCAACTACATTTGCCGCCGTTTTTTTTGTTGCGGGTGTTGTGGGCTGTATACCCTGGCTGGCATTTGGTTCACTGTTACAGCGACTGCTTAAAACCGAGCGGACTGCACGGCTGTTTAACTACAGTATGGGGTTGCTGCTACTGGCGACCATCGTCCTGATCATTCGATAGCAGTGGCTGCACCGAACCCTTCGGTTCGTCATTGACGTCTGATTCACAGGCTTTTTGTTACCTTTAAAGTATGAACCGTTATATTTCGATAAAAGGTGTTTGTAAAACCTACGGAAAAGGGACTTCAGCGTCGACTGTGCTGAACAACCTTGATCTGGAAGTGGAGCAAGGCGAGCGGGTTGCACTCGTTGGTCAGAGCGGTTGTGGCAAGTCTACATTGATGAATGTGATCGCTGGCATAGACACCATCGACAGCGGGTCAATTTCTATTGCGGGCAAGCTGATGAGCGGGCTTAACGAAACTGCCCGAACCCTGCATCGCCGAGAGCACATAGGCTTCGTCTATCAATCATTTAACCTTATACCGTCACTGACAGCGCTCGAGAATGTGCAGCTGCCGTTGCAGCTCAATCAATATTCGAACGAAAAAGCACTCGCAAACGCTCAACAAATGCTCGAACAGGTTGGTCTGCTCGACAGATTAAGTGCCTTCCCGGATCAGCTATCCGGAGGTGAGCAACAGCGCGTGGCCATAGCAAGGGCGATGGTTCATCAGCCTTCATTGGTACTGGCGGACGAACACACTGGCAATCTCGATGCAGAAACCGGCAAACAGATGATGGATCTTTTCACCGAGCTCGCTCGAGCCAATCGTCAAACCGTGCTGATGGTAACTCACAGTCTTGGCGTTGCCAGTACTGCTGACCGGGTGTTACAACTGGTCGACGGACAGCTCGCGCCGTGCGAATTAACCAGTGAGGCTAGCCTTGCCTGGTAGCTACTCAAGGCTCGCACAGGCTGCTGTATTGACAGGTTTGTGTCAGGTGGAACCAACAGGGTGGCTGCTGTGACAGCACTCGTTGCCAAAAGTAACCTGCGCTACTGGTTGCAGCATCGCTGGCAACTGTTTTTGATGGTTACCGGACTGGCGCTGGGTGTTGCGGTGGTTTTCGCTGTTGATATAGCGAACGAAAGTGCTAAACGCGCGTTTGCGCTGTCGGTCGATGCGGTTAGTGGTCGCACCACTCATCAGCTGGTGTCTGCCACTGATTCCCTCGATGAGGCAATCTACACGAGGTTGCGGGTTGAGATGGGGGTGCGCAACAGTGCCCCCATCGTCGAGGGTACCGTAGTCATCAACGGGGAGGCCCTGCAGGTGCTCGGGGTGGATCTGTTTGCAGAGAACCTGGTTCGCAATGTTTCCTTTGCCCGCGCCAATGACGGTGCAGATGCCCGCGCCAGTGATAGCGGCAGCAGTCGTGCGGCACTCGATCTGCTCGAGCCAGGTGCGGTTATTCTGAGTCACTCCACCGCTGAGCGCTTTAACGTATCTGTTGGTGACGAGCTGCCGATTGTGGCTGTTGGTGCGCAGGCGCCCGCTAAGCTGGTCAATACCATCGTCGGTCAACAGGAGGCAGCATTCGAATCCATCGTCATGATGGATATCGCCACCGCGCAACAACTTCTGCAAATGGAGGGCAAGTTGAGTCGCATTGATCTGGTGATCGACGACGAGGCGACACTTGCACAAATACAAGCTGCCTTCCCTGCGGTGAATGTTATTAATGCTGCCACCAGAAACACATCGTTAAAACAAATGACGAGTGCGTTTCATACCAATCTGCTGGCGATGAGTCTGCTGGGTGTACTGGTGGGTGCTTTTCTCATCTACAACACCGTCACTCTGGCGGTGCTGCAAAGGCGCTCGCTGTTCGGTGTACTCAGGGCAACCGGCGTTACCAGAGACGAGCTGTTTCGCTCGGTAGTAATCGAGTCACTGCTTATCGCCTGTATCGGCACGCTCATCGGTTTGCTGGTTGGCTATCTGCTGGGTTTTGCACTGCTTGAACTGGTAACCCGGACGATCAATGACCTCTATTTCAGTCTTAACGTAAAGCGCGTTGACTTTGGCTGGGGGGCTGTGGCGAAAGCGGTAGCACTGGGGCTGGGGTCAGCACTGGTCGCCACTATTCCCCCGGCGCTCGAGGCGTCACGGTCTCCACCCGTCACCGTGCTGCAGAGTTCTTCGATAGAAACGCGTGCCGGCGTGATCATTCCCCTTATTGCGGTTGGCGGTGTGGTGTTAATACTGGCGGGTCTGGTGATCACCTGGATCAGTGAGCGTAGTTTGTGGGCGGGGTTTATCGCATTGATGTGTATTGTGATTGGCTATAGCCTGCTGATTCCACTGGTGCTGCAAACGCTGACATCAAATGCACATCGGGTGTTCGGTCGGTTTAGCGGCAACACATTAACGCAGTATGCGGTGCGCTCACTGTCGACCAGTATTAGCAGAACATCAGTAGCCATAGCCGCACTGGTTATAGCGGTATCAGCCACAGCGGGTGTTGGCATAATGATCGGCAGCTTTCGACTGTCGGTTAGCGACTGGCTTGCACAAACCCTGCAGTCAGATATCTATATTCGTACGGATACTGAATCTGACGGTGCATTGCCAGAGGCGTTTGTAAAAGAGCTAACATCATTGCCAGCTGTTTCCGATGTCCGGCTCGCACGTTTTAGCGAGGTTGAATCAGATACCGGGCCGCTCAACTTGCTGGCGGTTCAGTTAAGCAATGAAGAGAAAAGCGGTTTTACGTTTTTACAAAAAAACACAGGTTACTGGAATCAGTTCCGCAGTGGTGACGGTGTGTTTGTCTCCGAGCCGTATGCATGGAAGCACCAAATAGAACCGGGTGATCAAATAACCCTGCACAGTGACAGTGGCAAGCAATCTCGTATTGTATCGGCCATAGTGACTGACTATGGCGCTGGCAATGGCCTGGTGATTATGGACTTGCAGCATTATCGGTCAAGCTGGGACGATGAACAGTTAACCTCGGTCGGTCTGCATCTGAACCAGTCAGCAGGTATTGCTGACGTAAAAAATAATATTCGCCAGTTGGCAGATAACTTCTCGACCCCGCTGTTGCTCCGATCCAATGTTGAGATAAGAGAGCGCTCACTGCAAATCTTTGATCGCACCTTTGCGATCACCCATGTCTTGCGCATACTGACTATCGGTGTCGCATTTATCGGTATTCTCAGCGCGCTGCTGGCACTGGCGCTGGAGCGTGCCTCCGAGTTTGCCGTATTGAGAGCTATAGGCCTCACACCGTATGAACTTGGCAAACTTACAATCATGCAGTGCGCGCTCATGGGATTAATTGCCGGTGTGCTGGCACTGCCGCTCGGCTACATAATGTCAAAGATGCTAATCGATGTAATCAATCAACGTTCGTTTGGCTGGACCATGGGCTTCTATGTGCCTCCGTCCATTTTGTTGCAGACGTTGTTACTGGCGCTGATTGCGTCAGTGCTGGCTGGTTGGTACCCGTCGCGAAAGCTCAGCCGAATGTCACCCGCCCAGGCGTTGCGGGAAAACTAATGGGTACGAATGTCTATAGCCATAGCGTTTCCAATACAGTGACGAGCCGTGCAAGTGTTGTCAGTGCGATTTTCAAAATAACCTTTATGACATTGATAGCGTTTACCTCTGCCTGTAATAACGAGGGTGGTAATGTACCAGTGGAACCAGGTATCAGCCTGACCACGGAGCTGGGCGGCAGTGCTGAAGGATTCGAGCGCGCGTGTGACGCTCGTGACTTTGTGTTTCCCGATGATCACGGTGCCCATCCGCAATACCGCAACGAGTGGTGGTATGTAACCGGTAACCTCAACAGCGATGAGGGCCAGCGCTTTGGCTTTCATGCTACCTTTTTCAGAATAGCTAACCAGCCTGCTACTGACACGGCGTCTGACCAATGGCAAACCACGTCAAGCTGGGCAGCGTCTCAATTTTATATGGGGCACTTTGCAATAAGCGAGGAGGGCGCAAACAAGGCGACAGCGCACGAGCGCTTTGCGCGTGCTGCAGCCGGGCTTGCCGGTGCTACGGCAAAGCCCGTCAGAATCTGGCTCGATGACTGGCAGCTGACCGGGCCGTCGAATCTTGCGGCTGATCAAACTTCAAGTGTCGCCCTGTCGCAGAGTCAGTCTGATGCTAATCAATGGCAGCTAAGCATGGCGTCTGACACAGAATCAGTCAATCTGGCGCTCAATCCGATGAAACCCCCGGTGCTGCAGGGAGACCGGGGTTTAAGCATAAAAAGCGGTGGTGCCTGTAATGCATCGTACTACTACTCCATCAGTCGACTGCAGGTTAGTGGTGAAGTTATGAACGGTGGCGTGTTACACCCCGTCACTGGTACCGCATGGATTGATCGTGAATGGAGCAGTAGTGTACTGGCCGATCACCAGGTCGGTTGGGACTGGTTTGCCTTGCAGCTAGATGATGGCAGAGATCTGATGATCTATCAGTTGCGCGATAAA
>CALGNZ010000006.1 GCA_937957915.1 uncultured Granulosicoccaceae bacterium | reverse complement strand
CCTATCGAAAGCATTACCACCTCCGCAGATTTGAGGCAGTGGTATTGGCTCAAGGCTGAGTTGGTGAGTTTCGCACGGCAATCAGGTGTTGCGTATGATTGCAGTAAACCTGAATTACTTTCCCGGCTCTGTCACTGGCTTGAAACCGGTGACAAGCCTGTTGTAAAAAAAATTCGAGCGCAGTCGAAATTTGATTGGGGCAAAGAGCCGCTCACAGTTGCAACGATAATTACCGATAGTTACAGAAATACCCAAAACATGCGTCGCTTTATGCAGATGCATGCTGCAGAGTATTTTGCATTTTCAAATGAGTTTATGGCATGGATGAAGTTTGCACACGGTAAGACTCTGCAATGCGCCGTTGATTTCTGGCTGGAACTCGACCAAAAAAAGAGGCGACAAGGCTATCGCGAGAAGCCGTTGCCCCAGAATCAATATAACCAGTTCATGTGCGACATCAGTGTAGCTGCACCGGGAATATCCGCCGGTGAAATCAGGAGAATCTGGGCGATAAAAAGAGCCGGACCCGGTCCGCACGTCTATGCGAAAGGCGATGAAAATCTGTAGCTAATGCGTTATCACGCCCCTGTGAAGTACCGATAGTATTCTCTCGTTGTCTGATCCTTCATGGCATTTATGAAATTGGACAAGCCAGTTCAGGTACAATTGGCTACTCTAATGTCTCCCAACAATAAAAGAACCGGCATGAGCAAAAAGATACTGGTTGCCAAACCGTTAGTGGTCCTGCATGGCGATGAAATGGCTCAGATTGCATTCGACAGAATACTGAATCAATTTGTTAAAGAGCCGTTAGAGATTGAGCTGGTCGAGATCGATTTGACCGCCGAGAACCGGCTTTTGAGCAATGGGGCCGCTGTACTCGCAGCCATCTCAGCGCTTAAGGAACACGGTGTCGGGATAAAAAATGCCGGTATGACTGTCAATCGCGATCAACTTGATGAGTTACTAGCGAAGCATTCCCACATTGATGAAGCGACCCTCGATCGACTGGCAACCAAATCGCCAAATGGTGCTATTCGGAAAGGCATTGCCGGAAATATCATTCGCGAAGACATCAAGTTCCGAAATTTGCGGGTTAACAAACCCGATTGGATTGGCAGAGATATCATCGTTGATACAATGGATGGTGGTGGTATAAAAGACAGCTTTAATATGTTGTCGACCGCAACAGGCGTTGCCAGGCTTGTCTTCGTTGGAGAAAGCGGTGACCCGGTTGAACTGCACCGACGTGTCGTGAATCCAGGTGATCCCTGGCTGCTGGCAACCAACGATATTGAAGCCGTCGAACAGTGGGCGCACCAGTTTTTCCAGCGCGCTATTGACGAAAAGAGAGATATTTACCTTGGTCTGAAAGATACCGTTATTCCTGGCTACGACGGCGTTATGCGTGAGGCTATTGAATCTATCTATGAGAAAGACTACCAGCACAAAGTCGAAAGCTTTGGGCTGTCCTACCACTATGAATTAATAGATGCCCAGGCTGCGCGCATTGTTGCCTCACCGCCAGAGCGGGCGATATGGGGCGTGCCGGATAATACCACTGGCCGCAAACTCTATAAGCTGATAAACAGCCTGAAAGAGTTCGGTATGCCGACTCGCAAGAGTCATGTGTCTATCTCACGTATGAGTGCCGGTGGCGGTGATCAATACGGCAGCTTCAATATGCCAATGCAGGAAGACGGCATACTAAAAGTGATCGTAGACGGTGAAGAGAAGCATGCGCGGTCGATCAGAAAGAATGATCCGGTGCTGTTTATGTCCAATGATCGTGCGGCAATCAAAGATTGGGTCAGTCAGGTATTTAGAGATGCTTCTCGCAATGATAAAGAAGTTTATTTTGGATTAAAGCGTGAGTACATGGAGTACGACGATGTTTTTAGTACAGTAATAGCAGAAGTCAGAAAGGAGTTGGCACAAGCCGATACCCCACCGCCATCTTTCATGATTATGCGGCCTTCGAGTCAATTGATAAAAATGATTACTGATCCTCCGCGCAACGGGCTGTATCCGGCGCAAAATCTGGACGGTGATATCTTCTCTGATATATCCGCAGCACTTGGTGGCAGTCTTGCCACAGCCAGTTCTATCATACAGAGCACTGACGGCACCATGTTGTACGAAGCGCCTCATGGCACTGCTCATGATCTCTATTTGAAGTATGTCGAAAGCGATGGCAAGGTCGCAATTTTTAATTCATCGGCACTGCTGTATGCACTGGCCAATGCGCTGGCAGAGCTTGCTGACAGAGAGCACAATGCCGAGTTGCTGGCCTACGCTGACGCATTGAAGACAGCGCTGATCGATACCGTCGACCAGGGCATTATTACTGGCGATATAAAAGGTAAAACCAACAACCCTGATGCAGAGAAAGTGGTAGACATGCACGGGTTTCTTGATGCGGTAGAGGAAAACCTCAATAGAATTCGAGCTTGATTACACGGGTTTATTGCCGTTATCAGGGGGCTGCACCGTCGGGGCTGCTATGTCGTGCGCCACACCGGGCGCTGTGGCAATATAGGTTATCCAATCTATAGTCAGAAAAGTATCATGGCCAACACGAGTCAACCTGTAACCATAGGCGCCGATCAGCTCACCGACATGATCGCAGCAACGTTTGTAGCAGCCGGGGCGTCTGATCAGGAAGGGCAGGCTATTGGTGAAAATCTGGTAGAGGCAAATCTCTCGGGTCATGACAGTCACGGTGTGGTTCGGGTGCCCAGATACCTGAGAGACCAGCAGCGTGGTCATATGAAGTTTGGGCAGACAGTTGAAACAGTGATTGATGGCGGTGCATTTGCGCTTCTCGACGGACAATTTGGTTTTGGTCAGGTGGTCGGGCGACAGGCGATGGATATCGGGTTGCAGAAAGCAACTGAACACGGTGTGGGGTTGGTAGCGCTGCGTCATGCCGGGCATCTGGGGCGAATAGGTGCATGGGCGGAGCGAGCCTGCGATGCGGGTATTGTGTCCATCCACTTCGTCAATGTAGCTCGAAGCATGCTGGTAGCGCCCTTTGGGGCATCACAACGAAGAATGTCTACTGCGCCGGTAACTATTGGTGTCGTCAATCCTGACGGTGATCACTTTATCCTGGACTTTGCCACTTCCCGAATAGCAGAAGGGAAGGCATTAATTGCGTTAAAGGGTGGGCCAAAGCCCCCGGAGGGCAGTCTGGTCAATGATCAGGGGCAATACACAGCAGACCCTCATGCGCTTTACGGCGACGTTGCCGCGGGTGAAGTGCCAAATCCCCGATCGGGTAGTGGCGCGCTGGTAGCCATGGGTGATCATAAGGGTTCTGGTTTAGCGATAGCCTGTGAGCTTTTGGCCGGCGCACTGACCGGCTCTGGTGCAAGTGGGCCTGGTGAGGGGCCATACAACGGTATGCTTTCTATTTACGTTAACCCGGCTGCCATCGATGATGGTCATGACTTTGGGCCAGCCGTTGCTGACTATATCGATTTTGTGCGCAGCGCAAATCCGGTAGCCGGTGTGAGTGATGTAAAAATACCGGGCGACCCCGAGCGAATCGCCCGTCTGGAAAGAACCAAAAACGGTATTCCGTTGCCTGTGGCTACCTGGCAAAGTCTGTGTGATGCGGCAACCGAGTTTGGTGTTGCCGAGATACCTGATCTCTGATCTGGTTGCAGCGAGATGCAGCAACCGGTGATTACTTCCAGCGCCTGTTGCAGTAGTTTATCCAATGGTGTTCAACGAGTAGGTGTGATGTGGCGTCTTTAACAGATACAGATTTGGCGATTACTGCAGATAAGCATGCGGCCATGGGTTATGAGCCTACCTATTCTGGCGTATTGAGTTTATTTCGTCGCAAGTACACTCGCGACTTGTCTGGCAGTGACATAACCACCTGGGGCATTCCCTACGACCTTGCCGTTACCAATCGACCGGGTGCTCGTTTTGGTCCACGTGGTATTCGTGCGGTATCCACTAACATAGCGTGGGACGGTGGCCCATGGCCCTGGGGCTTTGATCCATTCGAGACACTCTGTATGGTCGACTATGGCGACTGTTACTTCGACTATGGATATCCTCAGGGTGTGGTTGAGGCAATCTATCAGCAAGCCAAAGACATACTGAGTCAAACGCCGTTTTTGATATCCATGGGCGGAGATCATTCTGTGTCCTATCCATTGATAAAAGCGCATGCAGAAAAGCACGGGCCACTGGCACTGATTCAGATTGATGCACACTCAGATACCTGGGCGGAGGATGACAAACGGATTGATCATGGCACGATGTTTTATCATGCCATCAACGAGGGGTTAATAGACGCTGGTAAATCAGTGCAGGTTGGTATTCGAACCATGAATGAAAGCACACATGGTTGCACAGTGATCGATGCGAATGAGGTACATTTAAACGGTGTCGCTGCCACCATTGAAAAAATAAAGCAGGTGGTGGGCAACACCAAAGCCTATTTGTCGTTCGATATCGATGGCCTCGACCCGGCATTTGCCCCTGGCACCGGCACACCGGTCTGCGGTGGATTAAGTACCTGGCAGGCACAAACTATTATCAGGAATCTGGTTGATATAGATATCGTCGGTATGGATCTGGTAGAGGTGGCGCCTGCTTATGATCATGCAGAAATTACTGCGCTTGCCGCAGCGTCATTACTGATGGATTTCATCTGCCTAAGAAAGCAACGGCTCGATTTCGTAAATGGCAAGGTTTGATTGCCCTTAGCGGGCGAGGCAGAGGATGCTCTTCGTGCACGCATCTGAACTGACTTTCCGTTAGGAGCATCTGCACCGGCGAGCGGTGCGTTGTCGCGCTGCTAACAGCGCCACGAAATCTGCCACGATAGAACCTGAAGGTCTCTGCCGAGCGGTGGGCTGTCGTGCAGACCCCTAGTTGAGGTTAATGGTTCCGAACGTCCTGGGGTCAAGATTCGAGCTGTCGTCAAATCCGATCCAGCCACTTGAACCTTCGCGTAAGCCGCCGTTGTCGTCGTCAGTTATTTCAATGTCGAATCCAACTGCGGACCCTGGTGTCATATTAAGATCAGCGAGTGGCAAAGATACTTGCATCTCATATTCGCAAGAGCTTGTATTGTTGAAAAATACGGGGTTCGGGATACAGGCGCCACCTGTACAAAACTGATTGTTTGCGCCTTTTGATACGATCATTTCTTCTGTTTCTCTGACAAATGCGAGTTGAAAGTCATCAACGCCGTCATAGCTTCCATTGTCGCTGTCAGCGCCGTCCAGAAAGATAAAAATAGTATCGTCATGCCAGTATTGCCCGTCACTGCCAATGTTATCGCCCTGCAGGGTTTGGTCGCGTCCGCAGACATAGACAATCAGATTTGAACCGTCATGTCGCAGGCTGAAGCTGCTGGGTTGGTCCTCATCAACAATATCGCCGGATACGTCCAAATCTATGCCGTCAGCCAGGATGTCACTGAACACGCCGCCGAAGGTGGACTGAAAGGGAACCTCAACATCGAACACTGATTGCAGGTTTCGATTTTCCCTGACTTCAGACAAATTGCTGCGACCGTCGTTGTCTGCGTCGAAACGTGACCCGTTGCTGTTATAGTTGGTGACATTCAGCTCACTGGTACCCGGTGTGATAACCGTAGAAAAATCCGCCAGCAGAAATTTTTCCGAGCCGATGATGGCGTACCAGGCCAGTTCAATTTCGTTGTTTTGCTCTGCAGGTAAATTGACGACGATGCTGACAGAGTCTTCTGTGCCGGAGGCCGGTACCTGACGCGCTACCTCATCGTTGACACTGACCTGTATTTCCAAAGGCAAATTGCCCAGGGCCGCAATCTGCCTTATTTCTGCGGGAATCGGTGCAGACAGGGTATTGCCGTCAGTGCGCAGTGAGGAATCACCGCCACAGCCACTGAGTACCGCCGTAAGAGGGAACAGAATGGCTGCAACCAGGGGTGTTTTTCGATGCTGAAACGGATGCGATACCGGTGGCAGTTTGGCGAGCGAAGATTTCATAGTAATTTACCATTGCAACTTGATATTTGCCGCCGTCTTCCTGCAAGGCGCGCGGCGTGCTCATGTCAGTCTGCTGCTACCCTGCAACGTTGCCTGAGCCTAATTAAAATGACGATGAAAGTCTAATACTGATCGGGCAGGTATACGGTTGCGTACAAGTTGTTTAGTAGAAACGCATTGGTCAAACGCGTGCAACGTGCGAGGGCGTATTCGTAGCCCATCAGCCACTGTGATACACCACAGCCTGACCGCCCGGTTGTTTGCTGGTCAATAGAATCCTGTCAGTCAGACCGTTTATTGCATAGTCAGTAACAAGGTTGTCACGGAATTGTCGGCCGCCAGCGGTATGTTCTGCAGATTAGCTGTGACTGCGGCACAGGTGTTATTCGAATTGCCGGCATTGTGCGTAGCGGATGGCTGCTATACTCCGCCGTCCACACTGGCGTCGCTGCCTGTAGCTACCGCCTGATTCCCGACACTATCCGATCAACACGCCAACCTTGACACCCGGTGTCACTGATCGTGCGCCTGTAAAACCGGTAACAGACACTACTATTTTGATTATTTTTCGAGATGTTTCGATCCCCCCTGTGACAAGTCGACACCGTGGGCCGTCCTGCGCCAATGCGTTTATAAATCTGGAGACTGACAGTGAGAGCTGACCTGGTAGCAAGACTGCGTGTTGAGTGGTTCGGCAACATACGCGCTGATGTGTTGGCCGGGCTGGTTGTGGCGCTTGCCTTGATTCCGGAGGCGATCGCGTTTTCAATTATCGCCGGTGTGGATCCGCGGGTTGGTTTGTACGCATCGTTTTCGATAGCCGTTATCTGTGCAATTGCAGGTGGCAGGCCTGGAATGATTTCCGCCGCCACCGCCGCGACTGCGGTGTTGATGGTGACGCTGGTGAAAGAGCACGGACTGCAATATCTGCTCGCGGCCACCGTGTTGACCGGCATCATACAAATTATTGCGGGCATGCTGAAGCTGGCGTTCGTTATGCGATTTGTCTCGCGCTCGGTAATGACCGGCTTTGTCAATGCGCTGGCGATTCTGATCTTTATGGCGCAGTTACCGGAGTTAACGGGTGTGCCGCCGTTGACGTACCTGATGGTCGCTGCAGGCCTCGCGATCATTTACCTGCTGCCACGGGTCACCAATGCCATTCCATCGCCACTGGTTTGTATTATTGTGCTGACCCTGGTCACCATGCTGCTCGGGTTCGATTTGCGTACCGTAGGAGATATGGGGGAATTACCTTCAACGTTGCCGGTCTTCCTGTTGCCGCAGATCCCGTTGAATCTCGAAACACTGATGATAATTTTGCCGTACTCTGCGGCGGTCGCGGCGGTTGGCTTGCTTGAGTCGCTCATGACGGCTTCAATAGTCGATGAACTGACTGACACTCGCAGCGACAAGAACCGCGAGTGTATTGGTCAGGGAATCGCCAACACAGCTACCGGTTTTATTGGAGGCATGGCTGGTTGCGCGATGATCGGGCAGTCCATTATCAACGTTAAGTCGGGCGGTCGAGGACGATTGTCGACCTTTTGTGCCGGCATATTTTTACTGTTGATGATTGTGTTTTTGGGAGAATGGGTTAAGCAGATACCGATGGCGGCACTGGTCGCGATCATGATAATGGTGTCAATCGGTACTTTCAGCTGGTCGTCTATCAAGCACCTCAGGGAGCACCCTCGCAGCTCCTCTATTGTGATGCTGGCCACAGTTATCGTCGTTGTTACAACCCATAACCTCGCACTCGGGGTGCTTGTCGGTGTACTGTTCTCGGGGATCTTTTTTGCGTGGAAAATCGCTCAGCTATTTCGTGTATCCTCAGTTGTTACGGACGATGGTACGGCGCGTACCTACCAGGTAGAGGGACAGCTGTTTTTTGCGTCGGTGGAAGACTTCAATTCTTCGTTCGATTTTAAAGAATCGCTCGAGAAAGTGGTCATAGATGTATCTCGTGCTCATATCTGGGATATCTCCAGTGTTGCGGCACTTGATATGGTGGTATTGAAATTTCGACGCGAGGGTGCAGAAGTGGAAATTATCGGTCTCAACGAGGCGAGCGAAACCATCGTCGATAAACTGGCTGTCCACGATAAACCCGGCGCACTCGAGCGTTTGATGGACCATTGATCATGAAGAAAATTGTCGCATTGATAGATGGTTCGGGGTACGCGCAGAGCGTTTGTGATCACGCGGGCTGGATTGCTATGCGTGGTGAGTCAACCTTATTGCTGTTGCATGTGCTTGGTCGGCGAGACGGCGCCAGTGATAATGCTGATCTAAGCGGTAGTATTGGCCTTGGCGCGCGCACTGCACTTCTTGAAGAGCTCGCAGAACTCGATGGTCAAAAAGCCAGACTCGCCAATAAGCGGGGCAGGGCAATCCTTGATGACGCCAAGGCCAGAGTTGAGGAGCATGGTGTAACTTCTGTTTCAACGACTTTGCGCAATGGTCAGTTAGTCGAGACCATGCACGAGTTCGAAACCGATGCAGATCTCATCATCATTGGCAAGCGTGGTGAGGCATCGAATTTTGATATGGACCACCTTGGGTCCAATCTTGAGCGCGTCGTGCGTTCAACCAAAAAACCGGTGCTGGTGGCGTCGCGGGCATTCAAGCCAATTAACAAGATGCTGATCGCTTTCGATGGCGGTAAAAGCTCGATGAAAGCCATTGAGCACATCGCCAGCGGTTCGGTATTTAAAGGAATTGATTGTTTGCTACTGCACGTTGGCAGTGAAACTTCCCAGTACCGTAAGCAGTTGGGTGGAGCGGTGGCCACGTTGCAGAATGCAGGCTATACCGCCGAATATCGCGTAGTTGCCGGACAAGCCGACAGTGTTATTGCCGACACTGTAGAATCAGAACAGTTTGATCTGCTGGTGATGGGTGCGTACGGTCATTCACGTATACGCAATTTGATTATTGGCTCAACCACGACTCAAATGGTTGGCGCCTGCAAGGTGCCGGTGATGCTGTTTCGATAGGTGGCTAGAGTCTCACGCCCCGGCAGGCGGTGCGCTGTCGCGCAGCTAACAAGGTTTCTCAAACAGGACATCCCCTGCGGGGATCATTTGCGGCGCATAGTTATTCATACGCAACAAAAATGATCGACAAAAACGCACCGGCAGGGCGCGTTCCCCGTGTTGGCAGATGGTAGCGGAGGTTCTGCCGCGCAGACTCCTAGAGTCCACCTGTTAATCGCAACAGGTAGACCGCACCGATACCTGCCACCATTGTCACTGGCAGGTTTTTGGTAACGATAGCCACGCCAAGGGCAATCGCACCGGCGATCCATTCGGCAGGTCCGCCGCTTAACAATAGTACGGTCACCAGAGATACAATAAGGCAGCCGGGCAGAGCCTGCAGGCCTCGTGCCCAGGGCCCGGTCGTTGGCAATCGTTCACCCAGCACTACACCAGACATACGAATAGCAAAGGTAGCGATTGCCAGTCCAACAATTACCAGCCAGTTGTCAGTCATGATTGTCTCGATGCAGATCAAGAGTGCCGGTAACTCCATCAACAGACTCTTTCTCGGCAGTTTCTTTATAGCCAGTTAAGGCCGCGATAAAAGCCCCGCCTATACCACCGGCCACCAGCGCCCAGGCACTATCGAGTAAACCGGTAGCTGTTAAACCTGATACCAGAAATACGGAAAACACCCACGGCAATAGGTCCGGTTTACCGCGCCACAGTGATCTGGCAACTGCGATAAATGCCGCGGTAAAGGCGAAGTCCATACCCAGTGCTGCGGGCGAGGGAATGGCTGCCGCGAACATCGCACCAGCCACCGTTGAGACCAGCCAGGTCAGCAGCAGGCAAGCGCCGCCTCCAACCAGATACCAGTAACCAACGTTATAACCTTTGGCTCGAGTGGCAAGCATCAGCGCCCAGTTTTCATCAGTGGCCATGTGGGCACCCAACATGCGCTGCCACAATGGCCTGCCTGCAAAAACGTCGCGGACAGAGGCAGTGACCAGTAGCAGCCTGAGATTGATGGCTACTGCGGCCACCAGCGCTGCCACCGCGCCGGCACCGGCAACCAGCCGTTCTACTGCGAGAATTTGCGCAGCGCCTGCGAATACGGTGCCGCCCATAACCCCGACCTGCAGCTCATTCATAGTTGCCTGTGTCGCCAGAACGCCGAATGCCAGGCCATAGACTGCGACGCCGGCTGCGAGTGGTAAAATGTCGCGTACCGCCATCGCAAACTCATGTGCGTTCGCGCCATACTTTGAATTAGGTGTGTCGAT
>CALGNZ010000005.1 GCA_937957915.1 uncultured Granulosicoccaceae bacterium | reverse complement strand
CGAACGAGGCTCCATCAAATCTGCCGCCCGGGGATTTCCTGATCGGGCAGTTTATCGACAGTCCGGTGGCTAATCTTCGCTATCAGGCAGGTGAACAAAGCGGCTCCACAGACTCAGAGGGCCAATTCAGGTACCAGCCGGGAGAACTGATTACATTTTTTATCGGTGGGCTGGCGATGCCCACGATCCCCGCTCAGGCTGTACTGACACCGCTCGACTGGTTCGACACCAGTGCGCTGGATCACCCCGGTGTCGTTAACGCGTCCAGACTGTTGCAAAGCATGGATGAAGACGGCAACCCCGACAACGGTATATCCATTCCGGAGACTGCACATGATATTGCGGCCGGTACCAGCATAGATTTTCAGGACGACGCAGCGTTCGAGCAGTCAGCCATCATCGCGCTGACCTCTAGCATTCCAAATATAAGCACGCTCGTTGACGCAAACCGTGCAAAGACGCATCTGGCAAATAGCTTCATCGCCAATGACATTTCCGCCACGATGACGATCGACGCCAGTGGAAACCAGGCTGTACTGCAGAATAATGCCCAGCTGCTGGATGATACAGACGGTGACGGCATTGCCAATGTTTTCGACCATGATGACGATGAAGACGGCGTTACAGATGCGCTAGACAGGTTTCCACTGAATGCAAAAGAAGCATTTGATTTCGACAACGACGGCATCGGCAACAACGCCGACCCTGACGACGATAACGATGGCATCATTGACAGTATCGACGCATTTGATTTTGTGCCGTCGGAATCGCGTGATTTCGATGCTGATGGCTTTGGCGACAACCTCGATACCGATGACGATAACGACGGCGCGCTCGATCAGTTCGATGCCTTCCCGTTTGATGCCAACGAGCAGATCGACACTGACAACGATGGTATAGGCAACAACAAGGACAGCGACGACGATAACGACGGTGTGCCTGACGGCGAAGATGCATTTCCTTTAATCAGTACAGAGAGCAACGACAACGATCGCGACGGACTGGGTGACAACATTGATCCGGATGACGATAACGATGGCGCACCCGATCAGTTTGACTCACACCCTACCGATCAAAGCGAACAATCTGACACGGATAATGACGGCATTGGTAACAATGCAGATGACGATGACGACGGCGACGGTGTACCTGACATCTTCGACACATTCCAGTTATTAGCTCAGGAATCATCCGACAACGACGGGGATGGCATTGGTGACAACCTCGACCCTGACGATGATAACGACGGTGCACCTGATCAGTTCGATGCATTCCCGCTGGACCCGCACGAACACACAGATACCGACAACGACGGCATCGGCAACAACGCAGACACTGACGATGACAATGATGGTTACGTCGACTCTGAAGATGCGTTCCGGCTGGTGGCCACAGAACACAGCGATAACGATTCTGATGGCATGGGTGACAACCTTGATCCGGACGATGACAACGACGGCGTTCGGGATCAGTTCGACTCCCATCCACTTGACCCGACCGAGCAAGTTGACACTGACGGGGACGGCTTAGGCAACAATCAGGATGACGACGACGACGGAGACGGTACCCCCGATTCAGAAGATGACTTACCACTAAACCCGAACAGCAGATCTGACTTTGACAACGATGGAATTGCAGACGAGCTCGACGACGACCTGGACAACGACGGCGCTCCCAACAGCAGCGATTTGTTTCCATTAGATCCACTTGAAGCGGTAGACAGTGACTACGACGGTATCGGAAACAACGCAGACGAGGACGATGACAATGATGGCGTGCCGGACGTTGACGACGCTTTTCCGTTGAACCCGTCAGAACAGTTTGATTCAGATGCCGATGGTATTGGCGACAACCGGGACTACGATTCCGACAATGACGGAACCGATGACTGGCTGGATGATTTTCCGCTGGATCCACTTGAAACAATCGATACCGATCGCGACGGTATCGGCAACAATGCAGACGATGACGACGACAACGACGGCTTTACCGATGACAATGACCCGGAACCGCTGAATCGCTATATACCTGAAGTAGACACTGACGGAGATGGCGAAAATGATCGGTTCGACAACGACGACGACAATGACGGCGTGCGCGATTACTACGACGCCTTTCCTCTCGATGCATCAGAAACAACCGATCTCGACTCGGATGGCATAGGCGACAACGCTGACCTTGATGATGATGCAGATGGCACTGAAGATACCGTAGATGCAGCGCCACGCAACTCTGACTGCCATCTGGCAGCCGATGCAACCGACGGTGAATGTAACAGCGCACTGATTGCCACAGCGGATCTCTTTGCCAGCGATGACAATCAAATCATCTATCTGGCCAATAAAGATACCAACGCATTGTTACGTGTGAATATGATCACCGGAGCAATACTACCTGGCCTGGTGCCGAATTCCTTTTCAACGGCTGACACAGCGCTGACTGCTATTGCCTACTCCGGTAATCATGGCAGGCTTTATCTGGGATACTCGTCAGGGGCCATCAACTACCTCGACACAACCACCAACGAAGCGGTTTATCTCTACACATTGTCAGACGCGGTATCTGCGCTGTCGCCAGCAGGTAACCACCTGCTCGCCCAGACTGGCCTGTATGGCAGTAGCACCCACACTATTCTGGACGAGACCGGAACATTACTCGATAGCAGCCAATGGCAGGACTCAACCGTTCACTCCGCGTGGAACGATACGCAAGGTCAATTGCACTATGTGGATTCGCCATACATGCGATCAATCGAAATCGATCCGTTAACCGGCACAATCGGCCTTGAGTCAAGCAGCCAATACAACTCAAGCTATACGACAGCTCCACCTGTACTGGTGTCACCTGACGGCAATACAGTAGTCAATGGCAGTGGCGAGTTATACGACGCAGAGACACTCGATTGGACAGGTAGTATTGACGGCGATATCGCAGATTTCAGCTGGACTGCTACCGATGGCCTGGTGGCAGTGCGTCAGATTGATGACCAGGCGGTGTTAACTCGCTACACCTCCGATCTGAGAGTGACAGAGGAAATTACTTATCAGGGAACAATAGTGCGCTTGTTTGAAGACAGTGGAACCTACTATCTTCTGACTCGCGATGACGGCGCAATTACGCTGCATAACTTTGTACCCTCTGACGACAGTGACAATGATTTGGTGTTAAACGAGGATGATGCCTTTCCACTTGATGCCGCAGCCTCCACAGACTCTGACAACGATGGTTACCCGGATGCATGGAACAGCGGCTACGGTGAATCTGACTCAACCACCGGTTTGCTGCTGGATGCCTACCCGACCGATGCAGCCTGTTACCTGTTTGCCGACGGCAATGGTACACACTGTAACTATGGAGACGTTATTCCAACGGAGCAACCCAACATTACTGTCAGCGACAGCACCGGTATAGTTTATATTCTCTACACCGAGGCAAACCTTATTTACCGCTGGGACATAACAGCGGGGAATTATCTGGAGCCCATCTACGTCGGCACAGAAACTCCAACCGCAACAACCAGCCCCACACACATGGTTATCTCCAACAGTCATAACCGGCTATACCTGGGTTACCCGAAAGGCAAAGTCACCTATGTGTCTTTGGCAGCTACGGATTCTGTCGACGAAATTGACTTCATAACGCTGCCAGCCACGGTCGGCAGCCTGGCCGTGGCTGGTGATTATGTGCGGGCAGCGAATGGCAGTTACTCTGCGGGGATCCACTACTACGGTGCAGACGCAGTGCTGACTGACAGTGCCAGCTACGCTGACAATGCCTATTCATTCTCATGGAACAGCACTAACAACCGGCTGTATTTCATGGATAATGGAAACTATACTTACGATCTGCAATACGAAGAACTATCTGCCGACGGGGCAATCTCAGGCAAGGGCGATGCACCTTTCGTATCAGCGCTCAGACTCAACCGTCCGGTTTTCACCAATCCGGATGGCACCCTGGTACTGACCGGTTCTGGCGATTACTTCAACGCTACGGATCTGGTACACATGGGCGCCATTACCCGATCGGTAGATCAGGCGGTATGGATCGATAACGACCAGCTGGCTATTATTGTCGCTACCACCACCGGCGGCGAGCTGGCCTACTACGATAGTAATCTGGCACCGGTATCCAGTGAAGCGTATAACGATACCCCGATCGGCTTGTTCTACCACGATGGCAGCCTCACGCTGGTAACACACAGTGACACCAATGGACTACAGATCACAAACCCGTAAACTCAACCTATAGAGAACCTGCTGGTATTGATCCATTCAGGTTCCAATGCCAGTCCGCCGGTGTGACCTTATGCGTCAGGAATCCCGATGCTGCGGGAATCTCGATGCCGCGGGAATCTCGGCGGGCTTTCTGCAATTTGCCAGAAATTCTAATCAGGTAAACAGGTAGCGTGCCTGACCTTACATTCTTCTACCAGCGTGCTATTGTTCCCGTATGATTGACGACATAACATTTTCTAAAACCTTACCTCGCAAGATCACAGCAGCGGGCGCACTGTTCACCAATACTGACGGCAAAGTGCTGCTCGTTGTACCCACCTACAAGCCAGTTTGGGAAATACCTGGCGGCACAGTCGAGGCAAACGAATCACCACAGCAGGCCTGCAAACGAGAGGTACGGGAGGAACTGGGCATCGATGTCCCGATTGGTCAATTGCTGCGCCTCAATTATCGTGAAGAAACTGAAGAGCTATCAGAAATATTGCTATTCGTGTTCGATGGAGGTGTCCTTAGCGCCGAACAAATCGCCGCAATTCAACTACCACCCGACGAGCTCAGTAACTTTCACTTTCTAACGCTCGACGAAGCAAAAGACAAGCTCATACCATCACTGTATCAGTTGATCGAATCCGGACTGGAACAGCGGAAACTCAATCAAACCCGGTACACTGAGAACTCTGATACCGTTTAACAGTCATTGAGAGATACACGAACGATAGGTGCGGTGCGCCTCGCGTCGCTCACCAACACCCTGCGTCTGGCCGCAGAAAGGCTTTTGATTCGTTCCTGATTTCTTCAAAAATGAAGGCCCCCGGCAGGGATACACCATTCGCTCGCCAGAGCGAACTCTACCAGTACCATGGTAGAATGCAGACATCACAACACGAGCCCTATATGATCGTGAAAGCAACATACAGGACCATCATAGAATCTGTTTGCGATTACGCCAAGCTCAGTTCAAGCCAACATAGCGTGCCAAATGATCAACGAACCTGCCAGTCTCGACAATACAAGCGACAACATACAAACCGGGGCACGTCAGACTGCAGAGCCCATTGTCAGCGCAAAAGCACTGCGCAAGCGGTTTGGTGACTTTACCGCTGTTGACGGTATTTCGTTCGAGGTTCCCCGTGGCCAGTGTATCGGGCTGCTCGGGCCTAACGGCGCAGGCAAGACCACGACAATGCGCATGCTAATGGGACTTTCCACGGTAAGTGACGGAGAGCTTCAGGTCCTCGGGTGTGATGCCCGTAAACTCTCCAGAGCTGAACTCGCACGCATCGGGCTGGTGCCACAGGACGACAATCTCGACCCGGACCTGTCAGTACGCATGAACCTTGAAGTCTATGGCCGCTACTTTGGTGTTGATCGCGCGACGGTGCGAGCACGGGTGCCAGAACTACTGGAGTTTATGCAATTGTCTGATCGCGCCGATGCGCGGGTGATGCAATTGTCTGGCGGTATGCGGCGGCGTTTAATTATTGCGCGTGCGCTGGTGGCAAACCCCGAACTGGTCGTGCTTGATGAACCCACTACCGGGCTCGACCCACAGGCGCGAGTACTGATCTGGAAGCAACTGATCGCACTGCGCAAGCGTGGCGTAACACTGTTGTTAACAACCCACTATATGGATGAGGCTCAACGCCTTTGCGACCGCATTATTGTTATTGATCACGGGCGCATTCTGGACAGCGGCACGCCTGACGAACTGATCGAGCGCCATGTAAAAGGCCACGTATTCGAGGTACAAAAACCATTCGTCGATGGCTTTGACGAGTCAGCATGGGACTGCGAAGACATTGGCGATTCCGTGCTGGTCTACGCCGAGGATGCCAAAGCATTTGTTGATACGGTACCTACAGACACACAGTACCTGCACAGGCACGCCAACCTTGAAGATGTATTTCTGCGCCTGACCGGGCGCGCGTTGCGGGAGGTATAAATGAGCACTCTCTTCTCTCGATACGCACTTGCGATAGTCTGGCGTCACTATCTGGTGTGGCGTTCAATGCTCGCCTCATCACTGGCCAGTAACGTGGTCAATCCGACGCTGTTTTTGTTTGCGTTCGGCTTTGGACTGGGTGCCTTTATCGATACGATGAGTGGCGTTGACTACCTGGCGTTCATTGTACCTGGCATGATCGCCTACGCTGCGATGTTCTCGGCAAGCTTTGAAACGACAATTGGTTCCTATTCACGCTATGCCATGCAGCGTACCTGGGACGCGATGCTGGCCTCGCCTGTCAGCCTGTTTGAATTGCTGTGGGGTGAAGTACTATGGTCTGCATTGAAGGCACTATTCGCTGCTGTTTGCGTGTTGATTGTAGGCTGGCTGTGGGGCGGCGTGATTTCATTAAGCGGTTCGCTGTTAATGATACCTGTAGTGTTTATCGCGTCTCTCGGCTTTGCGTCGTATGGCCTGTTTGCAACGTCGTGCGCGCGCGGCTACGAGTTCTTCAGCTATTTCTTCACCTTCTGGATTACACCAATGTTTGTATTCTCCGGTGTGTTCTTCGAGATTGATCGTTTTCCTGCAGCGGTGCAGTGGCTTGCCTGGTTGCTGCCAATGACACACCTGGTGGCACTGATCAGACCATGGATGACCGAGCTACCCATTTCACCACCGATGGTGGTGGTTCATCTGGGCTACCTGATCGGCCTTGGCGTGCTGGCGTTTTGGCTGGCTTATCGTAATATCAAAAAGCGAATGTTTGACTGACAGCCGCGCAGCAGTGTGGCTCACATACAACTACCAGTTTTCTAGTTTAGTCGACATTGATCCCTATTAACTCCACATCAAATACCAGTGTGGATCCGGGTTTTATCTTTCCTGCCGCGCGATTGCCGTAACCCAGCGTACTCGGAATAAAAAGCCGGGTCTTTTCACCTTCAACCATGAGTTGCAGCCCTTCTGTCCAGCCGGGAATCACCTGGTTCAGGCCAAACGAGATTGGCTCGCCCCGGTCAACAGAGCTATCAAAGACGGTGCCGTCAATCAGTGTGCCATGATAGTGAACCTTAACGCGGTCGGTGGCGGTGGGATGCACACTGCCTGTGCCTGGCTCCAGTACCTGGTATTGCAATCCGGACGCGGTGCTTTGCACACCATCTGCCTGTTGATTTTTTGCCAGAAATTCCTGCCCGAGCTGAATATTCTCTTTTGCTTTGCCACTGTTCATAAACTGTTGTGCGACGTACCAAACAACACCGACGGCGAGAATAATCAGAACAAATTTCATGGGGTGCTTCCTTTATTGTGAACCGAATGTGCAATCTACATGGTTGCGGTTCAACATGAACCTGACATTCTATAGATATACCGATGACAACGAATTTAATACGACCGGAAACTCGCGCAGGCCCACAGCACCACGCTTGCCTAACGGTTCGAATTGGCAGTGAGTTGCACCAACGCTTCAATTGAATGGAGTGGACGCCCGCCGGACCCGCTGGTATTTTTTTCAGCCTGCCGAACTAAAGTCCACCACGCCTCATTATACGGCGCCGGGTGCCCATGCAGCTTTGCCCGCCTGACTACCTCACCGCAAATAGAATCTATTTCGGTGCGACTGCCGCGACTGATATCCTGCAACATTGATGATCGATTGGGGCCGGTGACACTGGCAGCGCTGGTGGTTATAGCTGCTGCATTTGCTGTTACTGCCGCGCCATTCGCAGTTACTGCCACGGCGTTTTCAGTGACTGCCGCGCCATTTTTAGTGACTGCCGCGGCGCTTGCATACCGCGAGTCTGCTGGGCTCGCAGCGGGGTCTGGCCACGCCCCTTCAAGCCGGGCTACCTGTGCGGTTTCGACAGCCGTTGCCTCACTTAATGCTCGTGCGGCGTCGTTATCTGCCAGATATCCGTTGGTTTGCCCCAATAGCGCAGTGAGCGGGTTGACGGCAGAGTTGATGGTTAGTTTGCGCCATAGCACCTCGCTAATTGAGCGTGCCCCCGATTGCCGTGCAGTGTCGGTGGGAACACCTGCGGCATTGAATAGCTCAGGTAACCCGACAAGTTGCGGCGCGTCATCGACAACGGTCTGGCCGTTGCCTGCATGAATCACGTTTCCGATACTTTTGATATTTCCACCCTGCATGGTTATCCCGGCACTGATGAAATGATCGGGCAGACCCTCTTGCAATTTTTCGATATTTCCCAGGCCATTTTGCAGCGTTAAGACAACCGTTTCAGGCTTAACGCAACACTTGATGCGCTGGATCGCCGCTTCTGTTTGAAAACTCTTTACCAATACGATGACGTAGTCTGCCGACACTAACCCCGCTTGTTGAGGATGGCAACTCGCCATTACCGATACCGTTTGGCTGGAGCCATCCAGTTCGTGCAATGTTATGCCATTCGAGTTGATTGCGTTTATTTGATCCTGCCAACTGCCAATGACATGAATGTTTGCAACAGCACTCAGACGAGTGGCAAAGATGCACGCCAGAGCCCCTGTACCAATGATGGCGATTGACGGTTGCGAGCGCTGATTCAATAGTGTTTCCACAGTGCTTCTGAAATGTTATCGGCTAACCGTTCAACACAGAGTGTTCCTATCACTACCGCTGTGCTTCAACGGGGTAACCGCCTGTTTCATACTATTGTATCAAAAGGGTCTGTTGATCGCTGTGGTAAGTTTGTCTGACCTGACCGACTTGTACATTGCGCCAGATTGCAAAACGCCCGGACAGGCTGCCCGGGCGTCTACCTGCTTTTACATTGTGGTATTGCGAGCCACCTGAGTTTATTGAACCTCAACTCGAACTCTTTCGCATTCAACTGTCGCAAAGACCACTGCAGTAACTAGGGCACGGCACAAACACTCTGATCAGGCAATACACCGTCGATCAGATAATCAATCACCGCCTGGTCAACACAGGAATTACTATCATTAAACACCACCGTATGCCCCAGGTGCTCTGACAATAAGTAGCGCCCGCCGATCGCCTGCGCCATTCTCTCACTCCACTGCGCAGGAGTTTGTGAATCTGCAATCCCTGCAATGACCAGAAGTTCAGGCGCTGTATCGGTGGCAATGGGTGGCAGCGGACGCAGTGCCTCGGGCCATCCCAGGCACGTGGCCACACCGATCAACTGAAGTTCGGCAACGAGATCGCTCTGTTCATTGAAACGGGCACGCAAGGCTTCGACCTCTTCTATCGAGGGCCGCGCTGCATCATCAGCACAAATCACTGCACGCTGGGCTGCTTCCTCATCAAACTCAACTTCGTCCGCACCCTCAATCATATCAACAATAGTCTCCAATTGACTGAAGTCCCCTGATTGCAGATAGTCATAAAACGGCACAGATAGTTCTGATGCAATTTGCGGCTCCTGAATAGCAGTCAGCAATAGTGCCCCGACTGTGTCAAGTTCGGCCTCGCTTCCAGCACTGATTAAGCCGTTTGTGTGGTCGATGATCTGCTGCTTGTAAGCTACCGGATCACAGTCACTGTGTGACTGGCAGATTTCTGCAAATAACCTCAGATTGTTTTCATGCGGCATGAGCTGTTCTTCGAAAAGCTCGGCCGCCCCGTGCGTGTTGGGCAAGCTGGCATCCAGCACAACCCGGCCAGTGGTTGTCGGGTACGTCTGTGCATATAGACCCGCCAGACGAGTGCCGTAGGAATAGCCAATAAAGTCGAGTTGGCTTTCACCCAGTGCCTTGCGGATCAGTTCCATGTCATCAACAACATCAGCACTGCCAAGATGCTGCAGGTAACTACCGTATTTGTCGACACACTGTTGTACGTATAGAGCGTTGTCTTGCTCATAGGATTGCAGGTCAGAAAAATCCAGTGGGTAATCCTCGATATCCTCGTCGGTAAACTCACTACAATCGACTGGTGTACTTTTATTTATCCCTCGCGGGTCAAAGCCAACAATGTCGTAGGCATCGCGTACTGCGGCAGGAACAAGGTCTTCGTCTGCCATGATGAAAACCAAGTCCAGACCGGAACCACCTGGCCCACCCGGGTTGAACAACAAACTTCCCTGCCTGGCGCCCGACGGGGTTGGCAGACGATTCAGGGCCAGTGTTATCTTCTCCCCTTCAGGGTCGGCGTGTACCATAGGTACTTCCAGACTCGCACACTCCAGCCTGCTATCCTCCTCACAGGGTGACCACTGCAATGCAATGGGCTGATCAGTGCCTGAATCGATATTCGAGGTACCCGCATCATCATCGCTATCACAACCGGATACCACGATTGCACTGACGAAAAATAGCGAGCTAAGCGTTCTTTGAAAAATCGGTTGCATCGTAACTCTCCTGACATTTGATTGAGATAAACACAATCACCCGTGTTCAGGACGAAGTATCGACATTACATCGGTATAAATATGTATCAGCTTGTAACCGACGCCTTCTGAGTCTGCCGGTTTGAGCCACCAGACCGTTATTGGTGCTGTCAGAACATGCTCGCGGGTCATCGGTCGCAGCGTCATACTGGTTGTTTAGCGCTCGCCTGTCAGGTGAACAAAGCCTGGCGCAATGATCGTTTGCCCGCCGGCGTTCGGGCTAATAACGCAGTCTCGGCAGAACGACAGATCAGGCAGCTTTGTAGTTATAATACGCCACCTTAACTTCTGGGAGCGTCGAATGAACATCGAGGAACTGGAACGCCACAAACGTATTAATGCCATTCATTCTGCAGTGCTGTTAATCGCAATGACAGCACTGCTGGTCGCGTTGGGAGCACTAATCAAGGGATGGCTCGGTGCGCTGATCGCACTGCTGGCCTGTCTGGCGATGGCAGTAATAGGCCCCCGGTTTTCACCGGCCCTGGTTTTACGCATGTCTAACGCCCGGCCTCTGCCAAGGCAGGCGGCACAGGGTATTCATCAGGTATTTGACGAACTGTCCAGACGCGCAGACTTACCTGCTGTGCCACACCTTTATTACGTGCCGTCTCGAATGCTGAATGCGTTCGCTGTCGGCAGCAACGATGAAGCGGCAGTAGCAGTAACTGACGGATTATTACGCGTGATGAACCCGCGTGAACTGGCAGGTGTACTGGCCCATGAAATCAGTCATATTCGCCATCAGGACACACGGGTGATGGGTCTGGCTGATTTTGTGTCCAGAGTGCTGGGTACCATTTCGCAGATTGGACAACTACTGCTGCTGCTTGCTATTCCACTGGCGATATTTGGCGTATCAACAGGCCTGGGGCTTCTGCAACTGGCAGCCATGATCTTCGCGCCCGTTATCAGTACACTGATGCAACTGGCACTTTCACGTTCACGCGAGTTTACTGCTGATCTTGGCGCCGTAGAGCTCACCAGAGATGCCGCCGGTCTGGCATCGGCGTTGCGCAAGCTCGAGCGAATTCAACGTGGTGGCTTCTGGAACACTATTGTCCCCGGCAAGCGCGCACCGGTACCTGCCGCACTACGCACTCACCCGCCAACCGAACAGCGAATTGCGCGCCTCGGTGAGATTGCACCGCTGCCGACTGCACCTGCACCTGCACCGGTGGAGCGACTTCGCGAATTACTGTCTGGCGTAACCGTACCGACCTACCCGCGGGTGCGTGTGCGTCCACGCTGGCATGTAAGCGGTTTGTGGTATTAACGTTGAGTATCGGTCAAACACAAATACTCGAGTTTCTCAAAGGACCACCGCGCTTAGCAATAAAGCCACACCTCGGCTCTGACCCGGTAGTTACTAACGGCAGAGCCACTGGACTATAAATTCCTCACGCATCGCTTGAACCGCAGTAAAAGAACAGGGACACTGTGTGTCATAACCGATTCAACGACGGACTACTACAATGAAAATCGCCTATCTGCTACGTGTCAGACCTGATCTGGAAGATATTATCCCGGGCGACGTCGAATCGGTTCGAGTTGAAGTGGGAGACAACGGCCTGTATAGCGATGATGACCTACAGAAAGTCAAAGACGCTGAAGCATTTATCATTGGCATGGAGCCGGTCAACGAACAAATCCTCAGTGCCGCACCGAATCTAAAGATTGTGCAGCGCCTCGGTGTAGGTTACGAAACCCTTGATCTTGAAGCGACTGCTAAGCGCGGAATTCCGGCCTGCAACCTGGAGGGCGTCAACAAAGAGGCTGTAGCCGAGCACTGCCTGGCACTGATGCTTACTATCTCCAAACAATTACCGAAAGCACTTGAATTGACACAGCAGGCAGACTGGGCTTCGGCCAGAAAGCTCACCACGCAAACCTTCGAACTCTTTGAAAAAACACTGGGAATTATCGGCTTTGGCAATACCGGTTCTGCACTTGCCCGGCGCGCTCAGGCTTTTGGTATGAATATACTCTACAACGACACCGGCACAGTTGACTCTAAGCTGGCGGCGTCATTAAACGCTCAGGCCACAGACAAACCTACACTGTATCAGCAATCTGATTTTGTCTGCATTTGCACAGATCTCAACGACACATCTCGTATGATGATCAACGCTGAAGCACTAAATACAATGGGCAGCAACACACACTTTATTTGTTGCGCACGAGGCGGAATCGTTGATGAACCGGCATTGGCCACCGCACTAAAAAACGGAACAATCGCCGCTGCCGCTATCGATGTATTCGGAGTGGAGCCCATTGCGGCTGACAACCCGCTCATTGGCCTGGAGAACTGTCTGTTAACCTCTCACGTTGCCGGCGTGGCTCACGATACAACAATGCGAATCTGGAATCGCGCTCATGATAATGTCAGAGCTGTTTTGCAGAAAGGCCAGAAGCCACAATGGGTTCGCAACGGGGTGTGAGCATTCGCAATACGGTGTAAGGTTTTACAATAGACTGTCGGCAAGCATTTTCTGTTACGCAGTTTAGCTTTGCTGCACTGGCTGCGGGGTTCTGACAATATCCCGCACAATTTTAAGAAATACAGGGGTATTGTCATGGTAGATAAACGACCCTGCCCCCTCGATGGGATAAGCCTTCGCGTTAGCCAGTGTATTGACTAACTGCTCAATACCGACATAGGGATGAAGCCGATCATCAACACCGTGAATGAAGTGAATATTGATAGCGCGCAGGTCATGGATTTGCGACCAGTCTTGCAGCGCCTGGTAGTAGAGGTCATGCTGTATCGATATCAATGAATATCGAATTTTCAGCTCGAACGCATGCGAGCTACGCGGATCGGCAAAGTCTTTTTCTATGACCTTCAAATCGGCCGGGCTGTCAGCATAACTTTTATCAAACATTGTGCGGACCAGCGTTGAATTTTCCGTTTGCTGCGCCAGATATTGTAAAAACTTTGGCATTAACCATCGGTTGCCCATCGCAATTCCATGTAAGTAGGTACGGAATCGCTCCGCAGAACTCTGCTTTCTCAATGTCTTGTAACTGGCACCGACAAAGATGAGATTATCCACAGCATCAGGATAACAATGCGCATAATGTAAAGCATAAAAACACGAGCTTAGCGGAGCAAGTATGTTCGCTTTTCCGCCACAGAACATATTCTGCGCTAACCGAATGCCGTCCATAGCATGCCGTAAATGCTGTTCTGTAAGCATCAATGGATCAAGCGGACCCAATGCCCCGTTGCGCAGCGGAACAATCAGCCTTATCCCCAGTGTCTCAAACAACTCATTTTCTTCATCAGTCATGTATACCAGACCAAGGTGATGCGGAGATATCACAGGCATACCACTGATAGATCCAAAATCCAGCATTCTGATGTGAGAACCATCATCATTGACAACGACATGCCTGCGTGACTTCGCTGGCAGACACTCGCGATGGTAGCGATAGAACACTTCGTGAGCGTCATCTTTGTCATCACGAGAGTAATCTGAACCAAAATTAATCAAAATATGCGAGAGCAATATTGACGTAATGGCCGCCTGCTTATTGGTTCCGGTTTTGACGAAAACAGCTTTCAACTGGCTGCGTTTGGTTTCGTAGCTAACATTGTCTACTTGCGCCGCCTCTTTTAGTGAGTACCCAATCATCAGCTGTAATAAAACACGCAATTCGGATCGAGTTAACCGAGTGTCAGGAAATATCTCGGGAATCACACTGGCTATCAGATCTATACCCAGCAATATCAACCGACCTTGTGGCTTACCGACTGGCTGATTTATACAGAGAACGCACAATTCTCCCGACAGGTTACCGATGTAGTTGCTGCCACCGTCATCCACCAACCGGGAAATACTGTCTCGCTGATTCGGCGTTACCCATTCAGGAAGTTCAGGCGTAATGCCATTGTGTTGATCGAATTGCAAGATACAGTGCACATAACCCGTGCGAGC
Source organism: uncultured Granulosicoccaceae bacterium (assembly GCA_937957915.1). GTDB lineage: Bacteria > Pseudomonadota > Gammaproteobacteria > Granulosicoccales > Granulosicoccaceae. Next base: position 25,383 of record CALGNZ010000005.1, on the reverse strand, counting down.
GGCTAAAGGATCATCCGAACTTTCTGAACTTAACCAACGAGTAAAAAACTGATGCTGGTCAGGCACAAGCTCCCTGAGCGCACTGATTGCCCAATCAATACCATGGCTATCATCAGAGGCAACTTTCTTTACATTACGCATACACACTCTTTAACAGCATAAACTTTCACGAGAATAGTTCTGGCCATAATGCCGACCGTACTGGCTCACACGCCCGGCCAACTGACAGTGCGCACTTGCCGGTCATTCCACCAAACCTGCCGTAGATGTTTTGCCAGGCTTCAGAACGATTCTGGCTATTATGACGCCAATAACTTTGGAATCGAATTTTCCGCGCAAACTGTCATCTACCACAATCGTTCTACCCGCCTTTAATCAGCTTTGAGATTGAATGAAGTAGCGGATTGGCGCGCCATGAATAGCGCAGAGAGCACTGTCAGACAGGGACGGCTGTTGACGCGGCCCGTTTCAGCGGTCAATCTCAAAAATGCGGCACGCACCTGTTCGATTTGTGCGGTTCGCGTCGCTCACCAACACCCTACGTCCGGCCGCATGGAGACTTTTTGCTTCGTTATTGGTCTTTTTGAACCCTGGCTATTCAAAAATGAAGGCCCTGGCAGGGCGCAATACCTATTTACCAATTATCTGAATATCCCTCGAATAGCTCGTCAGACTTTCGTGACCACTTTCAGTCACCAACACATCATCTTCAATGCGAACGCCAATCTCTCCGGCACGGTAAAGCCCCGGTTCAACGGTAATCACCATACCTGCCTGCAACGGCATCGTGTTACCACGCATTACCTGCGGTGCCTCATGAACCTCGCGTCCGAGACCATGACCGGTTTTATGCAGGATCATATCCGCATACGCTGACTCTGCAAGCACTGAAGTGGCAGCGGCATCTACCGCTTCCACCAGTGCCTCTGGCCTGGTCGCCAGCTTGCCCTGCTCATTGGCAAGTTTCACGGTTTCGTAGATGGCGCGATGCTCATCACTAACATGCTCAATAAAAAACGTGCGCGTAATATCTGCGTGCATAACGCCATAGCTCGCACCAAAATCGATCAGCAAAGCCTGGCCAGGCTCGAGTGTGCGATCAGCCGGATGCCCATGTGGATTAGCAGCCTCGCCACCGCTAAGCACGATAGGCTCAAATGCAAAACCGGTTGCACCGTGTGACAGCATGGCGGCCTTCAACTTTGCGACAATCGCAGTTTCGCTATCACCGATACGGGTTGTGTGAATCACCTCTGCCAGCGCTGTTTCACTAATATCAATGGCACGGCGCAGGTCGGCTATTTCTTCTGCGTCTTTACATATACGCATCGGCATCAACGCGTTGTCAGCGTTTACTAATTGCTGCTCTGGCCAGTGCTGTCGCAAAGCGAGGAACTCGGCCGCTCGCATGCGCAAGCCTTCAACGCCGAGCACACAGCTGCCAAGGCTGGCTGCAAGCGCAGCAAAGGCTGCGGCCGGCCCGTCTTCATCAGCCCAGTAGCTGGTACTGGTGGCCGGCATTGCGGTATCCCACTGCTGACGTTCCAGTGCAGGTATGATGGCATGCTGCTGCCCGTCGCGCGCCAGCACATATAAAGTGGGTCGCTCCATCAGGTGCAAATCAACGCCGGTCAGGTAACTAAAATTGGGGCCCGGCACACAGGCTATTGCATCCAGATTTGCAGCAGCCATTAATTCACAGGCACGCTGTTGTCGTTGATTCAGAGAAGTCATTGTGTCTCAGTCATTGGTGATAAAACCTGGTCCATTCAGGTAAATTTGCAGAACAATCCGCATTACGCTTTGCATGCGGGCTTACGTGGTATTCAGTCTCGAGGCACACAGATAAACACAAGGCTATCGCGCAAGCAAGCAGTGACAAACACCCTACAGCAGTCGTGATTTTCCCACTAATAAACACAGCAGGCAACGCTGCAGGTAACGCTGCACTGCCACGGTCTCTGCGATAGTCGCAGACTGGCCTGGATTCCCGTGTTTATCCGGTATTGAGGATAGATCCAGCAGCTATGCAGAATCTTCGCCTGCCAGTGCGCACAATCCTGCTGATGCTTGATCCGGCAAAAAGCACTTGCCCGATCTCCCCTATTGAATGGTATAACCTCTGTAAACCACACTGCAGAAAATCAATGTCAACAGATAGTTCGGTCGTCGCTCTCGCCAAACACGCCGTCAACGCACAAAAGCTCTCTCTGAATAAAGACACCACTGAGCGCGCATCGATGATTTTGCTCGATGCGCTCGCTGTCGGCATTGCAGGTTCCAACGCCACCTATGCAGATGCAGTGCATCGTGCCGCACCCGCCTGGGGTATGGGCGGACCTTGTCGGGTGCTTGGTCGAGGTGATGGATTTCCTGCGCAGACAGCCGCCTTTATCAACGGGTACCAAATACACGGGCAGGAGTTTGATTGCGTGCACGAGGGTGCTGTGGTGCACCCCATGGCAGGCATACTGGCAACAGCGCTTGCAGAGGTGGAACAACGATCTGGTGGTACTGATAACACCGGCACCGCGGGGCGGCACTTTATCAAGTCAATTTGTGCAGCGGTAGATATTGCAATAGCCGTGGGTTTGTCGAGCACACAAGGGCTATGGTTTTTTCGACCGGCGACAGCCAGCGCCTTTGGTGCGGCAGCAATGGCAGCGCAGCTGAGGTCATTTACGCTTGAGCAAACTATTCAGGCATTTGGCCACGTGTACAGTCAGATGTGCGGCACCATGCAGGCCCACACAGAGGGAACTGCCGTCTTGCCAATGCAAATTGGGTTCAATGCCCGTAACGCGGTGATCGCAGCTGATCTGGTTGAGGCTGGTATATCTGCACCGGAAGATGTCATAGACGGGCCTTACGGTTATCTGCAATTGTTTGAGCCCGAAGGAAACATTGCGCCACTCATTGATGCACTTGCAGATACACGCCGAATAACAGAACTCTCGTATAAACCCTACCCCACTGGTCGTGCCACGCATGGTGGACTCGATGCCATACAGGCACTGCAAAAGCAACACGGGTTTAGCGCTAGGGAAGTCGCCTCGGTAACGCTGAGCGCCCCACCATTGATACCGCGACTGGTTAACCGACCATTCTCCAGTGAGATGGCGCCGAATACAGCCAGGCTCAGTATGCAGTACACAGGTGCAGTCGCGTTGTTACGCGGCACCGTAGGGCTGTTCGATTTTTCAACAGACTCGTTGCATGATGCTGAAATTGCTGAACTGGCAAACCGTATTACCGTCACAGATGACGGCACAACAGATCCAAATGCGCTACAACCGCAACAGATAACTATTGCACTGACAAACGGTGAACAGGTATCTGACACTATTGTGGAAGTCTATGGATCACCCGCAAAACCAATGGATGAAGCAGCGCATCTGGCAAAGATAAAACACTGCTGTGAATTTGCCGGACTCACCGATGAAACCACAAGCTCGCTAATTGAAAACGGATTGCAGCTTGATCGGCGGCTGGATATCGGCCGCTGGCTTAGCGATGCCTGGCGTGCGGATACTCGCTAATTTATTTCCAGCGCGAGTGGGACATGATCGTCGATTAGGAATCTTCCAACATTGTTGCTTTATACATCGACAACGCAAGTTTTACTAAAACACAGCTCATGTACGACATGTTCGTTCAAACGGAGTTGTCCTCCCACAATGGCCTGGCATACGTCGCCATTGCGCCACGAATCTGCTAACGGGGATCGAGCACCCACCAATTGATGCTAAAATACCCGCCCTATGAACAGTCTATCTGAAAGCAACACTGATACTGCGCAGTTCGAACAGCGCTGGCCGGTTGAAAGCCCGAAAGGTATCGTCGTCATTGTGCACGGCCTCGGCGAACACTGTGGTCGCTATGCACCTTTGGTCGCAGCTTTAAACGCAGCCGGCTATGGCGTGGCATCGATTGATTTACCAGGGCATGGACAGTCAGCCGGCAGACGCGGCCATATTGATGACTTTGTTGATTTCCATGCACCGGTGCTTGCGCTGACACTTGACCTGCGCAGACAGCAACCGGATACACCGATAGTTATTCTCGGACACAGTTTGGGAGGTTTGATCGTGAGCCATATGATGCTCGATCATCAGGAACTGTACGATGGCATCCTGCTTTCCGGCGCGTCTATACAAAGCCCGCAGCAACCGCCCGAGTGGCAGATAGCACTGACCGCGCTCATCGCTAAAGTAGCGCCGACAATGGGCATGATTAAACTCGATATCAAGGGTCTTTGCAGAGACGAAGCGGTAGTTCAGCAATACCTGCAGGATCCGCTGGTCAACAGAAACAAGCTATCGGCAAAGTTTGTTTCAGAAACGTTCGCGGCGATGAAAGAGACTGTCAGTCAGGCAAAAAACATCGATAAGCCGATTCTGATTATGCACGGTGGCGATGATGTGATAACCGATCCGGCAGGGTCACAGCAGTTGTTTGATACCGTGTCGTCCAGTGATAAAACATTGAAAATTTATCCAGGCCTTTATCACGAAATTTTCAACGAGCCGGAATCCCCGGAGATTTTTGCAGACGTTGTGGGTTGGCTTGATCAGCGTTTTTAGTTCAGGCCAGATTATTTACGATGCCGATGGTATTTCGCCACAGGGATGACTGTTTGCGCCGCGCTGCCGCGATTAATCTCAAAGTGCCAAATGCACCCAAACGATTGGTGCGATTCGAGTCACTCACCGACACCCTACGCTCAGCCGTAGAAAGACTGTTTGCTGCGTATTTGTCTTTTCAAAACTGAAGCCCCCCGGCAGGGATGTCAACCGCGCGCGTTTCACTCGAAGACCAAACTCAATATGCTGCAGTCCCCTTGACCCAATTGGCCACAATCGACTATTTAATCTTTACACGCGGTACAGCTTGTTACTCACCCCTGTTAGGCGGCACATCGAGTGCCGGGTTTTCATCAAAAAATCCATCAGGGTGCCAGTGAAAGCCGGCGTAGACTACTGGTTGAACCGGCCAGTCTTCAGGTCGTGGCAGATGATGAAAATTCAGTGTGTACCAAACCACCACGTCGGTTTGCTCCAGGCTACGATCTGCCTTTGTCCATCGAGGTAACCCGTCTCCACCCGCACTTTGATTCGGATACCAGCCCGCCGGATACTTCTCGTCAGCAGCAAATTGCGTTGCCCAAAAATGTTTAAACATAAAACCCGCTCTTTTGGCAACGCTCGACTCCGGATGTAAAAATGGCAACGCATTTGCGCCAGGCGCCAGCCGGTAAGCGGTCGGTTTACCAAAGCGGTTGAGCGACTTTGTATTGAGTACGCGCCAATACCTTGCTGTACCGAGGCTAATCTCTCTTTGTGCATCGCTTTCCGATGGCAACTTGCGCTCATTGATTTTTATCGCATTGCCGTGTGGATTGTTTTGACCCACTGGCGCTGCTGCAAATTCTACCTCACTGACCGAGTTATGCTGGCCATCAACAGACATATCAAAGCGAAAGCAGAATACATGCTGATGCACGTGGGACTGCACACCGGGGGCTATTATCGTTCCGAATTCTGACGCTTCACCAGCAGCAATAGCCGTGGGAAAGGGTATACCCGTCGCCTTCACTTCAACGCCGATGGTGCCGTCCTGATAGAAGTAATAATAAAAGCCGTACACATAGTTGCCAATGGTACAAATAGAAGAGATCACCAGTCGTCGAGATCGTACCGCCCGTGATTGCCCGGTTTGCGCATCGGTGTGTTTCCATAACAGACCGTAGTCTTCCTCGTGCATGCAAACCGCATTCTTCTTGACAACCGGATTGCCGGACCAGTCATGCGAACACACATCGAAGTAATGAATGTGGCCGAGACAATCACAGCCAAGCGTTAAAGAATCAAGCGCCTGACCGATGCCGTATTCTCCGGTATCGAAAGCGTTGCGGCGAAAGTTGCCTGGCGCCGGGTCACCATAGGGCACGACCATTTCCGGCATCGAAACACGATGCATAATCGGCCGCAGCCGGTTTTTGTCTGAATACCCGATTGAATGCAACACCAGCCCTTCACGAATATCAAAGCCTACGCGTAGCTGCCAGTTCTGCCACTTGACCTGATAGCCGTCAACGGTGAAACCCGGCCCTTCGGGCTGGGTGATCTGCAGCGGTTTTATATCGTTACGCAGATCTTGCGTGGGGCGAATTGCTGCAGTGTCAGGCGGGGTTTCAATAACGCCAAAATCGTCGACTCTGATCACTTTGCGACGGCGTAAGTCGACAACCGGATGCAGGTTGCCAATAGGTCTGCCGTATCGGTTGTCTCCGGCATCATTGCTCAACCAGCAATAACAGTAGGCGATGCGCTCGCCCTGCTCTTCGTCTATCGCATAGTTACCCGCGGCCCACGACTCAACCAACACCTTGTTCAGATCAGTAATGCCGCGCATGGCACAGGCATCGCGAAACCGCTGATCAGATTTGACCAGTTTATCGGCAGCGGCAAACTCTTCAGACACAATGCGAGCCTGCGCGCCGGGCACATGGTTCCAGCTTTGCAGTTCAGCGGTGCGGACATTCACGAAGCCCTGATAAGTACGGTTGCTGGACGGCTCGTAGCAACACACATAAGCTCGTCTTTCTATCGATGCCTCGCTTTCATCGCTGTTCCCACGATTGCCATTCCCGGGGTTACCGCTACGATAGTCACTACTACTGCGGTCGTAAGCGGCAAGCTCGGCCTTGTCAGGCTCTGCAAGCGATACCGTTTCAAACCAGGCTGATTCATCAAGACCTGCGCTTTGTTTTACCGCCTGTACAGCAGCTGTAATTTCCTGCTCCGTTAACGGGTCCAGTGCATGCTCAGTCATCGCTATTTTCCGTGCAGCCTGTGTGTACTATCGGTAAACGAACAATGGACTGCTCCAGGCCTGAAAGCCATCTTCAGTGGTGACACATATCCACAGCGGATTATCTCCACTTGAAGTCAACGGGATATTAACGCTGTGTTTAACCTCTTTTACCGTTAACTGTTCAGGCAATCGAAACACTCTGATTTTTCTTTCTAATCCTCCGGCATCAAGGCTATGATCATCGAGTTGGATCTGAGCCAGTGGCAGTTGCAACGAACCATGGTTACTCGACAAATCGAAAGCAGAGCCTGAGTCTCCACCCGTGCCTGCATTATCGAGCCACACATCATCGAGCCATACATCAAAGCCGCCAAAGTTACCGGTGGTCATGGCATTCCACTCAACGGTGTCACTGCCATTTTGCGCAAGCAGTCGCTCGTGGTTCCAGGCGTTGATCTTTTGCATACCGCTAATCTGACAACCGTCAAACCTGGCTCGGCCTATCCAGTTGGTTTGCCGGCCACGGCCACGATACTCGGCACCGCTCCATATCACTCGAATTCGGTTGCCAAGATCATCCTTGTTATAGGGGCGGTAAACTTCGAGTACGTCAGTGCCGTTACGGATCTCGATCCGTTCTATCGGTGCATGTGAGGCAACGTCAAGGTTTAGTGTTACGATGTCATCAGAGGTTTGTACGATGTCACCCATCATGGCTTGCTTCACCTGCTCGGTCGCGGGTGAGTCAAAGCAATTCGGGTCACGATGATAGAGCGTGGACTCTGATTTAAAGTCAACGGTAACATCCATGTGCATACGACAGCCCGTGGTACCGTAGTGGTGACGCCGGCGCATACATTCGAATAATCCCTTGCGCGAAAAGTCGTCAGTTAAAAAGCAGGTCAGGCCGCCATAGGCGCCAAAGGTTGCCACACCCGGATAGCTGGCACCCGGCCTGCCCTTGTGGCCATCGCTGTTACATACCACGCCGCTGCGATGCCCGAGCGGGAAACCATCGGTTAACAGCCACTCAAATGTGCCCCAGGCCGAATGGATTTCCATCGCAGTTTCGAGTTTGCCATCGTGCGCCTGTGCGATATCAGCATAGCGACCGCCGACATGTGCATAGATCACACAGTCTTCGTCTTTCAATGTGTCGAACAGAATTTCTGCGGTGGGGGCATCGGTGTGTAAGTCAGTGCGATCACTGATTAGTGCATGCGATGAACGGTGGATCTGCCGCCCTTCTTCTATGAAAAATACATTTCTGTCGCCGCCAACTGCGGTATTACCAGACCACTCATAGCCCGGGAAAAGTACAAAGCGACCATCCTCGTGATACTCGGCAGTCAGCTCATTGAGGTATTTCCAGAATGCATTGTTTACCTGAAAGTCATTGGCCTGATGTCCGCCGACATCGAGGAATGATTTATTACGCGCAAAATCAAAGTAGCTGCGCGACGTGGTGATTCCAATAGACTCTCCGCTTTGGCCGTGCAAATCGCCCCAGTAACCGGAGTAACCTTTGCGGATTAACAGCGGGCCGGCTTCAGCCACGCAGTTGTCGTTTTCGTCGATCACTTCTATACGAGCTGTACCCTCGACTTTAGCGCTTAAGTTTTCTATACAGATCGACTTGTCGCCCAGCGGATAGTCAACAAACTCCGGCAGCCCTTCAATAGCCAGACTGCTGCGCAGGCGAAAGCGGCCACTGGCCAGAGGCGTGGGATTACCCCATTTGTCTTCCGCTTTTAAGCCGAACTGAAACCGCTCACCAGGCTGGCGCAGTGTTGGCACTATCGCCTTCCACTGAGTCGTGGGCCCGGGCACAATCGAAATATAGGGTGATTCAGGCAGAGGCACGTAGTGACCCGTTGCACAGACATCTGCCAACACCTTGAACTCAAAACCGGCTTCGCAGAACGACTGCATTTTCATACCGGGGCAACCCTTGCTGTTGTCGCCGAATACAATCGTGATTTTATCTCCCTCGCTCAGGTAGCCACCATGCAGGCGCACCGTCAGGCAACGGAACCAGGGCCGTTGATGACCAGTTTTCGAATACTGTAACGACAACCTCGAGTCTGTGTCGGTATGGGCGGAGACATAATTGTAGGCAGACGGGTCTGACGTTTGCAGATCACCCCAGTCTCCCATAAAGCGGAACACCACTCTGATACTGCCAGTGTCATCGATTCCGTAGCGACCAACGGTGTACTCCAGACTAAAAGTCTGCACGCTTCGAACCTCAAAAGCGCCTCGTGGAGTGAGCGCCACATGTCCGTACAGGACCGGATCTTCTGCAGGATCAGCGCCCGGTGATGCGACCGGCCACACGTCTCCCATTAACTCGGTTGCTACCACATCGGTGGCTCGCTCTCCTGAGCGATAAGCTGGACCTGAATCAGGATTGGTTACCGACTTGTCAGACATGTGTTTCTCGCTATTTTCTCTATTGCTGGTAACCGGTGTTTCTGACCGGTAAACAGGTAAGATACCATGCAACATGCTGAACGTATTATCTATCAACAACTACCGCTCCATTTTAAAGCTGGTGGCTCCTCTGGGTCAGCTCAATGTCATCACCGGCCCCAATGGCAGCGGCAAATCAAACTTGTATCGATCACTGAAACTGCTCGCCGACACCGCGCAGGGCGGCGTCATCAATTCACTTGCCGCAGAGGGCGGCTTGAGCTCAACGTTTTGGGCAGGCCCGGAAAAAATCACCAGCCGCATGCTCAGTGGTGAAGTGCCGGTTGAAGGCACACCAAGACAGGATGTGATCCGACTAAAAATGGGGTTCGCAGCAGACGACTTCGGCTATAGTATCTCGCTGGGCCTGCCCGAGCCTTCCAGATCTGCCTTTACCCGCGACCCGGAAATAAAACACGAGTGCATCTGGGCGGGCGATTTTTACCGCACTGCCAGCGCACTCGTACATCGCGAGGGACCGATGGTGAAGATTCGCGACGGACGTAAGTGGAAGGTCATTAACCAGCACCTGAGTACCCGGCAAAGCCTGTTCGACAACGGCGCCGACCCGGCTAGTGCGCCTGAAATCTTCAGCCTGCGCGACACTATTCGCAACTGGCGCTTTTACGATCACTTTCGCACTGATCGCGACGCCCCCGCTCGCAAGGCACAACTGGGTACACGAACCCCGGTGTTGCATCACGACGGTCGTGATGTGGCAGCAGCTATTCAGACGATTCGAGAGACAGGTGATCCACACAGGCTTGACGAAACCATTAGTGATGCCTTTCCCGGTGCCTCGCTGACGGTTGAAATACATGACGACGGGCGGTTTTCTCTGCGCTTTAAGCAATATGGCCTGCTGCGCACACTGACCGGCGCTGAGCTGTCTGATGGCACGCTGCGATACATCCTCTGGGTTGCCGCACTGCTCACTCCCAGACCACCAGCACTGATGGTCCTGAACGAACCGGAGACAAGCCTCCATCCTGACTTGTTGCCGGCACTGGCCAGACTGATTCTGCATGCATCAGAGCACTCACAGGTTTGGGTGGTTTCGCATTCCAATCGACTAATTAACGCACTGGCTGACGATGAACGGTGCCAAATGCTCAGTCTTGAAAAACAGCTTGGACAGACGGTATTGCCATCTGTCGGTTTATTAGACGAGCCTGCCTGGTATTGGCCAGATGACTGAAATCATTTGAATCACGCCTGACAACCCGCTTCATTAAAAACGGTAAACCCCATGTCGAACTACAAACTATTTTTACTGGCTGGCACCCTCTGTGGCGCACTGGGTGTAGTGCTTGGTGCCTTCGGTGCACACGCGCTGCGCAAAACACTGGCGCCGGAGTTGTTAGCGGCGTATCAAACCGGTGTGTTGTATCAGCTGATCCATGCTCTTGCCCTGATCGCGGTGGCGCTTGCAGCCCGTGACCTGGCCGGACCGCTACTTACGGCAGCGGGTATTTCAATTTTAATCGGGATTGTACTTTTTTCGGGTTCACTCTATATTTTGTCGCTGACAGGTGTTCGCTTTGTCGGCATAATAACTCCCATTGGCGGAGTGGCGTTTATTGTTGGCTGGCTGTTATTTTTTGCAGCCGCGTGGAAATCACCAGGCCTCGGGTTGAGTTAGGCATTATGGCAGGTAGTAAAATAATGAAGTTCGATAACATCTATAGTGTGTTGTTACTGGTTGTTGTCATTCCCTTGCTAGCTACGTCTGTCGTTAGTGCCCAAACGCAGCAAGCTGACGGAACTGCAAAACCAACCTTAACCATCGGCACAAAAAGCGCCCCGCCATTTTCCATGATCAATGAAAAAGGTCAGTGGTATGGCATCAGTATTGATCTGATGAAGGCTATTGCTATAAAGCTGAATGTCGATCTTGAATTTACTGAAAAAAGCCTTGGCGAATTGATCACCGGCGTCGAAGGTGGCGAGCTTGATGCCTCGATAGCCGCTATCAGTATTACGCCAGAGCGTGAGGAGGTAATCGACTTTACTCACCAGTACTTCGGATCCGGACTGGCAATCGTCACACCAGAGCGCTACCAGCCTGGCTGGAAAAGCATGCTGAAGGCATTGATCTCACCGCAGTTCCTTGCCACTATTTTTCTGCTGTGCTGCGTTCTGTCATTCGTTGGTGTCATTATCTGGGTACTCGAGTCGAAACGAAACAGCTCACAGTTTAGCGAGTCTCCAACAAAAGGTATTGGCAACGGTTTCTGGTTCGCAGCGGTCACCATGACAACCGTGGGTTATGGTGACAAAGCACCGATAACATTCCCCGGGCGCGTTGTATCGGTCATATGGATGTTTGCCGCGCTAATATTGACCGCGTTTCTAACCGCACAGCTCACGACCATTCTCACCGCACAACAGGCAGAAAATGTTGTCACCGGCGTCGAAGATCTGCCCAAAGCCAGAGTGGGTTATTTGGTCAACGCATCGTCAAAACGATACTTCGACGAAAACGGCATTACAGCTAACAGTTTCGACTCTGTAAGCGCGGGCTTTGAGGCAATTTCGAACGAACAAATTGATGCGTTTGTACACGATCAGCCATTACTAAGGTACATGGCAAACCGGGCAGACGAAAACTTTCTGGTACTACCGGAAATGTTTGATCCGCAAAGTTATGCGATCGTTGTCGGACAAGACTCATCGCTGCGAGAGGTAATAAATGTTGCGCTACTTGAAATACTAACGAGTGATGAATGGGTTGCCATTAAAAAGCGTTATCTGGGGAGTTAACTTACCCGGCATCGTTCTCTTGTAAATCAGATTGATCTGTGAGGCGCATAGTTATCCCGCGCAACGCCAGTGATCAATAAATTGCACCGGCAGGGCAAGTTCCCCGTGTGTGCGAAGAGTAGCTGCGATTCTGCAGCACAGACGGCTTGAACCGATTTGGTACAACCACAAGGCGGTTGCAGCTATAAAAAATAGTTCTAGCTCGCAGCAGCGCGCAAACCATTTGGAACCGTTATGCGCTTTAGGTATGGAAATTGTAAACCTTCAAACTAATGACGATGGTGCTGCAGCTAGTGTGTTATCAGCGGCAGTCGCGAGTTGTTAACTGTTATCTATTATAAAAAGCAGCCATGTCACAGGGAAAGTAACATGTCTTTTGATATTGCCTTGTCGGGACTGAATTCAGCCGCTACTGAACTGGATGTCATCTCCCACAACATTTCTAATGCCGCCACAACCGGCTTTAAGAGCTCCAGAGCAGAGTTTGCTGATGTTTACGCAGCCTCCACCGATCATAGATCCGGTGAAGGCGTTGCTGTGTCGAACGTACGCCAGTCACATGCCGCAGGAAATCTGACCGACACCGGCAAGGTTCTGGATCTGTCCGTCGACGGAAACGGCTATTTTCGCCTCAGCAGCAATGGCTCGATCAACTACACCAGAAACGGCGCATTCGCCCTGGACCGCGAAGGATTTATCGTCAATTCCGACGGTCATAAGCTGACCGGATACAACCGATCCGCAGGCAACGCACTGTCCCCTACCTTATCCGAGCTTTTCATTGATCCGGCTGATCAGCAACCTCACCCGACCACGCAAATAGACCTCGGCGTCAACCTGAACAGCGAAAGCGATGTGCTGCCGCCATTCGACGTAGATGACACCACCACCTACAACTTCACAACCTCAACCTCCGTTTACGACTCGCTCGGCAGCCCGACGGCACTCAACGTCTACTTTCGCAAGGAATCCCCAAACACCTGGACTACCTATTCCTACCTTGGCGGCAGCGAGGTTAACCAGGCTGGCGGGGACGAGCTAGTGTTCAATTCGGCCGGGGAAATCGAAACCGTCAACGGCAGTGCTGATGCGACCATAACACTCCCACCCTTCGCACCAGGCACTGGCGGCTCGACACTGGATGTCACCATTGATGTGAGCAGCATCAGCCAGTACAACAGCATTTACGGTGTCAACCAGATTGTTCAGGACGGTTTTGCCAATGGCAGGCTGAATGATATCTCGATTGACTCTGATGGCACCATTCAGGGGCGTTATTCGAATGGCCAGTCACAACGCATGGGCCAGGTCATTTTGACCAACTTTGCCAATCAGGAAGGATTGCAGCAGGTCAACGGAACAGCCTGGAAGGAGTCGTACAGTTCCGGCTCGGCACTGATCGGCCAGCCTGGCTCCAGCAGCCTTGGCAGCATCCGCTCGGGGGCACTGGAAGAATCGAATGTCGACATCACCAGAGAACTAGTCGCCATGATTGGCGCTCAGCGCAGCTTTCAGGCCAATGCGCAGGTCATCAGTACGATTGACACTATTACACAAACCGTTATCAACATGCGGCGATAACAGAGGCCGCTCTGTGAACCATAGCGGGTTCCTGTAACCCCTGTGGCTTGCTCAAGCGAGGCTTCCCTGCCATTCCTGTGGGCCGCGCAAGTTCGACATCCCTGCCGGGGGCCTACACTATTGAACAGACCAACACCGAAGTAAAAGTCTTTCTGCGGCCGCACGTAAGGTACTGGTGAGCGACGCGAACCGTACCAAAACCTTAATACAGGATCAAAAATCAAGGGCGGGATCAATGGCGCAAGGAGCTTGCGACTTACAGGCTTTTGTCTCCGGAATCGATGCCTGCGCGCCACGAACCGAGCGGTTTTTTGCATTGATTCTGGCGTCTGCCGGCGCCGTTACCTAATTTTACATTGAAGACCTGCCGTTGCCCTGGCGTATTCTGGCGGGGTGTTGCTGCGCAGAGCGTCTAAATCGTACTGCAATCTCAAGCGCAGCCGGGCTTGAAGCACCTACGTGTTGTCACTATTGGCCTTCAAAACGGTTACAATGGCGGGAAAAACACTGATCGGTATCGCCGCTTTATGAATACATCCTCCACGCCGCCCTCTGACCTGACAACATTGCAGGCACTTTCTGAACAGGAACTCGTGAAACTGGACTGGCAGAGCCTGAACTGTTTCAGTGGTAAATTGCTCGAACTACACGCTGAAGGAAAGCTGGGCAACGACAATTTCGCCAAACTGCCACGCAAACCCATTTTGTGTATCGATCAAATAGAACTACTTGACGAGCAGCGCATCGAGGCAAGCTTTCAATTTCCAGCCGATCAGTCAGACTGGCCTTTTGACGCTGCCGAGTCTCTGGAAATGTTGTTTCAGGATCAACTTGACCAGCTGGTGGGTTTTTGGGGCGCACGAAAAATAAACGGCATCGGCCGGGCATTGTCATCGGGCCGCTGTACTTTGCATCAGTCTCTGGATTTTCAACCATCGAAAAAACTTCGCTTCGTACTTGAAAAACGCAAGTGGATGGAATCCAAAGAAGGCGGTGGTACAGCCGTTTTTAACGGCCAGATTCTGAACGAGGCCGGCGACGTCATGCTCGACACCCGCAATGTGATTGTCGGCATTCTCAATCCGGATGATATCCGCAAATTAAGGCAACAATACGGTGGTCAGGGCGGTGTTGCCGAACCCGACAAAAAGCCACAGGGGTTGCGCATACCGGTGTACGACAGCGACACAGGGTCAACACGCTCAGAAGACGACAGCACAATCTTCAATCGCGAGGCAACACAGACCATCACTCCGGAACTCTGGCCTCTGAGGTATCACTTTCGCGGCGATCCGGTGGTACCCGGTAATTTTGGCACACACGGAATGATTGCCCTGTTGAAGGCATCTGCAACGGAAGACTTCGGACTGAAAAACCCGGTTTTTAAATCCATGCTGAAGAAATCCTTTTCAGGGATGATTTTCGAGGACTTAAAACAGATTCGCTTCTGTCTTCACGGTATTTCGCAAAACGCTGATGGCGATGTGGTAGCCGACGAAGCAAAACTGTTTCTTGAAAATGCAGACGACTCCAGAATGATTGATACCCCTATTTATACCTTCAAAGGGCTGACCGTCACAGAAGCCTGACCCGAACTATGCACCCGATTGTTGCAGTTTGCCGAGCCCCGGCAACTGCAAACTCTATCTGCTGTAAAACCTAAAACGATTCGCATCAACAGAAGCCGCAGCCAAGCCGACTGGCAGACATGACACAGCACAACTCTGCAGTCGCCCCGCAAAATAATATTCACGGTATCTTCTGGGCGTTGCTGGCGACAGCACTCTTCTCTGCCACAGCAGCGATGGCCAAGGTGGTCGTCGATGAATACCATGTACTTCAGATTCTGCTATTCAGACAAGTTGTCGTCTTATTGTCTTCACTACCTGCTCTCGCAAAATCATTCCCCGGCAGTTTAAAAACGCTGCATCCGGGGTTACATGCAATGCGTCTGGCTGGTGCTTTTGTCGCACTTTCATGCGGTATCTGGTCAGTTGCAATACTGCCTCTGACTACCGCGGCAACATTGAGTTTCGCACAGATTTTTTTTGTTGCTCTACTCGCTGTGCCGTTTTTAAAGGAAACAGTCGGCCTGCACAGAGCCATGGCCATTATCGCAGGCTTTATCGGTGTGGTTATAGTGATGCGCCCAGGTGTAGACGGGTTATTTAATATCGCCGCGCTGATACCACTGGCCGGTGCAGCGGGTGCCGCCATCGCCGTCATTTGTGTGCGTCAACTCTCGCAAACAGAATCAACAGCAACACTACTGGTGTATCAATCCGTGTTTGTCGGCGTACTGGCCGCAATACCACTGATTTGGTACTGGAAAACCCCGGATCTTCCCGACACGCTCTTCATGCTGCTTATGGGAGTGATCTCCGCACTTGGGCAGTGGACAGGCATTCACGCGCTGCGAATGGGAGAGGCCAGCGTTATCGCAAACATGAAATACACAAGCTTGTTGTTCGCAGCTCTGTTTGGCTTTGTATTCTTTAGCGAAATACCTGACCGTTATACGATGGCAGGGGCGGCTGTAATTATTGCAGCATCAATGTACACAGTACATCGCGAATCGCGAGCTAAAAAGCTGGCTACCGGGAACCATTAACAACTGGGCAGCAGCTTCACAGCCGCACGATAAAGCGCACCAGATACAGAGTTACTACCGCACAGGGTGCTACCGAGCTGGTGCCTCACGCAGAAGGTCGTCTGTGGTGAGTTTAATTGCTTTTTCAATGATATCGAACATCTGCTGAATCTGGCTTTCTGATATAACCAGTGGCGGAGAAAACACACACATGTTGATAATTGGCCTTAGAATCAACCCATTGGATTGGCAGTGCTCATCAATTCTGTAGCCAACAGACTTGTCCAGCTCTAGCTGATCAGCATCATTTTTATTTCCGGCAGCGCCTAATTTTGCAACGCATTCTACACATCCTAACAAACCCTGCCCCCGCACATCACCGATAAGCGGAAACCTGCCGAGGGCTTTTAGCCGTTCTTCAAACAACGGGGTTATCGACCTGACATGCTCGAGTATGCCGTCGCGCTCAATGATCTCTATGTTCTTGAGCGCTGCCGCCGCACTGACCGGGTGCCCGGAGTAGGTAAACCCGTTGGAGAAAATAGCACCTTGTGAGTTTTGCCCCGACACGTCATCGATCAAACGATCTGAAATTATGCAGGCACCCATGGGCACATAGCCGGACGTAAGCCCCTTGGCGCAGGTAATAATATCCGGAACAATATCGAACACCGGTTCAGACGCAAACCAGTGACCCATACGGCCAAATCCGGTAACCACTTCATCAGAAATATACAATACGTCGTAGCGTCGGCATATCTCAAGACAACGTCTGTGATACCCCGCTGGCGGTACAATCACACCACCGGAGCACAATATCGGCTCGGCAATAAACGCCGCTACCTTGTCGGCACCGATGGTCAGAATCGCGTTTTCCAGATCTGCTGCTTTTTCTTCCAGAAAGCTTTCTATCGATTGATCGTCCGCGCGCAGAGAGGGATTAACATCAGGCAAAAAATACGTCAGTTCGGTTGCCTGATCGAGCCAGCCCTTGTCTCTTTCCTTACCACTAACCGACGCTGCCAGATAGGTTGAGCCGTGATACGCCTTCTGCCGTGATATAAATATTTTCTTTTCCGGCAAACCCCGTACGTTGTTGCGAAACTGCACAAAACGCAAGGCACTGTCTACCGCTGTCGAACCACCGGTGGTAAAAAATACGTGATTCAAATCACCCGGTGTTTTATCGGCAATGGTGCGCGCTAACGCCGCAGGTACTGAATTGGCATTATTAAATGGCGAAAAATACGCCATCGCAAGTGCCTGATCAGCCATCGCCTGTGCGATCTCTGCGTTGCCGTAGCCTACCTGCACACACCACATACCAGCCGGGCCATCAATAAAACGATCACCGGACTCATTGGTGACATAGATGCCCTCCCCGCCCTGTACAAAGGTTCGATCGTTCTCGCCGATATCGGCCAGCCCTTCCCACGGATGTAGAAAATGGTTGTTGTCCCAGTCTCTAACGGATTGGAATTCTGAGGTCATAATTTTCTACTTTGTGCGTAACCACTTCATTGCTGCGCTAACGTCTCAGCGAGCGCTATCTGGTATTAAACGTGACTGCCTGACCAGTCCTGATCGGCGAACATATCGCCCATTGACAGCCGATTCTCTTCATACCAGGCCTCAACATCTCCCAGACTGTTGTTACCTTCACGGTAACTGTCGATCAACTGTTGCATTCGATCTTTTCCAAAAGACGGATAGTGCCCTGCATGAAACACTTCCGCACCCAGCGATTCGATACGCTCAAGTGTTTGCAGATACGTGCTTTTATCGGAATGGTAGAGTGAGTCAAGCAGCTCACCGTCGTAGAGTGCATCACCGGAGAACAACGCGCGTTTTTTCACATCATATAGACCGATCGAACCCGGTGAGTGCCCGGGCAGGTGTAGAATTTGATAGGCGGAATCACCAAGGTCCAGCACATCTCCTTCGTCCAGATAGCCAGTCAGTGGTGCGGCCTGTACGTGGTACGACTCTGGTGAGAACTCCGGGTGTTGCCGTGGATCTATAATACCAATTCGCGTCCACGAGCCAGTAAACAGCGTTCTTTCATTAAGCGGGTTGGCCAGTATGTCAGCTTCGGCCGGATGCCCGAGCCGTTCATCGAACTCGTGCAGACAACCGGAATGATCAAAGTGACTGTGCGTTACAACGGCTTTTATTGGACGATTGGTATGCCGGTTAACCCATTGCTTCAATGAGTCAAGCCCCATACCGGTATCAATCACCAGGTCATAGTCTCTGCCTTCCACGTGCCATATGTTACAGCGCATGAAATTGGCGACACCTGTTTCCTGAATCAGCGACACTGCATCGCTGATTTTGTATCGTTTATAGCCCATAGAATGTATTGTTGCGCTGGATGTGCCCTATCACTCCGCCAGTGCCTTCTGCACCAGCCGGTGGAAATGATGCAGAGCCTGCTCACCACGACCAGACAGTGCGTCATCAACAATAATCGGACCCTGCGAATAACCTTTAGACTTAAGCCCTCTCTGAACACTCTCACACAGGGCGATATCTTCAGGGACTAACACATCAGCCGTGTAATCAGACCTCGGTTTGTTGTACTCACCACTGACAGAAACACTGTGTCCGCCAAAGTCACACTCTTCCAGACTGATGGGCCTAATGGCTGAAATATTCAGCTCTTCAGAACCCGGCAACACGTTAAAGGTGGTGTTTGGCCACAGAAACCAAAACGACGACTGCATACACGGCTCGCTGTCACCCAGTTGATAGGCCGAGTTTTCCTGGCGGATTTCACCCCCCAGTTGCCGCGCCCAGATACCGAAGGTATCGTGCTGATAACTGTCCATACAGATAAGATCTGCAAATGCCGGGTGTGCATGATCGCAGTGATAACACTCAACATAGTTGTCGACCACCACCTTCCAGCCCGCTTTGATATAGGTTTCACCCAGCATGCCCTCCACCGGACTGTTCAGTTGATCAAAGTATGGCAATTGCTTGCGCACATCCTGCTCCAGATCACCTGCCTGCTCGCTAAGCGGAGCGGCATCCATATCAAGGTTGATAAACACGCAATTCAAAAATACCTCGAGCCTTGCCTGCTTGAGTGAATAATCAGCCTTGTTAAACTCCGGGCGTTGCTTTGTACGTGGCGCTCCCCGCAACGCGCCTTCACGGTTAAAGGCCCACGCATGGTAGGGACAAACCACCAGCTTACCAACATTGCCACTGCCCTTTGGCAGCAGCTCATGTGCCCGGTGCTGACACACATTATAAAAGGCGCGCAACTCGTTATCGCTGCCCATCATCACATACATATTCTGATCACAGATCTGTACCGTGGTGTAGTCGCCGGGTTCTTTAAAGAAGCTTATCGGTGCAACATACTGCCATGTGCGATAAAAGATTTTTTCTTTTTCAAGTTCGTACACGTCAGGGTCCGTATACAAATAAGAGGGCAACGTGTAGGAACTGCCTGCTTCTTCAACCAACGGTAAATCATAGTTTACGAGATCACGGGTTTTATCGAGCATGTTGTTCTCCTGCTATCTTTCTGTTTCATCGCTTTAATTACGTTGCTCTTTATACGTTGCTCTTACCACGCTGCTAAAGCAAAGCCGATCTATACCTACAACCTTGCATTCATCGCCTTCATTACAATCGATCGGTCGATCTCGCCGCAAGGCACGCCATTATCATCAACCACCTGAACGGGTTCATCGCTATCGGCGACCAGATCGATCAGGCTATCGATTTTTGCCGACAGCGGCACTGTGTGCACGCCTGCTTTACCCGCAGAGCCGTTCAGAGGCCGCATAACCTTACCCGCCGATAACACTTTATAACGCGGCACATCTTCAGTGAAATCTGCCACATACTTGTCTACCGGGTTGGCAACGATGTCTTCCGGCGTACCCATCTGTGATATGGCCCCGTCTCGCATAATCATAATGTGATCCCCCATTTTGATCGCCTCGAGGAAGTCGTGCGTGATGAACACCATGGTCTTTTTCAGACGGGACTGGAGGTCGAGCAGTTCATCCTGCATTTCGCGACGAATTAACGGGTCGAGCGCTGAGAACGGCTCGTCAAACAACAGTATTTCGGGTTCTACCGCCATCGCTCTGGCCAGCCCGACACGCTGCTGCATACCACCGGACAACTCCCTTGGGTAGTGATCTTCCCAGCCATCGAGGCCGACCAGCTTGATGGTTTCAAGCGCCTTTTCGTAGCGCTTCTCCCGCCCTTCGCCACGCACCTCGAGTCCATAGGCCACGTTGTCGATGACGCGTCGATGAGGAAACAACCCAAAGTGCTGGAACACCATCGCCATTTTGTAGCGGCGCAGATTTTTCAGTTCGCTCTGCGACACGGTGGTGATGTCCTGGCCGTCGATCAGTACCTGCCCTTCAGTCGGATCGATCAGCCGCGACAGACAACGCACCAGCGTTGATTTTCCAGAGCCCGACAAGCCCATCACAACAAAAGTCTCACCTTGCTCCACGGAGAATGACACGTCCTTCACCGCTATTACGTGTCCGGTTTGTTGCTGAATTTCGGCGCGCGACTGTGATCGGTCAATCGCTTTCAGCGTGTGTTCCGGCTTGGGGCCAAACACTTTCCAGATGTTGTTACAGACAATTTTCGGTTCGACCGACATTCAATTTCCCGTCTTCAGAAACCATCGTAGATTGCGGATTTGATCAGTTTAGTGCCGATACTATACAACAACTGCCAGATCGAAAATTTGCCTGCCGCGTCGAAACACAGTTTTGATCGGCCCATCGACTCTACTGCGACATGGGCGGGCCCTGCTTTTGCGACTCGTCGATCAAGTAGGTAATATCAGGCAGGGACAGACACCATACCGCCCTGGTTCTTTCCATTCGGGGTGAGCGGGCAACACAGGAAAAACACACATTGGCATGACATCTCTCGCTGCACATTCATCGCCACTATCTCTGTGGAGTCGCTTCGTAGCAACGACAACCTGGCGTGGACACAGCTACGCGGGGGCAGTTTTAGTATTGGCCGGGCTGCTGTTGTCACTAGCAGTCTATGCATTGGCGGCGAATGTTTTTCAGTTTCCACAACAGATCATCGATGCCTTTCCCTTTGCAGACAAAGTCAATGAGGCCCGAGACTGGCTGGAAGCCAATGTTAAAACCTACACGCGCGCTGTCGCAGAGGTCATCCGCGTACCATTGGAGTGGATAGAAGAGCAACTGTGGGAACTACCCTGGCTGTTTGTACTGTTCATGCTGGTATTACCGGCACTGGCGTACGGCGGGTTAAAGCTGGGTCTGCTCACCTTTATCGGTGTAATGTTCTGGGGCATGGTTGACATGTGGTACGAGGCCATGTCAACGCTAAGCCTGATGACAGTTTCAGTGATTTTCTCGGTAGTACTCGGGGTGATACTGGGCGTGCTCGCCTCTCAGAGCGATCGCTTCGAACTCACCATTCGCCCGGTACTCGACACCATGCAGACCATGCCCGCCTTCGTCTATCTGATTCCGGCCATTTTCCTGTTTGGCGTTGGCGCTACGTCTGCTGCAATGGCGATCATTATCTATGCGCTGCCTCCGGCGGTACGCCTGACTAACCTGGGCATCAGGCAGGTACCCGCAACGATGATTGAGTCGGCACAAAGCTTCGGCTCCAGTTCGTTACAAATGTTGTTCAAGGTAAAACTACCCCAGGCACTCCCGTCGATCATGCTCGGCGTCAATCAGACCATCATGATGGCACTGGGGCTGGCGGTGCTGGCCGTATTCATCGGTGGCGGCGGTCTCGGCGAGCAGGTTTGGAAAGCCATTACACGCCTCAAGGTCGGGTGGGCGTTTGAAGGTGGCATTTGCATTGTATTTCTGGCGATTATTCTCGACCGGCTGAGCTATGCGATTAGTGGCGTTGAAGACAAAAAGCAATGGACGGACGACACAGCCTCAAGGTTTCATTTGTTACCGCAAAAGTGGGACTCAAACCCGATCGCACGCGTCATCGAATATCCATTCGCGTTGATCTGGAATTTGTTCGCTACAGTCGGCGGGGCAATCACTCGCAGTTTTGCAACCGTGGTCAGGCCGTTGTCAAAATCTGTCGCACAATCGATCATCAATCGACCATTTCTGTTGGTTGGCGGGCTGATCTTATTGCTGCTGTATTTTTTTGGTGGGGAGTTCAAATGGATGAATACCTACCCGAAAGACTGGGAGGTTTCATTTCGGGAGCCAATCGATACCGTCATCGACTGGCTAACGGTTAACCCGACCTTCATCGGTATCACCAAAGCCATTCGTTCATTCATTTATCTGTACCTGCTGAATCCACTGGATTTGTTTTTATCCGGCTTACCCTGGTGGTACCTGATGGCGCTGATCGTGGTCATTGTGTGGGCATCGGTAAGTTGGCAGTTCGCGCTTGTCACTCTGATATTCTTGTTTTTTATCGCTGCCGCCGGTCTTTGGGAACTGACGCTGTTCACCCTGGCCGGCACCAGCGTTTCAGTGATTATCTGCATGCTGGTCGGCGTACCGATAGGCGTTGCAGCGGCCTATTCAAGAGTAGTCAATTCGGTGGTTCAGCCAGTGCTCGACGCCATGCAGACTTTGCCGGCTTTTGTGTACCTGATACCTGCCCTGTTTTTCTTCGGCGGCAACAAGACCACCGCTATCATCGCTACCGTCATCTACGCTATTCCACCGGTAATACGCCTGACAACACTTGGTCTGAAACAGGTGCCTGAGGAAGTCGACGAGGTGGCCGGATCGTTTGGTTCATCCACGCTGCAGACACTGATAAAAGTCAAACTGCCAATGGCCTCGCCATCGATTATTATGGGGCTGAATCAGGCTGTCGTTTTTGCGCTGGCGATGCAGGCAATCACCCCGTTAATCGGTGGCCTGGGCCTCGGCAAGGAAGTATTTGACGCGATGAATGTCAGCAATCTGGGCAAAGGTCTCGCCGCCGGCATTGGTATTGTGCTGCTGACAATCGTACTGGATCGCGTGACTCAGGGCTGGACCAAAAACCAGCGAAAAGCGCTGGGGTTGTAATGACAGCGGCCTCAGATGACGTATTCGGGCGTGAATCTTTGCCAATTTTGCGAAACAATGTTTACCGTACCGGGACAGGCGTGGTTTACTGTGCCGGCTAAACCCGAGCAACCCAAAGGTGAAAATATGAATCTACGCAAGAATCTGACTGCTATGGCCGGTGCAGGTGCGCTGTCAGCCACCCTGGCCACCGGGCTACTCACGCCCAACCTTGCCGCCGCCGGTGGCCTGGTGAAATCTGCCGTCAATGACTGGACCGGCGGCGCCGTGATGTGCGAAATCGTTCACCAGATTCTCGAAAACGAAATGGACTACAAGGTCAAGCGAATCGTCATGCCGTCCGGGCCCGGGCGCGACGAAGGCATTCGCAGTGGCGATCTCGACTATGGCTGTGAGCTGTGGCCCTCTTACTCGACAACCAAAGAAAAATTCGTTAAGGAATACGGCGGCGACGGCTCTATTCTTAAGGTCTCTGACGACGGCATCATTGGCGTCTCGAGCTACTATGTCCCAAGATACCTCGTTGAAGGTGACGGCGCGAAGGCACCGGACCTGAAAAGCTGGGAAGACATGAACCAGTACGCTGACCTGTTCAAAACACTCGAAACCGGCGAAAAAGGGCGCCTGCTTGGTTGTCCGACAGCCGCCTGGCAATGCGAAGATACCAAACGCCTCGAGATGCTTGGTCTCAACTACGCTGCTGTGGAGCTCGGATCTGAAGCGGCGCACTGGGCTGAAATGCAAGCCGCGTACAAACGTAAAGAAGCTTTTATCGCCTATGCGTGGGAACCCCATTGGATACACGCTGCACTCGATCTGGTGAAGATCGAATTGCCAGCGCATTCAGATGAAAAATGGCCTGCAACCGGTTGGGCTGAAGATGTTACCTACAACTACGCCAACCCTGACTTCGCCGAAAAACACCCTGACGTCATTGAACTGCTGACAAACTTCACCCTGACAAATGACATGCAGGCGCCGCTGATTTTGTCTATCGATGTTGATGGCAATGACATGGCAGACGTTGTTAGCGACTGGCTGAAAGAAAACGAGGTAACCTGGAAGGCATGGTTGCCAAAAGGCTAGTCTAAGAATGAAAGCCGCGACCATACGGCGAGGTTTTTAGTTTCTAAAAACCTGCCAGGTCAGATCTTTCATTCCGGTTAGTAAAAAAGGCCGCAACAATTGTTGCGGCCTTTTTTTATGCATGCAACTGTCAGGTGATTACATTTGCAGCGTTGTATCAATGGATTGATGAGCATTCAACACTCTGCCGGAAACAGCAACAACAGCTTGCACTCTTTTTGATTGAGGCGCGCCAGCCACATGTACCATCCGTGTATAGCCAATCGAAAAAATGGTACATGCGCTGTTGGCTTATCTCCCATACGCCGCTCTTGTAGGGGCCGTCTGCCTAAGGCGCACGTACCAACAACGTATAGCAAATCGGCAAACCAGTCCCGACTCCTGACCCGCATTATTCATGAGCATTCAACACTCGGCAAAAACGGCACAAAACAGTTCGTTTGATCGAGTGAGAACTGTGCCCGCACACGCCGAACTGGATCAGGCGAGATGTGAAGCGATATCTTTGTCTGATGTTGAATAGACACACTGCCATTTTGAAATTCCTGCCAAATGACATCCAAACCCCAGGCATAGAGGCAGAAACTCAAATGAGTCGGGCGACTTGTGAATGATGCAGGTAGGACAACAGGGCATTAATCCACCACTACTGACTGCGGCACCGGAAACCCGTTTCGCCCCGGAAAATCAGGCGCAAGTCGACGCGCATTTGGCATCTTCAGCCACAGCCTCAGCATTTTTCGATGCAGCGCCTGATCCTCATGGTCTTCGAATTCTGTGCGCGAATGCATCACCGCATAGTTGTTGGCAAATTGCAGATCACCGGGCTCGAGCATCATGTCCAGACGCAATTGCTCATCGTGAATAATCGAATCGAACAGATCGAGCGCCTCAATTTCTATGCGTGACAGCGGCAGCCCCATGATCTCGTAACCAAGCTCTATATACTGGCGCAGGTATCGACAACTCAGCTTACCTTCGTTGTAACTGAATATTGGTGACAACCCCGGCTCATCCTTGCCCAAATGTGCG
>CALGNZ010000004.1 GCA_937957915.1 uncultured Granulosicoccaceae bacterium | reverse complement strand
TTCGCAAAGGCGTACAGGTCAGGCCGCGCGATCCATTTTGGTTTCATGTTCTTCAAGAAACACCGTGAAGTCTACCGGCCCGACAGGGGCGGAGAAATAGTAGCCCTGACCAAAATCGCAATTCAGACGGGCCAGTGCTTTGGACTGTTCTTCGCTTTCGATGCCTTCGGCGACGATGTTGACATTCATTTTGTTGGCCAGATCTATAATAGACTGCACAATGAGCTGGCTCTTGATGTCAGTCTCTATTTCCCGTGTCACTGCCTTGTCGATTTTAAGGGTGTCGATTTCGCAGTGTGTTAACAGCGTCAGTGATGAATGGCCGGCGCCGAAGTCATCCATTGAGATCTTGATACCGAGCAGCTGTAGTTCCTTGATATTGGTTTCCACCACTTCAATGTTATCAATGGCGGATGTCTCGGTGATTTCGATTTCCAGACATTGCAGCAGATGCCTGTGTCCACCTGCAATGGTTTCCACCGCTTTGGCAAGACCGGGGCGGCTGGCCTGAACAGATGAAAAGTTGATTGATATCTGTATCGGTCTGAGCCCCTTGCGTTCCCAGATTAACATTTGTCGCAGTACCGACTTCAGTACCCAGTCGTCTAGATCACAGATCAATCCGTTTGCCTCGGCCTGTGCGATAAACTCATCTGGTGGAAACTCGCCCAGCTCAGGGTTTTCCCATCGTAGCAGTGCTTCAGCACCCACCAGCTCGCCGTCAGTCAAGCGCACAATTGGCTGGAAGAACAGGTGTAGCTCACCGTTGGGTATTGCGTTTCTTATTGCAGTGTCCGTTTTGAGCTTGCGTTCTGATGCAGCTTTTAATTCCGGATCAAAAAAGCAGTAGGCGTTTTTGCCGTTTTTCTTCGCTTCGTACATCGCAATATCGGCGTTGGTTACCAGTTCGTCGGCCACCTTTGCGTTATCCGGGTACACGCAAATACCTACGCTCACACCAACGGAGCACTCAATGTCTCTTATTTTATAGGGCTCCAGAATAGATAGTCGAATGCGTTCTGCGATATTGGCTGCCTGTTGTTCTGACTCGACATTAGTGATGATGATCATAAATTCATCACCCGCCAGTCGTGCGACAACAGATCCGCCTGCAACAGGTGCGCTGGCTTGCACCACAGGCCCAATACCAGAGCCAAAGTTCCCGACTGTGGTAGTGAGCCGGGTTGCGACTTCACGGATGAGGTCGTCACCGGCATCATGACCAAGCTGATCATTAATCGGTTTGAAGTTATCCAGATCGAGAAAGAGAACGGCAATTCTTGATTGGTCCTCGGATCGCTCAATCTCGCTTTCCAGGCAGCGTAAAAAAAGTCTGCGGTTGGGCAGGTTGGTCAGCGTGTCCGTATACGCCAGTCTTTTTATTTCCGCAGTCGACTCTTCAGTCAGGTGCTGCAGCTTTTCTATAAAAGTATTAAACCAAAACGCCAGTTCGGTCATTTCGTCAGAACCGGTTAGCTCGATACGTTCATCCATATCACCTTTGCCGACGGCAATTTCACGCAGCGACTGCACCATATTGTTTATTCTGTGCAGAATGCCCCGAGTGGTGACAAAGGCGACCAGAAACAACAGCAACGCCGTCAACAGGCCTGCTGTTACACCAACACGCAACGCTTCGGTTGCCCTGCGGGTGGCAGCATCGACACTGGACACCAGAGTGGCGCTTTGGCTCGATTGCAGGTCACCCAGCAACTCAATCAGCACATTAAAAAGTCTGGCGTTTTCCTGCTTATCTACCGTTGTTTCGGAGAACACCTTTTTATTTGAAATGATGTCCTGCGCCAGGCTGTGCGACCGACTAAAGTACTCGTCAAACCGCACCAGAATCAGGTTGATCTGTTGCGAGCTGTCGTGCTCAAGCATCATTGCGCGCTGCAGATTGCCGCGAAATTCATTGGCCAGAATCATCGAGTGGTCGAGTAGTGAGCTATTAGAGGAGATAAATGCGTGTTCCAGACTGCTGTCTATGAACTCCAGGCCATGTAATGCCGCCAGTAGATTTTCCTGTGCCGGATATCGGTAGTCACGGATATCCTTGAGCAGATCAGCGCGATCCTTGGCTTCCAGCAGAGTCACGGCCAGGTACAGGAAAAACCCCAGCGTACCAATGATGGCAATAGACAGAATTTGCCACCGCAATGGTCGCCGTGGCCGTCGGCGATCTCCTTCGCTGTAACGGAAATTGTTATCTTGGATGGGCACTGTCACATCAATCTATCGAGTATTCACTAATTTTTTCCACCGAAGTATGGCCAGAGTCCCCGCAATCCGATTCTGTAGAGGAATGCGCTCAATCTGGCTAATCAATGGTTTCGGCAACGGAACAGATTTGCTGAATTTTCTACCCCCGGGTTTTGTCGCAAGTGAGAAACTTATACTCAAAGGGTGGTTTGTACTGACCTGTCACGATAGTTGGTTGATCTGGGTATCAAAACTCTGGTATACAATATCCCAGAGGAGTAGGAGGTGGTCAGGCCATGTCGCTGCAAGTCGCAACACTAAAACCGGATACGGGTCTCAAGGACAAAGTGTACGCTGCACTGAAGGGTGCAATCGTCCAGATGGACATTTATTCCGGCGACGAAGCACCAAAGCTGGACGAAAGGCAGTTGGCAGATCAACTGGGCGTCAGCAGAACCCCCGTGCGCGAAGCACTGACCCGACTTGAGCAAGAGGGGCTGGTGGCTACGATACCGCGGCGAGGTGCATTTGTGGTTCGTAAGTCGCGCGCGCAAATAATTGAAATCATTCAGGTGTGGGCCGCGCTTGAGGGTATGGCGGCACGTCTTGCCACAGAGCGAGCCAGTGACGCTGAAATCGCCGACCTGCAAGAGACTTTCGTCACCTTCGACAGTTCCGATCAGGCCAGCGCACACCTCGACGAATACTCAGAACAAAACATCGCGTTTCACAAAAGAATTGTGCAATTGGGCAAGTCTGACTTGCTGCACAAGATGATGGATGGACTGTTTATCCAAATGCAGTTTATCCGGCGTCGGTCAGTGCGAGACATTGACCGTACCGAGCGCTCGGTGCGCGACCATATTCGTATTATCAAGGCAATTGAAGGCCGCGATGCAGAAGATGCTCAGCGACTGGTAATTGAACACGCTTTGAGTCTCGCAGAGCACGTGAGGCATCACGTAGATTATCTGGACTAACAGATAAACCAATCAACAGAGGGGAAATGCATGGCTACCGCGACAGACAAGATTAAATCCGACACGGCCACCGATACGCTGGCGAAGAAAAGCCGTGATACTGATGTCATATCAGGTGGTCACCTTGTTGCGAAAGCGCTCAAGAATGAAGGGGTAGACACGATCTTTACCCTGTGTGGCGGACACATCATTGACATCTATGATGGCTGTATTGATGAGGGCATTCGCATTGTGGATGTGCGTCACGAGCAGACTGCAGCACATGCCGCTGATGGCTATGCACGTCAAACCGGCAAGCTCGGCTGTGTGGTAACAACAGCAGGCCCGGGCTGCACCAATGCGGTCACCGGTGTTGCAACAGCGTTTCGTTCAGAGAGTCCGATTCTGCATATTGGCGGACAAAGCTCGCTAACTCAACACAAAATGGGGTCATTGCAGGATCTGCCTCACGTCGACATGATGACTCCCATTACAAAATTCGCGTCGGGCGTATTTTCCACCGAGCGGGTGGCAGACATGGTATCGATGGCGGCGCGTGAGTGTTTTAATGGCGCTTATGGTCCGTCTTATCTGGAAATACCACGCGACATCCTTGACCGCGAAATCCCTATTGATACTGCGGTAATACCGGAAGATGGTGCGTATCGATCATCAGTACGTTCTATCGGTGATCCTTCGAGCATCGAAAAGCTGGCTGATATTCTGGTCAAGGCAAAGCGGCCGGCCGTGTTGTTTGGCCAGCAGGTTTGGTCTTCGCAATCACACAATCACGCAACCAGTTTTGTTCGATCACTCGACATACCGGCCTATATGAATGGTGCCAGTCGCGGCATGATGAGACAGGACGATCCGCACCATTTTGATCGCACTCGCTCTGATGCTTTTAAAAATGCAGACGTTATTCTTATCGTGGGTACACCGTTCGATTTTCGCATGGGTTACGGCAAGCGCATCTCTAAAGATGCGACGCTGGTGCAAATCGATCAAAACTACTCAACGGTCGGCAAAAATCGCGATATCAGTCTGGGGCTGGCAGGCGATCCGGGTGCCATACTGGCCGCGGTAGAGCAGGCCGCCAGTGGTCGAATTGATGATGGTGGAAAGGCCGCGCGCAAAAAATGGATGGATGAACTGCGTGCCATCGAGACGACAAAACTCGAAAAACTGATGCCACTGTTTACGACAGATCAGAATCCCATTCACCCGTATCGCCTCGCGTATGAGATAAATGAGTTTCTGGGTGAAGACACAATTTATATCGGCGACGGCGGTGACATTGTGACTATATCCGCACAGGCCGTGCGACCGCGTAATCCAGGACAGTGGATGGACCCGGGTGCTCTGGGATCATTAGGTGTTGGAACCGGTTTTGCGATGGCGGCAAAGCTTGCACACCCGAACAAGGAAGTCGTATGCCTGTACGGTGACGGTTCTTTTGGCATGACCGCTTTCGATATGGAAACTGCGCAACGCTTTGGCGCCCCATACCTTGCGGTGATAGGTAACAACTCGCACATGAACCAGATTCGCTATGGCCAAATAGCCAAATATGGTACCGAGCGTGGCAACATTGGTAATAAACTTGGCGAGGTACCTTTCAGTCAGTTTGGGCAGATGATTGGTGGCTATGGTGAAGAGGTCACCGAGGCCAGTGAAATACAGCCTGCCATGCAAAGAGCCCGTGAGGCGATTGCCAAAACCGGCAAGTGTGCGGTAGTCAATGTGTGGGTTGATCCAAACGAATATGCCCCTGGAACCAAAGCACAAACCATGTACAAGTAATTCCGGTTTCCGGCACAGGTAGTCCGCTCAACCAGGCGGACTGCGCCGGGTGGTTGGCGAACTTTCGCGGGCGTGGCCGTTCCGGCGCCCCGTAGTTTCGCCCCAACGGTTCGCTTCAAACGCTCGCTTAAATTGTTCGATGCAAACGGCTGCGGTTAATAACGGTAGCGAATACACACTCGGACACGACAGCATTATTGCCGCGCACACTGTTAAACTGATCGTGTGGCCTCCAATTATTTTAACCAAGAGTAAAGCAACACTATGAAAGCACTTGAAGGTGTCAAGGTACTGGATTTCACTCATGTCCAGTCCGGCCCCACTTGCACCCAGTTACTGGGATTTTTTGGTGCCGATGTCATTAAGGTTGAGCGTCCGGGTGTTGGTGATGCCACGCGTAAGCAGCTGATTGATGTGGAGGGCGCGGACTCTTTGTATTTCACCATGCTCAATCACAACAAGCGCTCACTGACGTTAAATACCAAGAACGAAACGGGTAAAGAGGTCCTCGAGCGGCTGATCAAAGAGTGCGATGTGATGGTTGAAAACTTCGCCCCAGGTGCTCTTGATCGCATGGGCTTTACCTGGGAAAGAATCCAGGAGCTCAACCCGCGAATGATACTCGCCTCTATAAAAGGCTTTGGACCCGGTCCATACGCTGAATGCAAGGTCTACGAAAACGTGGCACAGTGTGCCGGTGGTTCAGCTTCTACTACCGGTTTTCTCGATGGCCCGCCCGTGGTAACCGGTGCGCAAATTGGCGATTCGGGAACTGGCCTGCATCTGTGTCTGGGCATTGTTACCGCACTTTTTCAACGAGAGAAATCAGGCCGTGGGCAGATGGTCAGTGCTGCCATGCAGGATGGCGTTCTTAACCTTTGCCGGGTAAAACTGCGTGATCAGCAACGTCTGGCATCCGGGCCGTTGAAAGAGTATTCACAGTTTGGTGAAGGTGTACCGTTTGAAGACGCGACGCCGCGCGCCGGTAATGATTCCGGTGGCGGGCAGCCTGGCCGCATTCTAAAGTGCAAAGGCTGGGAGACAGACAAGAATGCTTACACATACTTTATTACCCAGGCTGCAGTGTGGAAACGTATATGCGATGTCATCGACAAGCCCGAGTGGAAGGAAGACGAAAACTTCGCGACACCGGCGGCGCGGTTGCCTCGTTTACAGGAAGTGTTTGATGCAATAGAAGCATGGACAATGACCAAGACCAAATTCGAAGTCATGGAGATTTGCAATCCTCAGGACATTCCGGTCGGGCCTATTCTGTCAATGAAAGAAATTGCCGAAGAGCCATCCTTGCGTGAAACAGGTACCATCGTCGAAGTAGATCACCCTGAACGTGGAAAGTACCTGACCGTTGGCTGTCCAATAAAACTGTCTGATTCTCCGGTGGATGTTGAGCGTTCTCCATTATTGGGTGAGCACACTGATGAAGTGCTGACTGACTTTCTTGGCTACTCTGCGCAAGAGGTAGAAAAAATCAAAGCGTCAGGTGCGGTATAGAGTAATTCAGGCAAGGGCCTTCGTGCAGCTGTGCGGAGGTCCATTCATAGAGTGTTTGCTGTATAGCCCCCCGGTTAGTCATCACGCGGTCATATAGTTAAAGCGAGAGAGGAACGTGCAATGCGAATAGTGGTTCATGGACAACAGGCTTTTGGCAAGTCAGTACTCGAGGCCCTGCTAGATCGGGGCGACGATGTTGTTGCAGTTTATTGTGCTCCGGATAAAGGAACGCGCACTGACCCGTTAAAGGAATATGCACTTGAAAAGGGTTTTGAGGTTAACCAGCCGGCATCGTGGAAAGACGCTGCGGTGTGGGAGAAATTAAAATCGCATAACGCCGATCTGTGCGTAATGGCTTATGTAACCCTGTTCGTGCCCGAAGAGGCGCTGAACATTCCCACGCACGGATCAATTCAGTATCACCCTTCATTACTGCCAATGCACAAGGGTCCGAGTTCAATCAACTGGCCCATTATTTTTGGTGAAAAGAAAACCGGCCTGTCTATCTTCTGGCCGGACAAGGGGCTTGATACCGGGCCCATCCTGTTGCAAAAAGAAGTAGAGATTGGCCCCGAAGACACACTCGGGTCGCTCTATTTCAACTCACTCTATCCGATGGGGGTTGATGCCATGCTCGAGGGTGTTGACATGGTCAAGGCCGGCAATGCGCCAAAGCTGGCGCAAGATCCGGATGCCGGTACCTACGAAGGCTGGTGCCGTGCAGAAGACGCAAAGATTGACTGGAGCAAACCCGCGGCAGACGTGTTTAACCTGATTCGTGGTTGCAACCCTCAGCCCGGGGCCTGGACCGAGTTTGACGGGAAAAAACTTCAGATCTTCGATAGCAAGCCTGTGACGTCGGTTAGTGGTAAGCCCGGCGAGATCGTTGATATCGATGATGACGGATTAACCATAGCGGCCGGTGAGGGTGGAATCGTCGTTCAAAGGGTAAGGCTGGACGGTAGCAGTAAAGCGACTGCAGCCGAGTTCGTGAATGATGCAGGCATCGGCAAAGGTCAAACAATGGGTTGATCCCAGCTGATCAGGCCAGTAACCCCACATTTCGAGAAAAAGCCAATGAGTGATATTGAAATCGCACAACGTGCGGAAATAAAACCTATCCAGGAGATCGCAAAGAAAATAGGAATTCCTGATGATG
Source organism: uncultured Granulosicoccaceae bacterium (assembly GCA_937957915.1). Classification (GTDB taxonomy): domain Bacteria; phylum Pseudomonadota; class Gammaproteobacteria; order Granulosicoccales; family Granulosicoccaceae. The sequence goes on along the minus strand of CALGNZ010000004.1, from coordinate 26,413 downwards.
CGTTGATTCCCTACGGCCGGACCAAAGCAAAGGTTGATCTTGATTACATCAATACCTTGAAGGATAAGCCAGACGGAAAACTGATCCTGGTAACTGCAGTAACACCGACACCCGCTGGCGAAGGTAAGACCACTACTTCGGTTGGCCTGAACGATGGCCTGAATCGCATTGGCAAAAAGGCCATGGTCGCTCTCAGAGAGCCAAGCCTTGGTCCCTGCTTTGGTATGAAGGGCGGCGCTGCAGGTGGCGGCTATGCGCAGGTGATTCCGATGGAAGACATCAACCTGCATTTTACCGGTGACTTTCACGCAATCGGTGCCGCGAATAACCTGCTGTCAGCATTGCTCGACAACCATATTTATTGGGGCAACGAACATGAGATAGATTCAAGACGGGTTTCCTGGAAACGTGTGGTCGATATGAATGATCGTGCCTTGCGTCAAATTGCCTGTGGACTTGGTGGTCCCGGCAACGGCTTTGCACGGGAAGACGGTTTTGATATCACTGTTGCATCAGAGGTGATGGCGATTTTCTGTCTGGCTAAAGACATGGAAGATCTACAGGCACGGCTGAGTCGAATCGTTATCGGCTACACGCGCGATCGAAAACCGGTTCGCGCTGATGCAATACTGGCACCCGGACCAATGGCTGTTTTGTTAAAAGATGCGATTGCACCTAACCTGGTGCAGACACTGGAGCACAATCCGGCGTTTATCCACGGTGGCCCGTTTGCAAACATCGCACATGGTTGTAACTCTGTGCTGGCAACCACTACTGCGTTAAAACTGGCTGACTACGTTGTCACCGAAGCGGGCTTCGGCGCGGACCTTGGGGCTGAGAAGTTTCTCGACATCAAGTGTCGAAGTGCCGGCCTTAAGCCAGATGCCGTGGTACTCGTTGCAACGGTGCGTGCGCTGAAGATGCACGGTGGTGTGGCCAAGGATGATCTCGGTAAAGAGAACGTTGCAGCGGTTACAGAAGGCTGCTCAAATATGGCTCGACATATCGATAACCTGCAGCAATTTGGCCTTCCTGTTGTCGTTGCGATCAACCGATTCTCGGCTGACAGCGATGCGGAAATGGAAGCTGTTCGCGCTGTTGCGGCAAGCAAAGGTGTCAAGGCAATTGATGCTACACACTGGGCTGACGGTGGAGCCGGTACCGAGGAACTGGCGAAGGAAGTTGTCGCAGTTGCCGACAGTGGCAAGGCCAACTTCAAGCCATTGTATCCTGACGATATGCCAATCTGGGACAAAATCAAAACGGTTGCAACCAAGCTTTACCACGCTGACGATATCAGTGCAGATCAAAAGACTATCAATCAGATTAATGATTTGCAGGAAGGCGGGTTTGGCAACCTGCCGGTATGTATCGCCAAAACTCAATACAGCTTTTCCACTAACCCTGATCTAAAAGGTGCGCCGACAGGACACACACTGCCTGTTCGTGAAGTTCGCCTGTCTGCAGGGGCAGGTTTTATTGTTGTCGTCTGCGGTGACATCATGACCATGCCTGGCTTGCCAAGGGAACCCGCAGCCAATCGCATCAAGATCAACGATGCCGGTCAGGTTGAAGGGTTGTTCTAGCACTTTTGTTCTACGGCACCAACGCGTTTAATTGCGGTTAGCAAGGATATCGACCTATGGCCATAAAATCGGTGCTGGTGCCACTCAGTGAAGGACCGGGTTGTTTCCATGTTCTGGAAACAGCCTTTGTTGTTGCGCGTCGTTTTGGCGCGCATATCACCGGCGTTCATGCCCTGCGCAATGCAGAAAGTAGTGAGCCGTATGTTTTTGCCAATCTGACAGGCTCGTTGAAAGAGGCGGTGGTGAGTGAAAGTGCTCGTGCCACACAGCAAGCTGCAGACTCCATTCGCGAAAAGTTCGAAGCGGCCTGCAGTCAGGCCGGGGTTGCGCTTCGCCCGCCTGTCAATGATGGCGAGGTAACCGCAAGTTTTGAGGTGATCGAGGGGCGTCCGGTTGACGTGCTGATTGAATGTGCGCGGCTGGCAGATGTGACGGCAATCGCCTCACCTCAACTGGGTACAAACACCATCAGGCAAACACCGATTGGCGAGACGCTTGAGTCAATAATGATGGGGTCTGGTCGGCCTGTGTTGATTGTGCCGCAGGCGTGGCAGGCGAAACCCTGTCAGCACGCCGCAGTTGGCTGGAATGACAGTGTGCAAAGTGCACGTGCACTGGCAGTCACTATCCCGTGGTTACGCATGATGGAAACCGTAACGGTGCTGGTATCAAACGCCAGAGTCAGTCGGGCGCCACGCGTTGTGCAGTATCTGCAAACACACGGAATCAGCGCAGATGTCAGAACCCTTGACCGTGGTGAACAGACTGCGGGTGAAGCCATACTTCAGCGTTGCGACGATCTCGGTGCGGATTTTCTGGTTGTGGGCGGATACAGCAGAGCAAGGCCCAGGCAACTCCTGTTCGGGGGCGTTACCCGACATCTGATGAAAAACACCGATGTAATAACAGTGATGGTTCACTAGGAGTCTGCGCGGTAGAAGTCTGCGTAGCGAGAACGTGCCATGGCGAGGGCGTTTTTACGATCATTTAAGGCGCATAGTTATTCATACGCAACGAAAAGGATCGATAAAAACGCACCGTCAGGGCGCGTTCGCAGTAGCAGAGGTTCTACCGCGCAGACTCCTGGCCTGGACTATTCTTGAGGATTCGGCGTCCAGCGTAAAATCCTTTCAGCGTAAAATAGAGCCAGCCAAGATAGTGGTGTCATACCAGAGCCAACATGCACAGTCCGCTCGATAACAGATGCTCAGGTGTCATATTACAGGCATTGGTCTGTCTGTTCGTATTAGTCGGTTGCGATAACGTTCCCCCTTCAGCTGTTGCTCACAAGTCATCGGAAACTTCACAGGCGCAGAGTTCGACTGTTATTCGTTTCTATGGAATTTGCGATGGTTCGGCTGCGGTAGCATTGTCTAATGATCATTTGCTGGTGGCCTACGACGAGCAAAATTCACTCTTTGAATTTTCTTCGAGTGGTGGATTCCCGCTTCGCCAACACGACTACGGCAAGGCGTTGGGTAGTACGTCAGAGGTGGATGTTGAAGCCGCAGCGCTACTTCAACAAGCTATCTGGTGGATTGGCTCTCATGGTAACGACGGCAGTGGTGATCGGGCAGTGTCGAGACAACAACTATTCAGGACAGAAGTTCACTATAGCGCTGACAACCAAAGCCGTGTTGAAGTGGCAGGCGAGAGTATTGATTTGCTACCGGAGCTGCTCTGGCAAGGCATCGCAGCCGGTCTGTTCGATCAGTCACACAAAAAAATGAGGCCAAAAAAGGGCGGCATCAATATCGAAGGGATGGCGGCGATGGAGAGCGGCCATCTGTTAATCGGGTTGCGATCACCACTGACAATCGGTGGCAATGCAATAGTGGCACGGGTTGATATTTCTGCAACGCCGCCATCGGTGGTGCGTTTTTATGATCCTGATCTTGGTAAACGTGGCGTTCGGGATATACAGCCCTTTGAAAATGCTTATCTGTTGATCGCGGGTGATGTTGATAGTGGTGGTGATTTTTCGATCTATCGCTGGGTACCGGAATCAAAGCCGGTCTGGTTGCTCGATTTACCAAAACACTTTAATGCTGAAGCGCTGGTGAAGACAGGTGAGCAGTGGTTAGTGATGAGTGATGACGGTAAAGTAAAGCGCAGCGATGACCGCGCTGCGGACGGCGATCGCCAATGTGACACCATAAGAGACAAGAATCCACTGGCGGGGCAACACCCGAGTGTTTTCTTTCGCGCTCTGGTGCTCGACCGCCAAACGTTACAATAGTCCGATTGTCGCAACACTGAACTATCATTGTTCGCAGCGGGCAGGGTAAAAAAACCGTCCGCATCGTCCAGGCATCGGGAGTCTGCGCAGTAGCACAGGTTCTGCCGCGCAGACTCCCAGGCCGTTTGAAGCCGCGTAGTGTTAAAACGCGGTACACCTCGGAGAAAAATATGGCTGTAGAAACCAGAACAGTGGAGTACAAGCACCGCGATACGCTTCTTGAGGGGGTCTTTGCCTTTGATAATGCATCAACTCAGCCTCGGCCTGTGGTACTGGTTTCTCACGCGTGGGGAGGCCGTGATGAGTTTGCGATTCAGAAAGCCAGAGATTTGGCGCGCCTTGGGTACGTGGGTTTTGCGCTGGATCTGTATGGAAAAGGTAAATTTGGTAGCAGCAAGGAGGAGAACAGTGCGTTAATGACTCCACTGCTTGATGATCGATTGTTGTTGCAGGCCCGCATGGAGTCTGCCATTGAAGCTGCGGGTACACAGCCAGAGGCCGATCAGAAAAAAATTGCTGCAATTGGTTATTGCTTCGGTGGTCTGTGTGTTCTCGATTTAGCCAGAACGGGTGCAAACGTTTCGGGCGTCGTTAGCTTCCATGGCTTGTTTCATCCCCCGGGCAACACCGCAGGTCGCAAGATAAAGTCACGGGTGCTGGTGTTACATGGCTACGATGATCCGATGGCACCACCAGACGCAATGGTAGCCCTGGCAGCCGAGTTAACGGAGGCCGAGGCAGATTGGCAGATCCACGCCTACGGGGGAGCAATGCACGCCTTTACCAATACAGCTGCTGCCGACCCCGAATTTGGAACGGTTTATCATGAGCTCGCGGACAAGCGCTCATGGCGTGCGATGGTGGAGTTTATCGGTGAATGCTTCAGCTAGACAAACCTGATGAATCCTATACGGCCGACCTTTGCGCTGACCTTTGCGCTGACCTTTGCATAGACACCAGAATTGCCACTGACGCGAGCAACATTGTGCCGCCGGTAATTTCATAGATCGACATGCTCTCGCCCAGGAAAATCCATACCCAAAGTGGCGAGAGCACGCTCTCAAGCAAGATTAGCAGGCTTACTTCTGCTGCAGGCAGGTTTGGTGCTGCCCATGCAACGAAAGCGATCCCGAGGCCTATTGTAAATGCACCCATGGTAAGCAAAAGGAGCAGGTCGTAGGCGGATACCGTGAGGCCCGCATCGCCTGAAAAAATAGCCAGTCCGCCCATTGCGACCATGGCCAGTACCGCGCCAAGGAAATTTCCTCCGAGCAGATCTGATTTGCCGGAACCCCGCGCCAGCACCAGCATCAGTGCAAAACTAAATGCCGAGCCGATAGCCAGCAAGTTACCGGTGGTTCGCCCCAGGTCGATTCCTGCGCCCACCATCACAGCTACACCACACAGGGCCAGTATGATTGACAGCCAGGTGATGAACGTTGGTTTTTCACCAATCCACAACCAGCTCAGTACCGCAGCAAAAACAGGGGCGATGCTCAGGATGAGCAGGGTTGACGCAACAGATGTGTTTAATAATGAAAAGATATACAACGCAAAAGCGAATGCCATCGCAACACCCGCAAGCCAGTCGACTCGATCGAGAGTTGTTACAAACCGCCATGGCGAGATACCTCTGATTATGCAGGCAACAAGTGCCACCATAGCGCCCTGAGCCAGGCCCCGATACGCGAGAATCTGCCGGCCGTCGGTGGTTTCCAGGCCACGTACAAACAATGCGGCGAAGCTCATGCACGTGGCCCCCAGCAGCGCCAGTGTAATTGCGCGCGCGCGTGGCATTGGAGCGGGCATAGATATGGGGTTGTTGAGGGCCAAGATGGGTCCTGTTGATAACCGGGTGTCACTTATAACCGTGTATGGTCTGTTTTGCATTGCACTTGAAGCCGCAGGTCGTAATTACGTATCAACCGTTATAAGGTTGTGTGGAAAGTCGGCAAAAACGGGTTTGCCCGGTGGCACCGTTTACTCTTGTTAAATTGACAGGTGCACGCTGGTCCCGGGGATTGGTGAAAGGTTCAGATTGGTGATCACATATGAACGAAATTGAGAGAAACATCGACAGTAACGGGATAATCGCGCTTTGGCCAACGCACCTGATGCGCCGAATGTTGCCGGGTGCAGAAAAGGCAAACCCCGTGTTATCAACAGTTATCGAGAAACTCGATGCTGAGTCCACTGATCTGACTACCCGTTATCGTGAGGCTGACCTGCTTCAGAGCGAACATCCTGCGGTGAAATGGCTGGCACAATGTATCAACAAAACCGTCGTTGATTATCTTGCAGCTCAGGGGCAGACGTATGAGTCGAGTTGGGCGCTGCAGGGTTGGCCAAACATCAATCGATTCGGTGACTATCACGACTTACACAATCATCCTCACAGCTACTTAAGTGGCACCTACTACGTGCAAGTGCCAACTGATACGGATGCCTTGCCCGGTCGTTCCGATCGACGCCCCGGTGCAATTTCATTTTATGATCCCAGGCCCCAGGCTAATATGACAGCCATCAGAGATGATCCGCAAATAGAAGCGGAATACACAGTCATGCCCGAGTCCGGGATGATTCTGCTCTGGCCTTCGTTTCTGCATCACTTTGTGCATCCGAATTTGTCACAGACTGCCAGAATTTCAGTGTCATTTAATGTGGTGTTGAACTGGTCTGACAACTATTTACCTGCTCAGTAGCTGTAGCTACACGGTAGTGTGTTGATCAGGCAGCGCCGAAAAAAGAGTTGTCTGCGGTGTCAAAATAGAGCGTGCCGCCGGTACAAATATTGTAGCCATTGTGAATAGTGCCAATTCTTTGTTGTACAGAGAAAACGGCGCTGCACGTTACTATGCTTATTAAGAATCGAATTCATGTATCAGGGAAGGTCACATGTCTTTTGATATCGCCCTTTCAGGGCTGAAGACATCGGCGACACAGCTGGATGTTATAGCGCATAATATTTCCAACAGTGCGACCACCGGTTTTAAAAGCAGCCGCGTGGAATTTACCGATGTATATGTATCTATCAGTGATCGGGGCATTGTTGGTCAGGGCGATAAAATTGCGCAGGTCAGACAGTCTCACACTGCAGGGAATCTTACCGATACAGGCAAGGTTCTCGATTTGTCGGTAGACGGCAATGGCTTTTTTCGCCTGAGTAGCCCGAGCGGGTATACCTACACCCGCAATGGTGCCTTTGCAGTTGATCGTGAGGGGTTTATTGTAAACTCGAGTGGCGAAAAGTTAACCGGCTATGGCCGTGCTTCCGATGGCTCATTGTCACCGACCCTGTCAGATCTATACGTCGATCCGGCAGATCAGAGACCCAATCCAACTACCGAAATCGACTTAGGGGTGAACCTGGATTCCAGTGGTGATGTTAATCTCGCGTTTGATGTGAGCAATCCCGACACCTATCATTTTACCACGGCCACAACCGTTTATGATTCACTGGGCAGTCCTAATTCCCTGACGGTTTATTTTCATAAAGATTCGCCAAATTCGTGGACGGTGCATTCTTATATGGATGATACGCTGGTCAGTCAGGCTGGTGGCGATGAACTCGTGTTTAACAACAGCGGTGAACTAGAAACGGTAAATGGAAATCCCACAACGCAATTTACGTTGCCATCAATTCAGCCCGGCACTGGAGGAGCGACTCTGGATATCGATGTCAACGTCGGTAAGATCAGTCAGTACAACAGCATCTCTGGCGTAAATCAAATTGTGCAGGACGGCTTTGCCAATGGGCGTCTTAATGATATTTCAATTGATTCAAATGGCACGCTGCTTGGCAGATACTCCAATGGACAAGCGCAGCGTATCGGGCAAGTCGTTCTGACCAACTTTGCCAATCCTGAGGGGCTGCATCAGGTGAATGGCACAGGCTGGCAGGAATCTTACGCTTCGGGTTCAGCATTAATCGGGTTACCCGGCTCCAGCAGTCTTGGCAGTATCCGCTCCGGTGCACTGGAAGAGTCGAATGTCGATATCACCAGGGAGCTGGTTTCCATGATTGGAGCGCAACGCTCTTTTCAGGCGAATGCTCAAGTAATAACTACAATTGACACCATTACACAAACTGTGATCAATCTGCGTCGATAGTGTTAACAGCGGTTGTGGAGCGACAGCCGGTTTTGCTCATACGTTGTTACTGCATTTTTTAATACAGTGGTTGGTTGAGCGTCGATTTTCCTGATCCGCGTTACCGCTTTCTCCAGGTTATTCTGTGTTCTTTGCGCCTGCGTTCTTGCAGTACTGTGTCAGCAAAGTTTTAGCTTGCTTACGGGCGTTTTTCGGTAATAGAGGTGTTGGCATCATCACAACACCGGTATGCCATTGGTCATGTTGACGCAGGTTTCTTAACTCGCTTCTTTTAGCGTATTCAGGAGCCCGTTGAGTGTTTGTGAGAACTCTTTAGGTCTAAGTTTTGGCACGTAAGCATCGGCACCTACTTTCATCCCCAATCGTTCGTTTTCACTTGCGGATAGTGATGAGTGCATTAGTACCGGAATGTTGTTAAAGCGCCGATCAGCCTTGATTTTACCGGTCAGAACGTAGCCATCCATTACCGGCATCTCAACGTCAGTCACTACCGCGTTGATAGTTTCAGATAAGTGTTTACCGGATTTTTCGGCTTCGTCTGCCAACACACAGAGCTGCTGCCACGCCTGTTCGCCATTTTTCGCGCTTTCGTGCTGAAGCCCCATTTTGTCGAGTATTTTACCAATTTGCATTCTGGCAACTTTGGAGTCGTCGACATAAAACACGGTCTTGCCAGTGTGATCCGTCGGCATATCTGTAGCTTCAATTGTTTCGTAACTGGAACCCAGTACCTCCGATATGACTTGCTCAACATCGATTATTAGCAGCATTCGACCGTCGTCGAGTTTACTCATCGCCGTCAATACATTACCTCTGTTTTGGCCTGCCAGTTCGGTCACCAGCTCTGGTGGCTCCTGCATATCTATCCATTCCAGCTGCGTGATGTCGTGAACTTCGTGGACCAGAAAGCCCTGAGTACTACCGTTAAACTCTGACACGACAAGAATATTGCCGGAGCATTCTGACTTTGTGCCAAAGTATTTGTTCAGGTCGATGACCGGCACCGCTTTGCCCCGTATATTCGCCATTCCAGCAATGGATTCACGTTTATTGGGGCCTTCAAGTAGTTGTGGCACTACCATTAGTTCTCGCACTTTGAAGACATTAATGCCAAATAATGGTGCATCAGGGACCTTGTCTTTGTCCTGAAGCATAAACATTAGAATCTCCATGCGGTTGGTGCCCGCGAGATTGGTTTTTTCATCAATGGATTTGAAGTCGACCATTTACATTCCGTGTTTCTGGTTCGAAGGGAGAGGCGGTGATGCGGCTAATAATTCAAATTACTAGAAATTTCCGTACCGTTCTGACGCCTGTTGGCGGGCAGTTTTGGCCACAGGCATACTTCTTAGTGCCCTGATTATGCCTCGCCAATCAAATGATTGACGTAAAAACCATGGCGCTTGCCATCTGTTGTTGCGATTCGTCTGGCACCGGGCGTCGGTTACTAATCCAGATGTGTGCTAACCGGGTCCTGGTCGGGAGACAGTTGAGCATTTGATTGCTCTGCCTGAGGGGCAGATGCGCGTTGTAACGTTTGCTCCATAACGTCTACCAATGCCGTATACACGTGCTGTGCTGCCGGGCTTGCGACGAACTCGGCGTACTTTGCCAAATCATCCTGACTCACATCCTGCAAGCTAAATGTCATTCCATCGAGCGTGTCCTGATAGTGAAGCTTTTCTCCCACAGATTTTTCTCCTCGAATAATCTGTGCCATCAAGCGCTCACGGTTAGTTCGAACGCCTGTGGAATTTTCCGGGGTGTCGCTGTCAGCCGCCAGCGCAAGTTGTTTTGCGTATGTCTCAATGCATCCGCTCAGCACAAGGCCGGCATGCTCGGTTTCAATGGCGGTGATCACGCCAAGTCTGTTCGCGTTGGTATGGCTTTCGATTTTCACGATCAGTGATTCACGCAGGTTCCAGTTTGGAGATTGCTTCGCAAGTGTCAGCACATTTTCAAATGATGCTATGGCGCGTGTTCTTTTTTCACTGTTTACGACACGCCTGGCTGTGTCAGTGTCATACCACTGCAGAACGGTAGCAAGGTGCTCGGGTAGAAGGTTTTTGCGCAGCGCCCCGGTCAGCAGCTTTTGCAGGTTTTGCGATTGGTAAGCATCGGGCTCTCGGCCGCTGCCCGGTTCCGCGCGACAGCGATGTATATGCCTGGCCCGGGCCTCATGAATCAACTCGTGAATGGCTGGAAGGTGATTGGTTATGCCGGTAACGGTCAGAAGGGTGTCTATCTGTTGAGTAGAGGCAATCCATGAATGTGGTGACACCACCTTTCTGTTGAAGGTTTTGACCGGAAGGTTTGCATTCGGGGTAATGGCAGTGTTAGTCAGCGATGACAGTGCCGAGGCCGGAGTTGCCAGCAGGAGTGAGATGAATAGGACACTGCCTCTGATCATGCGCGCCACCTTCGTTGTGTGAATACCGTTGTGTGAATAGGTGGTGGTCGGCGCCAGCGCCGGGAACTTTAGCCGCGGGTGCCAATTTGGGTTAATGGCTACGGTGATTGACCCGAATTGCCAGGCAGGCCGTGGCATCAGGCCGGAGTCCGCAGGCCGCTGTAATTTGTCCGCTCACGCCCGGTGCAGGCTATTGCCGCTGCGCAGCCGCGTGATTTTGTGCTTTTGAGGGCTGGGTAGGTTAGCGTCGCTAACTGAGGTATGATTCGCGCTCCGCCCAGCCCGCACCCGCCGACAGGTGTTATGCCGCGCCAGCCACTGCCAGTGCATTTGCGCGACACGCATAGGGGTTGTTATGAATCGAATGGTTATTGCTGTTGTGGCAAGGGGATATCTGGTTTGCAACGGGTTATGAGAATATGGGGTGCTTAGGTAATGAGTAGTTCTATAAAAAGTGCCGCTATTTTTCTTGGCGAGTTTTTGCGCAACCCACGGCAGCTAGGCTCGATAATTCCAAGTTCGAGGTTTCTTAAGCGGCGTATTATTGCAGCTGCCGATCTGGCAGGGGTATCTGTTGTGGTAGAGCTGGGGCCGGGCAACGGAGGCACCACCCGATCAATTTTGAATGCGTTGCCCGCCAATGCCAGACTGATCAGCATTGAACTCAATGAAGGGTTACATGCGCTGAACAGCGAGATCAAGGATCCTCGCTATATTGCCCACCATGGAAACGCAGCTGATCTGTCTGACATATTGCAACAGCATCAAACGGGGCGACCGGATGTGGTGATATCCGGCATTCCGTTTTCGACAATGCAGCCTGAGGCAGGGAAGGCCATTCTCGAGTGCGTGCACAAAGAGCTTGTCGATGGAGGCCGGTTTATCGTGTATCAGGTGAGTGCACGAGCTGATGAACTCAACAGCTACTACGCTAATGGCAGCCGCAGTGTGGCGTGGGAGTGGTTCAACTTACCGCCGCTGCGTGTCTGGCGATGGCACAAAGCCGAAAGCCAGGAGTCTGCGCGGTAAAAGACTGTTGGGTCTGTGTTTGGTGAGTGCGGTCTCTCGCCATGGCGCGTTCTCGCGGCTCTGCAAATATCGACAGACGGCAGGCGCAGGGTTTGTTCGTTTCCCTGTGTTAGCAGCGCTCGCTGTCAAAAAGGCTGCTGCCTCGCTCATCGATAATCTGTTTGCCTTTGGTAACGCAGTGCTCTACGGCCTGATCGCGACTGGAGTGATTATCAGCGCGAATAAACTGTGTTTGCCGAGACTCTTCCTGCGATTGACTGGAAATGGTGCCGGCAGTTCTATACTGATTACCCTCCTTGATTGGCGTGGGGCTGATCAGGCAGTTTTTATACTCAACAATATCTTCAGGCCGGCTCTGCCCGGAGTCGGTTGTGTCTGCCTTATTGCCAAATAGTGACTTCAGAGTGTCCATCAGGGCCATAGCAATATCTTCAGTGTTAACAATTGAACAGAACGCCGCAGCGTGTTTGTTTCCGCAAGGAAACACAGAGCGGATCGATTGCGATTATACTACGATAACCGCGCCGGAGCAGGCGAGACGGGCAAGCCTGTGTCAACCCTGGCAGGTATGCTGTTCCACTGGGCAGACAACTGCTCGATGTATGGATTGCAACGCAGGAATAACAAATTTTGAACATACCCGGTAAATAAAGATGGCTCTGCATTCGCCAATCTCCTGCCCGTCCTGCGGGGTCGCCATCGAATCTGTTTCTGCGCATATCCGGAGCCTGCTTTGCCCGCACTGCGACAATTGGGTGTATCTGGGCAACAACGGCTGGGCCGCATCAGGCTCATTTGAGCACGCACTTGACGCTCCGACTTTCATTCAACTGGGGCGAAGCGGTAAAGTTGAAGGTCGGGCCTTTGTCGTCAGCGGGCGTACGCGTTTGTCCTACGACCGCGGTTACTGGGACGAATGGTGGCTTGAATTTGAAGACGGTCAGCATCAGTGGCTCGAAGAAGACGACGGCAGATATCGGTTGCACGATGCAGTAGCGGACAGCATTGAGATAGACAATCCACAAGACGCCAGGCCAGGTGAGACACTGGTAGTCGGCGGGGACAACTGGTTTGTCACGGAGTGCATTCGAGCGCAGGTAGCGGGTACGGAAGGCGCTTTGCCAGCGGCTGTGTTTCCCGGAGAACAAGTGATGTGTATCGATGCCATTGCACAAGGGCAGAAATATTCCATTGAAGCCAGTGGTCATGATGTGCATATCACCCGCAGCCGGGTTATTGCCGGTGATGATTTTGAGTGGAGTTCATGATGACCGCGACACACAACTGTCTGCTGCAGGCAGTCGTTACCCGGGCAGCCTTGTGTAACACAATGTTGTGCGTATTGTGATTGGCCTGTTATTCAATACAATGGTTTGTGTGGCGATTCTGAACCATTCGACACGCTGTCAGATGCCCAACTCTTTAATCCCTGTAAATTAGTCATGCAACTCTCTCGACGACTGGCAAAGCTACATCCTGACAAGCTGCTTAACACCTTGCAGCAGCATATTGCTGCGGGCCACGAGCAGGCTGCGCTGCAAGCCATACCGGATTTGCAGTTGCGGCACCCGGGTTTTCACAATGAGCTTGAGGTAGTCAAACAGCAGCTTAGTGACAAGCTGCTTGATGACGTTAAAGTTCTGAACCGCGATCGGGCTGTTGTTTTCCGTTGTCTAAACTGCGGCAGTGGTCTGGCCAAACAATCGCCAGAGACCGTGCATGTTATTTGTCACTACTGCGGCTGCGATGCTCAGCATCCCGCAACGGATATCGCGCTTGAACGATGGAATAACTCTATCGATCTGGAAGCAAATTTCACCATTGGAGATTTCTTTACCTTTGAAGGTAAACGCTGGCAAGCGGTTGGCGTACAGTTATTCAGTGGTCGTGTCAGGGAATACGACAGTGAGGATGGCTGGGAGTCGAGTTATTCGCGCTATACCAATTGGTGGATGCTCAACGAACAGCGCGAACTCGCCTGGTTAATTGATGACGGGCATCGCAGATACTGGTCAGAAAAGTACATCCCTCAGAACCCCGAGTTACCGGACGACAAAAACAAGCAATTTGAACACGGCTCATGGACCCTGGAGTTTGCTGCTGGTGAATTTAGTTACCAGCCCCGACAGGGTGAACGGCACAATAGTGCGGAAAGCAGGCATAGTGTGCCTGGCAAGCGCAAAGCAAAAGCTGATGACAAAAACGAGCGCGGTGCAAAACCCACGGTAAACCGCTATTTTAATAGTGTTGAATCGCGCCTTGCGGACGGTGAAATCAGCGAGATCGAGTTTTTTCGATCACGAATGATTCCGCACGAAACCATTTTACTGGGCCTTAACAAAGCAACGGAGTTGACCGACAGCAAGCGCTGGCAAAGAACCATGCGAACGTTGTTGTTTGCACTGCCGATGTTAGCGGCTGCATTTCTGTATTTTAATCGCGGTGGTGAGCGCGTTACAGAGACTGTGGCATTGTCGAATGCCGACAAACAGGTGGCAGTGCTCAATCTGCCGTCGGTACCTCAAGGGCAGGTGCTGCAAATGAGGGGGGCAATCAGGGGCTTGCCCAACAACAGCTGGTTTGGTGTTGACGTAACATTGCTCGATAGTGACAACGAGGAAGTCTATGCAAAGTACCTTGAATTCTGGCGTGAGAGCGGAGTCGATAGCGATGGTCCATGGTCAGAATCAAAACGAAGCATTAGCTGGTTTGTTCGGATCGACGAGCCTGATACCTACCAGGTTGTGATAGACGGTGACGCTGGTTCAACCGCCCCGGATGCCGATTTTAGTCTGTCTGTAGAGCCAAACCGGGTATCAAGTACGCCGTTTATTGTTGCTGCATTTCTAACTTTTCTGACGTTCATGTTGAGCCGATCAAAAGCATCCTCCATTAGAGCCGGTGGCGCCTCGATAGGTTTGAGACTGAACAAAAACAAGTCCGGGGCTGAGCAAAGAGTAACATCGGAGAACAGCGCCCAAAACAATACCCAGAGCAGCACCGAGAGCAATGCCACTGCAGCTACCGCAGGTAAAGCCGGGCACAACCTGAAGAGTGGGAACACGCGGTGAAGAGGTTACATTATCCACTATTGATTTTGGTGCTGGTGGCACTGGTGGCACTGCCGTCGTGGTATGCGGTGCGCGGCAGTTCCGCAGAGGCTGTGCCTGGCGATGGTGGTCGCGAAGTACTGCGTTCCAACTCTGGCCGCACCTATGTTGGTGGTGGCCCCAGACAGGGCAAGTGAGTTGTGTAGTAGAGTGCCATGCTCTGTCGCAATGCCGGTTAAGGTCACAATGCCGGGTTCTGTCACGAGACTGTGGTACGACTACAAGGGCGTGGATTTACATCAACAGCTGCACATGCTTCGAGCAGAAAGCATGATGCTGTACAAATTTTAGATACATATACCGTAACTGGAGAATATAAGTGACAAAACGTGAGCGTGCAGCAGCACTGGTATTTTTATTGATTGCCACACCGGCCCATGCGCAGAGTGGATTGTCTGCCTTCGCAGCAGAGCTGGCATCTACCATTCTCTATTCTATAGTGGGTATCGTAATGGCGGTGATCGGATTCAAGGTTGTTGACTGGCTGACGCCTGGTGATCTGGCAGAAGAAGTCACGCATAAAGAGAACAGGGCGCTGGCAGTGTTGGCAGGCTCAATGATGGTTGGTGTTTGCATTATCATAGCCAGTGTTCTTATCAGCTAAACTGCTAAACCCAATCGGTTAGCATTGTCCAATACACGCCGCTCTTGCTTTGCCTAAACGATAGTACGCCTGCCTGTGATCAGACACACAGCGGGTGGCGGTGGGTAAGCCCGTCAAAGAGCACGACAGTGCCCTGCGTCGTAACCCGCGCTCAACATTCACAGTTGCGCATACTGTGAAAAAAACCGGTGAGCACAGTGTGGATACAGAAATTAAAGCCGCGCCAGCGGATCCGGTCGCCTTGGAAATAACGCAGCAGCAGTTCGTGTTGCTTGCGGGTTCCATTTTTATTATTGCAGCCTGCAGTCTTGTTTATGAACTGTTAATCAGTAGTCTATCGACGTACCTGCTCGGTTCCAGTGTGGTGCACTACTCGATCACAATAGGTTTGTTTTTGTTTTTTATGGGCGTTGGTGCGTGGTTGGCGCAGTCTATTGATCGCGCTCTGGTACCAGCGTTTGTCGGCATCGAAATCGCCATTGGCGCGATGGGAGGCGTTTGCGCCTTGCTCCTGTACGCAGCCTATGTATGGACTGAGTTTTATTACCCGGCGATGTTAATCGTAACTGGCATCATAGGCATTCTGGTTGGCATAGAGTTGCCATTGTTAACCCGAATTCTGGAGTCGCGCAGTGGCTTGCGACGTGGTATTAGTCAGGTGCTGACCTTCGATTATTTGGGGGCACTGGCTGCATCATTGCTGTTTCCATTTATTCTACTTCCGTATCTGGGCCATTTGATTACTGCGAGTGTGGTTGGCCTGGTTAATCTGCTGGTTGCCATCACGGTGGCCTGGACATTTCGGCGCCAGTTACACCCGTACGGTGCCGGTATCGTGATGGCAGCAAGTGGTTCATTGTTGCTTTTACTTTTTGCTGCTGTTTGGGCGAATCCAGCTGCTGAAATGTTTGAAAAAGCGTTGTACGAAGACCCGGTTATTCACGTTGAGCAAAGTCGTTTTCAGAAGCTGGTGCTGACTCGGCGCGGTGATGACCTGCGGTTCTACCTGGATGGCAATTTACAATTTTCCAGTCTTGATGAGTATCGTTATCACGAAGTATTGGTACATCTGCCAGCAGCATTTACACAGCAGCTAAAACGGGTTCTCGTCATTGGTGGCGGCGATGGACTGGCTGTCCGCGAGGTACTGAAATACCCTTCCGTTACCTCTGTGACTCTGGTTGATCTCGACCCTGCCGTTACCCGGCTGGCAAAGTCGCAAATACAGCTGAGGCAGCTAAATGGCGACGCGCTTGAAAATCCGGCAGTAACCATAGTTAATCAGGACGCCTGGCAATGGCTTGCTCAGCAGGGTGATCTTTTTGAACTGGTGATCGTGGATCTGCCTGATCCGGAAAGTGAAGATATCGCCAAGCTCTACAGCGTTGCCTTCTACGAGCGTCTGGCGCGCAGGCTTTCGGTCGGCGGGGTCATGATCACACAGGCAACATCACCCTGGTTTTCACGACGCGCTTTCTGGAGTATTGGCGAAACCTTGTCAGTGGTGTTTGATTACGTTCGACCGGCAACGGTGTACATCCCGTCGTTTGGCCTTTGGGGGTTTTTTATTGCTGCGGATCATCCTTTGAGCAAACCGTTGAAGCCGCCGACTGATGGTCACTATTTTGGGCCGGAAACATTGCAATCCGTATTGAGTTTACCCCAGGATCTGCCGCGCCAAACCGTTAATGTCAACCGAAGTCAGTCGTTGCCTATCATTGAATACTATCGTGAGGGATGGCAGTCACTCAATAACGGCGTTTCACCCGGAGGAGTCGCACAATGACAGAGTCTTCGATAATCAGACAAGCGCTCGATTCAGATGTTGCCGCTGTTACTGCCTGTGCAGAAGTGGCTTACGTTATGTATGTCGAGCGAATCGGCAAGCCACCAGCGCCCATGGTTGCAGACTTTGCAACACAGATATCTGAAAACAAGGTGCATGTATTAGAGCAGCGACAGCAGTTGATTGGATTTACCGTCAGTTTCCCACGACTTGAAACTGACCCGCAATCGACGCGAGAAGCACCCGATAGTGTCTATTTTCTGGAGAACATTGCAATAAATCCAAATCAACAGGGGAAAGGGTTAGGAAAACTTCTTATCGATCATGTCATTGCTATGGCGACGCAAAGTAATTGTGGCTCCGTGGAGCTCTATACCAACGAATTGATGGTGGAAAACATTGCGTGGTATCACAAGCTCGGATTTACTGAAGTCGGGCGCAAGCATGAGGATGGCTTCAGTCGTGTTTACATGAAACTGCAATTGAAATCATAGCAACAACTGTGGCCAGCAACATCGGTTGTTCTGGCCGCTGGTTTATATTGCAGGCACTGTATGGGAGATTTTGAACTGATGGCTGTGAAACGGATTGTAGCTAATGTGGCTGTTGATAGTACGCAAAAGGTAGCCTCTTTTTACAAAGATATACTGGGTCTGGAGTTACTGATGGATCTGGGCTGGATTCGTACCTACGGTGCAAATCGGGAAATGCCGGTGCAAATAAGTATTGCAGAAGAGGGCGGCTCAGGTACGCCAGTGCCGAACCTGTCGATTGAAGTAGACGATCTCGACGATATACTTGCCAAAGTCAGGAGTCATGAAATCGACATAGAGTATGGTCCGGTAGACGAACCATGGGGTGTTACCCGGATATTCATTCGAGACCCCTGCGGGAATTTGATCAATATCCTGCAGCATACCTGATCGGTAAGTTGCCCGGGAACGGAAAGGTCTCCGGTTACTGAACTGCTGGTTAATGCATTACCGATGAGTCTCCTCCCTGCTTTTGTATGTGCTCCAGTAGTTGCTGTTGCTGGTGAAGCAGGTTGGCATCCTGAGGTGAAACCAGTAATTGATAGTCAAGGCATGTCAGCGCCTTGTCTGCGCTGCCTTGTTTTAGGTAGATGGCTTTAACGTTTTCAATCAATCGCAGCAGAATAGTGTCGTTGCCAGCGGGTGCAAAGTAGTTTTCATCGTGCCTCACTTGCCCCTGGTAGAGCTGATCGAGCAGTTTAAAGCACTGGCTTCGAGATACTATCCGTGCAGTGAACGGGTCGATCAATTTGTCACTCGATGGGTCAGCCTGTGCAGTTCCGGCTTCATGCAATGTTTTGGCCTCTGGCGTTGATTCCGGCGGCAAGCGAACACCGATCAGGAAATGACCCGGGAAGCTAATTCCGTAAACCGACAGGTTTGTTGAATTCCCCACAGTTAAATAGATCAATGCAAGGCTGATTGGAATGCCCTGTCGTTTTTCCAGCACACTATCCAGTAAGCTGTTTTCTATTTGATAGTACTCATCCGGGTTGCCTCGAAAGTGATGTTTTCCGTGCACAAATGACAGCAGAGCCTCTGCAGAGTCTATACAGGAGTTTTCAGCGTCTTTGGCTATTGAATTAAGGATGTCAGTATGCTTTTGCACATCCAGGCCTGGGTTTAGTGCCTGGCTGAACAGCAGGGCACACTGTACGGTATCGAGTGATGCTGCCGGTTGCTGCACAGCTGTGAGAAATGCTTTTCGGTTTTGCATCTGACTGGTTGTCTCTGGTGTGGGCGATCGTTCCGGGGCTTGCAACCCCAAAGGAATGATTGACAACGTTAAAAACGATTGATCAACCGGTTATCCGGTGCATAGCGGATTCAATTGGCCCGTGTTTAAAGGTACGCATCCAGAAACAAGCGAACACGGTTGAGCATAAACAAAACAGCAGCGCCGCGACAAGCGCAGAAGCAGGTGATTGATTCCCCACTTTGCCCAGATATGTCAGCACACCCATGCCAATCATTATATGCGCGATATACAGTGTAAGCGTTTGTCGCCCGGCGTGTGTTACCAGCTTAACCAGGCGTGATTGCCGTTGACGATTGGTGGCGTAAAGGCAAAACCCAATTGTGGCTGACGCTGACGCAAGGCCTGCGATAACGAACAGAGGCATTGGTGGGATGGGTCCGGTGGTAGTAAGCAGAGCAAGTTCCGGGTCAACCTGACCTGACAGATTGACCAGCACTATAGCCAGTCCCTCCGCGAACAGTAAGGTCGTTATACCGGTAAACATCAATTTCTTCTGTGTCGATGGCTCGCCAAGTGGCATGCGGCTTAACAGCAATCCGAATAACACAAAGCCCAGCCATGGAAGCACTGGATGCCAGCCATTAAAAAACAGGTTTCGAACAAAACCGTTCAGCGTCCAGAAGTCGAGATACGTGAGGTTTTCCCAATCCCAGCCTTTGTCGTAATCGAGCGTTAATATCATCACAACCGAGAGGCAGCTGGAAAATGCAATTGCTGCCACAAGTGTAAGTTTACTTGCGGAGAGAAACAAAGAGCCAAGCAGGAAATAAAAGGCGTAATAGTGGATGATGTCGGCATCGAAAATAAGCATATTGGCTAGTCCGAGAACCAGCAGAAACAGTGCTCTGCGAATGATCAGACCGGTTCGGTGTTTCGAGGTGCCGTTTTGCTTTGCCAGCCCCAGGCCGACACCGGCTAGTACCACAAATGTGGCGGCTGCTTTTCCCTCCAGTATGCCGGTGATGGCATTGAGCCAATGATCGACAGTGTCAGCGCCCATCACTATTTTGAAGTTAACAATCACCATACCGACGAACGCAAGGTACCTTGCGACGTCCAGACCCGTTAGTCTGGTCGATGCTGAGTGTTTATTCGTCATCCTTTCCAATCCTGGTTAACCCATGATCTGTATGTTATTTCAAAACAAAAGCGCAGTGCGTCGATCATGAAACTGTGTGACGATCGTTTTTATCAGGCATGAAACTGGCTCAGTCAATTCTGCTGCAAAAGGCTCCGTCGATGAACAGCCCGACGTGTAACCACTTGCCGCATCGAGTGTAAACCGCAACCACTGACAGCCCTGAGTGCAAGGCGCTCACAACAGTGAGTGCACACAGCCAGTGGCGCCAGGCGCATTTACAGATCAATGCCTGGTTCAGTTAGTCTGAGCCTGTTGGCCTCGCTGCATTGCGGTGATCTCTTACCTCATATCGACTAAGGCTTTCATGGATGAGTAGCAAGATAATAAAGACGCTTGAACCGAAATTCTACTCGGAATTCAAGTGCATAGGTGATGAGTGCCCCGACCATTGTTGCCATTCCTGGGGAGTCACTATTAATAAACAGGCCTACAAAAAACTTCGCAAGCACAAAGACCCGGTGGTCAAGGGACTGGCAACAGAACATTTCCAGTTGCTGGATGATGCGGTGGAGAGTAAGTGGGCAGTAATCCAGATGGATTCGAACGGGCTCTGCCCCGCACTGGATGAGACCGGCCTTTGCGAACTACAAAAAAGGTGTGGCCACAAGAAGCTTCCACATACTTGCCAGGAGTATCCGCGTCTAGCCAAGTTTTTTGGTGATCGTGTTGAAATGAGCCTGGTGATGTCATGTCCCAGTGCAGCGGAAAATATCCTCTACAACTACTCGGCGATGATGTTTGAGGAGCAGGAGAGGCGGCCTGAGGACGTGATGCATGGTAAGGCCGGTGGTTATACCGCAAAGACAATGCCGCAGTGGTTACCCGTTATTCGCGAATTCTGTTTTGAATTGACGGTGGATCCTTCGAGTTCGATCGACGAGAAGCTGTTCGGTATTGGTATGTTTCTGAAACAGGCGTCTACGCGTCTCTACGACCTGCAAAGTCTCAATGGGCTGGTAGACACCTATAGAGAGGTTCAGGCAGAACGAAAAACGCAGGAGATGTTCGCATCGCTGCCAACCGCTGACAATCTAAAATGGCAGGTCTTTGCAGATCTGGATAGCCACCTGCGTCATTTTGCCAAAAAATACGAGGGAAGAACTGAAAATGAGGGTTTGTCTATCTCTACGTATAGATTTCAACAGTGCAGGGAGCACATGTTGTGGCTGATCCAGAACGACGGAAAAAGCGCGCCGATACCTCCCGACAACTCGCTGATGGAGTTCAGCGAAACGAAAATAGAAGGGTCAGCGGACCTGTTTGTAGAAATACTAAAAGATGCGAAGCACAATTACCTGGACGCCTACTTCGAAGAAAATCCGCAGGTGCTTACCAACTATGTTCTCTACTATCTGTACAACTATCAATTTCTTGCCGCCAATGATAAAACCCCATTTGAGTTTTACAAGGTGATGGTGGTTGATCTCTATATGTTGCGGTGTTACATGTCAGCGATCGCCGTAAATCAAAAATCAATTGACCGGGAATGGCTGGTAAAACTGTTTCAGTCTTACTCAAGACGACGCCAACACAATGAGCTTTTTGTAGACGACGTTGAAAAGCGATTGGCAGATTGTGGTGCTGACAGCGCCGGCGCAATCTTTAGTTTACTCAAATGAAAAAGGGGCTGCCGCGAACGGCAGCCCCTCTCAATGCTATTTAACCTAAACCGCTTTAGCGGAGCAAGCTCAATACATTGTTGGGTAGCTGGTTGGCCTGTGCGACCATTGCTGTACCCGCTTGTTGCATTATAGACGCCCTGGTCATATTGGCCGTTTCAACCGCAAAGTCAGCGTCCATGATTCTGCCTCTTGCAGCACTAGTGGTCTCAGACATGATTTGCAGGTTGTTAACAGCACTGCTGAAGTTACTACTGGCAGCACCAAGATTAGCTCTGTCGCTTGCAATAGTATCTATTGCAGTGTCGATAGCATCAAGAGCAGTCTCTGCAGCGCCAACGGTCTTGATGTCACCAGTAACCTTTGATACTTGTTTGGTATCGATATCAAGCGTGTCGCCCTTGTTCGCGCCAACCTGGAAAGTAGTCGTGGTGTCAGCAGCCAGTATGGCAACTTCGTTGAACTCAGTTGAATTTGCCAGGCGCTCGATTTCAGTATCCAATGCCTGATACTCAGCATCAAGATTGGCTCTGTCGCCGGAACTATTAGTTCCGTTGGCAGACTGAACAGCCAGCTCTCTCATGCGTTGCAGCATGTTACCGACTTCATTGAGTGCACCCTCAGCCGTTTGGGCGAGAGAAATTCCGTCATTCGCGTTGCGAATTGCAACATCTGAACCCCGGACCTGTGATTCCATTCGAGCGGCAATAGCAAGGCCAGCCGCATCGTCGCGAGCGCTGTTTACGCGCAAGCCGGAAGACAGTCTCTCAATAGATCGTGAGAGATCTGCCTGAGAAGTGCTGAGATGTCGCTGTGAGTTCAGGCTCACGACATTTGTATTTATTGTTTGTGCCATCTTTGTTTCATTCCTTTGATTATTATTATTCCATTAAACATAATTAACAGATTCCCCAACAGGCGCTAGCTAAACGCCTGTGATTGGTATCGGTATCGCCTATCAATGTTTTAGAGTGAATAAACTATTGACGTCAGAACTGTGACGCTTAAGGGAAAGTAGCCAGAAAACGAGTGTTTTAGTCAACTGCGACTAAAGAATTGGCGAGATTATTCTCGTTGATGTCAGAAGAGTGTCAGGACAGATCTCAGTGAAAACAATCTGAATTGCTCCATTAGCCTTCAGGGAGGCACCGATTATGGGGTTTGCACTGACCATGTGTGTGCAGAGTGTGTCGCTTGTTTGTCGGAGAAAATGACGATACAGAGGCAAATGTCGGTTCGACTTTTTAACACCCGGCATTACTTTTCCCGGACAGACCGGAGGCTGCTGTGGTTGCGCCGGGGCTGTGGAAACGATCGCATTTGGTTTTTGTACGGGCAGGTAAGTTCGGCTTTACGACTGTCAACGCTATTCAATACGATCGATCACCAGACGAGTTAATCACTGTCCGCGACCAACTCGCTTTTGAAAGTCAAGTGGATAGCTTTCGTACGCCGCATTTGCAACATATACACATAGAGTGCGTTACGGAGGATTGGCCTGAATGGCCATGGGTCTGAGTATCAAGACAGGCTTTCAAGCAAGCAGTTGATGCCTTGTGGAATCAGAGGGCTGGGAGGGGAACGCTATGACTGGCCCAGCGTTTTATCGTGAAATATTTGTGGCGCCGGAATATGGAGCTGCTCGATTGAGCAGCTCCATCGTTCTAAAGCTGCAAAACCCCTATCTTAGTAGGCTCAGTACGCTATTTGGTACTTGATTTGCCTGGGCCACCATAGCAGTGCCGGCCTGCTGCAGGATTGACGCTCGAGTCATATTCGCGGTTTCTACCGCAAAGTCAGCATCCATAATTCTGCCTCTGGCTGCATTGGTGTTTTCAGACATGATCTGAAGGTTGTTTATTGCGCTGGACAACTGACTGCTAGAAGCGCCATAACTTGCCCTGTTCTCGGCAACCGTATCGATTTTAGTGTCGATGTCATCAAGTGCTTTTTCTGAGTTGGTGACATTGGTGATATCACCACCGACTTCCGTCAGTGCAACGGTGGTAACTTTCAGTGTGTCATCTTTGTTAGCGCCAACCTGAAATGTGTGATCGCCTGCACCACCATCGAGTATCGCTATACCGTTGAACTCAGTAGCAGCAGCCAAGCGGCCAATCTCGTCGTCGAGGGCCTGATACTCCGCGTCGAGATTCGCTCTGTCTGAGGTGCTGTTGGTACCGTTGGCTGACTGTACCGCCAGTTCACGCATACGTTGAAGCATATTACCTACTTCATTAAGCGCGCCCTCTGCGGTTTGAGTAAGAGAAATGCCGTCGTTAGCGTTGCGAATGGCTACGTCCGAGCCACGAGCCTGCGCTTCCATTCTTGCCGAGATTGCCAGTCCGGCCGCATCGTCCCTCGCGCTATTGACGCGAAGTCCGGATGAAAGACGCTCAATCGAGCGTGAAAGGTCCGCCTGGGAACTGCTTAAATGCCGCTGTGAGTTCAGTGACATTACATTGGTATTGATAGTCTGTGCCATCTTAATTAATTCCTTTTATTTTGACTTTTCCATATCACCACATAATTTACGGTGTGCGATAGCTAGTCGCCTGCGGTGTATCGGACGCGATTGCCAAATATATAAGTATTCGTTGCTTTTAATCCTGATAACTGTGAAGTGGATTGTGTATATACACCCGTTTTAGTCTAAGCCGGCTGTTTGTGGTGAAGTGATATGATTAGTATCTATATAAGGTGAATGTCATGCCGGTCAAAGGAATTGCGCAAACTCGATAACACTGTAGTGTCATTGAAAATAGTGCAGAACATTTATTCGGTATCAGTAAAGAGATTGATCAGCACAGAAGGCATGTCTTTCAGACCTCTACAATGGCTGTGCATTCAGAGACTGATTGGAAGACCTGGAATTTTACTGTGTTCTGAAGTGAGTTTCTGAAGTGAGGTACTGTACCGATGTTAGCAGTGCAAGACAGTTGGTCTATCGCGTGTGCAAATACAGCATGCACTGTCAATCAGTGTCAGTGGGGCGGACCGAAGTGGTCACCAGTGTATATAGGGAGGGTACGATGGATAACAGCGATTATCCATCAGTTGCGTGTTCTTTTGAGTTGTGGTCTGTTGCCAATGACTCACTACCAGCAAGACCGGGTAGATTACCCGGTCCTGGTGAGCTTACGCCTTAGTTGTTAGCCGAGCAGACTTAATACCCCGTTGGGGATTTGGTTAGCCTGGGCCACCATAGCCGTGCCGGCCTGCTGCATGATTGAAGCACGTGTCATGTTGGCTGTCTCTACTGCAAAGTCAGCATCCATAATACGCCCGCGTGCTGCGTTCGTATTCTCAGACATGATTTGCAGATTCTTGATAGCACTGCTAAAACGGCTGCTGGCGGCGCCGTAGTCAGCTCGGTCTGCAGCGACAACATCAATAGCTGCATCGATGGCGTCCAGTGCTGTTTCCGAGTTGGCAACGTTTGTAATGCTTCCGCCAACGTTGGTCAGTTTAACTGTAGTTATCTTTAGAGTGTCACCTTTGTTGGCCCCGATCTGGAAGATCTGATCACCAGCATCGGTATCGATAATGGCCAGGCCATTGAAATTCGTTGATGTGGCCAGGCGTGCTATCTCTGTGTCCAGTGCCTGATACTCGGCATCCAGATTTGCCCGATCGGTGGAACTATTGGTGCCGTTGGCTGACTGCACTGCCAGTTCCCTCATTCGTTGCATCATATTGCCGACTTCGTTAAGTGCACCTTCTGCAGTTTGCGCCAGTGAAATACCATCGTTTGCATTTCTGATTGCAACGTCTGAGCCTCGAGCCTGGGTCTCCATTCGTGCTGCTATGGCGAGTCCTGCTGCATCGTCCCGAGCACTATTAACTCGTAAACCAGAGGATAGTCTTTCTACGGCTTGAGAGAGTGCTACTTGTGACGTGCTTAGATGTCGCTGCGCGTTCAACGATAGAACGTTGGTGTTTATTGTTTGTGCCATCTTATTGTTAATCCGTTAATTATGTAAGTCCATGAACAGGGCTTAGCAAAACCCCCTGACAGCGTTAGCGAGACGCTTATTCCGGCTATCGGTCGGGTAAAAAAGAAATTTAAACGTATCGATGAGGTATTCCCTACTTACGCCAAACCATCAACGGATGTATGACTCGTGTCAAAAAACCGATATAACAATTAAAGTAGAAAGGTGTTGTTACTGCCGGATAATCCATAAGAAAGTCAAATTTACCTGTGGTGGATTAGCGCTTCGGTCGGATCTGGTATCGGGTACTGCAGACAGGTAAAAATGGGCAGTCTCCATTGGCGATGTTGCAGAGGTAACATACTCAGGTATGAGTTGAGAGTCTTCCCACGGGTTGGGTTGTTGACGGTCAATGTAGTCGTTATGCCGCAGCAGGCGATCGTTTAAGCTGTTTAAAATGATTTCAGGTACCTCAGGTCAGCAGTTTTCATTTATGACGCGTACCAGCCCGCACAGGCGGAGAATCGTCGTTATAGCTGACTGGTTGACTCGATATAAGTGTAGCCGGGTGTAATTACGGGTCACACCCGACTGGAAAATGAAGAGCAAAACGTATATTGACTAAGTTTCGCAGCCTGTTAATGGGATTGCTCGAGCGGGCGGGTGCGAATTGTCTGTAGAGAGAGTTAGAAGGTGGCGCTAACTGACTTTCTTTATTTCAGCAAACGAGATCAGAATACCGGCCCAGGAGTCTGCGCGGCAGAACCTCCACTACTGCGAACGCACCCTGCCGGTGCGTTTTTATCGATCATTTTTGTTGCGTATGAATAACTATGCGCCGCAAATAATCGTACCCGTGGTTTCTGGAGCAGGGCCCTCGACATGGCGCGTTCTCGCTACGCGGACTTCTACCGCGCAGTCTCCGAGCCCGGATTATTCTTGAATAGCGAGCATGTCACACAGAGATTTATTTTAGCAGTGCTTTTTCTTCCTGCGTCGAATACTGACTGATGTTCCCAAAAAAGTGTGGCGTGGAATCAAAGATCCAGCGAG
>CALGNZ010000003.1 GCA_937957915.1 uncultured Granulosicoccaceae bacterium | reverse complement strand
TGCCCGATGTGCTGCCGCTTGGCTAGTTTTTGCCTTTGCCTAGGAGTCTGCGCGGCAGAACCTCCACTACTGCGAACGCGCCCTGCCGGTGCGTTTTTATCGATCATTTTTGTTGCGTATGAATAACTATGCGCCGCAAATAATCGTAAAAACGCGCTCGACATGGCGCGTTCTCGCTACGCGGACTTCTACCGCGCAGTCTCCTAGCCCGGATTATTCTTGAATAGCGAGCATGTCACACAGAGATTTGTTTTAGCAGTGCTTTTTCTTCCTGCGTCGAATACTGACTGATGTTCCCAAAAAAGTGTGGCGTGGAATCAAAGATCCAGCGAGATGCTGTCGACCTCGTGAACAATTCAGGTTAGGTTGTATCGGGGCTGTTGAAGACAAAGCGTGCAGATGAAACCCGTGTTTGTACGCTGTATTGGCATAAGTCCGCTATTCAGATGCTTCTATAACCCGTCTGCCCTCTTGAGACCGTAGGTCTGTAAGCCGGTGTATTCATTATGGTCTACTGGTAGAGAACCGGTAAATTTCCGATTGCTGGTGGCTGAACGTGACAGCGTACCTGGCTGGCTTATTTATAAGGGTTCACCGTCAAAAAACGCAATGCAGGCCGGTCGTCACCGACAAACGCAGGTAACCACGTGCACAGGGAGATACGCTAAGAGGCAAAGTACGCGTATTATTGTGAGTGGGTGCTCTGGCGATGAAAAGACAGCTTGTAATTTCAGGCCAGAGATTAGAACCGCTTTAAAACTCATTCAACCTGTTCTACCAGTGCGCCTTGTGGATAGGGCACGTTAGAGATCCGATATTGTTTGATATTCATTGTGTACTTCCCTGGAGCGGCAAGCCAGTGAGACCTTGTCATTGAGTTCACTCTTTGCCCTGGTTGCGGCCTCCAGGATTTTTTGGTCGAGCCTGATTATCTCGTCAATGAGTTCAAGTTCGCCGGTATACTCAGTTTTTGACAGATCAGATAAAAGGCCTGTTCTCTCTTTGTCGAGTACGGTGACCTCGTCCCAGTTTTCTGATTGAGCCGAGCTTAGCATGAGCTTCATCGTCTCTCTGACATCAAACAGAATTTGCGCATTACTTTTCGTCATCTGGGTAACTCTGTGTATTCTTGCTGACCCGTATTAGTTTTGTGTAATACATAACTAGCCGCGGTGCTCCTGTGGAATGGTATTCCACGATTCACTAAGGTGTTGTAACAGCTCGCTGGCGAGATCGAGTTTTTCTACATCATTCTCAATGTTTGCTGCTACAACCGCTCCCATGATCTGCTCGTAGAGCGTGTTCAGATGCCGGGCAACTTCATTACCGGGTTCATTGCTCAGACAATGCTGTAGCTCAGCTACAATCGATATCACTTTACCGATTTCCTCACCCTTTTTTGCAATATTGCGTCTAAGCAGATGCTCTTTTGCTCTTCCAAGACGCAAAATTGCTCCTTCCAGTAGTAATCGAATCAGATCGTGAGGAGAGGCTGCTTCGAGTCGAGTGTCGAGGTCGACCTGCGCATATGCGCCGCTAATTCTTTGTGGCATAGCCAATGGTAGTGTCCGTCCCTGGTCTTATTAGTTAGTTATTATTGTAGGTAGGCAGGTTTTCGAGCTGGCCAATCAGGAAGCTACTGCTGTTTTGCAACTGTGACACGACGGTGTCCATAGCAGTAAACTGGCGCCTGTATCGATCTTCAGTTTGGGTTAGCTGGTATTCAAGACGACTGCTTTGAGTGTCCAGCGAATCTGTGTTGTACCGTAGTGCATCGTTTTTGGTTTCTATCAGACCTTCGGTTTCGGTATAGCGCTCGATGGTAGATTTTATATTTCTTGCTAAACCTGTCTCTTCCAGGGTGGTCGCCGCGAGAATATCTGCATAATTCTCACTGGCCTGTATGTCCTGAAATTTGGACTCGTCGAGGCTCAGATTGCCATCACGATCAAACGTCAGACCCAGATCCAGAAACGAGTAATCGGTACCCTTTACCTCAACGGTCTGGAAAAATCCATTACTCAGCTCAGATGATATGCTGCGTATGGTTCCGTCACCGGGGAATTCATTCTCCAACAGGCTATCGACAGTGCTTAGAACCTGGTTGTAGCTGCTTACAAATAGCTGCAATTGTTCCTTGACTGATTCGTTGTCCCGGCTGGTGCTGACATTTGCAGTTCCGATATCCTGAAGGTTTAATGTCATTCCCAAAATGACATCGGTCACTTCATTTGTTGAACTGCTTGCGGCGAATCCGTCAACGGTAAACTGGGCGTCTTGTGCGGCGCGGAATTCGGAAAATTCAGCCGGTGCTGTAATCGCATTGGCCAATCCGGGCTCAATTGACGTTAGTACCAGGCGGCTACCCCCATCCAGATTCAGTACACTTGCCCGAACGGTAGAGTTATCAGCATGATCATTAATAGCGTCACGCATATTTATCAAGGTCGAGCCGGCTGCAAGATCAACCTGAAACGACTCATCGCCTGAAGCAAAATTGTAATTACCGGCGGCGAAGCTACTCTCTTCGCCATCTGCGTACAAATCGGTTGCCAACTGGTGGGATGACGCGAGAGACAATACCTCTATTTCATGGTTTACCAGCCTGGTCCCCGGCGAAACATCCACAGTCAATACATCTTCGTCGGCGCTTGAAGCTGCGTATTTACCGAAAATAGCAGAATCAGACAAACTGGTAGCCTGGCTTTCCAGCTCCGACAAAATTCCTTTGAATGTTCCAAGAGTACTTATTCTGACATCCAGCTCTTGTCGCTGTTGCTCAAGCCTGTTTAAAGGCTCCCTTTCCAGTTCCATGAGTTGGGTAATTATCGATTCAACATCGATACCCGAGCCTACGCCAGCCGCTCTAATAGTCATACTTTTGCATTCTCCATAATAGTACTGCCTGTCCCTGTACTAAAACAGCCGTAAGCTGCTCTTGTTATTATTTTTATGCGGTCAATGAAAAAAAAGAACCACACATAAACTCAGACAATTTTTCAACGCTGTCTTCGTTTATCTGTTTCTCTATTTCAACAAGATCTTGCATTTTTAACTCCATTAGTAACTCATTTCGTTTCGAGTCTACAACCTCAACAATTGTGGTCTGTGGGGGTTGGGAGTCTGCATATTTAAGTTCAAAGGAAATGTCTACAGATCCGGTCATCTGGTTTAGTTCGTCAATCAGATTTTGAATACGTTTGACAGACAGGATCTTACCCGGCAGTGAAGATTCTGCCTGGGGCTGGGGTGAGTATTCGTCCAGACGAGTGTACTCCTCCGCGGGAGATCGTCTGCTGTTCTTTCGGTTACTGTTACGTTGCTGTTTATCAGCTAGTGGCGAAATATCCATTTTCTCTATACGATGTCTTGGGTCGTATTTCCCAGGCTCAGTTTCTGAGCAACTTCGCTATCGGCCTCTACCACCTTGTAGCTGGCCGGCGAAGTGAGGCTGCGCGGTTAGCGCAGCCTCGTTAGGGTTTAACCCAGTAAGCTTAAAACGCCGTTCGGTATTTGGTTCGCCTGGGCGACCATAGCCGTACCGGCCTGTTGCAATATCGAAGCGCGCGTCATATTTGCAGTTTCCACTGCAAAATCTGCATCCATTATACGGCCGCGAGCGGCACTTGTATTTTCAGACATTATTTGCAAATTGTTAATAGCGCTGCTGAATCGACTACTGGCTGCACCATAATCCGCACGATCCACCGCAACGGTGTTGATTGCAGTGTCGATGTCGTCCAGCGCCTTTTCAGAGTTAACTACATTCAGAATATCACCGCCTACGTTAGTCAGCTTAACAGTTGTGATATCCAGAGTATCTCCCTTGTTTGCACCGATCTGAAAAGTCTGCGCGCCAGCGTTGGCATCCAGAATAGCCAGTCCGTTAAACTGTGTAGTGGTTGCCAGACGCGTGATTTCAGTGTCAAGTGCCTGGTATTCCGCATCGAGATTGGCTCTGTCAGTTGAACTGTTAGTGCCGTTGGCTGCCTGAACTGCCAGTTCTCTCATTCGTTGAAGCATGTTACCAACTTCATTCAGTGCGCCCTCAGCAGTCTGTGCAAGGGAAATACCGTCATTAGCATTTCTAATTGCAACATCTGATCCGCGTGTTTGCGCTTCCATTCTGGCGGCAATTGCAAGGCCGGCAGCGTCATCGCGTGCACTATTGACGCGTAATCCAGAAGAAAGTCGCTCTACTGATCGTGACAGATCAGCCTGTGATGTAGATAGGTGACGTTGAGAGTTTAGTGACAGTACATTTGTGTTTATTGTTTGTGCCATCTTATTATTCGTCCGTAAATATTATTATAGAAAGTCCGTTTATAAAGGGCTTTGCAACCCCCCAAGAAGGCGTTAGCTAGACGCCCTAGAAATGCTATCGGTTGTCTACGGAAAAATTGAATCAATTTACGTCAAAAAATTGTGGTTAGAGTTACCTGTGTTCGATAATTGAAGTAATTATGTCATATTGAAAAGAGATAAAGATTGTGTTCTTACAGTAGTTTGCTGCAACACTTGAAGGGCAAGTGTATGCTCCTGAAGGCGTGAAATCGCATCTGTCAAATCTGTGTCTTTGATCTCTGAAAGCGTCTCCTGGAGCTGAAAAGATGTGTACTCGTTCTCACTTTTGACAGTGTCTGTTGTTTGTAATCGGGTACCAATCAGCGACCGCTGTGTGTTCAATGAATCAAGTGTTGTATCAAGTGCTGTTAGTGTCTCGTTGATTGTCTGGCGAAGCCTGGCCTTGCCTGTGGAAGAGTCTACCGAGTTGTCCAGCGCATTGATGAAATTCTGGAATGTGGTGAATACATCCTGGTTCTCGGCCGACTTTATCTGGAAGCTGTCGCCCGACGCGGCTGTACCCTCCAGTGTTATCAGCAAACCGTTGAAATCAATTTCGCCGGAGTCTGGTGTGGTGGTCGGAGGAACTACCACGCTGCCGTCCGAGGCGTTCAGAATTTGATAGGTATTTGCGGCGGTAAATTCGAGTGTGTAAGGGTTTGTGCCCGCTGTGGTGTCCTGCCCATCGAGTAATACCACCGTTGAACCAGTGTTTGCTGGCTCGGCAGACACCGTGTGCGAGCTTGTGGTTATCGGGATATTTAAAAAAACGTCAGCACCGCTGAATGATGTTTCGATCAGAAGGTTGTTGCGGGCCTGAACAGTTCGTGACTCGGAGTTACCATTGTAACTGACATTGGTATTACCGGTGAATGGCTGAGTCTTGATGTCAGTTCCGGAAAACAAATAGTTCCCCGAACTGTCTTTACCATTGGCTATTGCACGTATGTTGTCGTGTATTTGGGTCAGTTCCGATGCCATTGCTCGGTGTTCGTTTGACGAGTTGGTGGCGTTCGCAGCCTGGAGCGCCAGTTCTCTTGCGCGCTGCAGCGCCTCTGTAACGGAGGCGATTGATACCTCAGCACTTTCCAGCCGCGATTGGCCAATGGTGATATTTCGGTTGTATTGCTCTATTTGAGCGATGGCCGTTTCCTGATCGATTTTCTGTGCACTGCCCATCGGGTTGTCTGATGGCCTTTGCAGTTTTAGTCCAGAGGCGATTTCCGACTGCACGTTTGCAATGTCTTCCTGTCGTTTCATCAGTGCCGCATTACTTATTCTGGCTAACATTGAATTTGATACGCGCATGATGCTATCTCCCGAGGGCGTTTATCAGGGTTTGAAATGTTTCTTCAGCTACCGTAATTATTTTTGCTGAAGCTTGATATGCCTGTTGGTAGCGTGTAAGTGCCACCGCTTCCTCATCAAGGTTGACTCCGGACACGGAATCTCGCTGCTCAAGTGCGCTGTTGTTCAGGCCGACTGCTGCATCGTGATTACCGCTTGCCTGCAGTGTCCTTGTGCCGATGGTCGCTATTGTGTCTGCGTATTTCTCGGACAGGCTCTGTACGCCAAGAAACAGTTTGTTATCCTGCATGGCAGCCAGGGCTAGTCCATTGCTATTGTCACCTGGTGATCCTGCCGGCTCAATTCTGAATGCATCATTTGCCCCCGGACTACCATTGAGGGACACCGACCAGCCGTTCTGATCAATGTTGTCACCCGCAGTCCAGGGGACGTTTGATTGCAAAGTTGCCCCGGTGTTAAGGTCGACAACATTGTAACTGTCAGCCGGATCGTTAAAGCTGATCTCGACCGGTGTTGAAAACTCAGTATTGGCAGGGTCGTTCGGGGTGACACTTGCGGTTCCGGCGAGCGTTGCGTTTGTTGCGTCTTCCACAACTCTCAGCGCGCTGCTCAATGCCAGTGATCCCGGGTCCGCCAGATTAATCGAAAAATCTCGTGCAGCATATTGTGTTGGCGAGATCATAAAACGGTCACCGATATCCATAGTATTGGTGATTTCTATGGTGATGCCATCGACCGTCATTGGAGAGATACCACTGAAAGTAGCGCCGTCTGAGGTTCGGGTGACGGTGTAGTCCACTCCGTCGAAGCTCAACTGATAGCTTGACGCCTCAGTCTGCGACAGATCACTGAAGCTGGCCTGTACCGTTGCAGTGCCCGTATTGTCCTTGTCTGCCGTTACCTGGGTATTCGGGCTGGAAAACAGATTGGATCCCTGGTTACCGTGCAAATCAATACCGGCGCTTTGCTGTTCGTTCAAGGTTCCGGCGAGCACATTGGCTATTCTGCCGATGTCGTTGATCGCGGGGTTGAGTATCTGTTGCCGATAGTCGTTCAGTCCACTGAGTCGGCCACCACTTACCTGAGATCCTATCCAGTGTGTTTCAGATCCGATCGTCAGACTAACCGGTAGCTGATGCGGGGCCATCGGATCGACGTCTACGGTCATCTCATAGGATCGATCACCCATTAGTAATGATGCACCGTTGCCAACGAAGACATCAATGCTGCCTGATTCGTTTTCGTTGTAGTCTATGGTCAGTTCTTCCGACAACTGCTGCAATAGTATGTCTCGTTGATCGAGAAGATGCAGTGGCTTGGTATCACCACTGGTGTTTAACTGAAAGTTAAGCTTTGCCAATTGCTCGGTAGTGTTGTTTATCGTGTCTACGCTTTGTTGAATCAGATCAGTGGTGCGCTGATCCTCCTGACGAAAGTTTTCTGCTAAGCCATTGATGCGTGATTCGAGTTGTCCCGCGGAAGCCAGTACTACGGCCCGTGCCGGAATACTGTCCGGTGATGTATTTGCGTCGTGCAAAGCGGCAAAAAAGCTGGATAGCGCAGGTGTCAGATCCAGAGAGTCGGAGCCGACGATACTGTCAAGTCTGGCTGAACTGGTTGCAAGTGCCTCCGTTCGCGAGGCCTCGTTGGTCGTGTTTAGCAGGCGTTCCTGTGCAAATTGATCCGTTATTCTGCTAATGTCACTGGCGCGTACGCCCTGGCCAATTGACCCAACGGTATTTCTCGACGAGGGTAACGCCTCGAAGCCGACACGCTGACGCGAGTATCCTTCTGTGTTTACGTTACTTATATTATTTGCAGTTGCAGCTATTGCGCGCTGAAACGCTATTAGCGCGGTTGCTCCGGTGTTCAGTGTATTTGCCATTAGCGGTTCCCCGTTATCTCCATCCGATGCCAATAGCGCCGGTTTTTGTTGTTATATTGTCTAGTTGTTGTAGTGCGCCGATGACCTTGTTTGCATAGTCCGGGTCTGTTGCATAGCCCGCTTCATGCACTTTTCTAATAAATTGTTCGGGATTGTCAGCGTGGCTTAGTGCCTCGTCGTAGCGTGGATTGCTGCGCAGAAAATGAGAAAAATCTGCGATCGAATCGCCAATCGACTGGTAGCTGCGAAATTGTTGATCGAATGTCTGCGGCTCTCCGTCTATGTACTCAGTTGTTGAGTTAGTGATGGATGCGCGGGTATTGCTGTGGGCTTTTATTCCAAACAGGTTGTTACTGTTGGTGTCATCGGTCGCGGGAATGTGTTTACCCCATCCTGTTTCCAGGCCGGCAAACGCAATCACAGTGTTTGTGCTGGTGCCAAGCTCCATCGCCGCAATCGACGCGGGTTGGCGAATAGCGTCCGCAAAGCTCAGAATTCTGTGGTGCGCCGGGGTGTTTTCAGCTTTTGCTGTGCTCACGCCCGTGCCGGACATTGTGCCCTTGCCGGAAATTGTGCCCGTGGGTGCGAATACCCCTGACACCTGAGGAAGACCCCGTTGTCCATAAAGTCGGTCGTAGAACGGTACCGCCTTGTTTGGCGAGGGATTCAGTGCGTGCGTTGTTGCCCCGGCGGTGAACGCGCGGTTGCTCGAACCAGTTAGCGAGCTATTTTCAGTCTGATTCGTATTCGGGTTAACCGTTGTGGCGCGAATTTCTGTCACCAGACGTTCGCGAAAGGCGATGGCGCCGGCAGAAGGAGTAGCTGTACTGACCGCTGGTGTCATCTGTCGCTTAGATGAATCTATCGCCACGAGATTCGTCTCGGTTGACATTGTTAATCAATCAGGGACGACTGAGTATTAAACATCAGATCACTGGCGCCTGATATCTTTTGATACTGCTGCAGTTGTGCAAGTTTGTTCCGGGTCGCAGTGTTACCTGATTCGCTGCCAGTGTTTACCTGAGATTTTGCCTCTGCTTCCAGTCCCATGCTCGCACCAAGTTGTCTTGCAAGCACTGCCTGAATGCCAAAGCCACCGGATTCGGAGATATTTTTGGCAATCTCCTGATCCATCATGTCACGATACATATCCTGCCCGTTGCTACCGGTGAGCTCATTCTCGACAATGGTAGCTCGCATCGACTTGAGCATTGAATGCAACATCAATGCTTCAAATTTTTTCGCGACCGATAAGACTTCGTTTTGCTTGCTTGCCACGGCGTCCCCATTGGCCCCGGATTGCAGGTTCTGATTAGTCGATGAGATTACCTGGGGTGGTGTTTTTTGCAGGTTTACAGCGTCCATACATTGAGCTTTCCGTAGTAATTGAGCCAGAGCTTGTCGTGTGTCGGGATACTAAATAACTATAAGTTGGGCGCGCAGTGCGCCAACTGTTTTAAGTGCTTCGAGTATAGAGATCAAATCATTGGTAGATGCTCCAACCCGGTTTAGTGCTTTAACTACTTCTTGTAGCGTTACGCCACGTGACAGCGTTATTAGATTAGTCGGTCCGCCGGTGTCTACATCTACCTCGGTCTCTGGCGTCACAGCAGTTTCGCCCTCCGCCAGTGGATTGGGCTGGTCGACATTAATGTTCTCTTTTATGGTGACTGTAATACCGCCATGTGATACTGCCGCTGGCATCACGGTGACCTGGTTGCCGATCACAATGGTTCCGGTTCTGGCGTTGATGATAACCTGTGCCCGTGATGTCTCCGGTTCGACTTCAAGCAGTTCAAGGTGTGACAGAAACC
Organism: uncultured Granulosicoccaceae bacterium; assembly: GCA_937957915.1. GTDB lineage: Bacteria > Pseudomonadota > Gammaproteobacteria > Granulosicoccales > Granulosicoccaceae. The sequence goes on along the minus strand of CALGNZ010000003.1, from coordinate 30,804 downwards.
CCACTCGAGATGCGCTGTCTGCCGGCGCTTTAACGACAACACTCACGGCATCGAGTGCCTGTGCAAAATTGGATTTCAGCGACTTGTTTATTGCTTCGGCGACACGCAGTGCGGTCGTGAAATCCGGTGCGTGCAAATTCAGCATGATTGTATCGGCCGCCAGAAAATCGTTTTTTACTGACCGTTCGATGGTCGCGCCACCTGGAATTCTGCCGACACTGGGTATATTGACAGTGACGTTAGTTCCGTCTTCACCTGCGGCTGAAATACCGTTGACGATGATGTTGCCCTGAGCGACAGCGTAGACTTCACCATCGGCGCCTCGCAGTGGTGTCATCAGCAGCGTACCGCCGCGTAGTGATGCCGCATTACCGAGAGAAGACGCGGTTATATCAATTTTCTGTCCGGGCTTGCTGAACGGGGGAATAACAGCGTGCACCGTAACTGCGGCAACGTTCTTCGGATTGATAGTGGTTTCAGGCGGTACAGTAATACCAAACTGCAGCAGCATGGTGCGCAGGCTCTGTTCAGTAAATGCGACCTGGCCGGTTTTGTCTCCTGTGCCATCAAGTCCGACCACAAGTCCATAACCAAGCAGTGGATTATCCCGAACCCCGGCCACAGAGGCGATGTCCTTGATACGCTCTGCACTGGCAGACTTCAGTGGCAGAAACGCCAGCACCAAAGCGCCAATAGCCAATGGCATGAGCCATTGGCCGAATGGTTTTACAAGTGATTTCACAGATTCTAGAACGGCCATAAGATACCTCCGAGTATTCGAGTTAACCACCCGGGTGTATTACTGTCGGCAAGTGCGCCACGCCCGCGGTAGGTGATTTTGGCGTTGGCGATTCTATTTGACGTAATGGTGTTCAATGGTGACACATCTGCTGCTCTTACCAGGCCGGAGATACTGATAATTTCGCTGCCCTGATTCAACGTGACCAGTTTTTCACCTTTGACTAACATGTTGCCGTTGGCGTAGACCTCAGCAATCGTGACGGTGATATCGCCACTGAGTCTGTTACTTTGCGAACTACCACCGGCGCCGGAAAATGCATGGTCTGCACTGACTGAAGCACTCAGCGCGGGCTTTCCTCTAAAGGTGGGCTCTCTGCCGAACAGTGTCGGGTTTGCCAGACCGATTGCGGTATTTTTATTGGTGTTGGTGCTGGCTGACTTGGTAGCGTTTGTTTGCTCGTCCAGCAGGATAGTGATCACATCGCCAACACGACGCGCTTTGTTGTCCTCGAATAGAAAGCGGTTACTTCTGTTCGAGTAGATGGCTCCATCTACTCCGGTTACGCTGGAGGGTGGGGGTTGCGGCACAATAAGCGCCGGCTGTTCCGCAGCCGGTGCCCTGCTTTTTGAAGCACAGCCGTTAATGGAAATTATACAAAACAGAAGTGTCATCCGAAACAGGCTTTTGGTTCGGTCACGGCGACAGAACAAAGTCGGGGTAGTGTCTGTCAGTCGTAAGCGCGATTCAGTGCATCGCGAACTGAGCCAGGCAGTACCATTTGTACTGTTCGGTGTGTGCCCTAACCAGTACAAAAAGCCCGTGTAGTTTCGGTGACAATAACGGCTGACCTGAATAATACCCATTATTGCTTGCCTATATGTTATTGGTAGCGTACTGCAGCATGCCATCCACAGTGGAAATTGCCTTGGAATTGATTTCGTAGGCACGCTGCGTTTCAATCATGCTTACCAGCTCTTCGACAACATTGACATTGGATGTCTCAACAGACCCCTGAATCAAAGTGCCAAGCCCGTCAGTACCTGGTGTGCCTTCGGTGGCAGCGCCACTGCCGCTGGTTTCGCGATAGATGTTTTTGCCGACAGGCTCAAGCCCGGCAGGGTTGGCAAAGTCAACCAGTTGCAGTGCGCCGACTTGCGTAGAATCCGATGTGCCTGCAGTGGTTGCTGTTATCACGCCGTCTCCACCAATGGTCAGGGTGGTCACAGTTGCGGGCAGCGTAATTGACGGAATCACCGGGTAGCCCTCGGCGGTGACCATTTGCCCCTCTGCGTTTTGCGCAAATGAACCATCACGTGTGTAACCAGTGGTGCCATCGGGCATTTCGATCTGAAAGAATCCTCTGCCCTGAATGGCCAGATCCAGGTTGTCCGAGGTGTGCGACAGGTTGCCCTGGGTAAACAGTTTCTCGGTTGCGGCAACCCGTACACCAGTACCAAGAGACAGGCCGGATGGCAGGCTGGTGCTTTCGGATGACTGTGTGCCTGCACTGCGTATAGTTTGATACAGTAGTGATTCAAACACCGCTCTATCGCGTTTGAAGCCGGTAGTGTTCACATTGGCAAGGTTATTTGAAATAACTGTCATGCGCGTTTGTTGCGCATCTAACCCTGTTTTAGCAGCCCAAAGAGCTCCATTCATTTAGATGTTCCGTCCGTGATTAGTTATTAGTGTTATTTAAGCTGTCACTGATTAGCTGGTCAGCATATTGGTCAGCTTGGTGTCGTTTTCTTCAGCGCGTTTGATGAGTTTTATTTGCATCTCGTACAAACGCGACAAGTCAATCATTGTCACCAGTGCTTCAGATACGTTGACGTTACTTGACTCCAGTGCGCCACTGGTCAGCGATACATTGTTGCTGGCTTCCAGTTTCTCTGATTCTTCCTTTACTTCTACCGTCTTAATATATCCAGACGGTACGTTGCCTGTCGCATAACTGGTCTCCCTGATTAATTCAGGGCTAGGCCTGAGTGTACCGTCGGGCAATTTCTCCAGTTTTTTCGGATCAATTTCTACCAGCTTAATGCGATCAATTGTCGCAAGGCCTGCGTTACCAGTCTCCAGTGGTTTAATGGAGATTGTGCCGTCGCCACCTATCGATAATGATTCGTAGGGGGAGATGATAATCGGACCGCGGTTACCAATCACCGGATGACCGGATGCCGTTTCAAGCAATCCACTCGGGCTTACTCGAAGATTGCCCTGGCGTGTGTAGACTTCCGACCCGTCTGGCGCCTGGACGGCGATAAAGCCGTCACCTTCAAGTGCCACATCAAGGTCGCGCCCGGTGAAGTTGAGCTCACCGGAGTCACTGTTAACGCCATACTGCTTTACGTCAACGTAGGAACGCATTGTCATGTCGTTTTTGCGCGCGTTAAGATTCACAGTGGCGTCAAGGTCTGCCTTAAAGCCTGTTGTGTTTACGTTTGCAAGGTTGTGGTTGTTGGTTGCCTGCCGGCGCATAGTTGCCTTTGCGCCGGATAGAGCAACGTATAACATTTTATCCATAGGATTCGCTCACAGTCCTGTATTTACTAACGACGCATGTTGATCACGGTTTGGGTGATCGTGTCGATTGTGCTGATAACCTGAGCGTTTGCCTGGAAGCTTCTCTGTGCGCCGATCATCGACACCAGCTCACGAGTGATATCCACATTGGATTCCTCCAGTGCACCGGAGCGGATTCTTCCAAGGCTGCTTGATCCTGGCTGTCCAATCAGTGCAGAGCCCGAGTTATACGACTCTTTCCATGCCGTACCATTTACCTGCTGTAGTCCTTCCGGATTTGCAAAGTTTGTCAGTATCACCTGACCCATGCGCTGTGACTGGCCGTTCGAATATCGCCCCTGAATGGTGCCGTCACTATCTATTGAGATATCGTTCAGTCGACCGTTGGCAAAGCCGTCCTGTACAATCTGATTGACACCGAAAATGCTGTTGTACTGGCTGACTTTTCCTACTTTTACCTGTAGATCAAGTGTTGAACCACCAGTGCCAGGCAGGAAAGACGGAATAGTCAGTGTGGGATCGGGGTCACCGTTTACGCTCTCTATCTCACCTTCCGAGTTAAATACCAGTTCGTCTCCACCAGCCTGGTTGACCTCGGCGCCGTTCAGGTACGAAAACGCAGACCAGGTATTTGGCGCATCTTTGTGGAAATACATTGTCATCGTATTAGGGCTGCCCAGCGAGTCATACACGGTTGTTGCAGTGGTGAAATTGTAAGTACCGGTGTCGTTGACATCAAATGCGGGCAGTATGTCGCTGGTGGCGTCGAGGTTAACGCCAAGATCAATCTCGGTGGTCGGGTTTGGTCGTTGATCTGCCGGATCTACAAACAATTCCGACAACGTCGGTGATAGTGCGCCATCTACAGTGGTTGTATAGCCGGTTAGTTTTTGCCCTTCCGAGTTGACAATAAAGCCTTCTCTGTCGACTGCAAACGCACCGTTTCTGGTGTAGGTTATTGAGCCGAGATGGCTGAGTCGAAAGTAACCGTTGCCATCGACAGATAAGTCAAGCACCTTGCCGGTATCAGTCAGGTTACCTGCAGCGTGTGACTGACGCACCTTTGAAACCGTGGTTCCCTGTCCAACCTTATGGTCGGTGGCAGCTGCATAGACATCAGCAAACTCTGCCCTTGAGCTTTTAAAGCCAGTGGTGGCAGCGTTTGAAATATTATGGGATATCACATCCAGCTCGGTAGAAGCTGAATTGAGTCCTGACAGTGCGATATCAAAAGACATTTGACGATCCTTGTAAAATGATTACTTTTCTAATTGATTTTGTGTGATGGTTTACTTGTTCAAATATGTCATTGCAGTGTTTCAATATCCTGTAATGCTATTCTCAACCCCTGCTCAGTTTCGAGCATTAACTCATTGCCCCCGGAAATAGCGGATACACTACCGATTTTGCTCGGTACTAGTGTTTCTGCCGTGGTCTTTTCCTTGTCGTTGCCGTAGGTAATTTCTACGTTGTACTTCCCATTAGGGGCAGTGTCACCGGTGAGGGTTTTACCATCCCAATGGAATTGGTGCTGACCGAGAGATTGTTGAGCAATATGCTCCTGATGCAGCATTTCTCCCGCTTCGCTGTGAATACTGACAGTTATGTTCGTAGCGTCATCTTCAAGTCGGTAAATAGCGTCCAGGCCTTCTTCAGTCAGACTGGCAGCATTGCCGCTTACCAATGCGGTTCGGCCGATCAAACTGCTGGCTTCCAGTAATCGATTTCCCTGCAGTGATTCAGATACGCCTTTGAGTGACGCATTCATTTCTTCAATGCCTGAGACCGTACTGAACTGAGCCATTTGGGCTACCATCTCACCGTTTTCCAATGGCTTGAATGGATCCTGATTTTTAAGTTGGGCCAACATCAGATCCAGAAACTCGCTCTGTCCCAGTTCGTTGGTTTTTTCACCCGCTGACGCCGCCAGTTCTGCAGTGCTGGTGATGTTTTCTGGTAGAAAGTCGGAGATAGTGTTCATAGCCAAAAGGTATCCTTACTAATTGGCGCCGCGGTTACTGTCCGGGGCTGTTGGTCAGTAACTTACTGTCCCAGTGTCAGGGTTTTTTCTACAAGCTTTTTAGATGCCGTCATCAATTCGACATTAAGCTGATAGCTTCTTGATGCGCTGATCATGTCCGTCATCTCATCGACTGAACTAACATTTGATGAGTAGATATATCCCTTTTCGTCTGCCAGAGGGTGACCGGGGAAATATCGGGCATCAGGCTCGGCGCGGCTCTCCACAATTTTGGTAGTTTCGACGCCACCTATGCCGGATGCGGAGCCCATTTTGTCGAGTACTGCACTGAATACCGGGTGCCGTGACCGGTATGCATCGGCTTTGTCGCCGACTACCGTATTGACATTGGCCAGGTTACTGGCAGTCAGATTCAATCGTACGTTTTGCGCCCGCAGTCCGCTGCTGGCGACATCAAATATATTAAACAGTGACATTCTATTCTCCTCTGAGTGCCCGGATTATTCCGCCAATTTTGCTGTTCAGGAACTGAACACTTGCCTGATATCGCAATGAATTATCCGCAAATTTTGCTCTTTCAAGTTCACTGTTGACAGTATTTCGATCAAACGACAGTTGTTCAGAGGGTCGTTCGTATACATTAGCGTGGTAGGGTGAGGCAGCAGTGCCCATGTGAGCTGAGTGTGTTCGAACCGGCGTTACCGGCTTCATAGAGCCGGTCTGATTCAGTACATCTTTAAAATTCAGATCACGTGGTGTGTAGCCGGGGGTATCGACGTTTACAAGGTTGGATGCAAGTATGTTCGCCCGATGTGCACGCAAGGTCATGGCCTTGCTGTGAATACCCAGATAATTATCGATGGAGGTCATTGTGCAGTCCCTGCAATGTCCGTTGTGTTAGTTATTCTAAGGACGGTACAGAGATTGATCGGTAGATAACTGATCATTGGGCGCTGAACCTGTCCTTGGTTCCTTGACCGGCTGCTGCAAGTAGCAAGCCATTGGAATCGTCAACCAGCGGCGGAGAAGACCGTTGGGCTGCCGATGTGAAATGGGTCACCTGAACGCCTGCGTTGCGCCGGTTCAGCGTTCGCTGATTTGGGTTGTGACATTGGTTGATTAGCCCACAACGTGTGTAGGGGGCCTGGTCGGCAGGGACTTCGTATTAAGTGACACAATATTCTGTGCCGTTCTCACGAGCTTTACATTAGTCACATGCGGCACGGCAATTGTAGCGATTCAAGTAATTGCAGATAAAAATACCGACATTTATTACGCGAGCACGCATTATTGCGTAAATCGATTTTGGTATTCATATCCCCCGGTTTCAAGAAAATCTATTCGTAGCAAATCGGTTTATGGAATATACAGCTGCCTTTGTGCAGAAATCACGGAAGAGAAAAATTGCGCCTGTCATTATCAGTAATACAATTGGGTTTACTCTCCCTGAGTATGCTTCACGTTGTCAGTGTGGGTGCACAGTCCCAATCGACTGAGCTCAACTCCACCGCTGCGTCAAATGACCAGGCTGCCGTTGATAGCAAAGTGCCACCTTCTCTGGAGCAAGTGCTTGGCGCCATAGAGTTAAAGAAAAATACTGATGAGCGTTCGCAAAAGCGCGTGCGACAGGGTAACCAGAACAACCCTGGACTGAATACAAACAATGATGCCCAGAGTGGTCTTGTGGCTGATATCGAGCCGTCAGGGGAGCACTCACTGACGTCACTGGCTGCGGAGGCAGGTGATTTCGTACGTGGTGAACACAGCGAAGCCGAGCGTGTTGAAGTGAATGTGACCCCGGTTGACAGGAGGTTACGACTCAAACGCTGTGACGAAGACGTAGTCTACTCCTGGACCTCTGCCTCTAATACGATGGGCAACACAACAGTTACTGCCAAGTGTAACGGGTCAGCACCCTGGAAGGTACTGGTTCGGGTTCAGGCGAGTGTGTTTCTCAGTATCCCGGTTTTAACTGTCCCTGTGAACAAAGACGATATTTTGTCGGCAGATATCGTGTCGATGCGTCAACTCGACATTTCTGCATTGCGTCGCGAGACCATTAGAAGTATCGACAAAGTACTTGGCTATCGATTTAAAAGACGGCTCGCGGCCGGGCGAGAGATTTCATCCGCTATTCTGGCTGCACCAAAAGTAGTTGTAAAAGGGGACACTGTGCTTATAAGTGCAAGCAACCAGCTTATTGATGTGCAGATGAAAGGAACCGCTTTGGCAGGCGGGGAGATGGGAAAAAAAATACAGGTCAGGAGCAACTCCTCGGGTCGAGTGATTCAGACATGGATTAAAGGCCCGGGAGAGGTTGTTGTGTCTCCGTAGGATAGGTTAGTGGACGACAAAGATTCATCACCAGGGAAGAAACAATAAATGCGAATAATTGATAATGAAAAACTGCTGGTAACACGCCTACAGCAGATGATTGAACTATTAGAGCGCGAGCGTTCCGCCATAGTAAGTGCAGATACTGATGATCTGGAAATGATAGCAGGCAAAAAGCAGGAGCTTACGAATATACTTGCTTCAGTATCACCTGAACTAATGAGCGCGCTGAAGCGCACAGAGGGTGAACACCCGGGCGGACTAATACCAGAAATCAGAGAGTTGATTGCTCAAAGCAGTGTAAAAAATTCTATCAATGGCAGTATGCTGACTCAGGCGAGAAATATGACTGAGAAGTCCATCGGCATTTTGCTAAGTTGTACCGACAGGCATCCGGTAGAACTGTACGATGAGCAAGGTCGAGTTCCAGATCCGGCAAAAAAGAGAGCGCTTGGTGCGGCTTGAGCTGTATGTTAGCGAGCGGGCAGGGTACTTACGCCGCAAACGCGCCACGAAGGCGTGTTTGTATCAAGGTAGTGCGAGATATGCCCGCCTTGTGTCCGCAGAACGCTGCAAAAGGATCAGTCAGAGTTTGTTTTGGTTTAGGCAACAATCAAAAGGCCTGTGTCTCGTGCTTTGTCGATTGTGCGGTTTGCACCGTGTTAGCCTGGCAGGGCTTATCGTGTCTGTTACTGATGGTGGTCCGTCAGGCCTGGTAATGTACGGTTTAGACGACAGCGCGAAGAGTAAAAACGAATTAGCCCGTGCCCGAGAATGTACCTGAGAACGTGCTGTTGATAAAACCAGGCAGTGAGTCGAGTGTTTTTATATACGAGGCTGCATCCAGCTCAACTGCAGCTCCGGGCATACCCCAGACTACGCTGCTGGCTTCGTCCTGCGCTACGGTAATGCAGCCCTGTCCCTTCATTGTAAGCAGTCCCTGTGCGCCATCCTTACCCATACCAGTGAGGAGTACACCCATCGATTTTTCAGTGGCACATTTGGCTATTGAATCAAACAATACATCGACAGAGGGGCGGTGTCGGTTAACCGGAGCGGTAGATTGCAGAGCGCATCGATAGACACCTTGTACCTTCACGACTTTCAGATGCTCTGTACCCGGGGCTATGTATGCATGACCTTGCTTAATTACGTCTCCCTCCTGCGCCTGTTGTATTTTCATAGCCGAGCATTTGTTCAGGCTCTCTGCAAATGGTTGGCTAAACGCACCGGGTATATGCTGTACTACGACGGTTCCAGGTGTGGTTGTGGGTAGCTGCCTGAACAATTCCTGCAATGCGATTGTGCCACCTGTAGAGGCGCCAATTGCCAGTAAATTGCGCGATGCGCGCGCTTTACCGTGAAGTGTGTGCGCGGGACAAACACCACCAACTGGCCTTGGTTTTAGTTTTGATTTTTTCACCGTCGCGGCGATTGACAACTTCTCGTAAACCAGTTGCGAGAAATGGGTCATGCATTGAGTGGTTTTAAAGTCGGGTTTTGCAATGACATCAATCGCGCCGATTCTGAGCGCTTCCATTGTGTGAATAGCGCCGCGTTCTGTCAGCGAAGAAATCATAACAACCGGCATGGGTCTGAGCCGCATTAAATTCTTCAGAAATTGCAGCCCGTCCATTTTTGGCATTTCGATATCCAGCGTTAATAAATCCGGATTCAATGACTTGATCATGGTTCTGGCAATATAAGGATCTGGCGCCGCACCGACTACCTCGAATTGTGGATGAGCATTTATAATGTTAGTTAGCAGATGTTGAATAACCGCTGAGTCCTCGACAATCAGTACTTTATAAATTGGCGATGTTTGTTTTGCTTTTGCAGCCATGTGTGTTTTCACTCTTACGACCTGTCGCCTGGTGGTTGCGTGGGGTCATAAGTGTTGAATTCATTGTCAATGTTTAATAGTGAGTTTTTGTAATCTGTTTGTTGTTCGCTGATGTGTTTGTTATGAAGAGACCTAAGGCGCTTGACCATCACTTTGCCTGTATCTGTGAAGAATCTGATTCTTCGACTATAGGACAAACCCACATCTTTACTGGTAACCTCTATGCCCATGTCTTTGAGATACTTGGTGCTAAACTCAATATTGCGTGCTCCAATTTCCTGATCGTTCGGGAACATATTGCCTCCACCAAAAACTTTTGCATCACACCTGTAAGAGCGCGCCCCCAGCGCTTCCATTTTCTCAATAAGTTGTGTCATTGAGAATTGTCCGTAATTATTGGTGTCAGAGTCTTTATCACAGTCTGTTTCGAGGCCTGGCAACATAAAGTGGTTGAGCCCGCCAATGCCGGCTACAGGATCTCTGAGGCATACGGAAATACAGGAGCCAAGGATAGTGGTTATACATTCACCCTTGTTTGAAACATACAGGGCTCCCGGCATAACCTGCACAATATCCAGCCCTGAAGAGCTGTCGTGAAATCTATTGACATTCATTTGTACATTGCACAACGTCGCCTAAAGAGCGTCATTGACTGGGAAGCGAGCAATGGGTTGAGAATGCTGATAGTAAGGCCGGATATTTCAAGATAGCTGATTTAGTCGATCAGTTTCATTCCGAGGGTCTCCGACACATTATCGAATGTCCTGGACGTACCGAGCCATTTAACGGGAATGCTGGAATTCCTGAGGTTGTTTGTGTAGGCGATCAGCATCTGTGCGGAGGCGGTATCCATTCCTTCAACCCCGGTAGCATCGAGCTCGATGCCTATGGCATCAAAGGTTGATTCCAGTTGTGTCTTCAGTTTTACGATATTGTGGAAGCTTATATCTCCGTCGAGTGAAATCTTATAAGTACCGTCATTTTCGTCAATTTTGGTACGATCTTCTGATTCTTCATCATCGAATAGAATCAGAAACGAATCAGAATCCGCAACTTCTATATCTGCGTCGTCCTGCACTGCTTCTGTTTCGTCGGTTGGTTCAGGCTCGTCATCCAGCATTATGACAAAGGAACCGTCAGATGAATCGGAGCTTGTTTGCTCGTTGGATTCGGTGTTGCTCGAGCTGGTCTCCTGAGGCTCATCAACAACCTTTTCCTGTGTTGCCGGGTCACTTTTATCAGGGTGTTCTGTCGTTGTGTCAGTGGCGCTCGTTGTTATGGTTTCCGCGGGCTCGGCTACTTCAATTTTAGTATTTGACTCATTTGAAGTTTCTTCCTTCGATGCGTCTTGCTCGAGCGTAACTGTCGTTTCTGCTGCATCAATATTTGTATCAACCGCATTGCCATCGTCAGATGCCTTAATCGTGCAGGCAACTGACAATTCCTTCTCCTCGATGGGCTGTATAGACACAGAGTCTATAGATTTTGCATTGGTGGTTGCAGAAACTCTACGCGGCGACTTTTTATTGGTCGCTTTTTTTGCAACGGCCTTTCCCCGTGCTGTAGCTGGCGGTTTTTTTGATGTTGTAGTACCTTTTGGAGTAGCCGCCTTTTTTGCTGCTGTTTTAGACAGTGCTGGCGTGTTTTCCCGTGATGTTGTCTTAGCCTTTTTTGTCGTCGTAGTGGTTTTTTTTACATTACCTGAAGATTTGCTAGCAGCAGTTTTAGCGCTGGCAGGTTTAGCGGAATCGTTAGTCTTTGGCGCCGTTTTTTTTGTTTTTGTTTTTGTATTGGTAGAGTTAGTTCTAGTGGTTTTGGCACGCGTTGATCCTGTAGATTTCGTAGTGGTCTTCGCACGCGTTGTTGTGGCGCTTGTCGTTGATTTACTACTCTTTTTTCTGGCGACCATTAGTGTTCTTCCTGATCAATTTAAAAATAGACATATTCGAATTTTGCAGATGTTTCAGGGTAAAATTCAGCCTATCCCGATGTACCACACCCAATTAGCTATGTGGCAACATCGGGTCTGAACGACTGGGAAGCTAGAATTCTTCCCAGTCGGTATCTGAGTCTGAATTGGAAACCTTCTTGATCACCGGGTTGTGGTGTGCTGCATTTGCAGATTCTTTGGGCGCTGTATTTTGGGTTGTTACTGGCAGTATTGATGGTTGCGGCAAAGGATCGGCTGGTGGAGACAGCGACTGAGTTTGTCTATGCACATTTGACTCAAACTGGAAAAATTGTATTAACTCAACCAAATTATCCGTTTGCGCCGTAGTCGACAAACTTGCGGCTGACGCTTGCTCAACCAATGCGGCATTTTGTTGCGTTGCTTCATCGAGATTTGTAATTGCGGTGTTAACGAGGCTTATTCCCTCGGATTGCTCCTGACTTGCTGAGGATATTTCAGATACGATATCGGTCACTTTTTTGACCTGGCTAACAATATCGGTGAGTGATTTTCCGGACTCGTTTACCAGCTTGGCTCCGTTTTCAACCCGCTTGACGCTGTCTTCAATCAGATCCTTTATCTCTTTAGCAGCGGTGGCACTTCTGCCGGCGAGATTGCGAACCTCGCTGGCTACCACAGCAAATCCACGCCCTTGTTCGCCGGCGCGAGCGGCTTCAACCGAAGCGTTTAACGCCAGCAGGTTGGTCTGAAATGCAATGTCATCTATTACACCAATAATGTCAGCAATTTTACGACTGGATTCGTTTATCCCCTCCATTGCCTCTATGGCATCGCCGACGACAACGCCACCTTTTTCAGCTTCATTTTTGGCTGCTACGGCCAGCTTGTGAGCCTTGACCGAGTTTTCAGCAGTTTTTGATACCGATGCGGTCATCTCTTCCATGCTGGATGAAGTTTCCTCCAGACTAGCTGCTGCACGCTCTGTTCTTTGGCTGAGATCGACATTGCCAGTGTTGATTTCCTTTGCTGCGGTTTCAACTGTTCCGGCGACGACTGTTATTTTTGACATTACATCTTTAAGTTGTTCAATAGACAGATTCGCATCCGATTTTACATCGTTGAATGTACCCAGATAATCCGTGGTTATTGTTCGTGTTAAATCACCGGTGGAGATTGCTTTGGCAAAGTCGCTGACATCGGCAACAAAACCAGACGTCACCTCAAGTAAATCGTTGATATTTTGACAAAGCGTACGATTAACGCCTTGTTTATCAGACATATTGATGCGATTAAGCAGGTTGCCCTGTTCAGCGGAGTTGACAATGTTATCGACCTCGATCATAACAGCGCGTGTGCGTGTGACATCCAGCATCTCAACTGCGGTTCCAACTCGTTCCTGAGCATCTGTTACTATTGGTGAAAAGGTCACCTCCAGAATTCGACTGCCCATCTGTATCTCACAATGGTGGTTATCTCTCAGGCCATTTATCTGTTGTTTTAGATTGTTGCCGAACAGGTTGAGTACGGGCGTATTCAACATATTGTCAGCCTGTATCCCGGGATGTACTGTTTTAACATCGGATAGATGACCACTTACCCACTGCTTCATACTGTTGTTTATAAATGTAATATCCAGATCTGCTCCGGCAATAATGACAGGTGTTTTTATCTGATCAAGGCCCTGGCTTAAGCGTGCCATCATTGCTATGGTTTCTTTGTCGTTTTCGTTTCTTTGTAATAACTCCCCCTGCATATTGGCCATTGAAGCGAGTATATTATTATCGTTTTTGAAATTGCTTAAATCATTAGAGAAATCGCCATTAGCTACACTATTTGCTATTGATATCAACTCTTTTGGATCTGCGCCCAGTTTTCTTGATGTTGATCGGATTATCCACGCTGCAATACCTAATGCAAATACGGTTGCAATTAAGAGTGATAGTAATAGAAGTGACTGGAATTTTGCCAATGGAGCCAGCATATCGTCTTTTGTAAACTCAATGACTAATGCGTAATTCTTTCCCAGTACATTCATTTCCTTGGTTGATTGCAACACGGGAGTGTTCTGATAGTCAACGCTTTCGCTCTCCAGCAAATTGTCACTGTCAATTTTTAGTATGTTTTCTATATCGACTTTCATGGTGAGTATGGTGTTGTCTTCCATACCCGGCATTTGAGAACGAAGCAGCCCGTCTTCCCCGACAAGATAAGCTTTAGCGAAATTGTTGCTGTCAGATTCCGGCGTAACTATCTGATTTATCTTGTCAACAGGCATCTGGAAGACCAGGATTCCAAGTAGGTTACCGTTGTCGTATACGGGGCTTGAGATAAATGAAGCCGGGGCTTCGTATGATGGTAAATAGAAATTGAAATCAGTGATCTCAGGCGTTCCTCCCTGTCCTCTGTCGAGTGCCATTCGGAAAGACTCGGCTAGTCCGGAGTTCTTTAAAATGCCCGATGTCATCGGCAAACCGTAATCCATTTCTTTATAAACGCTGTATACGACGGTTCCATTGACGGGCTCGAGAAGGAACACGTCGTAGTATCCACGGCTATTCATTATTTCGTTAAAATACGGATGAAACTGCTTGTGCACACTACTGTAGCTGGTGCCGTCGTCAGAATACTCCAGTGAGTTTTTTGAACCTAGTGGATTAGTGTTCTCTGAGATGTACAGGCTCTGAAGTATTTTTCCATTGTCAGTAGGCGCTAATAGACTTCTGGTGTTAATCGCATTACCGTTTACTTCACGATAGTTTTCGCCGAATTGAGTGTCCAGGTATTGAAGTACTGAATTTTCTGCCTGTTTTATATTAGAGTTGTTACTTGGTCCGCTTTCGGATATCAAATTGTACTCTGATGCCGCTGTTTGAAACGCAGTAGAGAACCCTGCCATAGCTTCAATTACCGCCGGACTCTTACTCAGGGTATTAACGTGGTTCCTTATACCTTGAAAGTATTCGGTAATCATAGTTTCGCGCGTATCGAGGATTGTCTCCATGTTTTTGTTTGTCATGGACATTAATCCTGTCTTCGCATTATTATACGCAAGATAGGACACAACGCTGATTGGTACCAGAGCGGCAATTGTATAGGAGATTAGCAGGCTATTTCTTAGTTTCATGATTAACAATCCGTGTTAATTCTTCTAATTTATGTTCAGAGATCGAGCACTTGCTTGAATCAAGTGTTGTATTACTAAAAAGGAATTTGGTCCGTGTTCTTAGTTAAACTAGGCAGCTGATTCTTGTTGATCTGCATCCAGTGACCACTCAGAGGCAAGTTTGTTGATATCAAGGATTATCACCATTTTCTCGTCGATAGAAATTAGTCCTTCAACAAAGTCATTGACCTGCTCGTTACTGAGTTCCGGGTTTCTTTGTATTGAATCAACATCGAATTTGTAAACCTCGGAGACTGCATCGACAACCAGGCCGATAATATGCTCTTTTTCACTGGAATATGCCTTGACAACTATCACTACAGTCGTTGAGTTAAATTTGGCCGATCTCAATTCGAATTTCACTCTAAGGTCTATAATAGGCACTATCGCACCGCGCAAATTTATTACCCCAAGCATATAATCCGGGGCGTCTGGAATTCTTGTGGTCCCTGTCCAGCCCTGGATACCTTGTACGCTGAGAATGTCTACCCCGTATTCTTCGTCGCCGAGTATAAAGGTTAGAAATTCACCACTGGAGACAAGTTGGTGGTCGATATTTGATTCGTTGTTCATTGTATTATCCTGACAAATCCGTATGGCTTTTCATCTACATAAAGGTAGTGTTGTCTTGGTTTTAGGCGGCCTGAGCAACCGAACTGGATTCTCGTGATATTTTGATTCTGTCAGCAGTTTGCTGAAATCCGGCGACATCAAGAATTAGAGCAACTCGGCCATCACCTAAAATAGTTGCTCCCGTGAGCCCGGGAACCTTTTTGTAGTTATTTTCAATACTTTTTATCACGATTTGTTGCTGTTCAAGCAACTCGTTAACCAGTATTCCAAATTTGGTATTTTCTGATTCGACGATAACAAGGATATCCGCCGGGTTATTTTTATCCAGCTCTTCGATATCAAAAGCCTCTGATGCTCTGACTACGGGGATGTATTGGTCTCTCATTTTAAATACATCTCCACTCCCACTGACGGTTTTGATTTGTGCTTTTGTCAGTTGAACTGATTCAATGATCGAGAGTACTGATATTACGAATACTTCTGAACCAATTCTGACTAACTGACCATCGAGTATGGCGAGTGTTAATGGCAGACTAATACGCAAAGATGTGCCGTTGCCTGGATTAGACTGAACTCGTATACGGCCCCCAAGATCCAGAATATTTCTTCTGACTACATCCATACCTACACCTCGCCCGGAGACATCGCTTACTTCATCTGCTGTAGAAAATCCGGGTTGAAATATCAGGTTGTCGATTCTCTCTTCGCTTAGCTCTTCGTTGGCCAGTACGATTCCTTTTTGGATGGCTTTAGAAAGTATTTTCTCTCTGTTTAAGCCCGCGCCGTCATCTTCTACTTTTATGATGACATTGCCTCCCTCATGGGCCGCACTCAAATGTAAGGTACCGTTTTCTGATTTTCCGTTGGCAACCCTGGTGTCAGGCATTTCGATACCGTGATCCAGGGAGTTTCGAACCAAATGTACGAGTGGGTCATTGAGTTTTTCGAGTACTGTTTTGTCTACTTCAGTGTGTTCGCCTGATACGACCAAATCAATTTTTTTACCGAGCTTGGTACTTAGATCACGAACGAGTCTTGGGAATCGGTTAAAGCTGGAGTTAATAGGGAGCATTCTTATTTGCATTGCACTCTCCTGTAGCTCTCGGGTGTGCCGTTCCAGCTGGCTTAGCCCATCTCGTAGCTCTTTCAGTGATTCCGGATCATAACTATCGCCAAACCTTCTGAGCATTGACTGTGTGATAACCAACTCACCTACCAGATTTAGAAGGGAGTCAACCTTATCGATTGCCACCCGTATAGATGCTGATTCACGACTCTTGGTTGAGCCCCCCTTGTCCTTTCCTCCTGCGGCAGCTTTTGCCGGAGGTGCTGATTGAGCGGTTTGTGGAGTTTTCTGTGTCGGTTCGGATTCATCTGTGTTTTCATCAGAGACGGATTCTGCCCGGTCTTGATCACTTTGTTCTTTGATTTCCAGATCGCACTGGCCCGTAACCCAGGTGAAGACTTCGCTTATTTGCGATTCGGTACAATTGGCCTCCAGCTGTAGTATCCAGCTGACGTGAAGCTCTTCGGGATCAAGTTCATCGAAATCAGGAATATTTGTCAGGTTTGCTTTGACCGATAACTCGCCAAGTGATTGAAGCTCCTGGAAAAGAAGAACGGGATCATTGCCTGTCCGCAGCACTTCTGTATTGGGTGTGAAGGTAATCGTCCAATGCTTTTTCTCTATTGCCTGTGACTCGGATACAGGGTCTTCTGCAACCGGCTCTGGTTCAGAATTGCCGGAAGCTTGTTCAGATCCCTCAAGTAGTGTTGCTATTCGTGTTTCCAGTGGTTTTCGCTGTTCTGCATTGTCTGGTTCGTCGTTTTTGATACACTCCAGCATAGTGCCGATGCAGTCAACGGATTCGAGTAGAAGCTGTACGTTTTCCTCTGTAACGTCTCGTTTGCCATCACGCATCTGATCCATGATGGTTTCGACACCATGAGTAAACGCAGAAACCCCCATGAATCCGAATGTGCCGGCTCCACCTTTGATCGAATGCGCTGCACGAAATATGTCGTTTATCGTATCTAGGTCGGCAGCTCCAAAATCCAGACTTAGCAGTCCGGTTTCCATTACCTCAAGACCTTCCGCACTTTCTTCGAAGAAAATGTCGTAAATCTCTTTTAGATCTTCATCAATAGCCATGGCCGTGCTCTATAGCAGTACTAAACTAAAATGGATGATTGCACGTCGTCAAAATAACTGGATGCCTTTTCGAATACGTCGGGCAGGCTGTCCAAATCAGTTATAACTAAAGACAATGCTGTTGGATTAATAAGCTCCAGGTACAATTCTGGATCTTCTTGTGTTTCGAGGCACTCAGAGAGAATATTTGCAACATGCACAACCATCGCAAGCTTGTCTGCGTCAGTTTTAATAATTCCACTGTGGTGGCTAGACAAACATAAACCGAGTTGCGGGGGGAAATTCCATTTTTCCGCTAGTCGTTTACCCACCTCTTCGTGTGTAAATCCGAAAATCTGTTTTTCGGCATTTACGATCCGTTGATCAATGTGTAACTGACAGGAATTCAGGACCTGTATTGATTCATCAGGATACTGATAAAAAAGTGGTAACTGGCCGATATCATGGAGCATTCCACCGGTGAATGCAGCACCGCCAGAGATTGCGGGTATGTTCTCAGCCAGTACTGAACTAATACACGCCGTTAGCAGGCAGTGCTGCCAGAAGTCTTTCATTTCGATGACTTTATTGCCAAGTCCACTGGTAGCACCGCAGGCGCATAGAGCCAGGCATAGTGAAGTTACCTGCTCCGTACCTATCATCTTTATGGCTTCTTCAACACTGAAAACCGGCTGATTGGCGGAGTAGTAGATTGGGCTGTTACAAAGCTTTATGAGCTCTGTAGTGAGTGCTGGATCCTGCTTTATCAAAGCAGCGATATCGTTCATGTCCGTGTAGTCGTCATTTAGAGTTTGCAACAGGGACATCACAACACGCGGAAAGGACACCAGGTGTTCGGTGTCTCCAATCAGCTCGTCAATATCGAATACGCGATCGAATACGCGATCGAATGCGCCATCTAATACGCGGTTGTCTGACATGGTCAGTCGCTCACGTAGATTAATTATTGCAGACAGCGATAGTCTGCGAGCCAGAAGCGTCGCTATAGACTATTTCGCTTGAGTGAGATATTCGCAATGGACCATCCTTGTCCGACTGTGGGTGAATCAGTTGATCGAACCAACAGGTTATGTTGATTCTTTCGAGCGGTCGCCGTCGTGGCTTGTACTATCCAGTACAGTGCCGTTGCTCCGCTCGATTGCTGTGTGTGAGAACAGAAAGCTTCTCGAACGTTGACGGAGAACTCGGGAAATTCTTTAGTTTTGTTGCAATTATCGTAACTATCTGGTCAACAATTATCGAATTTGTGTCGCAAAAAGACTAAAGAAATTCGGCCTCTGAACGTTATCCTTGCAGCTTAAACAATGCTAATGTCAAGGAATGACGGAAAGATGCACGCCCATACCGAAGACCTGTTCGCGCAGAAAATTAGTTCCGCAGATTTTCGGCGTATACGCTCTCTTATCTATCAGCACACAGCAATCGTCGTTCCAGAAGAAAAAAAGGATTTCATACGCTCGCGCATTCTTAAGCGCATGCGGCATATCAATGTGGCCTCTCTCAGCCAGTATTGTGATCTCGTGGAGACCGGCGAAGAGCCACTCAGCGACTTTACCAGCCAGGTAACAACCAATCACACTCACTTCTTCAGAGAGAAGCATCATTTTGACACTCTGGTAGAGTTTTTACGCAAAACTGGTTGTGAGAGAAAGGTGATCTGGTCTTCGGCCTGTTCCTCGGGAGAGGAACCCTATTCTATTGCTTTAACTATTCGAGAAAACTTTCCGTCTGCCTGCAATGGTGCGGTAAAAATTATTGCCAGTGATCTTGACGAAAAAATTCTTGAGCAGGCTCAAAGTGGTGTATACGCGGAGAAACGAATTGAAGTTCTCACTCCCGCTCAAAAGTCTCTCGGGTTTATGCGCGGTAGAAATGAGATGAGTGGAACTGTTAAAGCTAAGGAGTGGATGAAATCAATGATCGAATTTCAAAAAATAAACTTGATGGAGCCACTGAGCTTTAATGGAAGTATTGACGTAATATTTTGTCGAAATGTCGTTATCTATTTTGATCATGAGTCAAAAATTAAAATGTTCCGTAATTTGGCTGACATTCAGAAGCGTGGAGATTTGTTGCTAATCGGCCACTCCGAAAGTCTCAATGGTATTAGTGACGCTTACCGATGTCTTGGGTCTACGGTATATGAAAGAATCTGAATGATGAGAAATTTGTATGAGCGATATAACAATTGGATGCGCAGTGTTTATATTCAATTTGGTTATCGACATTCGCTTTATATATAACGGTATGAAATAACAGCTAAACTTACGAATATCTATCTTTCTGCGATGCGAAATATCAGTATTTAAAGGTGGGTTATATGTGTGTCGATAACATAATGCGGGTGGGATAGCCCACTATAGACGATTGTTAGTATTAAAGATGTTGCGGCGGGAACCGCAATATAATCAGTAGACATATTGTGAAGAGGGATTTTCATGAAGATACTAGTTGTCGATGATAGCGTCGCCATGCGCTTGATGATAATAAAAACACTTCGACAAGCTGGATTTGGCGGAAACGACGTAGTGCAGGCTGCAGACGGGGTACTTGGTTTGCAGGCTGCCAACGACGAAAAGCCGGATCTTATTCTGTGTGATTGGAACATGCCGAATATGACCGGAATTGAAATGCTGAAGGCGCTCCGTGAAGCGGGCAACGACGTGACCTTTGGTTTTATAACTACAGAAGCAGCCCCACCGATGAGAAAATTGGCCAAGGACAATGGCGCAAAATTCTTGATTTCTAAACCTTTCACCGTAAAAATGTTCGAGGAAATCCTCGGCGCAGTCATAGGATAAATGGAAATGTCTTTAAAATGTGCGGAACCGAGCGAAAAGTCCATCCAGGAAATGTTGGATAGTTTGTATGGCGAAGGCGTCGTCTTAAGTGATTCAAACCCTGTGGATGTAGAGTCCGGGTTCGTATACAACTACGTCGACGATGAAGATAATAGTGTTGCAGTAATGGTAGCCGATCCAAGTCTGGTTGCTAACGCTGGTTCTGCGATGATGATGGTGCCTGCCGGGGCTGCCGCTGAGGCTGCTGAAACGGGTGAACTATCCAGTATGATGCTTGATTGCTACTATGAAGTGGCCAACATTCTTTCGCGGGCAATAATGGATGATGGTTCAGTCCATCTTCGGCTGGAGAAAATGTACACTCCTGGTGAAAACGCTGATCTGATTGAGCGTTACAGCGGTGAGTGTAAGCAGGTTTCGTACAATGTACAGGTTCCTGAGTATGGTGACGGTAATATGACGTTTTTTCTGACCTAGCTCTGTTTTTGCATTCTCCTGTGGCCTCGTAGTAGAGCCTCTCACAATATTCGTGTTTAGTGGTCACAGGGGAATGTTGTAAGCATGATTGCCAGATCATGCTTAATTGATTTGACGACCGCTACAAAACGCATCAGTGTTTCGTACTGATTTGGTTAATATTCGGGTTTTCTATTAACTGCTTACCTCCTCGCCTTTCTCAGCCTTATCTCTCGCTCTTACTTTTCTTTGCTCTTCTGCATTTAACTCAGCGTGTCTCTGTTTTTCTCTGTCAATATCCTGTGGTGCAACACATTTTGCAGTCAAATAGGAATTTGTGCGCCTCTGTGCGTGTCAGCTGAGTCTGTATTTGCCCCGGATACCAGGTAACATGGTTTGATGGTCAGGCTCCGCTTCAGGTACCGTTTTTCACTATAGTGTGATCAGCGCGTGCTAAATAGGGATATTTCTGAAAAAAGCCTAAAGAATATTCTGTATTGTCGGGTAATGGCATATCACTTGATTGAGTAACTTTAGTGGGAACCAAAAAATGGTTCTCACAATGGAGAATTAATCAAGGGAATGTGCACCAGTGTCAAAATCTTTCAGGTCTATCCGTTGTTTGTTGCTCGTATGCTCGAGCGTTTCACTTATAGCCTGTGGTTCCTCAGGCGATGATCGAGCTGATGAGCTTGTGGAAGGCGGCAACGATCGTCCCACTATCGTTTCATCTGATGCGGCTACCATTCGCGATCTGCCCGATACTGAGTCGCCAGCACAGACTGATTCAGAAGAATCCGTAGCCATTGCCGAGCCCACTGCGCAAGTACCTGCCGATGACCCCGCTATTGGTGCAGAAACTTCGGCTCCTGTCGGTGAAATTAACACCATTGAAGATTTGCTCGCTCACCTTGAAGCAAAACGCATTGAAGAAGATGCCGCTGCTGCTGAGGGGGCAACAGACAGTTCACCAGGTTCCGCTCCAGGTGTTACTGAAGGCTCTGACGAAGGTGCGACAGCTGTTGATCCGGTGCCAGATGAGACGACTTCCCCCGGTGCAGAGACTGTTGATCAACCGATTGCTGGTGATTCGACGGTAGCAACCACAGACACAAACGTGGATACCACTCCGGAAACTGCAGAACAGCCGCCAACCACGGAACAATCTTCCGGCGAAAACAGCGAGCAGAGCGCTGAACAGGTCGGCGGTGATCAGACTGTTGTTACAGATCCTGTTAGTACCCCCACTGATGAAACATCAGAGGAAGGCGTAGCGGAAGGATTGCAACAGGATGATAACCCTACACCAGATGCAGGGATTGTTGAAGACAATACTGTGGATGGTAGTTTCTCCTCCGACAGAAACGACATCGTAATCGATTGCAATCAGAAACTACCCTGTGCCGCGAGTAATGCTGACGGCGCAGTAGCAGTAGTGGTGGAGAATGTTTACAGACACCCTCAGACACAGCGTCTGGCCATTGCGTTGTCGGTGACCGGTAATCGGGATACTGCGTTGCGATGGGATAACGACATCACCAGTACCGATGATGTGGCGACCACCTATAACGGCACCAGTCGCGAGTTCAGTGGCTTTTATCAGTTTGATAAAGACAATGACATGGTGACGCTGCTGGCTGGAACCACACTGCTGGTGGTACAGCATTTCCGCGAGATGCCTTCACCTACTACGGTATCAATGGTTCGTTTCGATACGGGCTATATCGAGGCTGGTGTTCGCACAGCGTTAACGTTTACCAATATGCCACTGGACCCGGTATTGGGAGACATAGTGGACTGCGCGGACCAGGTTCCATGCAGCTGGGTAGCTAACGATCAGTCATATTCAGTCAATGTGCTTAAGACAAGTGGTTTGTGGCAAACCGGACGGCTTCGAATTGATTTTGAAGTGCGTTCAACGGTTGGAATGGGCATCAATCTTTACAGTTCCGGTGGTGTCATCGGCAACGATGGTTCTGTTTTTACCCCTCGTACACACAGCCTTGGTGGCACATCTGACTATCAGGAATTTACTGTTCAGTTGGTACCGGAAGGGATACAGGTAGGTCATCAGGATTTTTTGAAAAATGCAAACAGGCTGGCTACCTCACTGGTGCAAGTGAAGCTTGGCATGACGAGAGTCGATGCACCCGGTGCAGGCTCTCCTGTTTTTAGAAATTTACCATTGGAATAACAGACAGGCGGACCAAGGAATGTCAAATCTAGTCGATACAAATACGCTTCTGTCGCAATTGCGAGTAGCAGCACACAGAGCTGGCTTGTCGGGAATGACAACAGCGGAGTCTGTTACCCCGTCATCGGGTGCTGCTGAATTTGCCGAAGCGCTGAAGCAGGGAATTCAGAACGTTAATAGCAGGGCACAGCATGCTCAAAGCATGGCGGTCGATTTCGAGCGTGGTGTTGAAGGTGTGGAACTGTCTCAGGTAATGGTTGAAATGCAGAAGGCACGGATATCTTTTGAGGCATTGAGCCAGGTGCGAAACAAAATGATCACCGCGTACAAGGACATCATGAACATGCCAATCTAGCCTGGGTTTATATTCGAGCGTTTGGTTGAATCGCTTGCAAGAATAAAAACACCATGTGGTATGTGAAAAAAGTAAGGTGAGAGGACAGGTCTAAATGGATATGGTTGAGGGCAATAACAGCACCGCCGCTGTTGCGTTCCAGCAGCTTGCGCGCGGAATCAGGACGCCACAATTTGGGTCGCTGGTGGCGATGGCTGCAGTCTTTACTTTGGGAATAGGTTTAATACAACTGGCTAAAAAGCCCTCGTTTGTTCCGCTGTATAACGCCTCGGAAACACCTATTGATGCCAGTCAGGTTGCCGGTACGCTTAACGCGTCGCAGCTGGAGTATCGGATTGATCCGGCTTCCGGAATGGTATTGGTACCCAGAGCAGAGTTGCAAAAAGCCAGGACAATTCTGGCGTCTGACGGATTTGGTGCGCCTGCCGCAGTGGGCCTTGAATTGCTGCACAATGAACAATCGCTTGGCACCAGCCAGTTCATGCAGAATGCCCGCTATCATCATGGTCTGGAAACGGAGTTAAGTCGAACGATCAGTCAGATGCGTAATGTGAAACAGGCGAGAGTGCATCTTGCGCTCCCTAAGCAGTCTGTTTTTATTCGCAACCGTGCAAAAGCATCAGCGTCGGTGATGGTCCATGCCATGCCTGGCAGGGTAATAGAGACAGGTCAGGTAGCAGCGATAACTAACATTGTTGCGTCCAGTATTCCTTATCTTGAATCTTCGTCTGTTACTGTGGTGGATCGCTGGGGAAGAATGCTAACCAGTGGCACTGGTACTGCCGAGGACGAATTAACCAGTAGTCAGTTTGATCATACTCGTAAACTCGAGAACCTGCTGAGTCGAAGAATAGAGTCGTTGCTTGAACCCATAGTTGGTGCAGGTAAGGTTCGCGCGAGTGTTACTGCAGAGGTTGACTTTACCAGCGACGAACAAACTGAAGAAGTGTATCAGTCAGATCCGGAAAACGTTCGCAGTGAAGAGACCAGAAAGTCGTCACAGGCAGGTATGGCGAACCCCACCGGGGTAGCAGGGGCACTGGGTAATCAACCGGGTGCTGCGACACCGACCGATCAGCCGGGGACAGGAGAGTCAGGTGATGAATATGCCACTCGTAACTATGAACTCGATCGTACTGTACGTCATACGCGTCGGGTACCTGGCAAGGTGCTGAGATTATCCGCTGCAGTGTTGATTGACCAGCAACAGGATACTGACGGTGCTGCAGCTGAAGGTGCGGCGGCAGGTGGTCAGGGTGCTGATCCGGCACTTGCAATCACCGATGAGCTATTACAGGAGGTTACTCAACTGGCGCGCGAGGCGATTGGCTTTGATGAGGCGCGCGGTGACAGCGTCTATGTCATCCAGCGTCCCTTTCAGTCAGTCGAGGAGGAGATCGTTGAGCCTGAGTCAATTCCTATCTGGCAGCAGTATTGGTTTGCCGATGTGTTAAAACAACTGGGAATTGGCATTGCGTTGTTGATACTTATTTTCAAGGTGGTTCTGCCATCACTTAAAACGTTGCGTACCCCGGCGGCATCGGCGACAGCAACCCGTGTGGAAGGTAAGTCCGCCAGGCGCAAAGCACTGGCTTCGTCTGCCGATGATGATGACGAAGAGTCAGAGGATAGTGTTGGCGAAAATGTCAAAAAGTATGGTGACATTTTGAATGTCGCCAAGGCGCTGGCTGAGGAAGACCCGGCGCGTGTAGCCCGCGTGGTTAAGGAGTGGGTAGGTGACACGCCATGAGTGAAGCGGACAAAGATAACTCCAACGCGGAGTCTGCCAAAAATCTGAGTGGTCCGGCGGGTGCTGCCGTATTACTGATGGCAATGGGGGAGGAAAATGCCGCGAGTGTACTAAAGCACCTGAAGCCAGAAGATGTGCAGGTTGTCAGTGCGGCTATGGCTGAGATTGACTCTGTATCGCAAAAGCAAATTGCTGTCACACTTGAAAATTTTGCCGACAAAATAAAAAGCCAGTCTTCCCTGGGTGCAAAATCAGGGGAGTATCTGGAAAATACGCTGGTGCGTGCATTGGGTAAAGAGCGCGCTGTCGGTGTGCTTTCTGAAGCCAATCGCGAGGGCCTGGCGCCATCGATGGATGCGCTGAAGTGGATGCCTGATAGGGTAGTGGCAGGCATGGTCAAGGATGAGCACACGCAGTTTATTTCGATAGTACTCAGTTACCTTGACGCTGAAAAGGCCGCACGAATCGTCGAGTGTCTGCCTGAAGGCAAGCGGTCTGATCTGATGGTTCGAATCTCCCGACTGGATTTCATTCATCCAACGGCGCTGGCTGAGATAGATCAAATACTGGAGCAAAGAATTAGCGATCGATTTGAAATCGAGCTCGCAGCCGCCGGTGGTATCCCCGCTGTTGCTGCAATTTTGAACGGTGTTTCTACGGCAGAGGAAGAGAAGATACTTGCCCAGCTTGCCGAAGTCGATGAAGAGCTGGCAGAGAAAATTCGCGACAATATGTTTGTGTTCGAGAACCTGCTTAAAGTGGATGATCGCGGTATTCAAAGTCTGTTGCGTGAGGTACCCAGTGATCTGTTAGTGAAGGCGCTTAAAGGTACCAGTGATGAAGTACAGAAAAAGATCTTCGACAATATGTCGCGTCGTGCAGCTGTTCTGCTCAAAGATGATCTCGATGCCAGCGGGCCGTTGCGAGTGGCAGAAGTAGAAGAGGCACAAAAAGAGATTCTCACAATAGCCCTTGGTATGGCTGAAGAAGGAAAAATTAGCCTGGGTGGTAAAGATGATGATTTCCTCTGATGGAATCACGCGAGATATCTCTTCAGAGGAAGCTGTTCCGTGGCAGCCGCAAAACCTGAATGAGCTTGCCAGTGGGGCAACTCCAACTCTGGAAGAGAAACTTGCGATGGCCACAAAGACCGGTTACCGGCAAGGCTATAACGAGGCGCTGGCAGAGAGTGGTAAAAAAGAGGCGATACAGATCGCCAGAATCAACGAACTGTTGCGCTATCTTGGACAGCCATTGGCGAGCGTTGACGAGACGCTGAAGCAATCAATGCTGTCACTGGCCGCGGAGATGGCTTCACATATTGTTGGCAGAGAGATAGGCAGTGACCTTGACTACTATCGAATTCAGCTTGATCAATTAAGCGACAAACTGCCGGCACAGGTTCGGGTAACGTCATTGCGACTGCGGCCGGAAAAAGCGCGCGAGTTGCGTGAAATGCGTGATGCTGCGGATGGCGATACCGATGCACTGCCAGAAATTGTCGACGATACAGAACTGGCTGGTGATGTATGCCTGGCTTGTTGGCAGGAGTCTGCAGTTGATATTTCGGCTCATGGTCGACTGGCGTCAATTGTTCAATCGTATTGTGGCGACAACACCAGTGAAGCGCTGGCGGTAGAAATTCAGCCCGTGACGGATACCCCAGTTGGAGATGCACCTGGTCCTGATACACCTGTGATCGATCAACCAGTCGCCGATCAACCAGCAGACGATGCACCTGCACACGATGAACCGTCTTCTGATGTCACGCCTGTTGATACTACAGTAGCAGCTGATCCGCAATCCTCAGAGCAAGCGGCCAACCAGCCGTCAGGTGGTGTTGCAGTCGATGTATCTGAACCGACACAACTCAGCAGTGACAGTCAGCCGCGGGGATCGGTTAACCCGCCAGTGGATGCCGTCGATAACGATGTTAAATAACGAAGAGCAGCGATTTGCCAAAGACTGGGCAGGTTTTCTGTCACAGTGTGAGCACAATATCAAAGCGAGCGCCGCGCGGTCGACACCTATGTCTACAGAAGGCCGCCTACGTCGGGTGGTTGGCCTGACAATGGAGGCCTCGGGTTGCGAGGCGCCGGTTGGCAGCCGCTGTCGTATAGCGGGGCAACGTGGATTCATTGAGTCCAAAGTGGTTGGCTTTGACGGCAACTATTTGTTCCTGATGCCTGTCGATCATACTCGCGGACTACAGGCTGGTGCGCGTGTTATACCAAGCTCAAAGCCTTTTGTAACACCAGTGGGTCACCGATTGATTGGGCGCGTTATTGATGCGACCGGCAAGCCTATAGACGGGCTGGGCGATCTTGTGCCCGGACCACATCGACCATTGTATTCAGAGTCGCAGAATCCACTGCTAAAAAGCCCGGTCAACAAGCCACTTGATCTGGGTGTGCGCATCGTCAATGCGTTGTTACCGATAGGGCAGGGTCAGCGTATTGGTTTATTTGCTGACAGTGGCGTTGGCAAGAGTCAGCTACTGGCCATGATGACGCGCAATGCCAGTGCAGATGTCGTGGTGATTGGACTGATTGGTGAGCGTGGGCGAGAGGTACAGACCTTCGTCAACGATACGCTCGGTGATGAAGGCAGAAAGACGTCAGTGGTGGTGGCCGAACCTGCTGATAGCACGTCGGTCAGACGGATACACGGTACCGAAATGGCTTGTGCTATAGCGGAGGATTTTCGTCAGCAGGGCCTGAATGTGCTGCTTTTAATAGACTCACTGACTCGCTATGCACAGGCGCAGCGGGAACTCGGGCTTGCAATGGGGGAGCCCGCTACCACACGCGCCTATCCGCCATCGGTGTTTCAGGCAATTCCTCAGCTTGTCGAACGCGCTGGTACTCATGCATCTGGTGGATCTATCACTGCAATTTATACATTGCTAACGGAATCTGACGGGCAGTTTGATCCGGTTGCTGAATCGGCCAGAGCGATTCTGGATGGTCATATTGTTTTATCCCGTGAGATCGCAGAGGCGGGTATTTATCCGGCGGTCAATCCAATGTTATCGATCAGTCGATTGACAACAGAGTTACTGGACGAGCCTCATCAGCAATCCGGTATGCTTATCAGGCAATTGTATTCAACCTATCTTGAAAATCGCGATTTGATTCAAACCGGTATGTATCAGCCTGGTAGTTCCGCTTTGACTGATCTGGCGATCCGTGCCTGGCCAATAATTCAGGACTTTATACGACAGCCCCGACACTTGAAAGTAACAAGAGAGGAGTCTTTAAGCCATCTACTGAATATGGCAACCGATTTTGCAAAGTCGTCGGAGCCACCGGCAGCAGCAGGCTGAATGCGCGGAAGGTGTAGTTATGGTTATTGAGTCAGCACGCCCTGGTGTATTAATTCAATGAGCACTGGTTGTGCTTGCACAGCGTCTGGTGTCGCCTGCGAAGTTACATCGGGTGACTTTTGGACTTTGGTTTTTGACGGGCGCTGTGTGTTTTGAAAAAGGTAAAACCGCTGGCGCGCTTGCGACGCCTGATTGAGGTGAAGCAAAGCGACGTTAAGTCCAGTCAGTTACAACTGCACAGGAAAAGGCTTGAGCTGGATCAGCAACTGCAAAGGCTGAAGTTGTATCGCGAGGAATATGTACAATCGCTGATGGACAGCAATATTGCACCGCTGCAGATGGAAGACACCAAGCGTTTTTTGCAACAGCTGGAAACGTCGATTGACGACACTAGATTGGCGCTGGACAATCAGTCGCAGTCAGAGGAGGCATTGCAATCTGTTGCCAGTACCCTGAATTCACAACAAAAATCAGTCGAGCGACGTCTTGATCTTGCGCTGCATGCCGCACAGTCTGCTGACGACGCCACCGCGTCAACGGCGATACCCAAATCACCTTATACCCGTGGTTCTAAAATTCGTTAGTTTTTAAAACGTAAGTGCCGCTGCGATTACGGATACGCCAGACACTGTAGAGTCACCGTTAGCGCCGGATGCGGCTTGGCACATTGTTGAAAAAATTACCGGGCACGATGCTGTTTTCATCAACCGATCTGTTTCGTATTGTCATCTCTGACTGGTACATCCTCACGTTTAGCAAAGTTCCCCTTATCTTTGTATCTTCTCCCGGGATCAGTGGCTTTGAATTTGCAACGAAGTTCTCTGATACACGATTACGTTTCCAACCGACGGAAGGTGGCAGGTCATTACCTGTCGAGGAATTATAATGGATTATGTTACCAGCCCTGTGCAAGTGACCCCCGGCCCACAGCCAGCTGTGTCCGGTTCACGCGGCGCCAGCCCTGCAGGTTCGGGCCTGTCAGGTTTCAATGGTTTTTTGCAAAATGCTGCCGCCGGTACAGCGGAGACTGATACCGTCGGCACCGGCGTTGCCTTGAACGAGGAAAGCTCCGGTGTGCGCAGCGCTGTTGCAGCGCTTGGCACAGGGGCAGGCAAAGGGGTTATTGGATCGCCCGTACACGACTCTGAGACTCAAGATGAGACCGGCAAGCTACCCGGTTCATTGCTGACATCGTCACTGGCAGGTAACCCGCTGGTGCTGGCAAGTGCTCAGCCCTCAAAGCCGTTGGCAACGGCTTCTGGCATAGAAAACAGTATCGTGGCTGACGCTGCTGACCTGCAGTCCATTGTGTCAAATACCCAGCTGCCACTCACAGGCCACGATGGCATGAAGACTGGCGCCATTGCGGGCCATCAGCCGCCAGCAGAGGTAACGTTAGCACTGGCCAATGGAAGACTCGCACTCACGGCTGATCCGTCAACGCTGAATTCGCCTGGCATTGAAGACGGTGCTGAAACTGTGCTTCCGAAATTGCACACAGTAATCGATGAAGCTGGCAGCACGCCGGCTCCGTTGGCACTGAACTCAGCTGTACCAGCCGGGGCAGACATGCTGCCGCCGCAGGCTGCACTGAGCACGACCAATGCAAAGCCGACTACTCTGACTACGAGTGAAGGACCGATTGGTACAACTCTTCCGGCGGTTGCGCTCAGTGCGAATGACTCACTCATAAAAGCTGACCGGTCTCTATCGCAGCCGTTTCAACAGGGTGGTAACGCAGGTCAGGGGATACCAGAGAATTTGACGTTGTTGCCGCCCCGTGGTCCGGTGCCGGCGTTGGCTGCTAACCCGGCAAGTGACCCGCGTTTACAGCAGATTCCTACCGGTGTGACAACAGCGTTGCCGCAAGACAATGGCATAGCAGTGTCAGCTTCGATCGCTTCAACGGGGGTTGCACAAGGGCTGGTTTCGCGCCAACGCACCGGTGCTGCGAACGATGACTCCGTCAGCCAGATTGCCCGAGGTGGTAACGAAGCTCGAATGCTGGAGTTAAATGGTGCTCGAACCGGCAATGCCGTAGCACAGGGAAATACCGTGGTAACGGCGGCAGTCGACACCAGCACAGAATCAGAGGTTAAACACACAAACGCAATCGCCCTTGCCGCGACGCGAGATGAAAAGTCACTGCGAGCAGCGATGCCTGTGGTTAATCAGCAGCAAATGGCAGCTCGCATCGGCGGAGTCGATGTAACTCAAATTGGCGCTGTTGATTTTGCTGCAACTCAGGTTGATGCCACCTCGGCATCGCCCACGGGAGCTCGCATCGCTATCCTGGAACCAGGCTGGACCAGCCAACTGGGAACTGATTTGCGTGCACTTGTAGCGCGTGGCCCATCTACCACGCAGGTGCAGATAACGCCTGCTGAACTGGGCCCGCTAGACATTGAAGTCAGTGTCAATAGACAGGAAGTGAGTGTCAGAATACTTGCCATGCACGGTCAGACCAGGGAAATGCTTGAAGCAGCACTACCCCGACTGCGAGAGGTACTTGGTCAGACTTACAGCGGTGTCGATGTCTCTGTTGGCAGTGGAAGTGGTAACTCCTCTTCTCACGGCCAAAGTCAGCACAACGGGGGCCAGGCCGGAACAATGGCGATGATGTCCGATGCAGAACAAGGTCTGCGTGATTCGGCTTCGACCAGAGATACCGCTCTGGCAGATGGTGGTGAAGACGGA
>CALGNZ010000002.1 GCA_937957915.1 uncultured Granulosicoccaceae bacterium | reverse complement strand
TGCCCAATGCAATGGCCCCGGCGCTGACAATAGTCGGCTTAAGCTTTGCGTTTGCACTGACCGGTGCCGTACTGGTCGAGATCATCTTTGCCTGGCCGGGGCTTGGCAGATACATTTTTGAAGCGGTGATATCAAAAGACTTTCCGGTGATCGCCGCGACTGCGTTTGTCGTGAGCCTTTGTTATGTGCTGATGAATCTGGTCATTGATCTTATACAAGCGCTAATAGACCCACGAATTACTGTGTCGTGAATATTCAGGTTAATAAACCAGTGATAGTACCCAACGATACCGGGTCGGGTGCGATAAGGGGGTTTATCAGCAGGCTTGGCTGGGCCGGAACCCTCAGCCTGGTGTTTATCGTATTGATGTGTGTCGGTGCAATCTTTGCCGCATGGGTGTCACCATACCCGGCTCAGGGAGCGGGTTCTCCAAACATACTCGGTAAACTAAATGCGCCGGGTTTTCAATACTGGTTTGGTACCGATCATCTGGGCCGCGATCTGCTATCGCGCGTGTTATACGGTGGGCAAGTGTCGATTACCACCGGGCTTACGGTGGTGCTGGCTGCCTTGTTAATAGGAACGCCCATCGGCATCATGGCCGGGTATTCCGGTGGCTGGATTGATGAAGCATTAATGCGTGTCACTGATGTCTTCCTGGCCTTTCCGGCATTGTTGCTCGCGGTGCTGATGGCGGCGGCATTGGGTGCCGGTATGGTCAATTGTATTCTGGCCGTGGCAGTTACCTGGTGGCCGTGGTACGCGCGGCTCGCACGTGCCGAAGTGCTGGTGTTACGCAATCAGCCCTATGTAGAAACAGCGCGATTAATGGGTGTGTCGACGCCACGTATATTATGGCGACATATACTGCCCGCCACGTTCAAGCCGCTTGGTGTGCAGGCCGCACTGGATTTTGGACCAGCGCTGCTCACCGCCTCGGCATTGTCTTTTCTTGGGCTCGGCGTGCGCCCTCCCACTGCAGACTGGGGGCAAATCGTCAACGACGGGCGTGTGTATTTTCCGGAGCGCTGGTGGGTGGTTGTCGCACCGGGCATGGCGATTTTTCTGATGGCACTGGCGTTTAGTGTGCTGGGTGATGCACTGCGTAACCTGAGTAAAAACGCGGATGGTGGAGATGATTAATATCCGTCACCTGTCAGTCAACATCGGCCAGGCACAGGCTGTTCGCGATATCAGTCTTGCTATTGATAAGGGCGAAATTCATGGTTTGATTGGTGAGTCCGGCTGTGGCAAGTCTGTAACCGGTGCAGCCATGCTCGGCTTGTTGCCCGCCACTGCTGTTGTTGCCGCAGAGGTCATGACGCTTGGTGGCGAAGCGATGCTGGGTGCTGAAGCTGCACTGCGTGGTAAACGGATAGCGATGGTGTCGCAAGATCCGGCAGCCGCCCTTAATCCGGTGTTGTCCATTGCCAGGCAAATGGATGATGTAGTTCGTTGTCATCAGACAACAGCGTTAAGAAAAGCTCAGCGCCGTACAATTGCCAGAGACCTGCTTGCTGATGTCGGGTTACCTGACCCTGAAGCCACATTGCGAAGTTATCCGCATCAATTATCCGGTGGTATGCAGCAGCGAGTGGTCATCGCATTGGCTCTGGCGACAGGCGCCGATTTTCTGATCGCGGACGAACCAACCACAGCACTTGATGTGTCTATAGAGGCGCAAGTGTTAACTCTGCTGCAATCACTGGTGCAGCAACGGGGCCTGACCATTCTGATGATCACCCATGATATGTCAGTGATTGAACGCTGTTGCAATAATGTCAGCGTCGTTTACGCCGGTGTGCTCGTAGAAACCGGCCCTACACCTGAAGTATTGACCACACCACAGCATCCCTATACAAAAGCCCTGCTCGGGGCACTGCCTGGCCTTGCTGAAAAAGGCACGCCATTAAACACATTGCCAGGGTCGATACCGCCATCTGACTCAACCTTTAACGGCTGCATATTTGCAGATCGCTGTGCATCTGTTTCTGATCTCTGTCGCAGTGAGCTTCCACCGTGGAAACAAATCAACGCTCAACGGGCGCTGTGTCAATTTGCAGAAGGTGAGCTGCAAAATGTCTGATGTGCTGCTTGACGTTGCAGACCTGTCGGTGTGTTATGCATCGCGGCGCTTTTTTAATGGCAAGGCTGCCCCTGCGATAGCTGATGTTAGTTTCTCTCTTAGTACAGGGCGAATACTGGGCGTGGTAGGTGAAAGCGGCTCAGGAAAAACAACCCTGGTTCGCGCACTGTTGCGGCTGATACCGACCGCCACTGGCGCGGTATCATTTAAGCAAATAGACTGGCTGGCACTGAAGGGCAGGGAGCTTGCCAGGGTGCGACGCAGAATTGGTGTGGTATCGCAAAACCCGTTTTTGTCTCTCAGTCCACGCCATAGCATAGCGCAAATTTTAATCGAACCACTACTCGCTGACGGACAAGCCAGGCCTTTTGAAGCGCGTCTGCAATCAGCATTGGAGGCGGTTGGTTTGCCACGTGATTATCTGCCGCGAAAAGCAGCGTCGTTGTCTGGCGGACAGGCGCAGCGCATCGCGATTGCGCGGGCTCTGATTCTTAATCCTGACTTACTAATACTTGATGAAGCGACGTCCGCACTGGATGTGTCGGTGCAGGCGCAGGTGCTAAATCTGCTGATGGATATTAGAGAAAGAACCAACATATCGATGATATTTGTCAGCCATGATTTAGCCGTGGTCCAACATATATCTGATGATCTGCTGGTAATGCATGAAGGCAGAATAATAGAGCAGGGCCTGACTGATCATATTATTGCCAATCCAGTGCAGCCCTACACACAGCAACTGCTAACAGCCAAAAAGATTGGTTACAGTTAATGTGTGCGGGTCGACAGCACTTATATGAATCGTTTGGCTACAAGGCGATAACAGTGTGGCCCGGCGCTGTGCGCTCGCTCTGAAGCAATAGCTCTGAAGAAATAACGGCTCCCGTGCATGCAGACAGTAACGAGTGCAGTAACGAGAGCGGTCCATCATACCAATTCAGTCTTCAGCTTCGATCAGCGCTTTGAGTTTACCGATCTGGGTTTCATGATCACGCTGCATCTTTTTGTTTGAGCTGAAGAAAAAGATGATTTTCATCATCAAGCCAACACGTACAAAGTCAGCTGATGCATAGAGTCGGGTGCTGTTTGAATCAACCGCCTCAAAATTGTTGACGACTTCGATATCAAAGTAGCCAGAGGTCATGAACAGTTTGATGTGGTTCGGAGGGTCGTATGCGGTGATA
Organism: uncultured Granulosicoccaceae bacterium; assembly: GCA_937957915.1. Taxonomy (GTDB): domain Bacteria; phylum Pseudomonadota; class Gammaproteobacteria; order Granulosicoccales; family Granulosicoccaceae. Next base: position 12,961 of record CALGNZ010000002.1, on the reverse strand, counting down.
GTCTCTTCCATGATGAATTCTCCCTTGCCCTGTTGATAGGTATGTTTGGATTGATCACCGACTTTGGGAGCCTTCACATCGCCACTGATTTGCTCGTATCGCAGGAAATTGTTAAGCCACTTACTGAGATTGTCCGGGTTATTGCTGTAGTTCCAGACTGCCTGTAGCGGTTTGTTGATAATGATTTCGTGAGCGAGCTTCATGAGTTTAAACCTCACTGAAAGTGATTGACGAAACAAAAATATATCACGCGAGACTCATATCAATATTACAGCAACACAGGATCTACGACTGGTTTGGGGTTCCCGCCTTAACTCACATGCGTATGATGCGTCGGTCAATGCAGTGGGGCAATCCACACTCGGGAAACAAGCCGGCAAGTACAGCATCGCTGTGCTGGAAATCCACACTTCACCTCAAAAATTCGTTGGTAGTATCTGTTGGGCCGGTATACTGCCGGACACCCAATTTAATTCAGCATATTAAAGTTGGGGCCGACTAATGCCTCCAGTTAAATGCCTCCAAGTCATTGTTCCTAACTAATTGCCACTAACTAATTGCCACGGGCCATGCCGCCACAGCATAATGAACCGCCCGCGTGTCCCGCTATTTTACCCGTCAGAGAAATCCATGAGTTTTGCCTCCCTTGGGCTAATGCCCGAACTGGTCACTGCCGTATCCAGGCAAGGATACGACACCCCGTCCCCCATTCAGGCCAAAGCCATTCCGGTCATTTTAAAAGGACAGGATGTCATGGCAGCCGCACAGACCGGCACCGGAAAAACAGCCGGCTTTGCGTTGCCGTTGCTGCAACGATTGTCGACCGGCAAGAAAGCGGGTTCAAACCGCGCTCGAGCACTGATTCTGACCCCGACCCGCGAACTGGCCGCACAGGTGGATGAAAGCATCAAAACCTATGCGCAATACACGACGCTGCGCACCACAGTGGTGTACGGAGGTGTAAAAATAAATCCACAGATGCAACGCTTGCGATCTGGCACCGATATTCTTGTGGCGACACCGGGGCGCCTTCTTGATCTTGTCAACAGTAGTGCGATCAGCTTTAAGACGCTTGAAATACTGGTTCTGGACGAGGCGGACCGCATGCTCGACATGGGTTTTATTCACGATATCAGCAGTATTATGGAGCTACTGCCGAAGCGAAGACAAACGCTGATGTTCTCGGCGACCTTCTCGCCAGGCATCCGGCACCTTGGCGCTAAGTTGCTAAGAAAGCCCCACGAAATATCAGTTGGTGCACACAACGAAGCCGCGGCGACAGTCGAACAATGGATCTGCCCGGTCGATAAAAAAGAAAAACCCGAGCTGTTCATGCATTTGCTTGATGAAAACGACTGGGATCAGGTACTGGTTTTTTGTCTCACCAAAAACGGCACTGATCGTCTGGTTGGTTTTCTAAAAGATCACGGCGTCAAAGCGTCCGCAATTCATGGTGACAAACCCCAAAGCGCCCGCACCCGTGCACTGGCAGATTTTCAAGCAGGCAAAGTGCGGGTGCTGGTGGCTACCGATCTCGCCGCACGCGGTCTGGATATCGACCAACTACCACAGGTAGTCAACTTTGACTTACCTATTGTGGCGGCTGACTACATCCATCGCATTGGCCGCACAGGTCGCGCCGGTGCAAGTGGTATTGCAATTTCCCTGGTGTGTGCGGATGAGTTCAAACTACTTACTGATATCGAACACCTGACAGGTCGCGAACTCAAGCGCAAGTTCGTCGACGGCTTCGAACCCAACCATAATTTGCCGCAGTCCAACATGACTGTAAAAATCAAAAAGCCTAAAAAAACCAGGGTGAAAGGCAAACAAAAAAACAAGCGCCAGGGTAGTGCACAAAGCAGCGGTCGCGGACACACAAGCACTCGTGTTAACAGTAAAAAGAAGGTGTCAAAGAAGACAGGCGCACGCGGTAAAAACACCGCCAGAGGCAAGAAGAAAGTCAGCGCTGCGTCCAGTCACAAACAACAAGCCGCCGCAGCGAAACACAAGAAGCCGCGCAAGCAGGATTAACACAGGGCTGACACAGGGGTGACCTCTGGTTTGATCGATGCCGGTGTTTAAAAACCAATCGGCAAACTGTGAACAACGATTTCGGTCGCACGTGAAGAACCATGGTTAGAAGAGCCATGGTTAGCCGAGGCTCAACTGAGCATGTGTTCAATCAGCAGATTTTTCAGATCGTGCATCGGCACCGGCTCGTTGCTGTCGCGTGACCAGCTGGTGATCAGGGTCGCGCCATTCTCCGGTGTGGATAGTACTTTGCGTGCGCCACGCGGGTTGGCAGGATCAGGGTCGATTACATCAAAAGGTACTGCCAGTCTCCCCATCTTTTGCGCTAACCGCTTTGCAATATGAAGCTTGCCGAACGGGCCAGGTGGTGGAAACAACTCACAAGGGTCAAAGCCTGCCTTGTCGAAAATGGCGATGCATTTTTCGAAGTCGGGGGCGCGCTGCGGATCTGTCCAGTAGGGCCAGGCAAACCAGCTGTCGTCATCGGCCAGTGCGATCAGCTCGCCGCTGCGTTGGTGAAAAATGCCATGTTCGCGTTGCGCTTTTTCATCCAGCACTGACTGTATCCCCGGTGTGCTCAGTAACAGTTCGCGCACGCCTTTGATGTCGGCAGCGGCGGCAACGTAGATGTGAGCCACCTGGTTGTCGCAAATGGCAAATGCCCGGCTGGTGCCGGCTTCTATCTGATCACCGTTAGCCGCCTCCTCGATGTTCAGATAGCCAGCTTCGCGCAAAATTCTATTTGGCATAACAGGTTGGGTAACATCGGTAAATCCGTAATCGGAGACGATGGCAATGTCGCGCTCGTTCTGTTGCGCCGCTGCAATGACTCGTCCCAGTTCTTTGTCCATATTGCGCAAGGCTGCCTTCGCCTGCGGCGATGACGGGCCGTGTCGCTGACCTTCGTAGTCGAGGTAGGGCGCATAGGCGAGTAGTAGTTCCGGATCATCCTCCTGCATGATCTTGACTGTTGCATCAAGTATCCAGCGACTCGAGCGCATACCCGCGAACGGGCCCCAGAATTGTGGAAAAGGAAATTTACCTAACTGAGAGACGAGTCTGCCATGCAGGGATCGTGGCGCGCTGTAGAAATCGAAACTCTTGCGGCCACTGGCCCAGTAGACAGGGCGTTCGGTGATCTGAATATCAGTGCTTGAGTCTGCAACAAAACGCCAGAAAAGACTCGCACATCGCGCATTGGCCTGGTGCGTGCGCAACGCCTCCCAGATGGTTTCTCCGTGAACCTGATGTGCGGATCGATTCCACATGAATACCTTGGCGTGATGGCGTTCATACCAACCATTGGCAACAATGCCATGTTGCGCTGGCTCGGCACCCGTGATCATGGTGGCGTGTGAAGTACAGGTCAGGGCGGGTAGCGGTTCGCGAAGAGGGCTGATGCAGCCGCTGCTGACGACACGCTGGAGATTGGGCATGTTGTCGTCGACTTCACCTGGGCTGAGCGCTGCCAGATTCAGCAGGAGGAGTTTGCGCATGGAGTTGTATCCGCCTTTGGTTGTTCGTAGCGATGCGCTGGCCCGGGCTGGTCTACCGTTGCATGAGTCTGTTGTTCTGGTGCCAGGCAAGCCTGCGCGACCGCGAATGTGCTGCAGTCTGGATTGCAGTCGATGGTCACCAAGTTTACAGCATTAGTGTTTATCTAACGCAGGTGTATGCCATCTTAATTGACATGCTTGTGATTTGCCTTCCAACACGTAGTGGCTAACCGCGCTCTGGAAACAACCCCTGTCTATAGCGCTGTAGAACAAATTGCAGAAAAAGGCCGATCAGCAGCATCCGCAGGTATGCGGACCGACTGGCCCATTCGACAGGTAAATGGCTGGTGATAATTTCTGTCATTGACCAGATTGCCCAGACCAGCAATGCACCGGCAATCGCGCCACGATTATTGCCACTGCCGCCGGCTATCAACATCACCCAGCACAGGAAAGTCACCAGTAAGGGTTCGGTGGCGTCAGGGCTGAAAAATTTAAAATAGTGTGCGCTCAAGGCACCCGCCATACCCATAAATACAGAACCGACGACAAATGCATCAACGCGGAAGCGCTGCACATCTTTGCCTATAGAATCTGCAGCTATGTCGTTGTCGCGGATAGCGCGCATCACCAGACCCCACGGACTTCGCGACAAGCGCTGTGACACAAAATAGGTTAGCAGTACAACCAGCCACACAAACACCACATACACAACCTCTGCCTGACGGCCGCTAAAAATATCTTCCAGTGGTCGGGGTATGCGGGAGATGCCCAGGCTGCCGTTAGTTAGCCATTGCTCGTTGATCACTACCAGCCGAATAATTTCTGCAAATCCGATAGACGCCATCGCCAGGTAGTCGGCCTTCAGGCGCACACAAACGCGGGCGATGCCCCATGCAGTAACGCCTGCCATAACACCTGCACCCAGCAGCCCTGACAGTATTGGCAAGTCAAAACCGCCCACATGAGTGGGGGCGGTTGCAGATGTCAGTATTGCCGCCGTATAGGCGCCTACCGCATAAAACCCTGCGATGCCTGCATTGAACAATCCTCCAAAGCCCCATTGCATATTCAGTGCAATACACAGGACAGCGTAAATACCGCCCATGGTCAGGAAGCTGACAAGATAAAAAGCGATGCCTTCTGCGTTCATTACAGCAGCCTGCCTTTAAACAGGCCCTGAGGGCGTAGTATGAGCAAGGCGATCATAATCACAAACGCGACGGCGGATTTATAGCTGGGTGATAACAGTGCCTCGCCAAAGAAAGGGTAGGATACACACTCTTCAACAATCCCGATGATTAGCCCGCCGGTGATAGCCCCCAGTGGTTTACCAATACCACCGAGTAGTGCCGCTGCAAACATGGGCAGCAGCATGTTCCAGCCAAGATTGGTGTGTACATCGGTATCCAGCCCAACAAAAACACCGGCGATAGCGGCCAGTGCTGCGCCAATAATCCAGGTCCAGCGGATGACGTTGTCGGTATCGATGCCCGCTACCCGTGCCAGTGACGCATCATCTGCCACGGCGCGCATGCAGCGGCCCATACGACTGTAGGATAGAAATACGTGCAACAAGCCCGTTATAACAACGGTCGAGGCGATAATCTGAACGTGTCTGGTTGCTATTCGAAAAGTGTCAAAGTACACCAGTGGTTTTTGAAAGCCCTTTACATAGACCTGACTTTCAGTGCCCCATATAACCTGAATCAGTGAGCGCAGTATTAGCGCAACACCGAAAGACGCAATCACGGTGTAAATTGTCGGCAGTTCACGTAGCGGTTTGTAAAACAGTCGGTCGCAGGAAAGTGCTGCGATTATCGCCAGTGCCACAGCAAAGGGAATAGCGAAAAGCGGAGGAATACCGGTTACCCAAACCACGGTTAATGCACCATAGGCACCGACGGTCATTAAATCACCGTGTGCGAAGTGTGCAAAACGGAGTATGCCAAAGATCATTGAAATACCAACGGCACCGAGCGCGTATATGCTGCCCAGTGTGATGCCGGGTATCAGGTAAAAGTTAATAAACTCGATCATTGACCTGCGCTTCCGCCGAGAAACGCGCGCCTGACATCGTCATTTGCCAGCAACTCGGCACCGGTGCCTGTGTGCGCATGACGGCCGTTAGCCAGCACATAACCGGTATCGGCGATACGCAGCGCCTGCCGTGCATTCTGCTCGACCATCAATATGGTGACCCCTGTGTCGCGTATCTGTAAAATCAAATCAAATATTTTTTCCAGGTAAACCGGTGACAATCCCGCGGTGGGTTCATCGAGTAGTAACAACGTCGGCTCACTCATCAATGCTCTGCCAATCGCCACCATCTGACGCTGACCACCGGACAGTTCACCGGCTGCCTGACCGAGCTTGCCTGCCAGATCAGGGAAAAGAGCAAGCATTCGTTCGCGGGCAATTTTCTTGTCCGCCGGTGGTGACGCATAGGTGCCAATTTCGAGGTTCTCCGAAACTGTCAGTGTCGGAAAAACATTACTCGACTGAGGCACGGCGGAGATACCAAGTGGCACCAGAGCAGATGTTTTTATATCGACAATAGAAGTGCCATTAAACCGGATATCCCCGCCAAGGTGCTGGTTTAAACCAAATATCTGTTTTAGCAGCGTTGACTTACCGGCGCCATTGGGGCCGACAATTACTGCAATTTCCTTTTCTGTCAGTTGCAGGTTGATCTGTTCAATGATGGCTTGTGTGCCGTAACCGGCGCTGAGGTGCTGAACATCAAGAACCACGGGAGTCATGCGTGCTCCTGGTACTTACCGCCACCGAAATAGACGTCGATGACACGCTCGTCGTTACGCACATCGGCAACCGTACCAGTGGTGAGCAAACGCCCTTGTACCATCACGTTTACCTGGCTGCACAGTCGCGATACATAATCGAGATCGTGTTCTATCAGGCAAAATGTGTAGCCCTCAGAGGCATTGAGCTCAAGAATTTTATCTGCAATTTTACCCAGCAGCGTGCGGTTAACCCCTGCACCTATCTCGTCAAGTAAAATCAGTTTGGGGCGTTGCATAAGCGCACGCCCTAACTCAAGCAGTTTTTTCTGCCCGCCCGAAATGTTGCCGGCCAGCTCGTCACGCAACGAGCCGATTTCAAGAAATTCAAGCGTACGAGTTGCCATCGCGCGAGCTTCCTGCTCTCGTGTACGGCCCCGGCCAGGACGAAAAATAGCATTTAGGATGTGCTCGCCATCTCTATTCTCTGCGGCGACTATCAGGTTATCGAGCACGCTCATGCGACTGAATTCGTGTGGCAATTGAAAGGTACGGCTCAGGCCCATGTGCTGGCGGCGCCAGGCAGGCAGCCGGGTGACATCCTGTCCGTCAAAAACAATTCGGCCGGTGTCTGCAAACAGGTGACCGGCAATAATATTAAAGGCAGTAGTCTTGCCAGCACCGTTGGGCCCGATGAGCCCGGTGATGCTGGCAGAGGGTATAGTAAACGTACATTGATCTACCGCATTGACACCACCAAAACTCTTGCTGACGTTGTCAAATTGCAGCACCGCTATTTAAAAATAGCAGTTTGTTTGTAGCTATCACCGTCGACCACAAACTTGCCTATAAAGCCCGCGACATCGCCTTTATCATCGAACTCGTGGCTGCCAGATACACCTTCGTAATTGATGTCCTTGCCATCAGCGAGTAGCGCCACGGCTTTTTTCCAGTCACCGGGGCCAATTTCTTCTCCTGGAGCATTGGCAACTTCGCGCAGTGCGTCGCGCACTTTTGTGCGATCAGTGGTGCCGGCCTTTTCAATCGCCAGTGCGATAAGCATGGTGGCATCATACGACTGATCGACAAACGGTTTGTCGGAGCCTTCTCCAAACTCTTCGTCAAAGCGTGCGTGGAATACGTCGCCTACCGGGTTATCATCAGGCGAGGTCGGTGCCGAGAAAAACGTAGTAGCGAGCGCATCGGCGCCAATTTGTTCTATTAACAAGTCATCGCGCAGTCCATCGGTGCCGACGAAACGATCGAAAAAGCCGTTCTCGAGTGATTGCTTGACGATCTTCGCGCCACTGCCCCCTGCGTAGGCAATCACCACCAGTGCCTCGGCACCACTGGAGGCCATCGACGCCAGCTCACCTCGGTAGGAGTTCTTTTTATCCTCGTGTTTTTCAAAGGCGGTGACCGTTCCGCCCAGTGATTCATATGCTGCTTTAAACGTACCGGCTATACCCACTCCATAGTCGTTGTTGACATAGGCTACCGCTACCTTGTTAAGGTTTTCTTCCAGTACCATCTTTGCCAGTACCTGACCCTGATAGTTGTCACTGGGCACAATGCGGAACAGGAAGTCATTGTCTTCCATGTCAGTCATTGCCGGTGATGTTGATGTTGGTGACAACTGTAGAACACCATTCGGAATGCTAACGGCGTTGGCTGATGCAATAGTGGCACCTGACGACAGGCCGCCCATGATTGCCGCAACATTTTCCAGATTGACGAGCTTCGATGCCGCATCGACCGATGGCTGTGCAGCCGCCTGTCCATCGACCACAACCAGGCTGAATTTTTCACCACCCAGAATTCCGCCACCATCATTGACGTCTTTTTCGGCAAGGCGAGCAGCATTGAGTATGGGGGGGATAAAGTTAGCCAGCGGGCCGGTAATACCCATAAGCGCGCCGACTTTCACCTCTTCTGCTGCAGCAGTACCGCTTGCCAGAGCAATTGCCAGCACGGCACTTGCCAGTACAGTTTGTTTCATTATGTGTTTCCTCCTGACGGATAGACTTGTGTGTCGGTGCGGCGCCGAAGCTAATACCGCGCTGACCCCGTGGGCTTGCCACACACCATTTCACATTTCGCGGTGTTTCTCAAATCAAGTTTGATCCGACATCGCTGGCCGCTGTCAGGCGGGAGCTGCATCCTGACCAAACTTGCAGATGGAAACAAGTGTACTGTAACCTTCAAAGCAAGCAGATAGCAGAGCGACTGGCAGATCAATCAAGGCGTTTTGTATTGGTTTGCGCAAGCCGCCAACGCACATCGTTTTTTGCTATTGCACTGCACTTTGATCGACAACCCCTGCAGGAGCTCGCCATTTGGCCTGTAACCAAGTTATAGCTTTTCACCCGTGATGGCTAAACACGCCGTGATGGCAAATAAAGAGTCTCAACCCGTTTTGAGATTGAGCGGTGTTAGCAAGAGCTTCGGCGGTTTTACCGCAGTTGATAACGTCAGCTTTGATTTGCCAAACGGTGCCATTGGTGGATTGATTGGCCCCAATGGCGCAGGCAAAACTACGCTGTTCAACACGCTTGCCGGCATGATTGAGGCAGATTCCGGCCAGGTAGTGCTCGGTGAAACACCTATTCACGACTTGCCCCCGCATCAGATTTTTACCGCTGGTCTGGCTCGCACCTTTCAAATACCGCGTCCTTTTCAGGAAATGACGGTGCTTGAAAATGTAATGACAGTCCCCGCCAGTCAGGCCGGGGAGCAATTCTGGAACAACATTTTGCGTCCGCGCAAAGTGGCCAGAGAAGAACAGGCCAACCGTGAACAGGCATTGAGCATCATTGATTTTTGCGATCTGACCCGTGTGCGTGGCGATGCTGCGGCAAGCCTGTCTGGCGGGCAGCTTAAACTGCTTGAGCTGGCCCGCGTGTTGATGGCAGATCCAAAGGTCATTCTGCTCGACGAGCCCGCCGCCGGTATAAACCCGAGCCTGATGGTCACGCTGGTCGACAAGATTGTCGAGCTCAACAAACGTGGCTATACCTTCCTGATTATCGAACACAACATGGAGGTTGTGATGTCGATTTGTGATCCGATCATGGTGATGGCTCAGGGCAAACTGATTTATCGAGGTGATGCCGAAGGTGCGCGGCGCGACCCAGCGGTGCTCGATGCGTACCTGGGTGACTTGCCATGAGAACAGCTTCATGAGCAAACAGCCCGTACTTGAGGCGACTGGTATCGTGGCCGGTTATAGCCCTGATCTGCCAATCCTGCACGGCATAAATTTGCATGTAGACGAAGGCGAGATCGTCACGATCATCGGCCCCAATGGCGCAGGCAAATCAACGTTCGTAAAAGCCATTGCCGGTCTGGTTACGGTTAGCGCCGGAAATATCCTTTTTAACCGCAGCGATATTACTCACATAAACAGTCATCAACTGGCGAAGTCCGGCGTGGGCTTCGTACCGCAGACGGGTAATGTCTTTACCACCTTAACCATTCATGAAAACCTGGTTTTGGGCGGTGTGACGCTGCCGGCTAAAAAAGCCAATCAGCGCATCGAGGAAATCTACCAAATGTATCCGGTGCTGCGCGAACGTCAGTTTGAGAAAGCCGCTGTATTGTCTGGCGGGCAACGGCAAATTCTGGCGGTAGCCCGCGCACTGCTCACTGCGCCAAAACTGATGCTGCTCGATGAACCGACTGCCGGTTTATCACCGATGGCGGCAACAGAACTGTTTAACGTGGTACGCAACCTGGTCGCCGATGGTGCCTCGGTGTTAATGGTCGAGCAAAACGCGCGTGCAGCATTGCGTATTTCAGACCGGGGCTATGTATTTGCCGAAGGGCAAAATCGTGCGCAGGGCACCGCAGCCGGGCTGCTGGAAGATAACGACATCAAACAGATCTTTCTGGGTGTTCGAAAAAAGCCTGACGACAATTCGGAGAACAACTGATGGTGTTACAACACATTGCCGACGGTGTGCTTAGCGGTGCAGTTGTAGCGCTGGGTGCGATTGGTCTGAGCTTTACAATGAAAATCCTGCGTTTTGCAAACTTCTCGCACTCGGAGTTGCTTACCTGGGGTGCGTATTTTGGATTGGTTTTTCTTGGCTTTACGACCGCATTCGGTGAGTTTTTTGGTGGCAATATTGGTCCGTTTTCGTTTGGCTGGCCGCTGTTAGCGGCACTGGTGCTATCGGCCGTTGCCACATCGGTACTGGCGCTGGTACTGCATGCACTGGTGTTTGAAAAACTCGGTCGTGGTGCCGGTCACATGACCATGGTGTTTGCCAGTTTTGGTATTGCACTGTTGTTACGCCACCTGGTCGTTCTTATCTGGGGGCCCAACCCGATCTATTATTCCAACGAATTGCAGTTCGCCATTCTGCTGCCGGGCAATGTTCGTGTATTACCTGACCAGGTGTTTTTATTAGGGCTAACCATTGTGCTTGTGGTTTGTCTTCACCTGTTTATGAAGCACAGCCGAACCGGCATAGCAATGCGCGGTGTATCCGAAAACCCCGACCTTGCAGGCCTCAGCGGAGTCAATGTCAATAACGTGGTGCGCTGGGTATGGGTGATAGGTGCTTCATTGGCTGCGGTCGCCGGCGTACTTTATGGTCTTACCGTGCAATTGCGACCAGAGCTTGGCTTTGGTTTGATACTGCCTTTGTTTGCAGCGGCAATACTGGGTGGCGCAGGCAGTCTTTACGGTGCAGTGATCGGTGGTCTGGTGGTGGGCTTGTCAGAAAACCTGTCGGTGATGATTATCCCTACCTCCTATAAACCCGCTGTGCCTTTTTTGTTGATATTAATCATTCTGTATTTTCGCCCTGACGGATTGTTTGGAGAACGCCGATGACGGGTGTTATCTCCTATCTGGTTTTTTTCCTGATTCTCGCATTGATTCTGTCTATCGCCGTGCTCGGCTTAAATCTGCAATGGGGGTTTACCGGGCTGTTTAATGCCGGTGTTGCGGGTTTCATTGCGGTCGGCGCCTATGTGATGGCTATACTGACCGGACCCGCGCGGGATGCTGTATTCGGTGGCTTTGGTTTACCGTTTGCGGTGGGCCTTATCGGTGCGATGGTAGCGGCAGGGTTTGCAGCCCTGCTGGTAGGCCTGGTCACGCTACGGCTCAAAGGCGAGTATCTAGCCGTGGCTACCTTTGGTATTGCGGTGACCATTCAGCTGGTGTGCCTGAATTGGGAGTATGTCACCGGTGGTACGCTGGGTTTAATCAGTATTCCCAATCCGGCCAGAGCACTGGCGGATGGCCCGCTGGCGCAAAATACCCTGTATCTGTTGATCGTGGTGTTAGTGGGCAGCCTGGCTTTCTGGTGTTTCGAGCGCATCGTGCAGTCGCCGTGGGGCCGTATGCTGAAAGCAATTCGTGAAGACGAAGAAGCAGCAGCCTCACTCGGCAAGAACCCGACCCGAATACGCCTTGAGTCCTTTGTTATTGGTTGCATGGCAATGGGCCTGTCCGGAGCCTTGTATGTTGGCTTTATTGGCTATGTCAGCCCGTCAGATTTTCTGCCTATAGTGACCTTTCAGATCTGGACCATGCTGATAGTCGGTGGCAGTGCCAACAACCGCGGTGCGGTGCTGGGCGCTATCATTGTATGGGCAGTATGGACGACCAGTGGCTTTGTTATCTCCAAGCTTGTACCCACTGAAATACAGGCGCAGGGCGGCGCCATGCAGGCCATACTAATCGGCCTTATTCTCGTGCTGATGTTGCTGGGCCGCCCGCGCGGTCTGATTGGCGAACGTATCAGTGTGTCACGTCATGCGCGTTTTTAGCTGGCAGTCATCGTGACATCGTGTTGAAATGGAGCAACCTTCCGCGACCGGATTGCAGGGGTTGCCTGGCCTTGTAGCTCCAGACCTTGTGAGCCAGCGCGGATAAACCGAAGAGAGGAAACGCTAATGTTAATCAGACAAATATCAGCTGCGATAGTAGTCGCATCTGTGGGTATAGCGGCAGGCGTGGCAAATGCTGCTGACTGCCCGGTTAAGCTCGGTGGCGTACTGCCGGTCAGCGGCCCGATGGGGCAGGTGGGTGAGCGCATCTCAACCACCGGGCAATTCGCTGTTGACCATTTTAATGCGGCCGGTGGTGTTAAAGACTGCGAGGTAGAATATGTGCTTCGTGATACGCAGGGCCAGTCAACGGTCGGTGTTGATGCTGCTAAAAGCCTGGTTGATCTGGAGGGCGTACAGGCACTTATTGGTGCGGTATCGTCGGGTGTCAGTTTACCAATACTGACCTCTGTAGCGGTACCATCAGAGATTACACAGGTCTCGTGTTGTTCTTCGTCCGAGAGCTTTACCGAGCTGGCACAAAAAGGCGAGACCAACGGCTACTGGTTCCGTACCTATGCCACCAATCGCAGTCAGGCAGCAATGGGTGCGTTGTTAACTACCCAAAGCGACTTTAAAAAGACCGCGGTAATATATGTTAATACCGACTTTGGTGTTGGCCTTGCCAAACGCTTCGAACAGGACATTCCGAAGCTCGGCGGCTCCATCACAAAAATGGTTGCCTACAATGAGAGCCAGCAAAGCTATCGTGCCGAAGTGACCACCGCACTTGAAGGGAATCCGGATTCATTGTTTCTGGTGGCCTTTCCGGTAGATGGCGCGACTATCACGCGTGAATGGCTGGCACTCGGTGGTACTGACAATCTGATCGTTAATAACTCACTC
>CALGNZ010000001.1 GCA_937957915.1 uncultured Granulosicoccaceae bacterium | reverse complement strand
ATGCTGTGATCTGTCAGCTCATAGCCAAGCTCATCGGCGATTTCGCGCAGGCGCGCTTCCAGCTTTTCGTCTTTAAACTCGGCGACCAATCCACTTTTGATACAGATAATGTGATCATGGCTGTCACCGGTATCCAGCTCGAACAGCGCCTGCCCGCTATCGAAGCGGTGCCGCGTTACCAGCCCGGCTGTCTCAAACTGGGTTAACACCCGGTAGACTGTTGCCAGTCCAATTTCCGTGTCTTCCGCCAGCAGTGCCTTGTAGACATCTTCAGCACTCAGGTGATGCTGCTCGGCATTCTCAAGAATCTCCAGGATTTTTAACCGGGGCAGCGTGACCTTCAGGCCCGCGCGTTTAAGATCGGCGGTTGGACTGAGGGGTGATCTGCTGAGAAGCTTGCTCAATGTCGATCCAGTGGGAATTTCGGCGAACTGCCATTATACACCAACATCAGCCTTTGCAGTTTCTGCACATCGCCCGGAAATTGCCGCGAGCGCGCGCGGCAGAAATCTTTGCAGTGGGTACGTGGCCCGGAAAAGCCCTGCCCCGTTGCCACGCGACAATCATCCGGAGCGCACAGTAGCACCGGTGCCCCGAAAATGATCTATTAAAACGCACTATCCGGATACGTTTGCAGAGGCTCTTTCGCCCAGACACACAGCCGCTGCCAGAGCCAAATTAACTGACAGTCGCCCCGCGATCGATAGCAGATAACCACGTCGCTACTGCCTCGCCAATCTCATGAGGACTGTCCTCCTGAATGAAATGACTGCCACTGACTGTCACCTCTGTCTGGTTCGGCCACTGACGGGCGAATTCTCTTGGCGCGCCGGTCAAAATAGACCCGGGTGACGCATTGATAAACAACTTGGGCAACGGTGACTCAGACAGCCAATCTGCATAGTCCTGAACGATCCGGACCACATTTTGTGGCTCACTGTCGACCGGAATCTGCCGAGGCCAGGTTAACGTTGGGCGCCGCCCCTCACCGGGTTCGGCAAACGGTCGACGATACTCGGCCATCTCGGCATCATCGAGCTTGCGCAGAATAGACGCCGGCAAAATCGCCTCGACAAAAAGATTCTTCGTCAGCACCATCTCCTCGCCCAAGTCTGAACGCAGCGACTGAAAAATTCCTCTGGCCTGCTCGGGCCACTCGTCCCAGGTGACTGGTCGCACAATCGCCTCCATATACGCCAGGCCGGCCACACGTTCACGGTGGCGATTGGCCCAGTCAAAACCGAGCGCAGATCCCCAGTCGTGAACAACGAAAACAACGTCGTCACCCAGATCCAGCTGCTCAAGCAAACCATCAAGGTATTTACGATGCTCAACAAAGGTGTACGACTCGGGCCCGACATTTTCAAGCTTTTCGGAATCGCCCTGCCCAATCAGGTCAGGCACAATGCACCGCGCCGTGCCAGACACATGCGGCACAACATTTCGCCACAAGTACGACGATGTCGGATTCCCGTGCAGAAAAACTACCGGATCACCTGTGCCAACGTCGTGGTAAGCCATCTGCCTGCCATGAACCGACTTGACCTGTTTGCTGAGTGGTTTTGCATTCATGCAACTAGTCTGCTGGTGTTTACTGCAGTTCGTCAAGGGTCAGTAGTTGCGGGGGTCTCTCTCCGTGGAGCCAGGTCTGTTGAATCAGGCCCGTGGTATCAAATCCGTGGTATCAAATCCGTGGCATCAAATCCGTGGAGATAAATCTGTAGATTTTACTTTCAGATAAGTTCAGCACGACTGCGCTGCAATTCCATGAGTGATGAATAGTCGTTTAACTACCGTCCGGATGAAATCACTACCGACAGCCCTTATCTTAAAAGAAACACATCTGAGTGACGGCAATGGTTGACAGGTTGAAGAAAAACATTCTTGTAATAGGCGGCGGTTTTGCGGGCCTGCAACTGGTCAAATCACTCAAACATAGCAACGCCAGTATTACGCTGGTTGATCAACGCAACCATCATCTGTTTCAACCCTTGTTGTATCAGGTCGCCACATCAATCCTGCCTACATCGGAAATTGCATGGCCTATTCGCCATGTGCTGCGCGGGCGGAAAGATGTCACCACTTTAATGGCTAAGGTGGTTGCCATCGATCGTAAGGCGAAACAGGTAACACTCGAAAACCACAAAACGCTCCTTTACGACATTCTGGTCATTGCCACAGGTGCACGTCACGCCTACTTCGGTAACGATGAATGGGAAGCAACCGCATCGGGATTAAAAACACTGGAAGATGCAACCACCATCAGACGACGATTGCTGACCGCATTTGAAAAGGCCGAACTCGAGGAAGACCCCGCAGAAAGACAGGCGCTTTTAACATTCACCATTATAGGCGCCGGACCGACAGGAGTTGAGCTCGCGGGCATTATCGTGGAAATAGCGCACAACACGCTAAAATCAGAATTTCGGAATATAGATACCAGCGAGGCAAAAGTCATTCTTGTTGAAGCGGGGCCGCGCGTGTTACCGGCGTTTTCCAACAAGTTGTCTGACTATACGCGCACAGCCCTTGAAAAACTTGGCGTAGAAGTCATGACCGAGCAGCCGGTCACCGAGTGCACCCCGCAGTACGTTATGGCGGGCACACAAAAAATACCCTGCAGAACGGTAGTATGGGCCGCGGGTGTTGCAGCATCTCCTGCAGCCGAGTGGGTAGCCACCGATGCAGACCGCGCCGGACGCGCTATAGTCGAAGCCGATTTGAGTGTGCCCGAATTCCCGGACATTTTTATTATTGGTGATACCGCATCGGTGCAACTTCCAGACGGCACACCGGTACCCAATGTTGCTCCGGCTGCAAAACAACAAGGCAAGTTTGTCGCGCGCGTCATCAAAGACAGACTCAATAACAAACAACAACTGCATAAATTTCGCTATCAGTCTGCCGGCAATCTGGCAACCATCGGCAGGCGCGCCGCTGTGGTCGACTTTGGCAAAGTGCAACTCACCGGCACCATTGCCTGGTGGGTGTGGGGCATCGCCCATATATACTTTTTGATCGGCGCAAGAAGCAGATTCGCTGTTGCCTGCAGCTGGCTATGGTCCTACATTAGCGGTCACAATAATGCACGGCTAATCACGCAGAAAGAGCATTCGAAAAACAGCAAAACGTAAGGTGCCCGTGAGCGACGTGCACCACACCAATCCTGCCGCACCAATTCTGCCGCACCAATCTGCCGCACCAATCTGCATAGTCGGCGGCATTTTGAATGCGATACATTGCCAAATGTCTCAACCACAGAGTGGCATAAGCGCCAGGCGCATCCACCGTCATAGCATCCGCTTTGCACTGTTTGCAGAAAGGTCGAGGTCTTCATTTTTTGTGGTAGCTACGCTTAAAGACAAAGCACAGACACTACTTTGATGAATGCTGACGTCGACACACCGTACAACAAGTTCAGCAAGATTTGTGAAGCCCGGTCATGGAACACTGAGGGCTTAACGAACAGAGGTGGTATATGTCTCAGTCTTTGGCTTCTCTACATGCAACCCGAATAGTCGCCAGGTTGTCTTCCGGTGAACTGGCTTTAAATGATGTCGTAGCTGCGCTGCGCTCACAGCATCAGGCGGTGAATGGCGATATCAATGCCTTTGAATTCACCACAGATCAAGACTGTCAGGCGAATACCTCGCCACTAAAAGGATTGCCCATCACGGTAAAAGACCAGATAACTGTCGCGGGCATGCCGCTGGGTTACGGACTGGATCGCGCAGCGCGGAAAATTCCACAAGACACAGCGCCTGTTGTGCAACGCTTTCTGGATGCGGGGGCTCATGTTTGGGGCAAAACAACGCTACCGCCTTATGCAATGGATTTCCAGACCTTCAATAAACGTATCGGGATAACTCGCAATCCGTGGAACACAAGCTACACGGCCGGAGGATCCTCCGGTGGAGGAGCAGCCGCAGTTGCGACGGGTATGAGCTACCTGGATATTGGCGCTGATCTCAGTGGGTCGCTACGACTGCCAGCCGCTTATTGTGGAGTCTATTCACTGATGCCAACCGACCATGCTGCACAACCACAAGGCCTGCTACCTAACGGCGCAGTCCTGGACAATTTTGCTCGCCCGGGCCCAATCGCCCGCTCCGTTGACGATTTAGCGCTAGCCTGGTCTGTGATGAGCGGGCAATCAACTCCTGAGACAACAGAGACGAGTTTCCAGATCGGTTTGTGGGGCGCCCCTGAAAATACTCCACCTGTCTGTGCTGAAACCACAGCAGTCTTTAAAACCGCAATTGAACAACTGACAACGGATAATCTTTCATTGCTGAACGCAGACCTTTCCGCTCTTTTCAATCCTGACGTCTACGCCTGTTTTGGCGAAATTATGGGATACGAAACCGGAGGTTTAATGCCCGCGCCGATCCGCATATTGGCGAGGCTGACCGGAAAATCAGCAGCGCTGCGTTCGCCAAATTTTCTCAAACACGTTCATACCGGATATCGCCGAGACAAAAAACACTATCTCCAGGCTCTGGCCAGTCGTAAAAGCCTGCAGGCGACTTTCGAATCCAGTTGGGCAAAGCTTGATGCGTTACTAATACCAGTGTGCGGCGTGCAACCATTCGCCCATCAGATGCCACACACGGATCGCGGCGGACTGCGCGACTACAAGTCTATGTTTGATCTTTGCGGCACACGCGTTGGCTACTTTGACGCGCTGACCGCATTTACAGTACCGGTTTCTTTAATGGGGAACCCTGTTGTCACCATTCCGCTTGGCCTTGACAACAATGGACTACCCGTAGGTGGCCAGTTGATTGGGCGACATGGCGGTGAGCTTGCACTTCTGCAACTGGCGGCAAAAATGGCCTCTGTCTTACCAGGCTTACGCAATTCCTATCTCCCCGCCTGAAATGTGCGCACCGCACCAGGCAGCTGTGCGGTTTTCACGTTAACAACACAATAGATATCTGTGATCGTTTATCACTATCAGAAACCATTACACACAAGACCATCGCAAAGTCTTTGGCAGCGTTGCTGTAGAAAATATCCATCGTTGCAACTTATAGAAAACAGAGTTAGAAACGGTGCCTGAATACTAATACCCGGCCCGGCCCGTTGATAACACTCGATCCGGGCCGCTAACCGAGCTATCACCTTTAGAAGCGGTGGCCGCTATCTCCGACAACATCTTAATCATCTCTTCCGGATTACTTTGCATTAGCGTAAAGCCGGCGTTTTTCACTTCTGTCAGATGCACTTTATCAGAAAAATCTGCTGCAAAATCACGCATGCATTGAACCGGAAACACCGGGTCTTTAGTTCCGTGCAGTATCGAAATATTCAGGCGGCACCGGCGCACGCTGTCAAGGCAATCCTGAAAGATCATTGAAACATCTTCCATTACCGGGCCAAGCCCGGAGACCGTAGCATTAGTTAAGGCATATTCGATCTCTACCACATTCTCGGGTTGCGACACGATTTTCACATCAGCCTGATTGCCCGCCACCTGTAGCCGATGGAATTGCCGGGAACCAATAGCGCACCACGCCTTGAGCCCGGCTGCGATGATAAGCCTTCTCATTGCAGTATATTTTTCACTCACACTCAGTACTGCATCTACCCATGCCGCGCCAGACCCCCGGGTGGTCCAGTAGCCAATCGGCGGACAGGCAGCAATCAATAAAATCCACGATATTCGATCTGGTAACAACGTCGCCAACTCCAGTCCAGAGGCAGTGCCTGCGTTACTCGTGAGCAGCGGACAGCATGAGATATCAAGCATATCCAGAACTGCCTCAAGGTCTTCAGCTCGACACTGCATTCTTTGTTTCTCACTTGCTGCATTGTCGGTTCGACCGTAACCAGGCGGACACACAGTGATGACATAAAGCCCTGCGTCGAAAAGCTGCTTCTCCGTCTGCGGGTTAAAACAATACGTGGCGACGGTCGGGCTATGCACAACAGGCAAGCCGCTTGGATCACCAGTAAAAATAACCTCAACAAGTCGGCCTCCTGCGCGCATGATATCCGCACGTCTACGGTACGGGTGCTCAAGAACTGTATTGAACTTGCTGATCTGAGTGACAAAATCTGACAACGAAAGCGCTTTGCGCAGCAATGCTGTCTGGCTGTTTGCTCCCATTTTGGTCATCAGGGATTGCAACTGTGTTCTGACAGTGGCGTAAGATCTGTTTCTGATCTGCGCAATCTCTTTTGAAGAATATCCTTCCACAAAATTGATTAGCAGTTCGCACTCGGCAGTTGTTAACCCGAACTGATGCTTAATTTGTGCAGTGGCTTGATCTTGCCACTTGCAACCGATGATGAATACCAGTGCGCTTGCAAACTGACCCGTAGACGGGGTGATCGCAAGCGTAAGCTCTCTGCTGGTGTTATCGCTGTAGGCCTGTTTGAAGACCGCTTCATTTCCACTATTCCCGGCTTGCAAAATACCTTTTATTACATCTTCCAGCGACTCCGACAGATTCAATGTGACTGGCAAGGATTGAATGTGATCGCCGATATTCAACGAGTAATTCTGGTAGACCATGACATTGAAGGCAACAACTCGTCCGTTGCTGTCAACCAGCAGGGCCGGATGCTTGAAGGTATCAAGCATCCGGCACAATTCATTGCCAAGTTGAATTTCTGTGTTTTCTACGGGCTTACTAGACAACGCACCGATAGCAGCATGTTCGATGTCTGTAAAACCGCTGGCAGCACCAGGGCTGTTCTTAAAATCGTCGTACAGAGTTTGCCAGGCAGTTACCCACTCATCGTGTGCCAGCGGGTTGTCTCCGGCATCGTTAAGCATTTTAAGCAGAGAGGCCGTGCCTTTTTTCATGCTGATTCCATTGCTTGATCACTGACAAATTTCGACACTATCAGATACTGACCCGTATTTGCCACTACACAACGCATTTGAGGCAGGAACTGGTCTATTTAGGTCAGCGTTATGGTACGGAACCGGTAAGCGCACGGCAATAGATCAAAAACATACAACATTTGTATGATGAAACCATCCACTCGCGTGGCTAGCATTACCCCCGTTGCTACCAGTAATTGTCATTGGCAGATCAGGCTACGACAGTAAATCCTGATCGTCGAATAGATAACCACGGACCACAGTAGCCAGGGAACATGATTCGAAGTCTGCGCGAAAGAGTTACTCAAACTATTGCATTCGAGTTGATCGGTCTACTTCTGGTGGTTCCGGTCTTCTCTGCTTACACAAAAAGCAGTCAACTAACGAGTGTGATTATTCTGTGCTTAATATCTGTACTGGTTATGTCATGGAGCGCTTTACACAACACCCTCTTTGACTGGCTGGAATGGCGTTATTTAAGGCGAGTGGCAAGCGATCGCACTGGTCGATTGCGTATCGTACATGCGATTAGCCTTGAGCTCACCGCGATGATTGTTACGTTACCCGTGTTTGTCTGGTTACTCAATATGAGTTGGGCCGATGCACTGCTTCTCGACATAAGCCTCACCCTTATTTACATCGTTTACAGTTACTTGTTCCACCGGGTTTTCGATTTGTTGCGCCCCGTAAAAATCAGTACCGTTCAAGAGTAAAAATATGAAGATAGTGAACCCAGGCGCACAGCAAACCGAGCAGTTCGGCGTCCATCTTATGATCGATGGATACCTGCCGCAGGCCACGGCACTAAAGCCCACCTTTAACAACCCTGAACACCTCAGGGCCCTGCTGCAGGAGCTTCCAAGAGAAATGGGCATGCATCCCATTTGCTCACCGGTTGTGGTTGAAGCAGGTGCGAACTGTCACAAAGATCCTGGCGGACTGTCAGGCTTTATCATGATTGCAGAGAGCCACATCAGCTTCCATACCTTTCCGGCACGCGGCTTTGTCACCATTGATCTCTACACCTGTCAGACAGACCTGGACAGGGATTCCTGTTGCAATCGGCTGATGGCTGCATTTGGAATTACCGACGCAGATATCTACATTCAGGAGCGCGGTATGCGTTACCCGATAGCCGATCTGGCCGAATACACTGCCCTGCCAGTCAAACTACACAACGGTCAATAAGGAAATAAACCGATGCGAATAAATAGTCGTGCAAACCGCGCGCTGTCCCATGCCTATAGCCAATGGAACGGATTTGCTTTTGCAGAACCCGCTAGCGGGTTACTACCACTGGTCCGTTCAAGACTCAAATCACATCAGGTGGTAGTTGATGACAACGAGATTCTCGTAACCGAGATCGGCTTTGTAACGATGGCTGTTCATGCGGATCGCGCAGTTAAATACAGGGAATCCGTGGTCGTGCCAGGCGTTGACAGTAGCGGCGTGTTCGGTTTCCTGGTGTTACGGGAGAACGCCGTCCCCTATCACAGCCTTTCCGCGAGCCCTGCCGAAGCATACCAGGAATCCGATAGCGCTCACCAAAAGGCAAACGCTTTAGTTGCCGCCTATGGCGACAAAAATAAGTTACGAGCGGCGGCGCGCCAGGCCCCCTGGTATAGATTAATCACCGAACAGGATGTCGCGTGCTCAGGGCTATGCCGATGGGGAAGTGAGTCGTTTCTACGCAGAATGGGATTGCTGTTTCTTGCAAGGCGATTCGGGCTACCGCGGCTTGTTCTACGACTTGCCGGCCCTTATGGGGACCGAGTTACTGCAGCCAGCATGCTGCGTACAAAGCTCGACTAATCCGAAAGGAATATTAAATTTATCGTCGTGGCTTTCCTTATTTGTCGCAGATTGATTTATCACAGATTGGACGCGCACTCCTTTAACGGCGCTCACCTATTGAGCAACAATATCCAATTTCAACTCAGTACTTTATAACCTCAAAGCTCCGGATTGAGCTCGGCTCGACCACCGAATTGATAGGTTCCCGTTGCCAGTTCTTGCGAAATATCTACAACTCCTGTGGAGTCTTGTAGTGTTTGGTAACAGTACTTCAACCTAAACAGCCTCCTTCCGATAAGTATTAACAATGCGCTCTCCGTCCCAACAAAAGCAGTAGTGACTGCCCTGGGTTACCGGCTTAGGAATACTGGCACGAAAAATCGCTATACACTCGCCGCCATCGTGACGAACACTGTCATATACAATACCGTTCGAATTCTGCTCCCATAGTCCACGGGCCAGTTTCTGGCTGGCAGTATAGTCTTCACTCGCGTATACCTCGGGCAGGGTATGTTGCTTACCCCTGAGTTCGTGCAGATCAGTTTTTATCTCGGACTTGTACGAACGCATATCAACTTCGACGGGTGGTTCGTTTGTTCGTTTTAGAAAACGCTCTCTGTGATAGCGAGTCTCTGCAAGCGCCGTATGGATATCGTTAGCAGCGTAGTAGACACCATAGGTACCGTCACTAAACCGACTGCCTTCCGGATTTAAGTGGGTGAAGGCAGCCATGATCGGGCTGGTACCCGGTCCGGACTGTCGTTCGTCTGCCGGAACCAGTTGCAGATTTCCAGTTGCATCTCGAATTCGGTCGTTTGTAATGCTCTCTATTGCTATAACGGCTTCAAGATCTTCCGGGCTTGCAACTCGATCGAACACACCAACGGGCGGAAATCTGCTTAGCACCAAGCGCCATGATGCCTTCCAATGAAGGGGGGTGACTTCTACTACCACCCCCGCTGTCCATCAAGGTAACGGCGCACGACGTAAAGATCTGCCACCTGCCCCGATAACATTCGACTGAGTGCAGACTTGCCATTAAATACCGGAGCGCTATTTGGCTTTTTTAGCCATGCATCAGCACTGTCTGTATTGGGAAGTAGAATTTGCAGCGCCTTGTAGATACCGAAAATATAGGAAAGTCGCTCGAGCTTTTCTTTTGGCAATTTTACCGACTCAGGCGCCCTTTTCCATTTGTAGTATGTACTTTTTGTTTTATCGTCATAGCCAAGCAATACCATGGCTTCGGCCTGCGTTATACCCCACGCACCGATGATGCGCTCAAACGTATTGGAGGCTGCTGCAGAGACTTTGGTGACATCAAGCTCGGCGACAGATTTCGGGTTGACTTCAGACATGGTGACCTCCTTTTGCCCTTCAGAATAAGCAGTATAGCGGCATTTGTGCTAAATAATACATTTTAACTTAAAAAGTATGAATTAGCACAACTAAACTATTGTCTACAAGGTCAATTTCAAGGCCGGCCAGAATCACGATAAAGCCCTGAATAATATGCATATTCCCTAAAAAATGGCGGCAACCGCCTGCAGCTCACTGAACTGGATTGTCGGTGACTACCTGACTGCCCACCGCTGCATCGCTGGCTCATCTGATCTCACAGAGCAGCAACCCTTTGCACCAGCCAGAACAGACCTGCCAGCCCCACGATGGCTGTCGGCCAGGGTATGCATCGTTGGTAGCCCAGGCGCTTGAATAAAAGCGTTATTAGCGGATAGGCCAGCAGAATAATCAGCACCTGTCCAACTTCAACCCCCAGGTTAAAGAACAGCAGCGACCCCAGTATCTGATCACCAAGCCCCATTTGCCTGAGAATAAAAGAAAACCCGAACCCGTGAATCAATCCGAAGAGAAAGGTGGTGAGCAATCTCCGCCTCCATACACCGCTGTCAGCAGGCTGTCCGCCCGAGCAGCGTGACACCAGATAGGTTTCCACAGCCACGTAAACAATGCTCAATGCAATTGCCAGTTCCACATAAAGAGGCGGCAATGTAACGATGCCAAGCACCGACAGAGCGAGGGTCACGGAATGCGCGACAGTAAAGGTTGTCACCAAACCCAACAGCCGTTTTAGTGTCAGCGGCAACAGCAGCAAAGCCAGTATGAACAGCACATGATCATACCCGTGCAGAATATGCTTTAAACCGACCGGGAAGTAATGTGTATTGAAAGCGCTCGAACTTTCAACGACGTCTGCGCCGGCCTCACGCCTTTCAGCGAGCCTGCGAACGATTGCTTCTACCGGAACAGTATGTACAGGATAATTGTTTGAAAAAGTGACGTTCTGGGTTCGATTCAGCAGAGAAATTCGGGCAAAGTTCTCATGTGTTTTTTCTTCATTGATAAAGAGTTTATATTCGATTGACAGTGTCTTTAACAGACCATGGCAATCATAGTTAAATTCAAACTGCTCCGACTCAATCGCCTCAAGCGACCGTGTTGCCCCTGTGTCCGGGATACACGGTTCGCCGTTGTTACGAACGACAAACCCGTCGGCAATTGCCTGCATCATCGCTACATCGGGAGTTATAAACCCGACCGGGTAAAGCTCTTTCAGGTTGTCCGCAGGCACTGTGTACACCAGCGTCAGGCCATCACGAGATATTTTAATACCCGTATCGGTAACACCGGCCACGTGCGCAGATGCAGACGATACAAGCAATAGCAGATAGAAAAAAACGGGGATTTTCAAGCGTAGCCCGGGCATTGTCAGTGGCCCCCTCTTCTCCACTGTCGTGAGGTCGACAGAGACTGGCAGATTGCGAGCACAACTGAAACCCTGCAAAGCGAGAGCGAACCACAGCGCACACCTGTTAACGATGGTTGAACCTCAGGGTTATTCATAGTTCAGGTAATTTAGTAATTTAAACAGAGCACCCCGATTTGAATTCGTGGTGACTTACAACCACATCTGGCTGTGGTGTTTCGCGACAATGTGTTTCGACAATGTACTGCGGCATCAGTATCTGCCCTGTGCCTGTTTGCTACGCGCTCGCAGCGGCAAATGCTTTGCTACACGATCTGCAGATTGCTATCAATAAAACAGCCTCAACCATAATTACCTAACACCCGAAGTGTTGAAAGCGAACCGATGGTTCGCTTTCAACCACATCGTATTGACTGACTGGCAAAAACTACTGCCGGGGTGGTGGCCCACCACCGGCATCTGCATTACCGAAAGACTCGTGCGGCGTGCCCGAAATACAGGCCATTACCCAGGGATACGCATCTGTCACGTAATAGCCATACTGACCATCGATTTCCATACCATTGCATTCATCAAGATCACCTGCATTGGTCCACTCCCAGTCGTCATTGTAAATGCCGTTGTAATCACCGCCGGGGTTGGTATCGCTTTGAATACCACGACTGCCGACTTTCAGGGTATACCCTGATACGGCTTTTCTAACCAGCCCGCTATCGTTATCGTAAAAGTAGCTGCCATAAACAGGAAAACCATCAGCGGCAAACCCTATTACAGGAGAACCATCGCTGCCGGGGTTATCGTCGAACATGGCATTCGGACCACCGTGATAATGGTAGAGTCCACCCGGCTGTGTGTGTGCATTGTGCTCATCAGCACCAAATTTCTGCTCAGTACTCAGCGGATCAAGCAGCCAGTCAGCATCTGACGCGCAGCCTATATTCACATTGCCATCGGCACCAGCATCAGCACTTGTCGGCCTGTAGCAACCGGCAGACAATATATCCAGGCGCACGCCATTCAGAAAGATAGCATTTTTCACTTCCTGTGAAAGCGGTGTCGGGTTATCTGCAATCTGCGGGGTTCTGGTTACCACAGATACGGAGTCAGTCGCAGTGATGGTTGCCCCTGCCTGCCCACCGGCAAAAGCCGCCGACTCATCATTGAAGTTGTGATTCGGTACACTGTTGGAGGTAAATGTACACTCGGTATCAGTCGCCGTCACAACAACGTCAGCATTAAAATCTATACTGTTTTGCAGATCCATCACCGTAGCGTCATAGGTGTTGACATAATCAGCACAATCCGCGCTGCGCTCGGTGAAGATAGCATCGAATATGTCGACGACTTCCGCGCCCCCTGTTTCTTCTACCGGATCTGTATTTTCTGACGCAGTATCTGATGAATCACTGCTACATCCGCTAATTACTAAAAAACCTGCCGCAACGGCAACTACTGCCGTCAGACCGCTACCTGGTTTCCCTGAAACTTTCATTTGCATCAAACCTTTTATGTCGTTGTTTGTCTTTGTACCAGAGCACTTGCATCAGAGCACTTGCATCAGCGCGCTTTTCCTCAGAGCACTTTTACTCAGAGCACTTTTACGCAGAGAGCTTTTACGCAGAGAGCCTGGCACTTTTCGTCGGAGCACTTGTCATTTGGCCCTTGCATACAGCACCTGGAGTACAGATGCGCAGGAATGCGCAACGTGAGCACAACACTGAGAGTAAAGCATGAATCCCAAAGTGCACTGCACCGGAGCAATAGACTGGAGTTAGTGAGGGTAGCAACAATAATTGCAGGCATTGTGCAATAAATGTGTATTTGAAATGACAGCTATAACCAGCAGCAATGTGAAAAATAATCATGCTGAATTTCAGACGTTTGGCCACACATCATCGACATTACCGGACATCCACAACGTAATACCAACAGGCCCGACATCCGGACGCTGGACTGCTACACAGAACCTTCATTACCCGCTGACCGTTGGGTGGCTTCAAGCAGCCCCTGGTAGCGCACCAGAGACCCGAGAACAGGCAATGAGAACTCGACATGGAATCGATACTTGCTGTTCTCAATGCGCTTAAACGCGGTCGCTTCAGGGATAAGCCACAACGGTACCGGTATTCCTGAAAATTTTACCTTCAGGCAACGCCAGTACCAGCCACCATCGCGAATATCCACTGTCAACCGCATCTCCAGCGGTCCGGTTTTCTCGACCCAGTATCCGCTGCCTATCTGTCCGTTAGGCTGAAACAGTGAATACACCTGATCTTTATAATTAAAACACCGATTCCAGTGCAGCCCCTTACTATCGTGATCTATTTCAACAGATAAGTGATGAGTACCCGCGGTGGGAATATTCATCTTTTTTGCCAGCCGTTTGCCAATTATTCCGGCAACACCCTGTCCATACGCAATATCTACATTGCCGGCCAGCGTGCCGCCGTCTGTGTGCAACGATTGAAACAGAGGGTGAAGCTGACTAAATGCGTTACCGAACCAGTCGACTGTTTTGTTTTGCACTGTTGTACTGCCCTTGTGAATGAATCAAACGTCGACTAAACCACCTGTATACATCACTGTCGCCACGACGTAACAAGGCTCACACTGTATGCATGCCACACTAGCAGCGCAACCTCGCGCAACGGCCAATTGACTTAGCATAGATAATTTTGATGGGTAACTACTCAGGCCACATCTGATGGTGTCTATACCTCAGTGCCGCCCCGTGCTTCATCTCCCGTGCTACATCTATAACCTGCAGAATAGTTACCTTGCGGGCTAATTTTCAACCGCGAACGTAAGCCCGGCATTCTCGATCAAACGATCTAACACTGTATCTCCCATTGCCGATGCAACGGTCCAGACACCTCCGCCAGTCGGCAATTCATCTTTAACCAGGCACACTGCGCACTCAGAAATCATTTTTGAAGTGGATCCGTACCCCGGATCTTTATCACCGGTGACACCCACTTCAATACGGTTACCATTGTCGTCAGTGCCTATAAAAAGCAGGTCGTAGAATCCGGCTTCACGCTCTTCCAGGCTTGGCCCCTCTCCGGGTTTTGGCCCGTCTTTATCAGCCATGGGGTTTTGCGCTGCCATTGCATGGGCGGTTGCCTCGCCCTTGTCTCCCGGGCCAGTCAGCACCATTTCATCGTACTGAAAATCTTTGCCATACAGGTAGCCCTGCAACAGATTGGAACGATGTATATTGCGAGTATTAATAGCAGCCATTATAAACGGGGTTACCCAGCTTTCGGCTACCGCATCGTAGTACGGCTTGTTGTCTCTGGGTTGCTCAGCTGTCGCTGTAGACTGCGGCGCTAAAGACAAGTGGTTTCGCAATAGATCCATCACCTTCGGATCTTTTGCAGCAGCCGCCATTGTCGCCTTCAGGCTGGCCGCCGTTCCGCCAGAGAACGTGCCCTGCATTTTTCGCACGCGACCTCTAACACGTGGCAGGCAATGACCAAACCGCTGCTTAGCTTCACGCTGAAGCATATAGACACCCAGATCAAAAGGTACGGAATCAAAGCCACAGGAAAACACGATACGTGCACCGGTTTGTTGTGCAGTGGCTTGATGCGCATCGATCATCTGCCGCATCCACGGAGGCTCGCCGCACAAATCTACATAGTCGGTACCGGCAGCAGCACATGCCGCCACCAGCTCACTACCGTACAGCTGATACGGGCCAACGGTGGTTAACACTACCCGTGTTTGCTTTACCAGATCAGTTAGCGCATCGATGTCGGTTGCATCGGAAACCAGCAAGGGAACCTGTTGCGATACTCCCAGACTTGCTCGAACGGCTTCCAGCTTGTCTTTGTTGCGCCCCGCCATCGCCCAACGCAGCTCACCGGAACCATACCGACCAGACAAATACTCAGCCACGAGCTGGCCGGTATAGCCGCTTGCACCATAGACGATGACGTCAAACTCTTTTTGACTCATATAGTTGTTCCAGTCAGCGCCGCACCGGCAGTTATCAGCCGATCAGCTTCGCAGTAATCTCGTTAAACATATCGTCTGCGACCTGGCTCAATTCTTCATCGGTACGATCCTGCACCGGGTGAGGAACAAACACAATTGACGGGTCGTATCCCAACGCCTCGGATTGTGTAGCCGCCGCTTTGACGAATTCGGTAGTAGCAATACCAACACCGGGTATACCGCGTGACTCCAGTTCTACAATGTCATGCGTACAGCACGACGTGCAGGACCCTCAGTCAGCCAACCCTTCAACGACTACATCTACTTCGGTGCTTATTTGCTGAGTCAGCTCCACAGGAGCCGGTCGCGCAAACGTTGGCTTGCGATAGCGCTTTACAGCGACGCCTGCATCGCTGAAACGCTGTTCAAGGCGATCCAGAAATACATTGCCACGAGCCTTGGAGATATCAAGTATCCCCACCGTTAAGCCATCCAGTGACGGGGGGCGAATCGGACGTGGTCGAACAATCGACTCTGTCTCGCCAGTAGGGTCTACCAGTAATGTCATCTTTTAACCTCCTTAGTAACGGGCACGCTGCCAACCGCACCGCTGGCCAGCCACCCGCCGATAATTCCGGAGAACATGCCGGCGCCACCACCAGCACGCACAATCAGCAAGCCTCCGGGCCTGATTTTGTTAAACACCTGATCGGCCATCGCCTCGGGTATACCTTCCGCGATACCGCCACTGCCCTGCACGATGTCGTGACCGGGTATCTCGAGTAGTTTGTATAACCGTTCAGATAACTGGTCTTTGCTCCAGCCAGCGTTTCTGAACACACGTTCGTGCTCGGGGCAAACAACAAGAATGGCATCTCCCGCAGGTGCAATATTCGGGTTAGCCGCTGAACGCAACCCTGCAGCGAAGCTTCTGCACAGTGACTCGGGGTCACGCGCTTTTTGATCGACAAGCCCCTGCAGTCCGTAGCCGGTAAACGCAGTGACTGTCGATGTGCCTTCGGTAAAACCAAAGTCCACAGACAACGGTGTCCAGCAAGAGCCTTCTTCATCTTCAGCAAAACAGTAGGTGTACTTACCGGGGTTGCCTAGGTTAGCTCTATCAACACCATCCGGCTTTCCGCCTCCAACATTGCGGATAATAAGTTGCACGGCTCGACCAATCGTTGCATTGGCTCTATTGCCCTGCCCCAGTGCATTAACACCTGCATTCATGCCGATACGCCTGCGCACCGGACCATTAACCACAAGTACCGGTGATACATACATCGTTGTTGCTATAACACCGTGTAAGCCAAAGGCTTCATCCATAACCGCCTCAATTGCGGCCAGCACCACCGGCATATACTCCGGCTTGCAACCGGCCATTACCGCATTAACCGCTACTTTTTCAACGGTTAACGCACGCATATGCGGCGGGCAGTTACCAAGTACTTCCTGTGGTGACCTTGCGGTACCCTGCAACATTCTCATCACGCGCAGTTCCGTCGGTGGCACCAACGGCAGTCCATCTGACCAGTCACGGTCATACATTGCCTCGATCACGTCTTCGCCACCACCGAGTTCAATTCGGCGTGATTCTATTCCGGTCTGTTCAAAACGAATTTTAAGCTGATCGAGAACCGCCGGTTCAACGTTGATCGCCCCGCAACCCGGCTTTGACGCTGGCAGTTCAGAGCCCAGACCCTGCACACCACTGACGGATTCCCACTCTGTACGATCCCAACCATAGGTTCGTGCCTGCTCCGCATCACCATTCATTCGAATAAGTGTGGGTACTATTTCAACCTGAAGACGATGCGACTGATCGAGGCGAGTGTCATCGACAACACCGGCAGCACCATCCGGAAATGTCGGGTCGTCCTGGCTGTAGACAACAACCGCCTTTCGCAGCGCCAGTTGCTCCAGTACGGGCACGACCAACTCGCAGGTCGGACAATCCCGTTTTACAACCGCTATTAATTGCTCGGACACAGCAGCCTCCAGTAAAGACACAGGGCACAGGCGAATCTCGACTGCACAGGTACAGTATGCCATGCTAAAACACACCCGGCGTCTGAAAATCCCCACGATGTCATAGCAACACAACTCCCGGGCACGGGTGATTTTCTAAAAGATTTGGAAACCTGGCTAGATGCAACAAACCGTTGAAGCTTTTGCTCACGAATGTGAATCACTGGATCTGCTCTACAGCGGCCTGAGTAAAGCAGACTGGCAGCAACCTACGCTGTTCAGGCAATGGACGCCCGAAGACATATTGATCCACCTGCACTTCTGGAACTACGCGGCCGATCTGTCTCTGCAGCAACCGGCAGAATTTGAAAGCCTGTTTGCAACAGTTGCAAACGGTATGAAAACCGAAGGCATGCGCCCCGTTGAAAACCGCACTATTACAGAGCGTGGCACTGACTTGCTCGATGTCTGGCGCAGCCACTACCGAACAATGGCGGAACACTGGGCTCCGCTAGACGCCCGGTTGCGGGTTAAATGGGCGGGGCCGGATATGTCGGTGCGTTCTTCTATCACAGCACGCCAAATGGAAACCTGGGCTCATGGTCAGGCAGTGTTTGATCTGGTCGGGCAACAACGTGAAGACACAGATCGAATAAAAAATATAGTCGTGCTCGGCGTCAACACCTATGGCTGGACCTATCAAGTACGCAAGCTGCAACCCCCCGGTCCAATGCCACTGCTGCGACTGACCTCACCCGAAGGCAACTTATGGCAATACGGAGACAGTGAGGCCAACGCGGATAGTGAAAACCTGATCGAAGGGAGCGCTGTCGGCTTTGCACAAACCGTTACCCAGACACGCAACGTAGCCGACACAGATCTAAAGGTGAACGGCCCGGTCGCGCTGGACTGGATGTCCAAAGCACAATGCTTTGCGGGTGCGGCTACAACACCGCCAGTCGCGGGTAGCAGATTTATAAGGGTAGTTAAGAGCTAGTGCCGCCGCATCGATAACGCGCCGCAGGTCCGCTTCTGATACACCCGGCCAGACTCCGCCTGCGCAAAAACCACGGATTATCCAGCCAGTTTGCCCATCGCCTGGAATTTCTGCAAAAATATTTTTTCTACAATGTCGATTCTCAGCTCTGCCATTCGTCTGTAGAGTACAGAGACGCAAAGATGTCTCTGTTTCATCAACAGTTCGCCGAGCGAACACTATGGAGAACGACTATGCAATACATCGCGCTGATCTACTCTGCCGCAAATTCCGGCCCGCAACCAGGCACACCTGAATTTGGCGGCTACATCCAGAAATATCAGGAATTCACTGCCGAGGCGCAAAAAGCCGGGGTGTTCGTCGCTGGTGATGCGCTGCAATCCACAGACACGGCAACAACGGTCACCCTGGAAAACGGGAAGCTGGAAACCACTGACGGTCCCTTCGCCGAAACCAAAGAGCAACTCGGCGGCTACTATTTACTTGATTGCAAAGACCTCGACGAGGCGATCAGCTACGCGGCGAAAATCCCGACAGCAAAACACGGGCGTATTGAAGTCAGGCCAGTGATGGTTTTTGACCAGTAACGGCCAGCAGCTTGCCTAATAATGTTTATAACTGTCGTTGCAATCGGGCGGTGAAAAAGTGTACCGCCCGAGCACACGCGATATTGCAGCCGAGACGATGCAGTCAGCACTTGCAAACAAACCGTTTGCAAATGCCATTGCACATACTCCCTGGCCAGGTGCTACACCGTGCTGCCGCCGTTTAAACCCGCGCAGGCAATCGAACTGACCATTCGAGAGGACTACGGTCGCATACTCGCGTCGCTGGTAAAAAGCGTGGGAGATTTGCAACTCGCCGAAGATGTACTGCAAGACGCCATCGAGGCCGCACTTGGCAACTGGCAACAACACGGCCTGCCAAATTCCCCGGCTGCATGGCTCATTCAAACAGCGCGCCGCAAGGCAATCGATCGATTCCGGCGCGACGCCACATGGGCCAAACTGAAACCTGAACTAACCTATTTAACCGAACTGGAAAACTCGCAACAAACAGTGGATGAAAGCGAAGAGATACCAGATAAGCGACTGGAACTTATCTTCACCTGTTGCCATCCGGCGCTCGATCAAAAAACACAAATCGCACTGACATTGCGTACGCTGGGCGGCCTTACCACCGATGAAATAGCACGCGCATTCCTCGATAAACCAAGCGCCATGGCTCAGCGGCTGGTCAGGGCAAAAAAGAAAATATCACTTGCCGGTATTCCTTATGAAGTGCCAGCCAGTGACATTCTGCCAGAACGGCTGGAGACGGTGCTGTCGGTTATCTATTTTATATTCAACGAAGGATACGCCGCCAGTTCCGGCAATCAGGTGACGCGCGGTGATCTTTCTGATGAAGCCATACGTCTGGCCAGAATAACGGTACAGTTGTTGCCCGAGCGCGCCGAAGTAACCGGCCTGCTGGCACTCATGCTGCTTCACGACTCGCGCCGCAAAGCACGGCAAAACAAAAAGGGTGAGCTCACGGCACTCCAGTTTCAGGACCGCAAACTATGGGATCAGTCAAAGATTCTGGAGGGCACAACGCTGATCAAACAAGCGCTCAAAAAACAGCAGATCGGGCCATACCAGCTGCAGGCCAGTATCAGTGCGCTGCACGCTGAAGCAAAAAACTGGGAGCACACAGACTGGCCACAAATTAACGCACTCTACGAACTACTGTATCGCATGCATCCATCCGCCGTTGTGCGCATTAACCAGTCCATTGCTATGTCCTACGCAACGTCTATAAAAGCAGCCATAGATCTGTTAAAACAGGTAAAAGCCAGCACGCAGATAAACGACTACCAACCGTGGTACGTTGCGATGGCTGATCTGTTAGACAGAGATGGCAAGAGGGATGAATCAATCCCCCTGCTGGAAAAGGCAATCGAGCTGACAGACAACGATGCAGAGAAACAGTTTTTGCAAAAGAAATTAGGGTAATGCTCGAGTACGGCTCAGGAGCAAGCCGGGAAACGCGGCAGGCTTCAGACACTTGAGCTAGCGTTCGATGAGAGCGATCCCAGTTACCGCCAGTTACCGCCAGTAACTGCCACGGCACACAGTCAACCCAGATAGTCAGACCAACATCGGTTACTGGCACCGAACGCAAAGAAGTCAGGGTTGAGCAGTGAATCCTTGGTGTTGTAACGCAACGATTTCATCTGCGTATCAGTAATTTGCCCACCAGCCTCTTCCACAATGCACTGCGCGGCACCGGTATCCCACTCACCTGTGGGCCCGAGGCAGGCATAGATATCCGCACGCCCCTCTGCTACCAGGCACGACTTCAACGCGCCGCCCATGCGAAGCTCGCTGTGATCGCCGAGGTTTTCCAGAAAGCGTTCAAGCTTTTTACTGAATTGCGAAGCCCAGCCCAGCGCCACTGTTACACGCTTTTCAGGGGCGGTGCGAACATGGATCTGGCGCGGATCGTCATCTCCAATCTGTTTCCAGGCACCCTCGCCTTTTGACGCCCAGTAGGTGGTATCGAGGATAGGCGCATGCACCACGCCGAGAACCGGTGACCCATTATGGATCAAGGCAATATTTACGCTGAACTCACCATGCTGTTTGATAAATTCACGGGTACCGTCCAGAGGATCAACCAGCCAGTAGGTACTCCAGGCGCTGCGCTCTCGCAGTGGAATTTCGCAAGATTCCTCGGTAAGAACCGGCAGCCCGTTATCTATTGTCGCCAGTTGCTCGATGATAACCTTGTTGGCTGCGAGGTCAGCGGCGGTGAGTGGTGTTTTGTCGTCCTTGTGAGTGACTGCTATTTCAGGCAGAAAGAGATCGAGTATTTTTGCACCTGCCACTTTCGATACCTCAACGGCTTGCTCCCTGCAGCTCGCGATCTTTCGCAAATCAGGCTCCACAGCAAACCCGCCTATGGTGGAAATCGATGATTTCTACTGTACTGTCCATGATGTTAGCCGTCAGTGCGGAGTTCTACTCACAGGCTGCCGTGAGCGGTTGGTCAACGCTTTCGCGACACCTGCGATCTTGTAAATTTCACTGTGTGTAACAGGCACCCAGCGTTATTCGTTATCGGCATGTCGGCAAAGATATGATGGAGTGTACCGTAGACCTGCCAACCAGGACCTTGCCAACGGGAAAATAGTTGTTCATCCGGCGAGTTATAAAGTATCGTTTTCACGAATCCGCTGCACGGTTTGTTATGCATAACTTTCACACCACACGCACTGCGTGGTTATACCTGGCGCCCGCCCTGCTGGTGCTGGCCATGGCCGGGCTGCTGCCAATAGGTTTCGTCGCTTTCTATTCGCTCCACGACACGTTTGGTGGCAACGTATTTATCTGGGTTGGCACAGACTGGTTTCAACAGGTGCTGGGGTCCGCCGAATTCTACGACGCCATCCTCAGGAGCCTCGGCTTTGCTATGCTGGTTCTGGCTGTGCAGATCCCCCTTGGTATTTATCTGGCTTTACGAATGCCTCGTTCCGGGGCGTTGACTACGCTGGTTATCGTGCTGCTGTCCATACCCATGTTAACGCCCACTATTGTGGTTGGCTATCTATGGAAAGCAATGATTCAGCCTGGCACCGGCCTGCTGTATCAATCGTTGTTGAGCATCGGCATTACCCTCGATATGAATAGCGTCGTCTGGACGTGGGCTATTCTGCTATTGATGGATACCTGGCACTGGACCGGACTCGTCGTGCTGTTGTGCTACGCACGCCTGAGAACCATACCCGCAGCGCATTATCAGGCAGCAGCAATCGACAGCGCCAGTAGCCGGGCCGTGTTTCGATACATCCAGCTGCCGCGGTTAAAGCTCGTCCTTGCTATCGCCGTGTTACTGCGATTCATGGACAGCTTCACACTGTATACCGAACCCTACGTCATCACTCGGGGCGGCCCTGGTGTCAGCACCACCTTTCTCTCGCACGAACTGGTGCAAACCGGCCTGATTCAGTTTGACCTGGGTATGGCAGGTGCCATGGCGGTCATCTATTTTCTTATTGCGCTGATCGTATCTGCCTGCTTTTATCAGCTTATCGTGCCCACCAAAGGTAATCGGAGCAACCCATGAACAACCGCTTCGCTGTTGCACCCGCGGTTTTTGCAGCACTGGTTGTGATGCCTGTCTACTGGCTGATTGTTATTAGCGTACAAGGCAGGGGTGACGCCTCGCTGGTGCTTTTCCCGTCGAACGCAACACTCAATAATTTCACCACTATCCTGTCAGACCCTGACTGGTACATGGGCTATGTCAACGCACTTATCTATGTGTCTATCAATGTGGTGATATCAATGATTGTCGCTATTCCGGCAGCCTATGCGTTTTCACGCTTTCGCTTTCCCGGTAGCAGAGCGCTGTTTTTCGGCCTTCTGATGCTGCGCATGATGGTGCCCGCAATTTTACTGGTGCCGTTCGTACAAATTTTCTCCGCCATTAATATGATCGATACTCACATGGCCGTGGCTATCGCCCATTGCTTTTTTACGGTACCGCTGGCGATCTGGATACTGGAGGGGTTTATCTCTGACATACCCGTTGAACTCGACGAGAGCGCGGCCATTGACGGCTACACAACCCTCGAGTTTTTTCGGCGCCTGTTGCTGCCACAAATATCCACCGGCATTGCCGTCACCGCATTTTTCTGTTTTATGTTCTCATGGATTGAATTTTTACTGTCGAATGCGCTGACCACAATCTACGCAAAACCCTTTGGTGGCATTATGACTCGTGCCGGTAGTGTAATGAGCGCCAACATTCCGCTTCTGGCGGCAGCCGGTGTACTGGGCCTGATTCCAGGTGTGCTACTGGCAGTCGTCATTCGCCACCATCTCGCCAGAGGGTTCTCACTGGGGCGGGTTGCATAACCCGCAACACACACGCAATTTCAATAAACCAGACCATCTGTACAACCACACAACTCGAGGAACCGCTATGCGACTATCAGGAAAAAGCGCATTAATCACCGGCGCTGCATCCGGAATTGGAGCCGCCTGTGCGGCTCTGTTTAAATCGGAGGGTGCACGAGTGGCCGGCGTTGACTTGCATGCAGAGGGCCTGGCAGCCATTGCCGATTCACTCGATTACTCTCAAAGCCTCGATGTCACAGACAAGGCAGCAGTAGATGCGGCAGCGGCGTCCATCGAAACTCAGTTCGGTCACATTGATATTCTGGTCAACAGCGCAGGCATGACCACGCGCGACGTACCAGCGGAGATGAGTTGGGAAGATGGCTGGCAGCTGGTTATGGACGTAAACGTAAAAGGCACTTTGTTGATCAGTGCTGCAGTCATGGAAATTCAACGCAAAGGGGCACGCGGTGGGTCTATTATAAATTTGAGTTCCATCTACGGGCAAGTCGCCCGAACATCACTATTGATCGGGCAGCCGGATCCCTACACACATTCCAAAGGCGCGATACAGCAGATGACTCGTGATCTTGCCGTGTCCGGGGCACCCGATAACATTCGTGTTAATGCCCTGTGCCCTGGTTTTATAGAAACCCCGCTGACCAGCGTACTGCGTGAAGACCCGGCAATGAATGCGAATCTGGTCGCGCTACATCCACTGGGTCGGCTTGGTAAAGCCGATGAGGTTGCACGCTGCGCACTGTTTCTCGCCAGCGATGACGCTTCGTTTGTTACCGGCACCTCGCTGCCAGTAGATGGCGGGTACCTGGCCGTTTGATTCGACGCTTTCGCACAGCACAAGTGCGGGCGTTTCTGCTTTGTTAAGCTGGCAGTATACCGTTATCCTGATACTGCTTTAGCAGGCTGATAAGCCGCAACTGGCTATTGTCCCAGCCGTCAAAGCCGAGCGCCCGCAGTTTGTTATGGCAGAGTATTTCGTCCCAGTAGCGCTCAAGAGTCGCGTCCAGATATCCCCAGTTGGCAACATGCTGCAGTGGTCTTTTTTGCAGATTATGTTTGTCACAGAGGGTTTGCCAGACCGGCTCCCTTACGGACATTACTTTAGTAAGCTTCAGTGGTCTGACAGATCCTTGCGGCATAGCAAATGCGTCCGCCAGTTTGGGCCAGATCGACGACCACCTGAATACATCCGTATTGGTCACGTTAAAGCCCTGATTCGCACACGCGGGCTCGTTACTCATCCATGCGATTGCCCTTGCCAGTAATTCCAGTGATGTCACCTGCGTCAGACTGTCAAACGCTCCTTGTGGCCCGGGAAAATCGAGAGCAGCACCCAATTCTCTGCAGATAGCTGCATAGGCACCCAGCGAGCTAACCAGATTGCGTGCGTTATCAGGTGAGAAGTGCAACAGGGTATTCGGACGCGATGCCGTCCATGTCCAGCCCGCAGTTTTAGCTCTGTTATGCAGATAGTCCTGCTGGTCGTAATTAAAGTTGGGAATCGGGGCTCTGGCCTGCTCTTCGACTGCAGGCGTGGGGAATGGCCCGACATGCACACCATAGTATTTGCCGCCCTGCACCAGATGAACATGCCTTAGCACTGTTGAGCCATGCTCAACTGATTCAACCAGGTTTTTAAGCAAGTACAAATTGCTTTGCACATCTTCTACTACCTGCTCTGCATGAGTTGCTCGGGCACAGTAGAAAATATGGGTAACTTCTGCAGCCAATGCCGACAACCGTTTACAGTCCGCGGCGTTTGCAAGGTCGGCTGTTATACAGGTTACATTCGGTATTTTATTTTCAGGCTCGCGACGAGCAATACCATGCACACGCCAGCCCTGCCCCTCACTGAGCTCTCTGGCCAGGGCGGTGCCAACTGCACCACTGACACCGGCGATCAGTGCCACAGGCATTGCTAAATGTTTTGATTCAGACACAGCGCTACCCGCTAAATGCTGATGCGCTGGATTTGCCGGCGCTGGCCATTACCTACAACTTCACCCTTTGGCCACTGTTTGCCGATTCAAATACGGCAAGTGTCGCCTTTAAGGTATCAGTGGCATCCTGCGCCGATACTCGCGGTGGCAGTTCACCGCGAATCACTGCACAAAAGTGATCAACCTGCAGCATAAACGCATCATCAAGCCGCATAGGCATTTCCTGACGTTGCAAAGGATGATTCCAGTCTGCGGTATTGTCACCATGGTGCCACAACGCCAGATTCGGAAATTCGAGGGCTGCTTTGCTGCCTGAAAAGTACATGGCGTTCTGCCCCGTCTTTGGGAAAAACTCGGTCTCGCCTGTCGCATACTCCCAGCTCCATGGCGACGTTGCCTGGTCTGACAGTATAAACGTGCCCAGCGCGCCCGACTTGAATCGTATGATCAGTGCTGCAGCATCTTCTTTTTCAAAGCCAAGCGAATCGTTACTGGTTTCACCGCTTATACTTGCAACATCGCCACAGATATAACGTAACGCGTCCATATCGTGAATGAGGTTGGTAACGATTGGCCCTGCTTGCCACTTATGACGCCACTGCGGTTCGTAGTATGCAGCGTTCTTGCGCATATTCCACTGGCCACTAACAGTAATCAATTGCCCCAGCACACCACCCTGCACCAACTCATGCGCCTTGTGCACCTGCGAGTAGTAGCGCCGATGATGGCCGACCAAAACCTGCCTGCCTGTACTGTTAGATGCAGCGATGACCGTTTCCGCCTGTTCGAGTGTCGGCATAATCGGTTTTTCAACCAGCACATGCGCACCTGCATCAAGCGCTGTTAGTGTTGGCTGAAGATGATGTTCCGTTGGTGTTGCGACGATCACACCATCCGGTTTAAGTGCCGACATCAGAGACTCGGTATCGGAGAAAAACGGCACACCCGCTTCTCTGGCAACCGACTCGGCTGCCGGCACAGGGTCGGCCACGCCAACCAGTTCGACACCTGCGCTTGAACGTTGAATAGCACCAAGATGGCGCCGGCCAATGACCCCGGCCCCGACCAGGGCCAGCCTTACTGAACTCATAGTGAAAATATCCGAATAGTGAAAGTGCCTTTAGCCACAGGGCTGCGCTTGAATGTATTAAATTGAAACCCGCTATTGCCACACGGTCAGGGCATGTTCGTATCAGCAGAGGCTCTGCAACGCAG
This sequence comes from uncultured Granulosicoccaceae bacterium, assembly GCA_937957915.1. Taxonomy (GTDB): domain Bacteria; phylum Pseudomonadota; class Gammaproteobacteria; order Granulosicoccales; family Granulosicoccaceae. The sequence continues at coordinate 2,850 of CALGNZ010000001.1, read as the reverse complement.
ACATCTATGCAAGTTTTTCAAATAGAAAAGTGTGCTGCAGCGCCACCCGCCGCGCCGTTTCCTGCAAATTGGCCGCCGCACTATGACCGCCGTCGATATTCTCATAGTAGAGAAATTCATGGCCCAGGTCTTCAAAACGCGCTGCCATTTTGCGAGCGTGTCCGGGATGCACTCGATCATCTTTGGTTGAGGTAACAAAGAACACCTCGGGATAACGCTCGTCTGCCAACACATTATGGTACGGCGAAATCGACTGCAAAAACGCGCCCTCTGTCGGGTCATCAGGATGGCCGTATTCTCCGACCCACGAGGCACCAGCCAGCAAAAGATGGTAGCGCATCATGTCAAGCAACGGTACTGCACAAACCACAGCCGAGAACAGATCAGGCCTTTGCGTCAGCATAACACCGACCAGCAAACCACCATTGGAGCCCCCTTCAATACCTAAATGCTGTGGCGATGTAATACGCTTGCTGATCAGGTCTTGTGCAATGGCTATAAAGTCATCGTAGATACACTGGCGTTTGGTTTTCAGGCCAGCCTGATGCCATTCAGGGCCAAATTCTCCACCACCACGAATGTTAGCGTGCACATAGACACCGCCCCGTTCAATCCACAACTTGCCACGCATGGCAGAGTACGATGGATTCAGCGGCACCTGGAATCCACCATAACCATACAATAAAGTGGGGTTAGTGGAATCCATTGCGATGCCCTGCTGACGCACCACAAAATAAGGCACCATGGTGCCGTCTGCAGAGGCGACTTCGAATTGCTCAGCGACCATTACGCTGCTGTCAAACCATTCAGGAAGAGACTTTATTGGCCGGGGTTCAGGCGTGGCAAAACGAGCCTGGTCAGTGCCGGCCTGGTCAGCTCGGGTCAGGTCAGTTCGGGTCAGATCGGGGTGGGCCGTATCGCACATCCACAACGTGTTGGGGGTAAGAAAGCTATCGGTGGAGAGAAAGGCAATATCCTCTCTGTGATTTGTCGAACCAATCGACACCGATCCCAGCGCCGGAAACTCCAGTTTCTCTGACTGCCAGCTATCGCCACTCCAGTCAAAGCGTGTTGCACCTCCCGCAACATTCTCAAAAATCGACACCAACACACTGGAGCGCGTGATACCCACATTGTTGATAGAAGCACGGGCACCCGGACTGCAAAGTAAATGCACCGTTGTAATGTCTGCGCTATCCATAAAGCGTTGCCACGAAAAACTTACCAGATCACCAGATGTAAATTCGCGCCAGGGCTCATTTAATCTGACCAGCATCTGGCCTTTGAAGAGTCCAACGATACCGATCTGTTGCGGTAATGGCAGCGGCACCTGCTGCAGCAACATGGCATCTTTTTTTTCACCGGCCAGCTCAAGGGGTAACCAGTGGTAACTGCGGTCATAAAAACTGCTTGAGCGAACCAGTAGTATTTGTCGATCCCCGTCTGCCATCTCAACGACTCGCGCGTTAAAACTAACATCTGATTTGACCCCGCGCCCGAGTTCAATTGCCTGATCAATCGAACTACCCCGCCGCCACAACTTTGCAACCATCGGATAGCCGCTATCGGTTAGGGTACTGCTGCCATTTTCGTCCACACCAAAATCAACACCAACGATCAGATGATCTTGATCCAGCCAGCTGACACTCCCTTTCGACTCAGCCGTAACAAAGCCGTTTTCAACAAAGGCGCGCGCAGAGATATCGAACTCACGATAAACCGACGCATCTTTACCACCGTCCGACAGGCAAACCATACATCGCGTATTTTCAGGGCTCAGTACGGTATTGCCCTGATATACCCAGTTCTTACCCTCTGCGTCTGCCAGGGCATCGATATCCAGCACGGTTGTCCAGTCAGGATTCTCTGTCAGATAGCTCTCGAGTGTGGCACAGCGCCACACGCCTCGAACATGATCAGCGTCCTGCCAGAAGTTATGTACCATTCCATCGCGGTATGAAACATAGGGTATTTTGTGTTTCGAGTTAGCAATTGCTATGGCGTGCTCGTGCAACTGCGTAAACAGCGAGTTGCTTTCAAGTCGGTTTAGCGAGCGCGCGTTCCACGACCGGACTTTCTCAAGCGCCCGCTCGCCCATCACCTCCTCAAGATAGAGGTGGCTTTGCAGTTCAGACTCTGGTGTTGGCGACATACTTAAAGACCGGGTAAATTGATAAACAGGTGTAATTTCTTTCATCACCACAATACCACTGATGAGAAATTTCAACGAGTCGAGTTAAACAGTTCTTTAGCCCGGGGCCGATACGGTTGGGTTAGCACTAAAGGCACCTGCGGTCAGGCAATATAAACAACTGAGAATAACGCCATTGACTGACTGCCCCATCGAAATCAGCAAGCACGGTTAGAAAATTTCCGACTTAGGTGGCGCCTTTATACGCGGCAATAAAACTATAAAGATAACCGTGATGGAGACAGCTCTGCAAGCTCTAGCCCCTGATCAACAATATACGCAGGCAACGGTCGCCCTAAGATCTGCGCGGCAGCAAAATCAGAGAGTGCCGGTGAGGACTGTATGCCGTAGCCACCCTGCCCGGCCAGCCAGTAGAAGCCAGGGGCGCTCGCCGAAAACCCTGCTACCGGAGCCTTGTCTGCCACAAAGCTACGCAAACCGGCCCATTTGTTTTCTATGCGTTGTACGTGCAGATCGAATGCGGTTTCTATTCTATCCACACAAACGGCTATATCCATCTCTTCAGGCTGAGCATCGCAGGGATCAGAAGGCGTTTCATCAGCAGGCGACATAAGCAGACGCCCTGCATCCGGTTTTAAATAAAATTGTTCGTCGACATCTATTGTGATCGGATAACCCGCCACACCTGCTCTGTCTGG